>CAVPAB010000010.1:307500-375235 GCA_963701405.1 uncultured Alphaproteobacteria bacterium | reverse complement strand
TGCTGAAAGAGAACAAGGTGTCGATCCTCTTTCAGATGGCGCTTGAGGCGGATCCGGATTTCCGCGACGTTCCCACTTACTCCAGCCTCGGCCGCAATGACGACGAACGCAAGATGCTATCGGTGTATTCATTCAGCTCTGATGTCGGCCGCTCGATAATGGCGCCCCCGGACATACCTGAAGACCGGGTGAGAACTCTTCGAAGAGCTTTTTCAGAAATGGTGGAGGGCGATGACTTCAAGGCTGACGCTCAGCGGGCCAACATGGACCTGAATATCCTCTCAGGTGAACAACTTCAAAAAATCATAGACAACGCCGCCAAAATCCCACCGGAGGTCGTTCAAAGAGCGAAGGCAGCGCGGGATCAAGTCCAGTGAACCGCTCTGGGCCTCTGCTGTTAGGCCCTGCTTGATCCCTAACGACCGCCTCGTCGCCTTGCGGGAGGCGTTCGACCTAACGATGATTGATCCATTGTTTGTGGAAGATGCAAAGAAATCAAATCAGGAAGTCGACCCTATTCCTGGCGTCCGCGTGCAGGAGATAGTCAAGGCGCTCTACCGAACGCCGAAGGAACTCATCGACCGTGTTGAGGCGTTGCGGCACGCCAAATGAAACCTCAAGCGATAAACGGGTTCAAATCGGATAAATAGCAGCTGGCTAACAACATGGATTAGGTGGAATACAATCTGTTCTTCACATCCGCTGGAAGCCCATGTCCTTGAGCTGATACTTGCCATCGATCCGGAGCTTGTACTAATCACGGATGATGCGATGGCTCGCGTCTTTGATTACGACCCGCTGATTGCAGAAATCAATCGGCTAGCCCGCGACTGTCACTACGCGACCCAAGAGCGGCTGATCACACGCATTGTCGGCGCATGCGCTGCTTATCCGCAGATTGAGGCACTGGAGATCGCACTGACGAAGGCCCCTGTTTGTTCGGGATCCGGATCGCTTGGGGTGCGCCTCATCATGGATTTTCAGGCCATGGCCCAAATGCGAAAGACTATAAACGGGTGAGCCCCGGTGACGACGTCTGACGGCCTCCGGCAAATCCGGGGGCGGGTTAAAGCGGCCCAAACCGCTTGGCAAAATCTATGAGAGGGAGCAGTATGCTTGCAGCGGCTTCTGTCTGGGGAATGTCGGCTAAGAGCGGTCACCATGAGCGATCTTTCAGATCCGAATGAACAACGATTTAACGATACCTGTTTCGGCAAGAATTCGTCGAGAATCAGCGATCAAAGCGACGATTTAACGCAAACGACAATATTTCTGACTTTATCGAACCCGGTGAACTCGACAGCTTGTTCGACGAAGTTTCGACTAAAATGAACGGCGTCCTAGAGAAGTTCTCGTGATCGACATCACAAGCGATCATAACACCCTGGAAACCGGTCGCCGCGTTGCGAAGATGTATCTGAACGAGGTATTTCGCGGACGTTATACGCCAGCGCCGCCCGTCACTGAATTCCCCAACGCCGAAAGCCTCAACGAGTTGATGATCGTTGGGCCAATCACGGTCCGCAGTGCTTGCAGTCACCATTTCTGTCCTATAATGGGACGGGTGTGGATAGGCGTAATGCCCAATGAACGTTCCAATCTGATCGGGTTATCGAAGTATTCGCGGCTCGCTGACTGGATCATGAGCCGTCCGCAAATTCAGGAAGAAGCGATCACTCAGCTGGCCGATTTGTTGATGAACAAAGTGAGCCCGGACGGGCTGGCCGTGGTGATGGAGGCCGATCATTTTTGTATGCACTGGCGTGGGGTAAAGGACACAGACACCAAAATGATTAACAGTGTTATGCGCGGTTCCTTCCTGAAGGATCCAACGCTCCGTCGTGAGTTTTTGTCTCTCATCAATACCAGAGACTGAGGCCGTCATGCTTGTTCAATGTCTTTACGCAAGTCGCCCCTCGGGTCATCTCGACACTCAGCAAATCGAATTGATTCTGGAGCAATCCCGTCGAAACAATCCTCGACAAGGCATAACGGGAATCCTGTGTTACACGAATGAGGTTTTCATCCAGGTTCTTGAGGGCGGACGCGATGAGGTTTGCGAATTGTTTAACAGTATCGTCCGCGACGGGCGACATCTTGATTTAAGAATTCTATTGTACGAAGAGATTTTGGAGAGACGGTTCAGCAATTGGACAATGGGTCAGGTGGATATTTCAAGAATTAACGCAGGGCTGATATTAAAGTATTTCAAAACGACGAAGATTGATCCCTTCAGCTCTTCCGGACACGCGACTATGGCGTTCATTCATGAGTTGGTAGCTACTGCCGCCATCGTGAGCCGGGCGTAACAACATAAAATTGATGGCCCTTTATTCGTGCTCGCCATCACGACTACGACCCAACCCGTGGGTAAACACCTTAGGATTCTTCGCTGCTGTTGTAAGGGTCACGACCGTGATCGCTGCGGCTGCTATCAAAATCGTATGCCCGAGCACACTGGTGGCAAACACTGTGTAGCTTCCGATTGCAACGGCAAAACCCACAGCCCACATCAGCCCCAGTATCTGCAAAACATAATGTCGAATGGCGACGTCCGGGATATGACGAAGGGGACTCACTTCATGATTGAACAAGAAATTCCATGCGTAGACAACGTAGTTCCCGGTAGCTCTCATCATGATCTCGGCCCTCTTGCTGGCTTTGGGAGTGCCTGACCACGAGCGGCCATTGTTTCACTGAGCAAAGCATATATATTTTGTTTACGGATTACTCAACCAGTCGGATCAAGAGCCGATGGACCGCTGATCCGTGCAAGCCCATCCTCACTAACGGTGGCGCCGCATGACCGACCTGCCGCGCGAAAACGTCCAGTCCTACCCCCGCCCGCCCGCGCTGGAGCCGGTGCCGCAGCGGATCATGATCCGCCTCGGCGGTATCCTCGTGGCCGAAACGACCCGCGCCCTGCGGGTGCTGGAAACCCACCACGCGCCGACCTACTACCTGCCGCCCGAGGATATCGCGCGCCACGCTGCGCCCGGCGTCGGGCAGCAGCTTCTGCGAATGGAAGGGCACGGCGCGCTATTTCGACGTGATCGCCGGGGCGACCACCGCCCCGCGCGCCGCCTGGGCCTATGACCGCCCCACCGCGCGCTTTGCGCCCATCGCCGGGTACGTGGCCTTCTATGCCGGGCTGATGGACGAGGCCTGGGTCGGCGATCTGCGCGTCATCCCGCAACCGGGCGACTTCTACGGCGGCTGGATCACGCCCAATCTGGACGGGCAGATCAAGGGCGCGCCCGGAACGCGGCACTGGTGAGGCGACGGGCGACGTGCTCCTCTGACATGGCTCAGGTGCGGGCGGGTGCAGGGCAAGGAGATGTCGATGCGCGGTCTGATCCGCTCTCGTCCTTGGCGGCCGCGCTGGTCCTTGCGGCGCCGCCGCCGGTGTTGGCCGACGAGACGATGATCGAGGATTTCACCATGCAGCCCGAAACCCGCTGGCGGTTCTTCACCGATCCGGTGATGGGCGGCGTGTCGTCAGGACAGGTCGTCTTCGCGCAGGAAGACGGCCAGCCCTTTGCGCGCATGACCGGCCGCGTCAGCACCGCCAACCGGGGCGGATTCATCCAGATGCGGCTGGACCTGGCCAGCCCGCCGCCTGAGGGCACAACCGGCGTGCGGCTTGTCGTGCGCGGCAACGACCAGCGCTATTTCGTGCACCTGCGCACGGCGGCACGATTCTGCCATGGCAATACTATCAGGCGGGCTTTGACGTGACGCGAGTCTGGAGCGAGGTGCGCCTGCCGTTTGATGCCTTCATCGCCTCCGGCGCGCTTCTGCGCACCGTGCCCCGCCCGGCAGCCTGGCATCGGTTGCCGTCGTCGCCTACGGCCGGGACCACAATGCTCAGATCGACGTCCGCGAGGTGGGGTTCTACTGATCCAGCGGTATGTGGCGCAGCAGATTCACGTGCCAAATCGAGGGTGCCGCCCCTCATATTGTCCGGCAGACACCGCCCTTGCTCCATGAAGACTCACCGTGAACGAAAGCGTTTTTGCGCCAGAGCAACCAGACCGGACGGGCGCTGTGTAGTTTTCATCTCGGTTTTCCTAGGGCGTGCACAATCCCGCAGGAGAACCTGCCGTTCGCCCCTTCGTTCCAAACCAGGACTGTGATGCAAAACTACACGCTCTGGATCGTGCCTGCCGCACCGAACTCTTGAAGGTACCTTTCCGGTAAACGATACATCTCGGCGGCAGTTCGCTCATCCCGCGGCTTGATTTGCCCACTTCATAGCGCCTCCATCGTTTGATTCATGCCTGAGCCACCCCTGCCAGATATGTCTCTCCCGCAACCACACAACCCCACCGTAATCAACGAACACCTCACGACCAAAGCCACACCGATTCCAGAGCGCTCCGAGCTTGTCCGAAGTCTGTTCACGAACACCCGCGTACATCGACTACACCAGTCAGACCGCAGCGCTCCACGACGCTCTCCTCCGAGGCGTTGCCTGAGACCATGTTCGTCAGCAGATCAGCCGTTGAGAAGATCGTCATCTGAAACTCGCGACTACATAAGACTGAAGCGCGCCGCCACTTAAGCCGCCGCGCTCACCCGCTGTTTGACATCGTGAATACCGCCTATGCGACTCAGTCGTCCGACTGCACCCGTCCACGCAGCTTGACCAGCTCCTGCTGGTATCGCGAATGCAAAAGCCAGACGTCAGCATACAGGTCGTGCAAGTCGTCGTCTGCGATCGAGTCCTTGAAGTTCCCGTAATCGATCTGCATCACCCGTTCGCTCACGATCTTCGCGAAATCAAGCTTCGATACGATCACGCGATAGCGATAGTCACTCGTGCTGCTCTCTGAGATCGATGCGCTCGAACCGAAGATCGAAACCAGATGATCACGATTGCGAGACCGAACGACGAGCAGATCGTCATCTTCGTTGTGTTGAACTGCAGAGACAAAGCCGTCATTAATTGAGCTTTTCGATGTCTCCTGGCTTCCAGCTCTTGTTGATGGCAGCCTCGGTTGGACCATAGAGCCTGAGAACCACGAAGTATCCCTTGCCCGGAACGGTGGCGAGCCAGTTGCCGCCTTTGCCTTCCGGCGCTTGCGGCCCAAGATAGACATCCGTGCTGCCGTCGGCGTTCATCGCAGGCTTGTCGCGCGAGCCGAGCGACGGGAAGGGCTGGCCATTGGCGAGGCCTGAACCATTCTCGGCCTCATAGAGCGTCACGGACCAGAAATTCGCCGCCGGGATGTTGGCCGGCAGATTGATCCGGTAATTGCCCGCCCCTGACAGGGCCGCGCCTGCGCTGTCCGTGAAGCCGATCATGTATTTGGCGCCGACGCCGGGTGTCTGCGACAGCATGCCGGGGCTGACGGAGTAGTAGTTGGTGAAGAACCAGATCGATGCGTCGAGATCGAGATATCCGCCCTGCTTTCGGGTCCAGCCGAAATCGAACACGCCGGAGAGATTGTCGGGCGTTGCATCCGCCATCGGGTTCACCCAGCGGCGGTCCGGATAAATCCGCAGCGAACGGTCGCCCAGCGCCTCCTGAAACCCGATCACACGGCTCATCTTGTAGGCCGTGCGTGCAGCCCGATCGAGGATGAGCCGGGTCTTCTCGTCAGGGCTGAACGGCTTACCCTTGACGATGCCGATCGAGGCCAGCATGCCAAGGCCGTCGGCACTGGCGAGGTTGCTGCCCTCGCTGTCGACGAGCTGCTTCAGCTGGTCGAACACGGTGCCGTCACGCGCCGGCAGCATGTTGGCCGGAACGCCGGACGCATCCGGGAAGACCATCGGCCTGGCCTTGTCCTTGCCATTCAACGGATAGATCTTCGACTGCTCGATCAGCGACACCGCGGGGGTCAGGTCGCCCGGATCCTTGTAGAAGGCCCGCAGGAAAACAAAGACATTGTTGGTGGACGAGCGATAGACGTAGTAGCCCTCCGGCACCTCGCCCGCATAGCCCGGCGGCAGGATCAGGAACTTGCCGCCCTTGCCGCCATCAGGCCCCGGCAGCCCCACGTCGCCGAAGAACTTGCCGCCATCCACGGGGATCGGGCGCTGCCAGAAATCCAGAAGGATGCCCTGCAGGTTCGGCGGCGCCTCGAAGACCAGCGGGCCATCCCTGCCGAGGTCGACGTAGCTCATCGCGTAGATGACATCCGAATTGGGCGTGGTCACCAGCGTCCTGGCGTCGAGCCGCTTCTTCCAGACGGGGAGCACATTGTAGCCTTCGCCGAAGACCTTCTCGGAGCCGAACTTCATGCCGAGCGTGTTGATGAGCGGCAAGGCCCAGAGATAAGTCTGGGTCGCCCGCTGGAAGAGCAACTCCTCCCGCAATGTCTGCGCCGTTTCGGCCGTGGGCCGGTTCTCCACGAAGGGTGCGTTGGCCAGAGTATCGAAGCGGGTCGTGTCGGCAAGAGCCTGTCCCGTGGGCATGGCTGTTGCCATCGCGCTGATCAATGCCACGAGGCTGATGGACCGTTGATATTTCGGCGTCATGGCTTCCCCGCTATCGTTTCAGGCGTTCAGAATCTCTGTCTTGAGCGGCAGCTCATTTCACCAGCTCGATGTCGTTGAGCTGCCAGCTCTTGTCGAAATAGGACTCGGTTGCCGCGTAAAAGCGGAAATAGGGAAACCAGCCTTTGCCAGAGGTTGTCTTGATCCAGTTCGGCGCATTGGCCGGTCGCTCCGGCCCGAAATAGACATCGACCGAGCCATCGGCATTGGTGACGAGATCGGGTTTGCGCGAACTCAGATCAGCGGCACCCAGATCTGTCACCAGAGGCCCGCGCGTGACATTGTCATAGAGCGTGATGGACCAGAACTGCTTCACCGGCGGATTGGGCTCCACCCGCATCCTGTAGGTCTTGCCGCCATCGAGCCAGTTGCCGTCCCTGTCCTTCGAGGTTTCAAGATAGACCTGACCGAAGCCGACGATGCGGCCCTGCATGCCCACCGACATGCCGATCGCCTCATAGAACCAGGATGAGCGCTCGTCGAACTGCACGCGGGTCTTGTCGCGGCGCTTCCTGGTCGAGATCGAACAGCACCGCATATTCCCACTGCTTGCCGGGATAGACGGTGGCACCCTCATAGCGCTTGTCGAAAGCGATGGTGCGCGCCATCAGTTCGCCGACCTTGGCGGCGTCAGTGAGAATCTTCGACTGTCGCTCATCGGGCTGGAACGGCTTGCCTGGCACTATGCCGAGCGGCTTGAGCATTCCGAACATCATGCGATCCCGAGGCGCCACCGGTTCGTTCAGTAGAGCTCGGACAGCAGACGCCAGTAGTCCAAGGTGTCGGGCTGCGCCGACTGCCATTCCCGACCGCCAACCTCGGTGTATGTGGTGGAGGCCGGATTGGCGCGCTGGTCCCATCCATAAATTTGATGCTTGCGCACGGTCGCTTCAGCAACAGCCCTGTCCGGATCAAGCCCACGCGTGCCGAACCAGACCTGGTTGCTCGGGGAACGGAAAATTCTGTAGCTGGGGGCGTCGATGTCAGGGCTTCCTGGAGGCAGAATCAGGTACTTGCCGCCTTGGCCCTTGTCAGGCCCGGTCTGCCCCATATCGGTGATGGGCTGCTGCCAGATGTCCATAACACCGCCGGCAGTCAAACCGGAGGGCACATCGACCACCATCGGCCCCTGCTTTGCAAGGTCCCAGAAGCTGAAGGCGTAAAGGGTTGTGATGTTGGGCGTCAGCATCCCGGCCTTGTCTTTCAAGTCCCGGTAGAACATGACGTCGCCATTGCGCGCACCGAGCGTCTTGATCTGGGCATCATAAAGTGCTTTGAAGCCGACCGCCGGAAGCGCCCAAAGATAGGCTTGCGTCGCCCGCTGAAAATCCATCTCGTCATAGAGCCTCTTGGCGGTCTCAGCACTCGGATAGCCATTCTCGAGTGTGAGTTCTCCGAACCTTGTCGTCGTCATTTCGGCGTGCGTCGGTACGGCCAAACCGGTCTGCACCGTGCTCAGCAACAGAACGCCCATTGCAGCCTTTCTGATCGTGGCGGCATGACCTCTGCAAATGAACATCCAAGTATCCCCCAACGAGCTTTTCAAATTGTGTGTACTTGTGAACGTCTGCATACTCTTCCATAGCTTTCCGATACCAAATACGTATCGGTTGCGGCCCATGCTCGATCGGCTGAAATGTGCGTGGCAACTCTCGCGGAGAGCGGAAGTTTTATCGGGCAGCTGAGCTGCTGGGCGTGAGCCAGCCGACCGTACTCGGATCATCAGATCGCTTGCCAGGGACCTTGCCGTCGTTCTGTTCACACGTGGTTCACGAGGCGTCACGGTGACACCGGACGGAGACCGGGTGCTCCGCGAAGCCGATACTCTCATCAAGGCTGGGCGCGCGTTCACTAGCCAGGTCGAAGCCATCCGCAGCAAGTCTTCATTGGAACTTCGGGTCGCTGTCGGCGCCTTCATCTCACAGTCATGGGTCAGCGCCGCCATCACGGCGCTCAATGCCAACAACCCCGAAATTGCGATCAGCATCCGCGAACTCGATTGGTGGAAACTAGCTGATGCGGCTCTGGGAGAGGAGTTTGACCTCGCGATTGGCGAAGTGAGCGAAGCCGAACGCGATCCGCGCATCGCAGTCGAACATTTACCTGAGCGGGAAGGCAGCATTATCGTTCGGGCCGGACATCAGCTTGACGGTCGCAGCCGAGTGACCCTCGAAGAAATCGCAAATTTCCCGCTCGCCGGCCCCAGGTTGCCAGGTCGCGTCGCTGAGGTGCTCCCAATTGGGAGCCGGCTTGGGCACATGTCAGAGGACCGGCGGCACTACATACCAATCATAGAATGCGCTACGCCCCGCGCCATGATCGACGTGGTCACGGCTTCCGATGCGGTGTGCATGATCTTGCGGGAACACTGTGCGGATCAGCTAATGGCCGCTTCGGTGGTTGAACTGCCGTTCAATCCTCCCTGGCTCCGCCTCCGGCAAGGCATCATCTATCGGCGCGACCGCCCGCTTTCGCCGGCAGCACTCTTGTTCCGTACCGCAGCCAGGACGGCGGAACGAAAATATTTCCAGCATCGTTCGTCATGCCCGCCATAATGCTGAATTCAGTCCAATCCGGCAATCGTTGCACTCTCCAACACGGGCTACTGTACCCGATAGCCCTGACGTTATGAGGACAATCTGCGGACCGGCGGGACAAACAGGAACCGACAATTGGCTCTAATGCTTTGAAGCTACTGGCGCGCCCAAGGGGAATCGAACCCCTGTTTTCGCCGTGAAAGGGCGACGTCCTAGACCGCTAGACGATGGGCGCGGGCTCCAACGACCTTGGGTCGCGAGCAGCGCCGGTATAAGCGTCCGCCCTTGCCTTTGCAAGCCGACCGGACCCGCAAAATCAGGGCCGCAGGATCACGCCCGGCGAGCCGCGTCGATGATCCGCAGGCTGGTCTTTTCGTTGCCGCCCCATCGGTCCAGCGTCAGCGAACCGGCGACGTGCAGCGTTTCGCCGCGGGCCGCCAGCAGCGCCTTGCCAAGCGGAGCTTCGGCGCAGCGGAAGGCGATGGCGTCGAGCCGCGAGCGGTCACGCGATTTGAGCCGCACGCGCACGTGCGCGCCGCCCACAACGGACGCCTCGGCGATGAGATGGTCGGGGAAGGCGAAGACCGGCTCGGGGCTGCCCGAGCCGAATGGCCCTGCCCGTTCGATATCGTTGACGAGTTCGGGCCGCGCGCCGCCGGCGGTCAGCGCGGCGTCGACGAGGAGCGCGCGGTCCCGCCGCCCCTCCGCCACGCTGGCGGCGAGCTTGTGTTCGAGGAAGGCGCGCAGGTCGCCCAGCCGCGCCGGCTCGATGGTGAGCCCCGCCGCCATGGCGTGCCCGCCTCCCTTCACGAGGATTCCGGCCTCGACGGCGGCGCGCACGGCGGCGCCAAGGTCCGCGCCGGGAATGGAGCGCGCCGAACCCGCGCCGAGCCCGCCATTGAACGCGATGGCGACGGCCGGGCGGCCGAACTTCTCCTTCAACCGTGCGGCGACGAGGCCGACGACGCCGGGGTGCCAGCCTTCGGCGGCGGTGACGATGACGCTCGCCTCGTCCGCCTGCCCCAGCCCCGCCAGCGCCTCGGCTTCGGCCTCCGCCACGGCGGCGGCCTCGATCACCTGCCGCTCGCGGTTCAGCCGGTCGAGCTCGGCGGCGATGCGGTCCGCCTCCACGTCGTCCTGCTCCAGAAGCAGGCGCGCGCCCAGCCCCGCGTCGCCGATGCGCCCGCCCGCGTTGATGCGCGGGCCGATGAGGAAGCCGAGCGCCTGCGCCCTCGGCGGGCCGCTGGCGCGGGCCGCGTCGAACAGCGCCCGCAGGCCGGGCCGTCCGCGCTGGCGCATGATGTCGAGGCCGCGCAGCACGAAGGCCCGGTTCAGCCCCTTGAGCGGCACGACGTCGGCGACGGTGGCCAGCGCCACGAGGTCGGCCATGGCCATGAGGTCGGGCGCCGGGCGGGACGGCGGTCCAGAACCCGCGCTCGCGCAGCAGGCGGTTGGTGGCCACCAGGGTCATGAACACGACGCCCGCCGCGCACAGGTGCCCGAGCCCGGACAGGTCGTCCTGCCGGTTCGGGTTCACGATCGCATGCGCCTTCGGCAGCTCGACGGGCGCCTGATGATGGTCGAGGACGATCACGTCGAGGCCGATGGCGGCGGCCTCGGCAAGCGGGCCGTGGCTCGTGACGCCGCAATCGACGGTGACGAGCAGCGAGGCGCCCCGCGCCCGCAGGGACCGGATCGCCTCCTCGTTGGGCCCGTAGCCCTCGAAGATACGGTCCGGGATGTGGATCATGTTCGGGGCGCCGCAGGCGTTCAGAAACTGCGCGAGCAACGCGGCCGAACATGCTCCATCCACGTCATAATCGCCGAAGATGGCGACCGTCTCCCCTGCGCTGCGCGGCATCGGCGAGGCGCTCGGCCGCGGCGTCCATGCCGGCCAGCGTCGAGGGGTCGGGCATCAGCGTCGCGGATGGTCGGATCGAGGTAGGCGACGCAATCATCGCAGCCCACCCCGCGCCCCGCGAGCACCCGCGACAGCGCGTCGGTCAGCCCATGCTGCTGGACAATCGCTTCCGCCAGGGCGCGCGACTTCAGGTCCAGGCGGTCGCGCCACGGACGGCCGAGGATGGACGCTTCCACCCCGAGAAAGGGAGCGGGCCGGGTTTCGATGAGCATGGGCGGACGGTAACGGAGTCGCGGCGGCGATGAAAGCCGGACGACGATCGCGCGCGGCGCGCAGTGCGGCAAAAGAGCAACGCGTCAGAACCACCTTGCGCCAGAACGCGTAAAACAAACCGCGCAGGTTCGACACCGGGTAACTCCACAGTTACATTCATCCGCTAGATTCTGCCGGAATCGGAGACATTTGCATGCTGTCGCGTAAAGTTTCGAGTGCACTCGCCGGCGGGCTCGCCCTGGCCATGCCGTCGGTGGCGGCGGCGCAATGGGAGAACCCGTTTTCCTTCCTGTCGGGCGAATGGACCGTAACGGCGCGCGGCAACGTGGTCGCCTCTCCCAAGTATCCGGGCTCCGACGAATTCTCGTGGGTCGGCTTCCCCAGCTTCAAGGCGCGCCGCGCCGGCACGCCCGACACGTTCGGCGCGCCCGACGATCCGGCCTCCATGGCGCTGATCCGCTCCGGCGGCCTGCGCATGGGCCCCTCGTTCCGCTACATCGGCTCGCGCTCGCCCTCCGACGACGTCGAACTCACGGGCCTCGCCAAGGTGCCGTGGACGCTGGAAGCGGGCGCGTTCGTCGAATACTGGCCGACCGAATTCCTGCGCGGCCGCGTCGATGTGCGTTACGGCTTCCACGGCCATGAGGGCGTCGTCGCCGATTTCGCCGCCGACGGCTTCATGCGCTTCGCCCAGTGGACGTTCTCCGCCGGCCCGCGCATGAAGATCGCGAGCAGCAATTACCAGGAAGCCTATTTCAGCGTGCCTGCGCTCTCGCCCAGCCTTCTTCCGACCTATTCGGCTGGCGCCGGCGTCAATTCTCTCGGCCTCGCAGGCTCGGCCACCTTCCAGTTCAACCCGCAATGGGCGCTCACGGGCTACGTGCGCTGGGATCGCCTGATCGGCGACGCTGCCGACAGCCCCATCGTGACGCAGACGGGCTCGGCCAACCAGTGGACGTTCGGCGGCATCATCGCCTACTCGTTCGACATCAGAATCCCTTAAGCGCGCACGAAGGCGGCGAGCTTTTCGACAAGCGCCGCCTCGTCCTTCAGTTCGCACTCCCAGACGACGAGCGCTCGCCAGCCCTGCTGCGCGAGCGTTTTCATGTTCGCCTCGTCCCGCGCCCGGTTGCGGGCGATCTTGGCGCGCCAGTACTGTGCGTTCGCCTTCGGCATACGCGCGCCACGGGCGCAATCGTGCCCGTGCCAGAAACAGCCGTGGACGAACAGCGCCCGCCGCGCGCCGATCCACGCGATGTCGGGATTGCCCGGCACGTCCTTGCGATGCAGGCGGTAACCCGGCGCAAGGGGCCGAAGCAGAGCGCGCACCTTGCGCTCGGGCGTGGTGTTTTGCGACTTCACCGCGCGCATGGTGGCGGAGCGGACGGCCGGGTCCTCGGGGCGCGTCACGCCGCAGCGCCCCGGCGGGCCGCGCCCGCAAGCAGCGGCTCGAACAGGTTGAGCGCCAGATGACGCACGACTGGCGGAGCGACGCCGTCACCCAGCAGGTGATAGGCGTCGGTGTAGCGCGCCGGAAGCGTGTACTCGTCGGGCAATCCCATGAGCCGCGCGGCCTCGCGGCCCGAGACGAGCCGCGTGCGGATGCGCTGCCCTTCCACGAAGATCAGGAACTGGCGGCTCGATCCGCCGCCCGGCGTGCGCAGGCAACCGGCGAGCCCGTCGAAGCGCACTTCGGCGCGCTGCGCCTTGCCGCCGGCGCGGTCGCCGCGCGTGCGCCGGTAAATCGCGCCCACCTGCAGCGATCCCTTCTCCTGCGCTTCGCGGACCTTCGCGAGATTGGCTTCCGACATGAGGTCGAGAAAGCGCTGCGTCTGTTCGTGCGTATGCCAGGCGACGTCCGCAGGCTCGTCTTCGACGATCTCCACCAGCGCGCCATTGCGCGCGGGCGGCGCGGGCGGCGACCACCACACCCAGTCGCGCGCCACGTCGGCGGGCAGCAGCGCGCGCGCGCGCAGCAGCGCCGCCGGCGTCAGCCGCGGCGCCGGCTGTTGGGCAACCAGCCTTGTGAGCGCAGGCACATCCCGGCGAACCGCGACGACGAAGAGTCTGGGCCGCGATTGCGGCGTGAAATCCGCCGCGTCGATCACCATCGCGCCCACGCGATAGCCCAGCGCGTGCAGCGATGAACAGAGCGCGGCGAAATCCGCGCCCCCGTGCGAGGTGAGCGCGCCGACGACGTTTTCGAGCGCAAGGATCGCCGGCGCCCTGCCCTCGCGCGCCAGCGCCCCCATGAGATCGCGAAAGGCCCAGAACGCGCCCGAACGCTGGCCCGAAAGGCCCGCCTTGGCGCCCGCGAGCGACAGGTCCTGACAGGGAAAGGAGGCCCAGGCGAGATCGGCATGGCCGGGCAGGTCCGAGGCCGTCAGGGCGTGAATGTCGCCGATCTTGAGGGTTTGCGCGCCCCAGTTCGCCGCGTAGGCCGCGCCCTTGGCCGCATCGAAATCGTTTGCGAAGGCGCAGGCCCAGCCCGGACCGAGGCCCGCGCGGACCATGCCGCCGCCGGCGAAGAATTCGTAGAAGGTGAAAGCGGCCATGCAAGCGTCCGGAATCGCTGCTGCGAGACTAGGCGCACAGGCCCGCCCCGGTCCAGCGCCCTCGAGGGTTGAAATCGGGCCGCCCACGGCCCAATGTCGGCTCGAGCTTGCGTCCAGAACAACAAGGGAGGGAAACATGAGCTCCATGACTCGCGCGGCCGCGCTCGCCGCGATTGCGGCCGCCACATTCACCGCATTGCCTGCGCACGCGCAGACGCCGGAGGAATTCTGGCGAGGCCGGAACATCGACTACATCGTGCCCACGTCCCCGGGCGGCGATTACGACCTGCGCTCGCGGCTGATGGCCCGCCACTTCCCGCGCCTGCTGCCCGGCAATCCCAATATCGTCGTGCGCAACATGCCCGGCGGGCTCGGCATCGCGGCGGCCAACTTTCTTGCCAAGGCCGCGCCGCGCGACGGCAGCGTGATGCACACGATCTTCCAGAACATGCCGACGCTGCAGGCGATCGGCTCGAAGGAAATCCAGTTCGACGTGCGCGAGTTCGGCTGGATCGGCAACACGACCAACACGCCCAACGTCATCAACTCGTGGCACACCACGGGCATCACGAAGATCGAGGACGTATTCACGAAGGAGCTGGTCGTCGGCGCGCCGGGCGCGGCGTCGACCTCGGCGATCTATCCGCAGGCGATGAACCAGATCCTCGGCACCAAGTTCAAGGTCGTCACGGGCTATCCGGGCGGCAACGACGTCAACCTCGCCATGGAGCGCGGCGAAGTGGGCGGGCGCGGCTCGAATTCATGGGCGTCGTGGAAGGCGAATCATCCGCACTGGCTGGCGGAGAAGAAGGCCTTCATCCTCGTGCAGGTGGCGCTGGAGCGCGCGCCCGACCTGCCCGACGTTCCGCTGATGCACGAACTGGCCAAGAACGATGAAGACCGCGCGGTGCTTCGGTTCATCTCATCCGACATGGGCATTTCGCGCGCGGTCGTCACGACGCCGGGCGTGCCCGCGGACCGCCTGGCGGCCATGCGCGCGGCCTTCAACACCATGATGAAGGACCCGGACTTCCTGGCGGAAGCCGAGAAGCAGAAGATGGACATCAGCCCGTCCACCGGCGAGCAGGCTCAGGCGGTCGCCGAGTTCGATGCTGAAGGCGCCGCCCAAGGTCATCGAGCGGGCGCGGGTGCTGCTGGGAGCCAAGTGAGAGAGGCGCTGGCGGATGAGCGCGTCCGCCAGCGGCCTGATTACTGGGACTGCGCGCCGTCCTTCGGCTCGGCGTCCCCGGTCGCTTCAACCCTCGCTTCGAGGTTGGCCGAGATGAACCCGCCGCGCGGCTCGTTGACCGCGCGCTTGGCGATGACCAGCGTCTTGGGCTCGGGCTTCTCGACGACGAACTGAATGTTCGGCGACGTGCTCCGCAAGGTGCGGTCGAGCGAGACCAGATCGTTCCGGCGCGCGCCGGCGACCGTGCGGGCGTTCTGGACCGGCACGAAGTCGGACGGCTTGTGGTTCGATGATCCGCCGGTCCCCTGGAAGACCATGAGCCCGTCGGGCGTGGCGACGACGTCGCCGCGGCGCAGGGACGGATCGCGCAGGAAGCGCCCGAGCGGGCCTGCGACGACTTCGGGAGCCACATAGGGCCTCGGGCCGGAGGGTTCGTCCCGCACCACGCGCGGGCGCGAGGGCTTGGCGAGGGGCGGCGGCGGAGCCACCATCACCGGCTGGGGCTGCGGACGACCGAAGAGGAAATCGAGCAGGCCGGCGGAGGCAGGCGTGGCAGCGCCCTGCGCAAGGGCGAAAGCCCCGACGGCGAAGCTCATGGTGCGAAGTCTGGACACGAATGTCTTGCTCGTCTGTGCGCTCATAACGCGCTCCCTGTCTGTTGGTACAGGTAATAGCGCGCATTCGTAAGCGGGATTGTGCGGGGGCGCACAATTTGAGAATCACGGTTAAATGGAAAGGGGCGCGAGGCCCCTTCCCTTTAGCCAGCCGGAACTTGCCCTCAGTCCAGCCGGAACTTCCCGATCTCGCGGTGCTCGGCGTGGATGCGGCGCACCGTGCCGGTGACGGAGCGGTAGACGACCGTCTCCGTCTCGATCACTCGCGGCCGAACTTCACGCCCTTGAGCAGCGCGCCGTCGGTGACGCCGGTGGCGCAGACGATCACGTCGCCCGAGGCGAGCTCCTTCATGTCGTACTTCTTCTTCGGGATCCTTGACGCCCATCTTCGGCGCGCGCTCGCGCTTGGCTTCGGTGTCGAGGATCAGGCGGCCCTGCATCTGGCCGCCGACGCAGCGCAGCGCGCCCGCCGCCAGCACGCCTTCCGGCGCGCCGCCGATGCCGAGATAGATGTCGATGCCGGTCGTCTGCGTGCTGCGTCGTGAAGATGACGCCGGCCACGTCGCCGTCGGTGATCAGGCGGACCGAGGCGCCGGTCGCGCGGCACGGCGGCGATCAGCTCCGCATGGCGCGGGCGGTCGAGGATGAGCGCGGTGATCTCGTCGGGCTTCACGCCCTTGGCCTTGGCGAGCGCGTGGATGTTCTCCTCCGGCGCTGGCGTCGAGATCGACGACGCCCGCGGGATAGCCCGGACCGATGGCGATCTTGTCCATGTAGACGTCCGGCGCGTTGAGCAGCGTGCCGGCCTGCGCCATCGCCATCACGGCGATCGAGCCCGGCATGTCCTTGGCGCACAGCGTCGTGCCTTCGAGCGGATCGACGGCGATGTCGACCTTCGGGCCGTGGCCGTTGCCGACCTTCTCGCCGATGAACAGCATCGGCGCCTCGTCGCGCTCGCCCTCGCCGATCACGACCGTGCCGTCGATGGGCAGCGTGTTGAGCTCGCGGCGCATCGCGTCGACGGCGGCCTGGTCGGCGGCCTTCTCGTCGCCGCGCCCGCGCAGGCGCGCGGACGCGACCGCGGCGCGCTCGGTGACGCGCACGAGTTCGAGCGTCAGAATGCGCTCGATGATGTCCTGCTGTCTGATGACGATGATTTCGGGCATTGGTCCGCCGACATCGCCGTTCTCAAATCCGGTTCGTAGCGTCTATTCTCGTTCGATGCGGATGACCTGCGGCGGTCTCGGCGATATACCCGTCGCCGACGACAGCCTCGAGCGCTGCGCGGATCGCGGCTTCGGTGGTCGCGTAGGTGATGAGAACGACCGGCACGGGCGCGCCGGACCGGCCGACGGTCGCGCGCGGCCGCGCATGCGCGCTTCTGCACGATGCTTTCCAGCGAAATCTGGCGCTCGGCCATGCGCGTCGCGATGTTCGCGGCGGCGCCCGGGCGATCGATGCACCGACAGGCGGATGTAATAGCCGCCCTCGTGCCGCTGCATCGGCGCGCCGCGCCGGCGAGTCCAGCGACGCGGCCGGGCGGCCGAAGGGCGGCCGAGCGGACGCCGCGCGCGATGTCGGCGATGTCGGCGACGACGGCCGACGCCGTCGCCTCGCCGCCCGCGCCCGGACCCACGAGCGTCAGCTCCTGCACCGCGTCGGCGTCGATGGTCACGGCGTTGGTCACGCCCATGACCTGCGCGATGGCCGAGGACTTCGGCACCATGGTCGGGATGGACGCGCTGCTCGATGCCGTCCTGCGTGCGCTCGGCGACGCCGAGCAGCTTGATGCGGTAGCCGAGTTCGTCGGCCATCGCAGGTCGAGCGGCGTGATCGACGTGATGCCCTCGACATGGATCGCCTCGGCGTCGATCCGCGTGCCGAAGGCGAGGCTGGTCAGGATCGCGAGCTTGTGGGCGGTGTCGAAGCCGCCGACGTCGAAGGTCGGATCGGCCTCCGCGTAGCCGAGCCGCTGCGCGTCCGTCAGGCAGTCCTCGAAGGAGAGCCCCTCCTGCTCCATGCGCGAGAGGATGTAATTGCAGGTGCCGTTCAGGATGCCGTAGACGCGCGCTGATCGCGTTGCCGGCGAGCGCCTTCGCGCAGCGTCTTGACGATCGGGATGCCGCCCGCGACCGACGCCTCGAAGGCGAGCGCCACGCGCTTCTGCTCGGCGAGCTGCGCCAGCGCCATGCCGTGCTTGGCGAGCAGCGCCTTGTTGGCGGTGACGACGGGCTTGCCGGACGACAGCGCCGCCTCCACCGCCGCGCGCGCCGGGCCGTCCGCGCCGCCGATCAGTTCGACGAAGAGATCGATGTCGGACGAGCCGGCGAGCGCCACGGGATCGTCGAACCATTTCGCCTCGCGAAGGTCGACGCCGCGATCGCGCGACCTGTCGCGGGCCGACACGGCGGACACCGTGATCCGGCGGCCCCGTGCGCGCCGCGAGAGCCTCAGCCTGCCGGTCGAGAAGACGGATGACGGAAGCGCCGACCGTGCCGAGACCAGCAATTCCGACGCGCAGTGACGTGGTCATTCGATTGGTGCCCGCTTCCCATCCGCAAAAGGGCCGCGCGCCGCGCAGCGGCCCGGTTCATGCCCCATTTCCCCGGGGCGATCAAGGAACGCGCACGCCCTGCCTCACAGAAGGCTCAGGCGGCGCCGATCCTATTGGCGAGCACGGTAAAGGCCGAGCTAAGTCAGGCGCTCGCCTTTATCTGCACGACGTTGTGCAGATGCTCGTCGGCCTGGTCGAAGAACCTGCGGATGCTGCGCGCGGCCTGCCGGATGCGCTGCTCGTTCTCGACCAGCGCGAGGCGCACGATACTCGTCGCCGTGCTCGCCAAAGCCGATGCCCGGCGCCACCGCGACGTCGGCCTTCTCGATGAGGAGCTTTGAAAACTCGAGCGAGCCCAGATGCCGGAACTTCTCCGGGATCGGCACCCACGCGAACATCGAGGCCGCGGGCGCCGGGATGTTCCAGCCCGCCTGCGCGAAGCTCTCGACCATCACGTCGCGGCGCTTCTTGTAGATCGAGCGCATCTCGACGATGCAATCGTCCGGGCCGTTCAGAGCGGCGGCCGCCGCCACCTGCACCGGCGTGTACGCGCCGTAATCGAGGTAGGACTTCACGCGCGCCAGCGCGGCCAGCAGCCGCTCGTTGCCGACAGCAAAGCCGATGCGCCAGCCGGCCATGGAGATAGGTCTTCGACATCGACGTGAATTCGACCGTCACGTCGATCGCGCCGGGCACCTGCAGCACGGACGGCGGCGGGTTGTCGTCGAAATACACCTCGGAATAGGCGAGATCCGAGAGAATGAAGATCTCGTGCTTCTTCGCGAAGGCGACGAGGTCCTTGTAGAAATCGAGGCTCGCGACCATCGCCGTCGGGTTCGAGGGATAGCACACGACGACGGCGATCGGCTTGGGGATCGAATGCACGACGGCCTGCTCGAGCGCGCCGAAGAACTCGGGCGTCGGGTCGGCCGGGCACCGAGCGGATGACGCCGCCCGCCATCAGGAAGCCGAAGGCGTGGATCGGGTAGGACGGGTTGGGCACGAGCACCACGTCGCCCGGCGCCGTGATCGCCTGCGCCATGTTGGCGAAGCCTTCCTTCGAGCCGAGCGTCGCGATGACCTGCGTGTCCGGGTTGAGCTTCACGCCGAAGCGGCGCTCGTAATAGGCCGCCTGCGCGCGGCGCAGGCCGGCGATGCCCTTGGAGGCGGAATAGCGGTCGGTGCGCGGCTTGCCGGCGGTCTCGACGAGCTTCTCGACGACGTGCTGGGGCGCCGGCAGATCGGGATTGCCCATGCCGAGGTCGATGATGTCGGCGCCCTGGGCTCGCGCCTGCGCCTTGATACGGTTGACCTGCTCGAAGACGTAAGGCGGCAGGCGCCGCACCCGGTAAAAGTCCGTCATCGTCCTATCCGCTTTTGTCTCAGGCGACTCGTCGCGCCGTTTTCAGGTAAGCCGGAGTGCTTATCACCTTCTCTGCGTCTGCGGAACGCCGATCGGCGTCGCACAGGTCAGAACACAGCCGGGCTTCGCCTTTTCAGGCTCCGCGGGCTCGGGCTTTCCGGCCGCCGAGCCGAGTTTGCCCGTCGGCGGCTTGCGGCCCGCGATCTTGTCGTGCCGGGCGCGCGCACTGTCGAGCGCCGCCTCGCGGGCGCGGATTTCATCGGGAGTGAGCAAGGGCCGGGAGGGTCCCGTCGGGCCGGCCGGCCGCGCGGCGTTCGGATCGCGCCGGGTCTGGCGCACCCAGTCGGCGGCTTCCGGCGGCGTGGTGGTCAGGCGGGGGCCTTCCATGATCGTCTCGACGAAGCCCTTCGGCTCGCGCTTGGGAGCCGCCGGACGCGCTGCGTCGGCAGGCTTGGGCGCAGTCTGGGCCAGCGGCGTCTTCGTCTTCTTCTGGGCGGCGCGACGCTGCTGGGCCGTCTGCTGTGCGGCTGGCTGCGAGGACGGTTGCGCGCCCTGCGCGAGCGCGGCGGGCGCCGGCAGCGCGACGGCCACGATCAGCCCGCCCGCGAGCGCGGAGGCGGCGAAAAATAAAGTTGCGCGGGTCGTCACAGGGCGTTTGTCGCTTTCTCGTCCTGATTTCATGTCATTGATCCGGCGCCCGGCGCCCCGTGGAGGACGAGAGCGCCGGGTCATCATAATTGGTGGATGGCCTAACGGCTGGTTAAATCCATAATATGGTGCAATCACGACCGCGGATTCGCGCGGGGAGACAGAACACCTATGTCCGAGGGAGCCCTCGAGCGCAAATCGCCCGAAAGGCCCGCCAACAAGGCGGCGAAGCTGGCCCAGAGCGAGGGAGCCGGCGACGCGGCGCCGCGTGCGTCCGCAAGCGAGGGCGACGAGGGTCAGCCGGAGCGCCGCAAGCGCGGGCGCCCGCCCAAGGCCGCAGCGAGCGCTCCCATCCCGCAAGACCCGCCGCGCAAGCGCGGACGGCCCCGCAAGCACCCCCTGCCCGCCGAGCCCGCCAATGCGGTTCCCCGCAAGCGCGGCCGGCCCCGCAAGCATCCTCTCCCCGAGCAGGCGGCGGCGCCCGTCGCTACGCTGGCGCCCGCCAATCCCGTCCCGCCCGCCGTCGCCGCACTGGGCGACCCCGCCACGGCCGCCAGGGTGGAACCAGCGACGCAGGCCGCGCCGGCGCCGCGGGAGACGCCCGCCCCGCCGCGCGCGCCCGCCCCGCGGCTCCCGGCGCCTCGAGGACGGGTCTGCCCGCCGTCGACTTCAATGCGCTCGCCCTCAACATGGCCCGCTTCATCGAGGAGGGCGGCAAGGCGCTCGCCGCCTACATGCGCCCCCTCGAAAGCGGCAAGACCAACCCGGACCTCGCGGAGCACGTCGAGGACGCGGTGAAGACGCTGGGCCACGTGGCCGAATACTGGATGGCCGACCCGGCCCGCGCGGTCGAGGCGCAGGCGAAACTGTCGTCGGACTTCATTTCGCTGTGGGGCGCCACCATGCGCCGCTTCGCCGGCGAGACCGTGCCGCCGGTGGCCGAGCCGGACCCGGGCGACAAGCGCTTTTCGGACCCCGAGTGGAGCAGCAATCCGCTGTTCGACTTCCTGCGCCAGGCCTACGTCATCACCACGCGCTGGGCCAACGGCCTTGTCGACAACGCCGAGGCGGTGGACCCCGGCACGCGCGAAAAGGCCAACTTCTACCTGCGCCAGATCGCCGGCGCGGTGTCGCCGTCCAATTTCATCGGCACCAATCCCGAACTCCTTCGCACCACGCTTTCGGAGAACGCCGAGAACCTCGTGCGCGGCATGAAGATGCTGGCGGAGGACATCGAGGCGGGCAGCGGCGCGCTGAAGATCCGCCAGTCCGACCCCACCAAGTTCGAACTGGGACGCGATCTCGCGATGACGCCGGGCAAGGTCGTCTTTCGCAACGAGCTGATGGAGCTGATCCAGTACACGCCGCAGACGCCGCAGGTGTTCAGGCGCCCGCTCCTCATCGTGCCGCCGTGGATCAACAAGTTCTACGTGCTCGATCTCAATCCCGAGAAGAGCTTCGTGCGCTTCTGCGTGGAGAACGGCCTCACGGTGTTCGTGATCTCGTGGGTCAACCCCGATGCGCGCCACGCCAGCAAGAGCTTCGAGGATTACATCCGCGAAGGCGTGTTCGAGGCGCTCGACGCGATCCACACGGCCACCGGCGAGCGCAAGGTGACGGCCATCGGCTATTGCGTGGGAGGCACGCTGCTCTCCATCGCGCTGGCGCTGATGGCGGCGAAGGGCGACGACCGCATCGACAGCGCGACGCTGTTCACCACGCAGGTCGACTTCACCGACGCTGGCGACCTGAAGCTGTTCGTCGACAGCGCGCGCATCGGCGCGCTGGAAGAAAAGATGCGCCAGACCGGGTATCTCGAAGGCGCGAAGATGGCGTCGGCCTTCAACATGCTTCGCCCGAACGAGCTGATCTGGGGCTATTTCGTCAACAATTACCTGAAGGGCAAGGAGCCGATGCCCTTCGACCTGCTGACGTGGAATTCCGATTCCACGCGCATGCCCGCGGCCAATCATTCGTTCTACCTGCGCAATTGCTACCTCGACAACACGCTGGCGCGCGGCGAGATGGACATGGCGGGCCATCGCCTCGACCTCAAGGACGTGAAGATACCGATCTACGATCTGGCCGCGCGCGAGGACCACATCGCGCCCGCGCGCTCGGTGTTCGCCGGCGCGAAGCTGTTCGGCGGACAGGTGCGCTACGTTCTCGCTGGCTCCGGCCATATCGCGGGCGTGATCAATCCCGTCCGCAAGCCGAAGTACCAATACTGGATCGGCGGCGACCCGGACGGAACCTTCGACGAATGGCTCGCGAACGCGAGCGAGAACCCGGGCACGTGGTGGACCGACTGGCTCAAGTGGATCGAGGCGCAGGCGCCCGACCTCGTGCCCGCCCGCGAGCCGGGCGGCGGCAAGCTCACCCCGCTGTGCGACGCGCCGGGCGAATACGTGCGCGTGAAGGCCTGACCGCCGCAAGTTGCATGTGCGGCGCGCGCAACTAGAGTGCCTCCCGCATCAAGGGAGAAGAATCATGAAGCTCGTCCGCTACGGCGAACCGGGGCGCGAACGCCCGGGCCTGATCGACGCCAACGGCGCCATCCGCGACCTCACCGGCCTCGTGCAGGACCTGTCCGGCGACAGCCTGTCCCCCGCAACGCTCGCCCGCATCCGCGCCGCCGATCCCGCAAGCCTGCCGCTCGTCGAAGGCGCGCAGCGCCTCGGGCCGTGCGTCGGCCGGCCCGGCAATTTCATCGCCATCGGCCTCAATTACGCCGACCACGCCGCGGAAGCGGGCATGCAGGTTCCCAGCGAGCCCATCCTCTTCACCAAGGCGCCCAATTGCTGCGTCGGCGCGGGCGATGACATCATCATCCCCAAGGGCTCGACGAAGCTCGACTGGGAACTCGAACTCGCCTTCGTCATCGGCGCGCGCGCGTCCCATGTGAGCGAGGCGAACGCGCTCGATCATGTCGCGGGCTATTTCATCTGCAACGACGTGTCGGAGCGCGCGTGGCAGATCGAACGGCTCGGGCAATGGGTGAAGGGCAAGAGCGCGCCGACGTTCGGCCCGATCGGGCCATGGCTCGTGACGCCCGACGAACTGGGCGACGTGCAGAACCTCGACATGTGGCTCGACGTGAATGGCCAGCGCCAGCAAAGCGGCAACACGCGCACGATGGTGTTCGGCGTGCGCCAGCTCGTGTCCTACGTGTCGCAATTCATGACGCTCGACCCCGGCGACATCATCACCACCGGCACGCCGCCCGGCGTCGCGCTGGGCCGCAAGCCGCCGAACTACCTGAAGGCCGGCGACGTCGTCACGCTCGGCATCGCCGGTCTTGGCGAGCAGAAGACCAGGGTCGTCGCGTATCAGGGATGATCATCGCTTCTCCCCGCCGCGTGCGGGGAGAAGGTCTCACAGCCCCAGCATCAACTCGAGATTCTGCACGGCGGCGCGCGACGCGCCCTTGCCCAGATTGTCGAGCTTTGCGGTGAGCACCGCGTGGCTGCGCGCGTCGTTGGCGTGGACGCGCAGCTCCATGTCGTTCGTGTCGTTGAGCGCCTGCGCTTCCAGCTTGCCGCCCTCCTTCGCCAGCGCGCCCGAGGGCAGCACGCGCACGAAGCCGCTCGTCCCATAGCGCTGCGACAGCGCATGTTCGAGATCGGCGCCGGAGGGCTTGCCGGGCAGCGCATCGAGATGCAGCGGGATCGACACGATCATGCCCTGCCGGAAATCGGCGACGGAGGGCACGAAGATCGCGCGGCGCGACAACTTCGAATACGCCTGGATTTCCGGCACGTGCTTGTGTTCGAGACCCAGCGCATAAAGCTCGAAGTCCGGCGCCCGGCGCGCCTCGTAATCGGCGATCATCGACTTGCCGCCGCCGCTGTAGCCCGACACCGCATTGATCGTTACCGGAAAGTCGGCCGGCACGAGCCCGGCGTCCACGAGTGGGCGCAGCAGCGCGATGGCGCCCGTGGCGTAGCAGCCCGGATTGGCGACGAGCCGCGCGTCGCGGATCGCCTTCTCCTGGCCGGGCGCGAGTTCGGCGAAACCATAGACCCAGCCGGAGCGCGACGCGATGGGCGGTCGAGGCGTCGAGGATTTTCGGCGCGCTTGCGCCAAGCTCGCTGGCGAGCGCCACCAATTCCCTGGCCGCATCGTCGGGCAGGCACAGGATGACGAGATCGACGCCGGCCATGAGGTCGCGCTTGGCGCGCGCGTCCTTGCGCTTGTCGGCCTCGATGCTGACGATCTCGATGTCGGCGCGCGGCGCCAGCAGCTCGCGGATCAGCAGACCCGTCGTGCCCGCCTCGCCATCGATGAAAACTCTCGCCGCCATATCCCAAACTCCCGGCCGGAAACGATCCGCGCCCTGCTCCTAGCCTCGCGCGGCCTGCATGAAAAGCCGGCGCGCCTCAGAATCGTTCGCCGCGCCTGCGCGCCGCCAGCATCTGCATGTAGCGCTGCACGATTGCGGACGCCGCGATCGCGGTGATGTCGGAATGATCGTAGGGCGGGCAGACCTCGACCACGTCCATGCCGCGAAAGTCGATCTCGCCCAGCCGCCAGAGCGTCGCCAGAGCCTCGCGACGAGGTCAGCCCGCCGGCCACCGGCGTCCCCGTCCCCGGCGCGAAGGCGGGATCGAGCGCGTCCACGTCGAAGGTGAGGTAGGCGGGCCCCGGCCCCACCCGCGTCTTGACGCGCGCGGCGACGCCCGCCGGGCCGAGCGCGGCGCACTCCTCCATGTCGAGGATCTCGATGCCGTAATCGTGCGGCGCGACGGTGCGCACGCCGATCTGGATGGAGCGCGTCACGTCGATCAGCCCTTCGGCGACGGCGCGGGTCACGAACGTCCCATGCGACATCTTCGTGCCGTCGTCGTCCCACGTGTCCTGGTGCGCGTCGAACTGCACCAGCGCCAGCTTGCCGTGGACGGCCGCGTGCGCCCGCAGCAGAGGCAGCGTGACGAAATGGTCGCCGCCCAGCGTGACGAGTTGGCGCTGCGCCGCAACGATCTGGCGCGCCTGCGCCTCGATCGCCTTCGGCGCGTCCTGCAGGCGCTCGTACTCGAAGAAGCAATCGCCCGCGTCGATCACCGCCATGTCGGCGAACGGATCGCGGCGCGAGGGATATTGCGGATCGCCGTCGAAGATCGCGGACGCGCGCCGGATCGCGGCGGGCCCGAAGCGGGCGCCCGGCCTGTTGGAGGTCGCGCAATCGAACGGAATGCCCCAGACGACGACGTCGGCCTGGCCGATGTCCTTGCTGAAGCGCCGCCGCATGAAGGAACCGGCGCCGGCGAACGTGGGTTCGTGCGAGCCGCCCAGGAGCGGGCCGCAGAAGGCGTTGTCGATGGCGACCGGGTCGTGGCTCATGGCGACCCATCATATCGGACCGGAAACGGTCCGCCGCAAGGACCGCCCTGTCAGCGGTTGGCGACCGCCGTGATGTCGACCTGCGACAGCAGGAACATCGGATCTGCGAACTTCATCAGGTCCGCCATGCCGACAGGGCCATTCTTGCCCTTCAGGGAGATCGCCAGGGACTTCGGCTGGCTCACGAACTCGCTGAGCGCCTCCGACAGCTTGAGCGCGGCTGGATTGCCCCCCATCAGCATCGGCAGCATGCCAACGATCATCAGCGCCCATTCCTTGCGAACGGCGGTCACGTTCTTGCCCTGCGAGGTCGCGTAGAAGGCGAGCGCCTTGTCGAACAGGCCGGCGTCGACGTAGCGCAGGTTCACGCCGTCGATCTTGCCCTTCATGAGGGCGGCCAGACGCCCGGCGTTGTCCGCCGTGAACGTCGACCCGTCGATGTCCGCGAACCCGCCCGACAGCGCCAGCGATCCCGCGTTCAGCCCGCTGATCGAATAATCGGTGAGCGTGAAGCTCTTCGTCGTTGGATTGTAGGCGCCATCGAAGTTGAGGCCGAATTCGATCCGTTCGTAGCCGAAGCTTGCGAGCGTGCGCCCCGCCTCGCTGCCGGGAGGAGCGTAGAAGTAAAGGCCGTTGAAGTTCGCCACGGCCCTGGTGGGCACGTCGCCCGCGTAATCGGTCACAGCGCGCACGGACTTCATTCCGATGCGGTACATGTTGCCGCCCGACGCGCTCGCTGGCAGGTCGGTGTCGGGCATCGTCATCTCGAATCCGGCCCACGTGAAGAGTCGCAGCTTCGCGACGCCGTCCGCGGGCGAGCCGGCTTTCGCGGCGGCCGCCACCTTCGAGAAGTCGCCGCCCTCCAGAACGATCGGGCCGGAGACGAACTTGCCTTCGCCCTTGTTCTCACCGGTGACCGTACCCTCGACGCCGCCGATCGAGATGCGGTCGAACCTGGCGCGATCGAGATTGGTGACGAGATAGTCGCGCACCACGAAGCGGCTCTTGTCCTTGTCGGTGCGGGTGACGATGACTTGCGGCACGAAGATGCGCTGCGCCTGCATGTTCATCGTCAGTTCGGCGCGCGCCGCGGCGGGCAGGTCCGGCGTCAAAAGCTGCTCGATGTCCGCGCGCGTCACGTTGGCGCCGACGACCTCGATGCGCGGGATGAGGACTTCCGCCGACTTGTCCGCAGACCGCGTCTGCACGTTTTCGAGGACGTAGCTCTGAAGCGCCTGTGCGAACGCGCGCTCGGTCGCGGCGGCCCCCGAAACGAACACGGCGAACGCGAGCGCCATCGGCCTGAAGCAGCTGTTCATCTGACCCGACTTCCCTCTTTGAACCCAACTCACAGGGCTGAACGCACACTGCAGCCATGACCATCCTGCCGCAAGTGCGCCGGCGCACACCGCCGCCAGGCGCCGGATTCCGGCCCACCATCGCCCGCGTTGAAAAAAGCGACGCACGGGCCCTTGAAGCTTCCGCACCAGCGCATATCTGCATTGCGCGGACCGGGCCCCTCTGGCGGTCTTCCCCATCGGGAAGCGTCATGTCGGACCGCATCGGGTTAGCTCGATGCAGGCTCAGTCTTCCCCCGAAGCGACCGCTGCAATGCTGACCCGATCGATGATCACATCGAATGGAGGATGGCATGAGCGCATACATCTATCGCCTGAGCGTGGTGCACCGCAGGCTCGACGAAGAAATCCGCCGGGAAATCAAGCGTCGCTTACCCAATTCCATCCGGCTGCTGCGGCTCAAGAAGCTGCGCCTCGCCGTGAAGGACCGCATCGCAAGCGGCATGCGAAGCAATCACAATTCGCCACTCAGCGCATGACGCGCGCACTGCAGGCCCCCTGAGGGCCCGCGTGGCCGGAGCGCCGGGCGCATGGAGCCTTGGCGCCCGGCCCTTTCACGCAGCGTTTGCTGCTTCTCTCACCGGATAGCCTCACATGATGGATTTCTTCGCGGCCCTGATCTCGTTCTTCCTGACGGGACCGCTTCAGACCGAACTCAACGAACAGCTAGCGGCCGCCCGCGCGCCGCAGGCGATCGTCACGCAGGTCGCCGATTGCGCACGGGAAGCGGCGCCCGCCGTGCTCGAGCGTGCGCTGTCGGACCCCTGGTGGGCGGCCACCTCGTCGCTGTCGGTGTGGGCGGGCTATTCCCGGCCCGAAACGATACTGTTCGAGGCGGCCCCCGCCTGCCGTCCCGCGATCGAGGCGGCCCGGCCCTTCCTGGCCGCGGCGGCCGCTTCATAAGGCGCGCCAGACAGGCGCCCAGGCCCCCGGGCGTGATTGCTCCCGGCGCCCCCGCGCGCTATAGCGGCCCTCGCGTCGTGAAGCGTGGGGGACCTCGCCGTGTTGTTCAAGATTGCGCTGGCCGCGGCGTGCTCCGGCGCGGTGATGTTCTATCTGGGTGTGCGGCGCCAGGCGCGCGAGGACGTGTTCAACGTCTCGCTGATCTCGCCCATGGCCCTCCAGATCTTCGGCGGCGCGCTGACCATCGGCGGCCTGATCGTGAGCCTGCTCACCTACATGCGCGGGCTCGCCTGAGCGCGCCTGCGCGCTCTTACTGCGTCGAGAGCTTGCGGAGCCGGGCCACGAGGTGCTCGGGCAGCGCATAGGCGTCGCGGATGATCTGCAGGATCTGGTCGCCGCTCAACGGCCGCGACACGTCGAGTTGCTGCGTCTTCGCCTCGGCGATGAACGCCCCGTCCCTGAATGTGGCTTCCAGCGCCCCGCGCATCGCGGCGACGCGGGGGCCGGGAACGTTCGGCGGCATCGCATAGGGCCGGCCCACCGCGAGCGGCGCGAAGGCGGCGGTCATCAGCGCCTTGTCGTCGGCGTTCGTCACGAGGTCGGGCGCGAACGGCACGTCGGGGAGTTCCGGCTGGCGCGCAAGGCCATACTGCACGAGCAGATTGACCTTCTTCTCCGCCAGCCAGGCCGGCCGCGTCGCGATGAGCGAGCTGTAGAAAATGCTCGAACTCGCATCGAGCTCGCCCCGCTCCATGGCGAGGAAAATCTCGTTCTGCCCTTTGTAGCCGACGATGACCTTGAGTTTCAGCCCCAGCGTTTCGCTCAGCAGGCGCGCATAGAAACTGGGCGTGGCGTTGACGCCGGTCGAGCCGATCGTCACCTCGCGCGCGCGGGCGTCGTCGAGCGTGCGCACGCCCGTCGCAGCCCACACGGCCAGCAGGCCCACTTCGCTGCTGGGCGAACCCAGCCAGTTGAACTGCGCGGCGTCGTAGCGCGCCTCCTTCGCGCCGAACAGCGGCTCGAACGGCGTGTTGTTGGACAGGCCCGCAAGGACCGAGCCATCCTTGGGCGCGATGCTGAACAGGTGGTTGGTGGCGACGAGCGCGCCGCCGCCCGGCATGTTCTGCACGATCATGTTGGGATTGCCGGGCACATGGCGGCTCATGTGGCGGGCGATCGTGCGCGCCAGCAGATCGTAGCCGCCGCCAGCGCCCGTGCTGACGATGACGGTGACCGTGCGGTCCTTGTAGAAGGCGGCGACGTCCGGCTGCTGCGCGCGCGCGGCGCCCGCCGCGGCAAGGGCGCTTGCGGCCAGCGCGAGAAGATCGGCGGCGACGCGCCTGTGGACGGCCATCGTATTCTCCCGGAAAAGCGTGGATTGCGAACAGGCTAGCATACGGGGCGCCCGCCACAAGCGGCGCGCCCGCGCGCGCGTCAGCCGGTCGTGGGCTGGCCCTGCGACGCGGCGGCCGCGAGCGCCGGCCATGCGGCGGGCGAACCCGCCTCCTTCATCGCCTCGCGCCAGTCCGCGTCCGGGCGCCAGTAGCGGCCGATGAAACGCATGCCCGTGACGCCGTCCGACAGGTCGGACATCAGCCAGCAGATCGGCGCGGCCATGACGGTGGGCGAGATAAGCTTCGTGCGGTCGAACGGCGCGTCGGGAGGAATGATGCGCGTGTCGGCGGCGCCGCCGGGCACCAGCACGTTGACCGTGACGCCGCTCCCCTCGAGGTCCTCCGACCAGCTCACCGACGCCGCCTCGAGCCCCGCCTTCGTCTGGCCGTAGGGCATGTTGCCGCCGCGGATCATGGTGTTGAAGCTCGTCGTGACGTTGACGATGCGTCCCCACCCCTGCTCCAGCAGATGCGGCGTCGCGGCCCGCGCGAGCAGGAACGGCGCCCGCATGTTCACGTCCACCGTGTCCTGCCAGCGTTTGGGATCGGCCTCCCAGAACCGCAGCGTCTTGGTGTGATAGTCCGGGCTCATGTAGCCCATGCCGAGCCCGGCGCAATTGACGACGCCATGCAGGCCTGAAAACCGCTCCAGCGCATGGCGCACGATGGCGCCGCACTTCTCCTCGCTGGTGACGTCGGCGCAGAACGGGCTGATCGCCACGTTGCTCTTCTCGCGCCGCGAGGTGGTGTCCGCGAGCCGCTCGTCGCGCACGTCCACGGCGACGACATTGGCCCCCATGTCGGCAAGACCAAGCGCCATGGCCTGCCCCAGCCCGCTGCCCGCGCCCGTGACGATGATCGTCCGGCCGCCCAGATCGTAAGTCTGCAATGTATCCTCCCGGGTCGCTTTTTTGCGATCCTAGGAGGCTCGCGCCCGTTGGGCAAATGAGGGGCGCGCAACCTGGCGCGCGCGCCAAACGAAAAAGGGCCGCGCAATGCGCGGCCCTTCGATTGACGTCTGCGGAAGGAAGCGCTTAGCGCTTCGAGAACTGGAAGCTGCGGCGGGCTTTCTTCTTGCCGTACTTCTTGCGCTCGACGACGCGCGGATCGCGGGTCAGGAAGCCTTCCTTCTTGAGCGCCGGGCGAAGCTCCGGCTCGTAGTTGGTCAGCGCCTTCGACAGGCCGTGGCGCACCGCGCCGGCCTGACCGGACAGACCACCGCCAGCGCAGGTGATCATCAGGTCGTACTGGCCGAGGCGCTTGGCGATCACCAGCGGCTGCTGGACGATCATGCGCAGCACCGGACGGGCGAAGTACACGTCGAACGCGCGGTCGTTGATGGTGATCTTGCCGGAGCCCGGCTTGATCCACACGCGGGCGACGGCGTCCTTGCGCTTGCCGGTGGCGTAGGCGCGGCCGAGCTTGTCGAGCTTCTGGACATAGACGGGAGCTTCCGGCGCCGGCGTGGCCGTGGCGTCCTTCAGGTCCTGCAGGGAGGAGAGGGTCTCGGCCATGTTCAGGCGCTCCTGGCGTTCTTGCGGTTGAGGCTGGCGACGTCGAGCGTCTCCGGGCTCTGCGCGGCGTGGGGATGCTCAGCGCCCTTGTAGACGCGCAGGTTGCCGAGACTGCTGGCGGCCCAGCGGGACCGCGCGGAAGCATGCGCTCGACGGCCTTCTCGACGATCCGCTCGGGGAAGCGGCCTTCGAGGATGAACTTGCGCGGAGCGTTCCTTGATGCCGCCGATGTAGCCGGTGTGGTGATAGTACATCTTCTGGTCGCGCTTGCGGCCGGTGAACACCACCTTGTCGGCGTTGATGACGATGACGTTGTCGCCGCAGTCGACATGCGGGGTGAAGGTGGGCTTGTGCTTGCCGCGCAGACGCATGGCGATGATCGTCGCGAGGCGGCCCACGACGAGGCCCTCGGCGTCGATCAGCACCCACTTCTTCTCGACGTCGGCAGGCTTGGTCGAGGTCGTATTGCCAAACATGAGGATTGTCCGTTTCTCTCGGGACGCGCCGGAACGGCCCCGTCAGGGAATGGCGGCTTATAGGCGCCGCCCGGACGAACGTCAACACGCAATCGCATTATTGCGCTGAAAAGCCCGTTTTGCAGGCGCTTTTATGACGCGGTATTATGATACCGCATTCCCGGGAAAATCCCGTCTCCGGGCTCTATGGCGCCATCGTCAGCCCCGCAGCCGCAATGGCTTCCTTGTACAGCCCACGCTCGCCCTTGATGATTTCCGCGAATTCCGCGGGCGTGTTGCCGACCGGCTGAATGCCAAGGCTCGTCAGCCGGGAAGCGATCGTCGGATCGCGGACGGCCGCGGCGGTTGCGGCCGCGAGGATGGACACCGCCTGATCTGGAACTTTCGCCGACACGAAGAAGCCGTTCCACGACGACATCTCGAAGCCGGGGAAGAATTTCGCCGCCGGAGGAACGCCCGGCAATTGCTCCACGGGTGCGCTGGTGGAGATCGCCAGCGCGCGCACGTTGCCGCCTTCAAGCTGCTGGATGATCTCCGAGGCGTTGCCGAAATACGCATGGACGTCGCCGGCGGCGAGGGACTGGACCGCCGGCGCGCCGCCCCGGTGGGGCACGAAAACGACTTCGACGCCCGCGCGTTTGGCCAGCAGGGCCGCCGCAAGGTGGCTGAAGCCGCCCTGCCCGGCGGTCGCCACGTTGATCCGATCCTTCTTCTGCTTCGCGAACGCCAGGAACTCGTCCATGTTCTGCGCAGGCACCGACTTGTGGACGCCCAGAACGAACGGCCCCGTGCCGACCACGCTCACCGGCTTGAAGTCGGTCGCCGGATCGTAGTTCACCTTCTGCAGCATAGGCAGGATGACCATCTGCACGGCGGTGGCGAAGAAGATTGTGTGCGCGTCGTCGCTTTGCGCGATCTGCGCGGCGGCGACCGCGCCGCTGGCGGCGGGACGATTATCGACGATGAACGCCTGCCCCAGCTTCTGCCGGAAGTATTCCGACGCAAGACGGGCCATGGTGTCCGTATTGCCGCCCGCCGGGTATGGAACAACGACCGTCACGGTGCGCGTGGGCCATTGCGCGGTCTGGGCGGCCGCGGGAAAAGCGGCGGGAACGACGCTCGCCGATGCGAGCGCGGCAAGAAACGCCGCCTTCAATCGCAAACTCATTTTCGCCTTCCCTCGCATTGACAATCGAGGCTCACACCCTTTCCCAATAGTGTCAACCGATGCAGCACGAAGGCAAACACGCACATGCACGATCACGACTGGATGTCGGACCTTCCGCATGAGGAACGCTCATTGGCGAAGGACGAGGCGACGCGCCCGCCGCGTGCGCCGCGAAGACCAGCGCTCGTCGTTGTCGATGTGACGTATGCGTTTACGGGCCTCGAGGGACAGACGCTCGATGAATTGGTCGCCGAATTCATCACCGCCGCTGGCCCGATTGCGTGGCGCGCCATGCCGCGGATCGCGCGCTTGATCGAGGCGTTCCGCGCGGACGGCCATCCCGTCGTGTTCACGCGCAGCGCGCCCGCAAATACGCCCTTCGTGGGCCGCTCGACCAAGTCGAAGAAAGTAGCGCCCGCGATGTCGGAGCGCGACAACACCATCCCGCCCGTCATCGCGCCGCGAAACGGGGAATGGGTGCTCGAGAAGGAGCGCGCCAGCGCGTTCTTCCAGACTGCGCTCCCCGCCTATCTCGTCAGACGCGGCGTCGATGTTGTGGCGGTCTGCGGCGTCTCCACCTCGGGATGCGTGCGCGCGACGGTCGCCGACAGTTTCAGCCACGGCTACGAAACATGGATCGTCGAGGACGCCTGTTTCGACCGGTCCCGATTCCTGCACAGCGCCAACCTATTCGACATGCAACGCCAGTTCGGCGCGGTCCTGTCCGTCGCGGACGTCGAGCGCACATTGTCAAAACAGCCCCGCACGCGATAGGTGCGTCGCGTTCAGCTGCGCTCAGGCGGCCGGAAACCGCGCCTCCGCCCACACCGGGACAGTCTCGATCAGCCCGCCCAGCGGCCCGGACGTCAGGAACAGGACGGCGCAATCGTCACCGAGCGATGCGCCGATCTCCTCCACCGCGCGCCCGTCCGCAGACAGCCCGGCCGCGTCCGCCCCGCCGGCCTCGAGCCGCGCGAGGATCTCCGCCCTGCCCCACCTGCTCGTGCGTGCCCGCCCCCTGCTCCGCCGGCGGCCAGACGAACACCTTCGCCGCGCCCCTGAAGGCGTCGTCGTACCAGTGCAGCGTCGCACGGTTGCGCCACGAGAACGTGTGCGGCTCGAAGACCACGATCAGCCGCCTGTCGCCGAAGTGCTGCTTCATGGCGGCGATGGCGCTCACGGTCTTGTCGTAGGAGGAGCCGAACCCCTCGAACATGGGAATGCGCGTCTTCTCCGACTTGCGGTCGAGCCGGCGGCGGATGCCCTTGAACGAGGCCATGGCGCGCGCGAACCCCTCCGGCGAGACAAGGCTCAGCGAAAGGCACAGCGCGGCAACGCCCAGCATGTTCTCGATGTTGTGCAATCCGAGCTGGCCCGTCTCGCAGCGCACGATCTCGCGCGCCCCGCGCACGATGGTGAAGCGCGTGCGCTCGCCCCAGGCGATGTCGCGCACCTGCCATTCGCCCTCGTCGATCCCGTAGGTGATCACGGGGCGCGTGACGCTCGCCAGAAAGCGCGACGACAATTCGCCGCTCGTGGACGCGAGAACCAGACCCTTCGCGGGAACCATGTCGACGAGCTGCGAGAATGGCGCGAGATAGCTCTCGATCGTCGGAAACACGTTGACGTGGTCATGCGCCAGCGGCGTCAGCAGCAGGTGCGCGGGCCTGTAGTGCAGAAACTTCGAGCGGTTGTCGGTGTTGGAGGACGGATATTCGTCGCCCTCGAGCAGCATGAGGTCGCTGGCGCCAAGATGCGCCGAGCGCGGCGGCGACAAGGGCGCCGCGCCGATCATGTAGGAGGGATCGACGCCACACTCAGTGAGGCAATGGGCGAGCAGCGACACGCTCGTGGTCTTGCCGAACGAGCCCGCTGCGACAACCGCCGTGCGCTCCGCCGCCAGCATGCCGAGCACATCCGCGAAGGAGAGGATCGGCGCGCCGCGCGCGAAGGCTTCGGCGACTTCGGCGTTGGTGTCGGGAACGAGCTTCGCGTTCTTGCCGATGACGACAGCCTCGACGCCCGCCGGAATGTTGCCCGCTGCGTACGGCGTGCGCACGTCGAGCTTCTCGTCGCGCAGAACGTCGGAAATCGGCGGATAGACCGCCTCGTCGGACCCGGTGACCGCGACGCCCGCGTCGCGCAGCAGCATCGCCGTCGCGCTCATCCCCACGCCGCCGATGCCGATGAAATGCGCGCTCCGGTATGGAAAGCCCGCGGCTCGCGTCTCCATGCGCCTCAAGTCCCCAAGGGTGCGAATCGAACGCGCTCAGACTACCAGATCGGCCGCTGGCGGCGGCACGGAATAGGCGCCGGTGGCGTGGGCGACCGGCTCACGCGTTCCGTCAGGGTAAAGCCACGCCTCGCCCACGATGAGCCGCTTGCCGACCTTCATCAGCCGCGCTTCGGCGACGAGGTCGCCCGGCTCGGGCTTGCGCAGGAAATTGATGTTGATGTTCGTCGTCACCGCGAGCGCGCCGCGCGAGGCGTTGGCGGCGGCCCGATCATCGCCGACGCCAAGCTCCGCCAGGATCGCCGCATAGAGCGCCAGATCGGCCAGCTCGAACATGGCCGGTCCCGAGATCGTGCCGCCCGGCCTCAGCCTGCGCTCGCTGCAGAACAGGCGCATGCGGGCGAACATCGGGCCCGTCTCTTCCACCAGATAATCGACGCCGGGCGCGATCTGGGGGAAATGATCGGCGAAGAACGCGTTGATGGCGTCAGGGCCCAGGATCTGCTTCGTCATGGCCGCCAATTGACACGGCGCGCGCCGGCGAACAAGCCTTCGGCCGCAAACGGGGCTGCGACCTTAGTTTCACAAGCTCGCATCAGGAGCACGAGCGCATGAACCACGACGAGTACACCGACGAATATCTGCGCGACGTGCTCTCCGGCGAGGGCGCCATCGCCGTCGTCGGGCTGTCGAACAACCCCGCCCGCCCCTCGCACGGCGTCTTCCTCGCGCTGCTGCGCATGGGCTTCCGCGCCGTCGGCGTCAATCCGGGGCTGGCGGGCAAGGAGATCGGCGGCGCGCCGGTCTATGGGCGGCTGGCGGACGTTCCCGGCCCCATCGCCATCGTCGACGTGTTCCGCAATTCGGAAGCGGCCGGCGGGACCGTCGACGAAGCCCTCGCCCTGCCCGATCTACCGCGCGCGATCTGGCTGCAACTGGGCGTGCGCAACGACGACGCCGCGCGCCGCGCGGAGGCGCGCGGCGTCAAGGTCGTCATGGACCGCTGCATCAAGATCGAGGCGATGCGCCTGGGGTCTTGAGCCCGCGCAGGGCCCGCGGCGATCAGCGCGTGATCGCCGTGGTCCGCGACTTGGTGAACGCGCCGGAGATGGCGGCGTAAATTTCCGCAGGCGTGTCCGCGTGCGCGTGGGTGGCCAGGCTCGTCGCGCAGGCGCCCATGGTCGTGGGCATCGCGGGCAGCAGGAAATCCGAGATCCAGTTGAACATCCACCACGCTCCCCCGTCCACCACCACGCCCGGCACGCGCGTGGGAACGACGTATTTCACCTGCACGGTCGCGATATCGACCCCCATGCGCTTGATGGGCTCGCACAGCGCCGGATTGAGCAGGCCGATCTCGTAGAAGGACGGCGAGATCGTCGGCGCAGCGGGGTACGTGAGCGTGCCCGAAGGGATATACTGGCGATTGTTTTCCACGCCGTCCGAGATCAGGATCATGCGCTGCAGCGGGCGCGTGACCGTTCCGTCTCCGCCGGTCTTGAAACGGGGCTCCAGCCAGGGAAACAGGCGCGAGTAAATCGTGCCGCCGCCGATCGTGGTCCAGGCGTCAGCCGCGCGGACAGCGGCGATCACCGCATCGAAATCGGAGGATCGCGGATCTGAGATATCGAGATAGACGCGCGTTTCGGACGAGAAGCCGTAGATGCCGAAACGGTACTGGTTGGGCATCACCTGCCGCCGCCGCAATTCCTCGATTGCGCTGATGACGGCGTCCTTCATCACGTCGAGGCGCAACTTCGCGTCCGTGTTCGCCCGCAGCGCCGTGAGGGTTTCGCCCGCGTGCCCGTCTGCGACCGGCACATGGCAGGCGAACGCGCAGCCCAGCAGATTATAGGTCTTCTGCACGTCCGCGTCCGTCGCCCCGATGAGCATCGAGGCGGACATGTCCATCACGATCAGAAAATCATTGTAGAGCGCCGCGCCCGAGCGCGCCTCCGCGCGCCCCGCGACGGAATGGTTCTCGGCGCCGAACAGGCGGCCGAACGTCGCCGGCGTGGTCGTGGTCCAGTCGACGGTCGCGATATACTCTTCGCCGACCCGCGTCACCGAAATGCGGGGCGTCGGCAATACCGCCTGCCCGATGTTGCGTGCGTTCGCGCGGAAGATGCGTTCCGCCGCCGCGCTGCCCGCGGCCACGGGATCGCCCGTTCCCCACGTTGCATTGCCCGTCTGGACAGCCTTCGCGGTGTTGACCGCCGCCAACGCCGCCGCGTCGGCTGCATTGTCGAGGCGAACCTTCGCGCTGTCCGCCTGCATGTGGTCCATCGCGAGACCGCCCACGCCGATCAGCGGAAACATCAGCAGCGCGGTCAGCATGGCGATGTTGCCGCGCGTGTCGGAAAGGAAGGCGGCTAATGGCCGCAAACCTGGAGCTGGAAAACGAGCCATTGAGAAAATCCCCTGGCGGACGGGCTGAAATCAATTGGACAAAAAATGCATACGCGTGAAAAACGGCTTACCTGGTGATCGTGGGTTTGCGCGCGGTGGTGAACACGCCCCTGATCGCCGCATAGATTTCCGAGGACGTGCTCGCATCGGCATACAGCATGGGCGAGGAGGCGCACTCTCCCATCGTGGTGGGCATGCGCGGTATGAGATTGCGCTCGATGAACGCCATCTCGTTGATCAGCCAATCGGGCGCGGGAACAGGCGCCGATGTCAACGAGACGTATTTCACGTGCACGGCAGCGATCTCGGCGCCCTTCGCCTTGATCGGCTCGCAATCGCGCGAATTCATGAGACCAATGCGCGACACGCCGATCCACGTCGACGGACCGACGAACTGCAGCGGGTCGACGCCCTCCGTCAATCCGTCTGGCGAATAGCGGCGCTCGTTCTGCATGCCGTCGCTGATAAGAATGACACGCTGAAGCGGCCTGAGCGATGTGCCGTCTCCGCCGGGCATCACCCTTGGCTCAAGCCACGAAAGCAGACCCGGGTAATTTGTGCCGCCGCCGTTCGAGCGCCATGGATCGGACGCGCGGACAGCCGCGATCACCGCATCGTAATCGCTCGAACGCGGATCGTTGATGTCGAGAAAGACGCGGGTGTCGGAGGAGAAGCCGTAGACGGCGAAGCGATATTGATTGGGCATCGTGGAGCGCCGCCGCAATTCCTCGATCGCCAGGACCACGGCGTCTTTCATCACGTCGATGCGCATCCGCACGCCGCCCTGCGCCCTGATGGCGGAAAGCGTGTCCTCCTTCAGGTGGCATGCGAAGGCGCAGCCCGTGAGTTCATATGTGCGCTGGATATCCGCGCTCGTGGCTCCGATCAGCATCGAGGCGGAATAGTCCATGACGATGTGGAAATCATTGAACAGCGGCGCGCCCGAACGCGCCTCGGCCCGACCCGAGACCGGGTGGCTCTCCTTGCCGAACAGGCGGCCGAACGTGGCGGGCGCGTTCGTCGACCACGCGACGCTGGCCACGTACTCGTCGCCCGTCCTCGTCAGGATGATCTGGGGTTCGGGCGTGCTCGCCTGCCCTGCATTCTTCGCGTTGGCGCTGAACACGCGCGCGGCCGCCGCGACCCCCGCCGCGATCGGATCTCCACTGCCCCATGCGGCGCTTCCCGACGAGACGGATTTTGCCGTGTTGACAGCCGCGAGCGCGGCGGCGTCCGCGGCCGTGTCGAAGCGCACCTTTGCGCTGGCGGCCTGCATGTGATCGATCGCCAGGCCGCCGACGCCGGCCAGCGGCAGCAGCAGTAGGCCGGTGAGCAACGCGATGTTGCCGCGCGTGTCCTTCCTGAACCGGGAAAACGCCGCCGGCCGGACGCGATGAAAATCAAACATGGCGAACCTGCAAATGATTAAACGACGAAGTCATGAGCCTGAAAAGCGCGGTTTGAACCTGATCTAACGCGACCTGACGACAAACTATCTGCACACCCAGCTTCCGCCGTTGTCGATGTCGAGGAAGTCGATGAAACGCGGCTGATGGTAAGACGAGCGCATCACCACGATGGCCGGGAGATATTTTGCTCCAAACCAGGGCTGGTACGTGTAGCGCACGTCGGCGACGACGAGGGAGCCGAGCGATCCCTGCAATTCGGAGGGGATCGAGCCCACGCCCGGCGAGGTGGAAAACGCCTGCTCACCGCAGGTTCGCGCGCCGGTGCGCCAGCGCACGCGCGGCCGGGTGACGCAATTGGTCGTGCACGCCGCATCCGCCTTTTCAAAGGTGATCGAGCTCATGCCGACTTCCATGATGTTGCGCCATGAATTGCCGAGACGGCTCGCGTCCGATGTTGCGAACGGCACGATCACCATCGTGGAATTGTACATGAACTCGTAATCGGCGCGCGTCATGGCCTTGTCGAACGCGCCCATCATGATCGATACGGCTTCTGCAGCCTTGCCGATCTGCTTCTGGATCAGCAGGTAACGCATGAGTTCGGCGCCGCCCAGGCCCAGCGCGAGCAGCATCGGCAGGATGATGGAAAATTCGACGGCCGCGACCGCGGACCTGTCGCTTGCAAAACGGCGCGCGCGGCCGTCGCGCCTTGCTGGAATTGCGCTCAGCATGTCACACCCGTCGCGCCCGTGAACGGTTCGTTGCGGAAGACGAGCCCGGCGCGCAGCAAGCGCACGTTCTGTCCGTTGACCATCGTCTGCGACGCCTGCCAGATGCTTGAAAGCACCGGCGACGCGTACCCGACCCGGATGACCGTGAACTGACCGGCTGAGCCAAGGCAGAAGCGGTTCTCAAGCCGATTGAGGCTGGCCGGATCGAGGAATGCCGCCATGTTGGCCGTGACGCTGCGCACGTCGACGAAGAGCCTGTCGCTGCATCCGGTCGGCAGGATCATGCCGCTGCACAGCGTCTCGCGGAATTGCGCTTCGCTCGCGCCGCTGCGCTGCGCCGATCCCGTCATGATCGTGCGCGCAGCTTTCGACGTCGCGCTTTCCAGTTGCGACTGCACGAAGAAATTGTAGCCGTTCTCCAGCAGGAAGAAGATCATGGCGAAGAACGGAACGGAGATGATGGCGAATTCCACCGCCGTCGCGCCGCTCTCGTCGCGGCCCGCGCGAGCGGACAAGCGCGCGATCCTCCGGATGCGGACGAAAGCGCCGCCACGCCCGCGCGCCGGCCTTGGAGAAAGGGCACTCATGTCGATCGCAACCCCTGATGAGACATCAAAGGCCACGCTAAAGCCCGGCGGCCTAACGCCGTCTTAAATTGACCTGCGCGAGAGGCTCCGTGAGGGGGGCCGGCTCGCCGCCAATCGGCTTATGATTAATTTTATGCGACAGCCGCCGCTTTTGTTTGCCGCCTGTTAAGCCGCATGGAAGCAAGCGGGCGCGCCACAAGGCGCGCCCGTTATTGTTCACGCTGCCTTCGCAGGCGCCTTGGCCATGACGAAATCGTATTCGATCGTCGCCCACGTGGTTTCGCGCTTCGAACCATCGGGCGCGATCCCGGGAGGATGCTCGGGATAATCGCGAACCAGCTCGTCCTTCACGCCGAACACGGCGTCGGAATCGAGATACTTGTCGGCACGGTCGAACACGTGCGTCACGAGCTTGCGATGGCCGGGCGCATGAATCATGAAATGCAGATGCGCCGGGCGCCACGGGTGACGCCCCTGCGCGTTCAGCATCTCGCCGACCGGCCCGTCGGTGGGCACCGGATAGCAGGTCGGCTTGATCGTCCAGAAGCGGAAGCGGCCGTTCTCGTCGGCGATGAAGCGCCCGCGCCCCGCGTTTCCGCCCAGCTTGTCGAGCTGCTGCACGTCATAGAAGCCGTCATCGTCCGAATGCCACACGTCGACGAGGGCGCCGGCGAGCGGCGCACCATCCTCTGACGAGACGCTGCCCGTCACATAGGCCGGCGTGCCGCGCATGTTGCCCGAGATGTCCGCGCCGAGCGGGAACACTTCCGGATCCTCCACGTAGAACGGACCCAGCACGGTCGATTGCGTGATGTTGCCGCCCACCGGATTGTTGACCGCGTCGACCAGCATGGATGCGCCCAGCGTGTCCGACAGCAGCACGAACTCCTGCCTGTTGCCGTCGCAGATCTTGCCGGTGCGGGTAAGGAAGTCGATGGCGTATTCCCACTCGTCGTAGGAGGGGCGCACGTCCCGGATGAAATCGTGCAGATGCCGCACCAGCGAGGAGCAGACTTCCTTCACCCTCGGATCGGTCGAGGACGAGAAGCGCTGGATGACGGCGTCGGTGATCGTCTGTTCGTTGAAATTGCGCATTCGATTATCTCCTCAGCGTTCCCGACGATCAGTCGTGGCCCCATGTGAGCGGCTCGCCGGCCAGCCACGACGCGCCCGCGCGATAGACGGCCTCGACGCGCTCCCCCTTCAGCCCGGGCATGTTCTTCTTCACCGGATAGCCGATCATGTGCTGCAGGTAGGCCAGGTGCCGGTAGCCTTCGGGGAAGCTCTCGAGCAGCGCCTTGTCGAGCGGTACGCTCGCGCCCGGCGTCACCGGGTCCATGCGATCCTTCTCGTAGATCGGCTGGCGCAGGATGAAGCCCCACTTGCCGTCGCGCTTCTCGAGGAAATCGTAGAACCGACCGGTGCACACCACGTCGACGAGAACGTCGTGCACTTTCGCGCGCTGGTTGATGTGCATCTTGGTCATGGCGATGGCGCGGTTTCCGCTCACCTGGGCGGTGTGGGCGCCCTGGAAGTGGAGAATGCTGACGCCCTTTGCCCAGCCCTCCTTGTTCATGGCGATGAACTCGTCGCCCGTGCCCTGCGTCCAGGTGGCGAGCATGCGACCTTCCGGGTGCCAGACCGTACGAAACTGCTCCCACATGCCGGCGTCCCGCCAGAGCACCCAATTGTCGATGAGCTGGCGAATGGCGATACGGTCGAGAACGTCCTGATCCATGTGTGCCCCTTCTGGCGGCTTTTCTGCCCGGTCTGCCCCGGACATGTCCCTCCCCGGCCGGCGCCGGCGGCCTTTTTAATAGCCCCGCACGCCGCCGGAGGCCAGTCGCGCCTTCCCACAACGCCGTGAGGAAACTAGGCTGGCGCCCGGGGGGAAGGACCAGCCCGGCGCGGCCGGGCCCCTTAAGGCCGAAAGGAAGCTGACATGAAAGACCCGAACGTCTCCCCTCCGAACTTCGCGACGCTCGCGATCCATGCCGGAGCCCAGCCGGACCCCGCCACGGGCGCGCGGGCGACCCCGATCTACCAGACCACGTCCTTCGTCTTCCAGGACGTGGATCACGCGGCGAGCCTCTTCGGCCTGCAGGCGTTCGGCAACATCTACACGCGCATCACCAACCCGACGAACGCCGTTCTGGAGGAGCGCGTCGCCGCGCTGGAAGGCGGCACGGCGGCTTTGGCCGTCGCATCAGGGCACGCGGCCCAGCACCTCGTCATGCACACGCTGATGGAGCCGGGCGACGAGTTCGTCGCCTCCACCAAGCTCTATGGCGGCTCGATCAACCAGTTCAACCACAGCTACAAGAACTTCGGCTGGAACGTGAAATGGGCCGACCCGGACGACCTCGCGGCGCTGGAGGCGGCGATCGGGCCCCGCACCAAGGCGATCTTCATCGAATCCATCGCCAATCCCGGCGGGGTCATCTGCGACATCGCGGCGATTTCCAGGATCGCGAAGAAGCATCGCGTCCCGCTCATCGTCGACAACACGCTGGCGACGCCCTACCTCGTGCGCCCGTTCGAGCACGGAGCCGACATCATCGTCCATTCGGCGACGAAGTTCCTGGGCGGCCACGGCAACTCCATCGCCGGGCTCATCGTCGACGGCGGCTCCTTCGACTGGCTCGCCGACAAGCGATACCCGATGCTCAGCGCGCCGCGCCCCGAGTACAACGGCATGGTGCTGGGCGAGACGTTCGGCAATTTCGCCTTCGCCATCGCCTGCCGCGTGCTCGGCCTGCGCGACCTCGGCCCGGCGCTGTCGCCCTTCAACGCATTCCTCGTGCTCACCGGCATCGAGACGCTGCCCCTGCGCATGGAGCGGCACTCGAAGAACGCGCTGGCGGTCGCCCGCTTCCTGTCCAATCACCGCGCGGTGAAATGGGTCAGCTACCCGGGCCTCGAGGGCGACCGCTATTACGCGCTGGCGCAGAAATATTGTCCCAATGGCGCGGGCGCCGTGTTCACATTCGGCCTCAAGGGCGGGTACGACGCGGGCCTCGCCCTGGTGAAGAGCCTCAAGCTCTTCTCGCATCTGGCGAATGTCGGCGACACGCGCTCGCTCGTCATTCACCCCGCCTCCACCACGCACCGGCAGTTGAACGACGAACAGAAGGTCACGGCCGGCGCCGGGCCCGATGTCGTGCGCGTCTCCATTGGAATTGAAGACGAGCGCGACATTATAGCTGACCTCGAGCAGGCGCTTTCCGCCCTGCCGGCCTGATGGAGCCTGACGGATGCTTCTGCTGATCCTTGGTATCGTGATCTTTCTGGGCGTGCACACGGTCTCGACCCTGCGCCCGCAGCGTGCGGACCTGATCGGCAGGTTTGGCGAAAACGGCTACAAGGCGATCTATTCCATCGGATCGCTGATCGGCCTCGTGCTCATCGTCTACGGGTTCGGGGCCTATCGCGCCGGCGGATACGTTCCGGTGTGGAGCCCGCCGTTCGCCATGGCCTATGTGGCCGTGCCGCTGACGTGGATCGCCTTCGTGGCGCTGGCGGCGGCCTATGCGCCGGTGGGGAAGATCAAGTCGACCCTGAAGCATCCGATGCTCGTGGGCGTGAAGACGTGGGCGCTGGCTCACCTTCTCGCCAACGGCGACCTCGGCTCCATCATCCTGTTCGGTTCGTTCCTGGCATGGGCGGTCTACGACCGCATCAGCGTCAAGAAGCGCGGCGACCTCGGCCCCGCGCCAGCCCCGTTCGGGCGCGGCGACTGGATCGCCATCGGCGCCGGAACGGTGGTCTGGCTGGCGATCTTCGCGTTCCACAACGCGCTGATCGGCGTCCGCGTCCTCTCGTGAGGACTTGAATCAGAACACGAGGGAGCGGAATCCGTTTCTGAGGATTCCGCTCCATTCGCTTGTGTGGACTCAAGAATTCAGCGCGCCGCGAGCGCCCGCCAGTGTGCTGTCGCCATGCCCAGCACCACGACGGCAAAGCCCTGGTGCGCCAGTCCCCAGCTGAGGGGAATCTCGCCATCGACCGCCAGAAGCGTCCCGATGCCGATCGCCGCCTGACACAGGATCAGACCGACGATGACCGCCGCGCGCTTGGCCGCCTTGGAGCCCGGCGCGACGCTGCGCGCGGTCCACGCATGCCACACGGCGAAGGCGAGCAGAAGATACGCGCCCATGCGGTGCTGGAATTGCACCGTCGCGTGGTTCTCGAAGAAATTGCGCCAGCCCGGCTCCATGCTGGTCATCGCGGACCATGCGGGCATGATCGCGCCGTCCATCAGCGGCCATGTGTTGTAGGTGAGCCCCGCGCGCGACCCCGCGACGAAAGCGCCCAGCGCGATCTGGAACAGCAGGAAGACGACCAACCAGCCCGACGCCGCCTGCAGTGCGGAGGCCGCCGCCTCGCGCATCCGGCGCCGCAGCCCCATGGCGACCGCCAGCAGGCCGACGAACGTAATCGAGGCCAGCGTCAGATGGACGGCCAGGCGCTCGGGCGCGACTTCCGTGCGCTGGGACAGGCCCGAGGCCACCATCCACCAGCCGACCGCGCCCTGCAGACCGCCCAGCGCCAGCAGGCCCAGAAGCTTCCAGCGCAGGCTTCCCCGCACCCGCCCCGTCCACCAGAACCAGGCGAGCGGCAGCGCGAAGGCGAAGCCGATGATGCGCCCGAGCAGCCGGTGCGCCCATTCCCAGAAATAGATGAACTTGAATTCGGGGAGCGTCATCGTCGGGAAGAGCTGCCCGTATTGCGGGATCTGCTTGTACTTCTCGAACTCGGCGAGCCACGCCGCCTCGCTCAGGGGCGGCAGCACGCCCGTGATGACGCGCCATTCGGTGATCGACAGGCCGGATTCGGTGAGCCGCGTCGCCCCGCCGACAATGACCATCAGGAAGACGAGGCCGGCGACCCCGTAGAGCCATGCCCGGACAGCCGCCATGCTGTCGGAGGCGGCGGCTGGCGCCGAGGGAGAAGCGTCGAGTGCAATGCTCATGGTCACGGCCGGTTGACGTTTCGGGCGCAGGAGACATATGCCGCTGGGGGCGCCGCGTAAACGCGCGCCGCGGTCGCACCCTCCCCGCTTGAAAAGATCGAGACCAGATTTGTCCCTGACCCGCCGCCAAAGAAAGCTCATCGGCGCCTTCGCCATGCTGGCTTTCGTCATCCTCTACGCGCTGCTGGCCATGGCCCTCGCGCAGGCGCGCCCGCTTCAGGAAGCCTCGAAGCTCGTCCAGGCGCTCAGCTACGCGGTGATGGGGACGGCCTGGATCGTGCCCATGTTCCCGCTCATCAAATGGATGGAAGGCGGCCGCAAGGCTGGCGGCGAGGGCGGCGAAGACCCGCGCTGAGCGCCGGTCAGGCGACGCTCACGCGCCGGCCCAGGTTCCACAGGGCGAACGGCGCGCCCGACAGCAGCGTTTCAAATGACGCCCTGTCCTGCCACGCGCCATGCACGGCGAGCCGGGGCAGCGCCGTCAGATGGTCGCTGTGGCTGGAGAAGAGCATGCCGGGCCGCGTCGTGACGGCGGTCGTGAACCCGCACTCACGGGCGATCTCGAATTCGCGCCGACGCGCTGAAGCGAGATCGCCGAACGGATAGGCCAGATGGTCCGCCTTGCGGCCGATCTTCGCCTCGATCAGCGCCCGGCTCTCCTGCAGTTCGCGCCGCACGACGGCGTCGTCGTACTTGGTCAGCCGCGAGTGGGTCAGCGTGTGGACGCCAATGGTGCAGAGCGGATCGCTGGCCGCTTGGGCGACTTCGTCCCACGTCATGCACAGTTCGGCGAACGCCGGGCGCACGCCTGCCTGTTCCAGCAGCCGTGAGAGCGCATCCAGCATGGCGCCCTCGTCATGCTCGCGCAGGAACGCATAGGCGCGAAGAAAAGCCCTGTGCTTCTCGTCCACGCTCTGCGTGCGCGCGTTGAAGGACTTGCCCGCAATCTGGATCTCGATGCGCTCGAGGTGGGCGATCACCGTCTCGAGTTCGAGCCACCACAGCCGCGCCGTTCTCTCGACGAAACCGGTGGTCACGTAGATCGTGTACGGTGCGGCGTGCTTGCGCAGGATCGGCGCCGCGACCTCCAGATTGTCCCGGTATCCATCGTCGAAGGTCAGCGCGGCGAACCGCTGCTCGCTGTCGCTTGCGATCCGGGCAGGCAATTCGGCGACGGGCACGATCTCGTAGCCCTCCTCGCGCAGGGCGGTGAGCGTGAGGTCGAAGAATTCGGGCGTGATTTCGAGGGGCAGGTTCGGAGCGAACGGCTGGCCCTCGAACGCGCGCACGTTGTGGAACATCAGGATCGCGCCCTTGCCGCGCGTCAGCCACGACGCGGGCCGGTGAAGGCCGGTCGCGCGGAAAAACCGCAGTCCCGCGCTGATGATCTTTTCCCGCATGCCCTCATCCAGCCCATCAGCGAAAGCTGACGTTCACCCTTGCTGCCATACACTGCCAAGTCCTAGCCCGCAAACTGCATGAACACCCATCACACCGGAGCGCGCGATGCCTGAGATATCCAGCGTGGAGACGCACGCCTCCGCGAGCGAAATCTCCAGCGATTGGAAGCAATTGGAAGAAACGTGCGCCGCGTCCGGATATCAGACCCGCCGGTGGGTCGAGCCCTGGCTGCGCGTCGTGGGCCGCGCGCGCGGCGCCGAACCGCTGTTCATCCTCGCGCGGGACGAGACAGATTCGCCCGCCATCCTGTTCGCGCTCAGCGTCACGAAGGCGTCGGGACTTCGCGTCGCGGCCTACGCGGGCGATCGCGACTCGAACGTCAACATGCCGCTGGTGCGCCCCGGCGTGCGCATGGACGCCTCGACGCTCGGACGCGTGCTCGCGGATGGCGCGCGCAAGGCCGGCGTCGACGCCTTCGCCTTGCTCAACCAACCCTTTGAATGGCGCGGCGCGCCCCATCCCATGTCCGCCCTGCCCCGCCAGCCCTCCCCGAGCTTCCTGCACAGCACGCGACTCGAGGCGAGCGGCGAAGCGCTCCTGAAGTCTCGAATGACGGGCGACGGACGCAAGCGCTTGCGCTGGCGCACGCGCAAGCTCGAGGAGCTCGGGCCCGTGTCGCTCCTGCGGGCCGGGACGCCGATGGAGGCGCGCGAGATCATCGAAGCGTTCCGCCGGCAGAAGAAGGTGCGCATCGATGCGATGGGCGCGGCGAGCGGCTTCGACGTCGATCTCGCGTGCGCATTCATGGAGGAGGCGGCGGTCGCGGACGAACCCGGCGTCGAGCTGCACGCGCTCATGGCCGGCGAACGCATCGCCGCCATCTATTGCGGGGTCGCCCATGGCGGGCGCTTCCACGCCATGGTGAACAGCTACGACACCGAGCGGGACATCGCCCGCGCCAGCCCCGGCGAGGTCACCACGACGCTCCTGCTGAAGGCTCTGTGCGACCGCGGCTTTGCGGAGTTCGACCTCGGGGTCGGCGAGGCCGGCTACAAGGAAAGCTGGTGCGAGCGCCAGGAGCCGCTTTTCGATACGTTCGTCGGCGTCACGGCCCGCGGCAAGGCCTATTGCATCGCGCGCCGCGCACAGCAGACGGCAAAGCGCCACATCAAGCAGAGCGCCTGGCTCTGGCCGCTCGCGCAGAAGGTCCGGGCGCGCCTCGGCCGCGCCGCCTGATCAGGCGGCGACGGCTCTGCGGCGCACGACGGGCGCATCGAGCATGTCGATCTCCGGCGCGCCCGATTCCATGAGCGCATCGACGAGCGACCGGCTCGCCTCGCTCGCAATGCCTGCGCGCTGCGCCACCACACAGCGGTCGACCGATCCCGCCAGCCCCAGCGCGAGTTCGATATCGTCTTCCCCCGCGGCGGCCACCACCACGAAATCATAGGTCCGCCCGAGCGCCGCCAGCGCCTGGTCGACGTCGTCTCCCGCTTCGATCCGCGCGCCGCCGCGCCCGATGACGTGCAGGCGCGAATGAGCGTCGCGCTGAAGCACGCGGCCGAACGTGGCGGCTCCATCGAGAACCTCCGCGAAACCCGGCTCGCCTCGTGCGCCTGCGCGCGAGAGGTCGACGAGCACCGCGCGCCCGCCGACGGCGAGCGCGCGCCCGAGAGCCTGCGCCCCATCGCAGGCGACCTTCTGGCTGGCCCCCGCGACCAGCGTCAGCACGCCGTCGGGGCCGACGGGCATGGCGAGCATGCGGCGCGCCAGATCTTCCGCGTCATCGCCGCGCTGCGTCGCCACGTCCAGATCGTCGAACGCCGCTTCGCGCGGCATGCGCGCGGCGCGTGCGCCCAGGGCGCGGTTGACGCGATCAGGCGGCGCTGCGGCGAGTTCGTCCTCGCGATCGCCGCGCGTCCGCCCGGCCTTCGCAGCAGTTCCCGCGCGCGCCAGCGGCGGGACCTCCATGGGAGCGGCGAAAACCGGCGCGGGCCCGGCCATCATCGCGCGGGCGACGACGAAGAACACGGACATGGCGAGACCGCCCATGCCCGCGAAGACCGCGATGATCTTCTTGGGCGAGGTCGGCTTTTCAGGCTCCACGGCGCGCGAGATGACGCGCGCGTCGCCGGGCGTCGCCTTCGAGGCTTCGCGCGCGGCCGCTTCCTGCCAGCGCTGGATGCTTTGCTCGAGCTGTTCCTTGATCAGACGGGCCTCGCGCTCGAGTTCGCGCAAGCGCACCTCGTCGTCGCCGAACCCGCCGACGGCCTGCCGCTGACGCTCGACGGCGGCGAGAAGAAACTCCACGCGCGAACCGGCGATGCGCGCATCGTTTTCAAGCGTCCGCGCGGTCTTCTCGGCGAGCGCGCGCAACTCGCCTTCGACCGAGGCGATCTGCGCGTTGAGATCCTTGGCGCGCGGATGCTCGGGGCCGAGCGTGCGCGATTCGAGCGCCAGCTGGCCCCGCAGCGTGACGCGCTGCTCGGACACGCGGCGCACGAGCTCGTTGTTGGCGATGTCGGGCACTTCGTTGAGGCGCCCTGCCCGGATCGCCTCGCGCAGCAGGCGGGCGCGGGCCTGGGAATCGGCCTGCGCCGTGCGCGCGGAGGCGAGCTGCGCGTTGATCTCGGCAAGCTGCTGGGTGGGCAGCGTGGAATTGTTCGCGCCGACCATCAGGCCGGATTTGGCGCGGAAGGTCTCGACCTTGCCCTCCGCCTCGGCGACTTTCGTGCGCAGCAGCCCGACCTGCGTGCCCAGCGCTTCGGCCGACGCGCGCGCCTGGTCGCGCTTCGCGTTCGCCTGCATCTGGATGAAGAGGTCCGCGATGACGTTCGCGCCGCGCGCGGCGAGCGCTGGGTCGCGCGACTGGAACTCGATCGCCAGAACGCGCGACTTGGGCAGCGCGAACACATTGAGCCGCTTGTAATACTCCTCGAAGATACGGTCCTCGCGCGTCGATGCGCGCGAGCCCGTGATCAGGCCAGCGATCTGGCGGATGAGCCCGCCGCCGCCGGCGATCGGATCGAATTCGGAATTGCCGGAGAGCCCGAGCTGGCGAATCGCCTGCCGGGCGAGATCGCGCGACATCACCACCTGCACCTGCGAGGCGACCGCCTGCTCGTCGGGCGCGTTGTCCGCCCGCTCCTGGCGCGTCAGATAGCCTTCCTGATTCTCGACCAGCACCTTCGCTTCGCCCGTGTAGCGCGGCGTGGCGAGCAGCACGTACAGCAAAGCGGCGACGAAACAGGCTGCCGTTGCGGTGACGATCAGCTTCTTGCCGGCGACGATCGCGCGCCACACGTCCGACAGATCCAGATCGCGATTCGCGGGCTCGCGGCCGGGTGGAGAAACTCGCGAAAACTCGTTGCTCATCGAAAATGGCCTCTGACAATGAGGCAATTGATGCAGCAACAGGGTTGACGTGCGGTTAAGCCAGCGGCCGCACGTCGGTGAGACATCGTTAACCAAGGGCCGCTAACGTCGGCCTCGCTCAAGTAATTTTGCCTGCGCGTCATTTTTCATTTTTGGCGGATCGGGAATGGTCTCGCGATTTCCTTTGATTTTTTGCCTGGCGGCGTCGCTTGCCATGGCCGGCTGCGCCCAGCCGCGCTACCGCGCCGAACTGTTCGAAGCCCCGGCCGCGGCGTCGTATCGGCTGGCCTCCGGCGACCGCCTGCGGATTATCGTCTTCGGGCAGGATTCGCTCACCAATTCCTACGCTGTGGACGGCGCCGGCCGCATCTCGATGCCGCTGATCGGCCTCATCGACGCCTATGGCCTCTCGACCGCCGATCTCGAGCGCCGCATCGAAAACCGCCTGCGCGGCGGCTATCTGCGCGAGCCGCGCGTATCGGTCGAAGTCGAGGCGTATCGTCCCTTCTTCGTGCTGGGCGAAGTCACGGCAGCCGGTCAATACCCCTACATCAACGGCATGACCGTGCAGAACGCGCTCGCGGTCTCCGGCGGCTTCGCGCCTCGCGCCCAGCGCAACTGGGTCGAGCTGACGCGCATCATCAACGGCGAGCCCGTCAGCGGCGCCGTCCCGCTGTCCCATCCGATTCTGCCGGGCGACACGATCACCGTGAAAGAGCGGTTCTTCTAGCCGCCCCACCCCGCCAGCGACGTTCCGATCCGCGTTTCAAGAGTGCTTCATGAGCCTGTCCGACCAACCCGCAGCCAGCCTGTCGATCGTCCACGTGCTGCGCGCGCCTGTCGGCGGCCTGTTTCGCCACGTGTGCGATCTTGCGCGCGAGCAGGCGGCGCGCGGCTGCAGGGTCGGCGTGATCGCAGACCAGCTCACCGGAGGCGCGAACGCGGAGGACATCTTCAGCGAACTTCGATCCAGCCTGTCACTGGGCGTTCATCGCTTCGCGATGCCGCGCAATCCCGGTCCCGGCGACCTCGCCAACATCGTCGCGATCGGGCGCAGGCTTTCCGCGCTCGCGCCCGACGTCGTCCACGGACATGGCTCGAAGGGCGGCCTCTATGCGCGCGCGCCCGGCCTCATCGGACGCAAGGGCCCCGTGCGCGCCTACACGCCACACGGCGGAAGCTTTCATTACAAGGGCGTGCAAGGCGCCCTGTACATGGGAATGGAGCGATTGCTCGGCCGCGCCACCGACCTGTTCCTGTTCGAAAGCGCGTTCATCCGCGACCGTTTCGATCAGGCCGTCACGGCGCCGGACGAGCGCAAGCGCGTGACGCTCAACGGGGTCAGCGAGGCCGAGTTCGAACCCGTCGTCCCGCGCGAGGACGCGGCGGACTTTCTCTACATCGGCGAATTGCGCGCGCTCAAGGGCGTGGACACGCTGCTCGAAGCCATGGCGCTCGCGGCCGGCGCGCCGACGCTCAATCTCGTGGGCGCGGGGCCGGACGAAGAGGCGCTGAAGCAGCGCGCGGAAGCCCTCGGCCTGCGCGAGCGCGTGCGCTTCCTGGGCGCCATGCCGGCCCGCGAGGCGTTCGCGAGAGGCCGCGCGCTCGTCGTGCCCTCGCGCGCCGAATCCCTGCCCTACGTGGTGATCGAAGCCGCTGCGGCGCGGATGCCGATCATTGCGACGAGCGTCGGCGGAATTCCCGAAATCCTTGCGCCGGTCGCCAATGAACTGATTGCTCCGGACGATCCGGCCGCGCTGGTCGCCGCCATGGCGGCGATGCACGCATTTTCGGTGCAGGAACACGACACGCGCGCGCGCCTCGTCGCCGCGTTCGTCCGCGAGCGCTTCACGATCTCTGCAATGACCAAATCGATCATGGACGCCTGCCACGCGGCGATCGCCGCCCGGCGCGCGTCCGCCCCAGCGAGCCCGAGGATAGCGGACCAATGAGCGCCTTCAGCGCCGAAGACCTGAGACTGATCAGCGAGACGACGGTCAACGCTTCGCCAGCCAATACGGCGGGCGACAAGGTGAAACTCGCCGAACTCGCCGAATCGATCCGCGCGCACTCCGGGCGCGGGCGCTATTCCGGCGTGGTGATCGCAGGGATGGTGCGCCTCGCCGAATTCGCGCTGATCTTCATCATCAGCATGACGATCTTCGCTCTCTACGTCGATGACCAGGAAGATGCGGTGCGCTACGTCAGCGCCACGGCGCTCATCGGCTTCCTCGCGGGAGCTTCGCTCCACTCGCTGGGTTGCTACACGATGCCCGCCCTGCGCGCGCCGCTGGGCCAGGGCCTGCGGATAGCCGGCGCCTGGGCTTTCGTGTTTCTCATCGTCATGGCGCTCGACTTCCTGTTCAGGCTCGACGGCCTTTATTCGCGTGTCTGGCTGGTCTCCCTGTTCCTCGCGGGCCTCGCCGCGTTCGCGCTGAGCCGCATCGCCGCCGCCGTGCTGATGCGCCGGCTTACGCGCGCAGGACTTCGTCGAGCAGCGCGCGGTGATCGTCGGCGGCGGCGCCGCGGGCGAACAATTCCTGCGCGAACTCATGCGCCAGCCCGATTCCGATCTGCGAATCTACGGCGTCTTCGACGACCGCGAGGACGATCGCTCGCCCGAAGTCGTCGCCGGCTTTCCAAAGCTCGGCAACGTCGACGACCTCGTGGAGTTCTCGCGCAGCGTGCGCCTCGATCTCATCATCTTCACGCTGCCGATCTCGGCGGAGACGCGCATTCTGCAGATGCTGCGCAAGCTCTGGGTGCTGCCCGTCGACATCAGGCTCGCATCGAACACCAACCAGCTTCGCTTCCGCCCGCGCGCCTATTCCTACGTCAGCGGCGTTCCCGTCATCGACGTGTTCGACAAGCCCATCGCGGACTGGGGCGTCATCATCAAGATGGTCTTCGACCGGATCGTCGGCGCGCTCGCGCTCGTCATGCTGTCGCCGGTGCTCCTTGCCACCGCGATCGCCATCAAGCTCGACTCGCGCGGACCGGTGTTCTTCAGGCAGCGCCGATACGGCTTCAACAACGAACTGGTGGAAGTCTACAAGTTCCGCTCGATGTACGTCGATACGCTCGACCACACGGCCGCAAAGCTCGTGACGAAGGACGATCCGCGCGTCACCCGCGTCGGGCGCTTCATCCGCAAGACCTCGATCGACGAGCTGCCGCAGCTCATCAACGTCGTCTTCAAGGGCGACCTGTCGCTCGTGGGGCCGCGCCCGCACGCCGTCCACGCCAAGGCGGACGACCGGCAGTACGAGCAGGTGGTGGACGGCTATTTCGCGCGCCACAAGATGCGCCCCGGCATTACGGGCTGGGCGCAGGTCAACGGCTGGCGCGGCGAGACGGACACGCAGGAGAAGATCCAGCGCCGCGTCGAGTGCGATCTCTATTACATCGAGAACTGGTCGATCCTGTTCGACATCTACATCCTCGCGATCACGCCCCTAGCCCTGACGAAATCCGAGAACGCGTACTAGCCCGCGCTTGAACGCGCGCGAAAAACCCCACAGGATCGAACCCTCCTGAAACAAGACACGAGGGTTCGATGAGCGTCTGGAACACAGCGCTGCTGGTCGCGGGCGGATTGATGGGCGCATCCGGCGTCGCCCTCGCCGCCGCCGGCGCGCATGCCGGCGGCGCGAACCTCTCGACGGCGGCGACCTTCCTTCTCATTCATGCCGCGGCGGTCACCGCCATCTCGCTCCAGACGGGAAACACGCTCTTCCTCATCGCCGCGACGCTTCTGGCCGCGGGCGCCTGCCTGTTCGCCGGAGACCTCGCCGTGCGCTTCTGGGGAGCGGCGCGGCTCTTCCCGATGGCGGCGCCGGCGGGCGGCCTTGGAATGATCGCGGGCTGGCTGTGCGTCTCGCTGGCCGCGCTGGCGGCGGCGATCACCCGACCGTGATCCGCGCCGTAACCCGGCACAATCGTTAAGCCCTTGTGGCGTCACGATTCAGCGCTAAATGCCATGTTCACAGTCCACTTCCGCCGACGCCGGCGTTTCGTGCTAGACTATACGCGAAGAGCGTTTGTCCAGGGGTTCGGCCGGGGATGACGATCCGGCCCGGAGGTATTCATGAATGTGCGCAAGGCCGCGTGGTCGCTGGCTGGCGCAGTGGTGGTCGCAGGGGCGGCCGCACTGACGTGGCCCGGCCAGGCTGATCGAATTATTCCCGGTTCCGGCGAAAAGGCCGCTGCGGCGCGCAGCTATCTGGGCCCGCTCGCCGGCGTGCTGCCGGCCTACAATGCGCCCGCCGCCAGCCAGACGCGGACCGCGCAGGCCCCCGGCGCGCCAGCAGGATCGCCCACCGGCCAGCCGCCGCAAGGCGGCCAGCGTGGCGGCGGGGGCGGCGGACCCGGCGCCAACCGGCCTCCGGTCCTCGTGGTTCTCGACGAGGCCCGCCGCGGCGAGGTTCCCGTGATCCACGACTCGGTCGGCACGGTGCAGCCGATGGCGGTCGTGGCGCTGAAAACGCGCGTCGACGCGCAGGTTCAGGAGGTCGCCGTTCCCGATGGGGCCGTCGTGAAGGAGGGCCAATTGCTCGCCCGCCTCGACAGCCGCCAGATCGAGGCGCAGATCAAGCAGGCGGAAGCCAGCCTCGTGCGCAACAGGACGGTGCTCGAGCAGGCCAATCGCGACGTCGCGCGGTTCGAGGAACTCGTCGCGCGCAACGCCGGCACCAAGGTCAGTCTCGAGAACGCCCGGACGCAGGTGGCCGCCGCCAACGCCTCGATCCTGGGCGATCAGGCGCAGGTCGAGAACCTGAAGGTCCAGCTGAGCTTCTACACCATCCGCGCGCCGATCTCGGGGCGCATCGGCACGGTGAACGTGAAGCCCGGCAACATCATGCGCGCCGGCGACAACAATCCCACCGGCACGCTCGCCACCATCGTCCAGACGACGCCGATCTACGTCGTCTTCTCCGTGCCCCAGCGCCTGCTCGGCGATTACCGCGCGGCGCTGCAGTCGAAGGATTCCTACGTCGAGGCCACGCCGCAGGGGTCGAAGGACTCCATCCGCGGACGCGTCGCCGTCATCGACAACACGATCGACCCGGCGACCGGCACCGTCGCCGTGCGCGCCCAGTTCGACAACCCCGACGACAAGCTCTGGCCGGGACAATTGTGCAGCCTGCGCGTTGTCCTGCGGACGGAGCAGGACGTCGTCAGCGTGCCCCGCACCGCAACGCAGACGGGGCAGAACGGCAATTATGTCTACGTGATCGAGAATGGGGTGGCGCGCGTACGCCCCGTGAAGATCTCGCGCACACAGGACGGACGGGACATCGTCTCCGAAGGCCTGAAGGGCGGCGAATCCATCGTGGTGGAGGGCGCGCTCGCCCTCTTCAACGGCGCCCGCATCGAGACGAGAACGCCTGCCCGCGCCGCCGCCAAGAGGGACACTTGATGTCGCTTCCTGAACTTTGCATCCGCCGACCGGTCATGACGACGCTGTTGATGATGTCGTTCATCGTCTTCGGCGTGTTCGCCTACATGAAGCTGCCGGTCGCGGCCCTGCCCCGCGTCGACTTCCCCACCATCAACGTGTCGGCCAGCCTCCCCGGCGCGAACCCCGAGACGATGGCCTCGTCCGTGGCCGCGCCGCTCGAGCGCGCCTTCGCGACGATCCCCGGCATCACGCAGATGACGTCGCGCTCTTCCAACGGGTCGACGAACATCACGCTGCAGTTCGACCTCGATCGCGACATCGACAGCGCCGCGCTCGATGTCCAGTCGCAGATTTCGTCCACCCTGCGCCGCCTGCCGCCCGAGATTCCCGCCCCGCCCAGCTTCCGCAAGGTCAACCCGGCCGACGCGCCCATTCTCTTCCTCGTTCTGAAATCCCCGACGATGCCGCTGTCGGAAACGAACGATTACGCCGAACAGATTTTCGCCCAGCAGATTTCCCAGATTCCCGGCGTCGCGCAGGTCTCCATCTTCGGCCAGCAGAAATACGCCGTCCGCATCGAGGCCGATCCCGACGCAGCCGCCGCCCGCGGCCTGACGCTCAACGATGTTCGCAACGCGGTCGCCGCCGCCAATTCCAACAGCCCCATCGGCAGCCTGCGCGGACAGACCCGCGACGCCGTGCTGACCGCCACCGGCCAGATCGAACGGGCGGAAGGCTATCGCGACCTCGTGGTCGCCTGGCGCAACGGATCACCTGTGCGCCTGTCCGAAATCGCCAACGTCTATGATTCCGTCGAGAACGACCGCACCGCCGCCTGGTTCGGCGACGAGCGCGCCATCGTCCTCGCCGTGTTCCGCCAGTCGGACGCCAATACAGTCGCGGTCGTCGACTCGATCCGAAACCGCCTCCCGACCTACCAGGCGCAATTGCCGCCCTCCATCGAAGCGCGGATCATCAACGACCGTTCGGTCTCCATCCGCGAATCCGTGCACGACGTCTATTTCACCCTGGCGCTCTCGGTCGCCCTCGTGATCCTCGTCATCTTCCTCTTCCTCAAGACGTTCGCGGCGACGATCATCCCGACGCTGGCGCTCCCAGTGTCGCTGATCGGCACCTGCGCGTTCATGTATGCGTTCGGCTATTCGATCGACAACATATCGCTGCTGGCAATCACGCTCGCCGTGGGCTTCGTCGTCGACGACGCCATCGTCATGCTCGAAAACATCATGCGCCACATAGAGGAAGGGATGAAACCCTTCGAGGCGGCGCTGAAGGGCTCGCGCGAAATCGCGTTCACAATTCTCTCGATCACCTTCTCGCTCGTCGCCGTGTTCATCCCGGTTCTGCTGATGGGTGGCGTCGTCGGCCGCGTGTTCCGCGAATTCGCGGTGGTCATCACCTGCGCCATTCTCGTGTCGGGCTTCGTCTCCCTCACCCTGACGCCGATGCTGTGCGCGCAACTCCTCAAGCCCTCGAGCATCCACGGCTCCGACAACGCCTTCAACCGCGCGGTGGACCGCTTCCTCGACGGCATGAACAACGCCTACCGGTTGACCCTCGACCTCGCGCTTCGCTTCCGGTTCACGATGCTGATGGTGACGCTGGCCACATTCGTGATCAGCATCTGGATGTTCATCACGATCCCCAAGGGCTTCTTCCCCACCGAGGACACCGGCTTCCTCTCCGGTTCGACGGAAGTCGCTCCCGACACCGCCTTCCCGGTGCAGGCGGAACTCGCCCAGCGCGTGGTGGCCATCGTCATGAAGGATCCAGCGGTCGACTACGTCACCGCTTCGGTCGGCTCCGGCGGCGCCTCCAACCAGGGCAGCATCTTCGTCGCCCTGAAGCCGAAGGCCGAACGCGGCGACATCCAGGGCGTGATCTCCCGGCTGCGCCGCGCGACGACGCAGGTTCCTGGCGTCAACAGCATCTTCGTGCCCGTGCAGAGCATGAACCTTTCAGGCGGCCGGCAGGCGCGCGCGGCCTATCAGTTCACGCTCCAGTCGGGCGACCTGACCTCGCTTTACGACAAGTCGCCGCAACTGCTCGAGCGCATGCGCCAGTTGCCGCAACTGCGCGACGTGTCGACGGACCTGCAGATCCGCAATCCCCAGCTCGTGATCGACATCGACCGCGAGAAGGCCGCGGCCTTCGGCGTCACGTCCGAGCAGATCCGCGCGGCGCTCTACAACACCTACGGCGGCCGCCAGATTTCGACGATCTTCACGCAATCGGCGGACTATCAGGTCATCCTCGTCGCCAACAAGAACTTCCAGGACGACCCATCCGCGCTCAGCCGCATCTACATCCGCGCCAACCCGGGCGCCGTGATCACGACGACGGCGACCGGCTCTGGCGGAAGCGGCGGCAGCGGCGGGACGCAGGGAACGGCCGGGACCGGCGGCAGCGGCGCCTCGAACGCGCCGATCATTCCGCTCGACCAGGTGGCGACCGTGCGCCGCTCCGTCGGACCGCTGACGGTGAACCGGCAGGCGCAGCAACCTTCAGTCACGCTGTCCTACAACGTCACTCCCGGCGTCGCGCTGTCGGAGGCCAACGAGGCGATCCGCAACGCAGCTCGCGAGATCGCCCTGCCCGCCACCATCAGCACGAACTTCTCGGGCGCCGCGGCCCTGTTCGAGGACGCGCAGCGCGGACAGGTTCCCCTGCTCATCGCCGCGATCCTGACGATCTACATCCTGCTGGGCGTGCTCTACGAGAGCTACATCCACCCGCTGACGATTCTGTCGGGCCTCGCCTCGGCGGGCATCGGCGCCTTGCTGGCGCTGAAATTCTTCAGCATGGACCTGTCGGTGATCGCCATCATCGGCGTCCTGCTGCTCGTCGGCATCGTCAAGAAAAACGCGATCATGATGATCGACTTCGCGATCGAACGACGAAACCAGGGAATGGACGCGGCTTCCGCCATCCGCGAGGCGGCGCTGATCCGTTTCCGCCCGATCATGATGACGACGCTGGCCGCGATCTTCGGCGCGGTGCCCATCGCCATCGGCGCGGGCGCCGGCGCGGAACTGCGCCAGCCGCTCGGCATCGCGATCGTCGGCGGCCTCTGCCTGTCGCAATTGCTGACGCTCTACATCACGCCCGTCGTCTACATCTATCTCGACCGCGTCGACACCTATCTGTCGAAGGGCGAGAAGGCGCGCATGCGCGAGGCGGGACTGGTCGGGGACGCGACGGCCCACGGGCAGCCGCAGCCGGCGCCTGTGCGCGCGCCGGCCGAATAAGGCGCGCCTCAGGCCGGCGTGACGGTCTCGACGCGGTAGGTCTTCAAGTCTCCGTCCCCGTCGCGGACGGAGACGTATTCGCCCGTCTGGAAGGCGTGCGAGGCGAACCGGTAGCCCTGCTCCTCGTCATCGTTCGTGCCGGCCTGGTAATCGAACGCCCATGTGGCGCCGCCGGCGCCGCCAGCGCGATGAACGAGCAACCCACGCTCCACGACCTTGCCGTGGTCGAGACGATGCACGAAGCAGCGTGCGCGCTCTTTCTTCCATGACTCGAGGTCGATGTGGCCGGCCTCGTCGAGCGGCGCGAAAAACTCGTAGCCCGACTGGCCTCCGCCCGCCGGCGCGCCCTTCGAGCGGGCCTCCTGCAAAGTGACCTTGAACATCCGCGCGCCAGTCATTGTCATGCTCGTCCTCGTCTTTCGCCGGGCTTTGCCAATGGTTCGGCGCCGCGTCGGCAAGGTGTCTGCAAGATCAACACGGGTAGGCGCGTTAACGTTGACAAGCAATGCGTGAAATCAAACCGGTCCTGGAACCCGTCGCCTTATTGCCGTTATGTTAAGCTCATGTTAACTCGTCACCTGAGGCCACAGATTATCGAGATCCAATAAGCCAGCTTCAGGTGGCCAGTCATGTTGCGTCTTTCGCGTTCGTCCAAGTCCTTGCAAGAGCGTGTTTCCCGGGTTTCCGGCCAGACGTCCTCCCGTTCGATCACCCCTCGCAGCAAGCTCGCGCTCACAGCCGGCTTCGTCATCGCCGCCGCGGCGGTGATGGTCCTGGGACCGCACGCCGGCACGGTGTTCGCCGAGTCCGACGACAGCGCCTCGTTCTGGCGCGCTGAACAATCCCGCAAGAACGCAGGCAGGCAGGCCGCCGCCGCGCAGCGCCAGCCCGCGCAGCAGCAGCAGCAGCAGTATCGCCAGCCTGCCGCCCAGCAGCAGAGGCAGGTCGCTTACCAGCAGCAAAGGCGCGCCGCCCAGCCGCAGCAGGTGCACGCGGCGGCCCCGCCCCGGCACATGACGGCCTACGCGCCGGTTCATATCCCGGCTTCGCGCACGAACGCCGACAACCCGTTCTGGTTCTTCACCCAGCCCGGCGGCCCTCCCGCGATGCTCGGCCAGCCGCACGCCGTCGACCATCAGCCGCGCCGCGCCGCCGCGCCGCAGGCGCCGAGGGTCCGGCACACGAACAATTTCAGCGAGCGCCCGCGCCAGTCCACATCGGGCATGGTCTGCGTGCGCCTGTGCGACGGCTTCTTCTTCCCCGCGCCCGCCGGATTTGGCGCCAGCGACGCGGGCTGCGCCGCCGTGTGCCCGAGCGCGCCCACGCGCCTCTACTCGATGCGCTCCGACAGGATCATCGACGCTGTCGCGATGCGCGACGGCGCGCCCTACACAAATCTCCCCGTCGCCCTGCGATACACGCGCACGCGCGACCAGACCTGTTCGTGCGGCGCGCCCGATCCGCGCGCCGCGATCATGGCGGACTCGAGCCTGCGCAGCGGCGACCGGTTCATGAGCGACGCAGGTTTCCTCATCTACCAGCGCGGCGGGGGGCGGAAGATCTCGCCACGCGATTTCACCTCCCTGGCGCAGACGCGCGGTCTTCCACGCTCCGAGCGCAACCTGCTCATGGCCATGGAGCGCGTGTCCGTCGGCCGATGGCCCGAGCGCATGGCCACGGTGGAGCCCCACTCGGTCAGCCACGTCGCGCTTGGACCTCCGCCCCGGCCGCTCACGCTCCGCTGAGCGGGCCCGGACGCCCTGGGCGCGCCGCCCCGGACGCCTTTGAAAAGCTCAACTTCTGGGCTCGATAAGCCGCAAGGCGCCGTGTAAACAGGATGCGGGTTCCGGCAGGACTCGGCACGAGCGCGTCTGGAAGACATGAAGACACCTGTGAAGTGGGCCGCCGGCGCCGTGCTGGCCGCGATCGTTGCGGCCGGCTTCGTGCCGATGGCCTTCTGGTCGGCGCGCCTGCAGACCGAATTGTCCGAACAGGTCGCCCGCACCACGGCGCTCGAGGCGTCCACTCAGGGCCGCGTGACGATCGCCCTGCTGCCCTACCCCCGCGTGAGCTACGAGAACGTCCGGATCGGCCATCCCGACGGCACGATCTCGATCAATGTCCGGCGCCTTACGGCGGACGTGAGCATCCCCCGGCTTCTGACAGGCCGGGTGGAATTTGCCGGCTTGCGCCTGTCGCAACCCGAAATCGCGATCGACGCCGGCGGCTCCCGCCCGGCAAGCGCGCCGGCGATCCAGCGCGCGATCGCCGCCCCGAGTTCGAGCGACGAAGCGCGCCGGGCGGACAGGGCGCGGCTGGGCGCCGTCAAGATCAGGGGCGGCTCGCTGCGCGTGCGCGCACACGAGGGATTTTCGCTTGTCGTCGAGTCCGTCGACGGCAGCATCGACTGGCCGAATCTGGGCGCTGCGGCCGTCCTGTCGGGCCGCGGCATGTGGCGCGGCGAGAAGATCGACGTCGAGGCGCTGCTCGGCAAGCCCGCCGAGGTGCTTCGCGGCGAGAAGTCGCCGTTCACCCTGAAGCTTGCCTCTCGCATGCTGAACCTGTCCGTCGACGGCGCGCTCGCGGGCGGCGCGCGCTGGATGCTGGAGGCGCGCGTCGCCTCCACCTCCGAACGGTTCGGGCAATTCCTGGCGCTGATGGACGCGCAGCCCGCCGTTCCCGGCCGCCTGACCCGGTTCGCGCTCAGCGGACAATTGCGCGCCCTGCCGCAGAGCGCGACCCTGTCCGACCTGCGGCTGACGCTGGATGCGAGCACGTTCGAGGGATCGCTGACCCTGCTCCAGGGCGAAAAGCGGCCCAAGCTGTCGGGCACGCTGGCCACGCGCGCCTACGAGCTGCGCACGCGCGACGCCGGCCTGCCTGCCCTCAGGCGCGACAGGCAATGGAGCAAGGACGGCATCGCGATCGGACGCCTCGACGGGTTCGACGCGGACCTGCGGGTTTCGGCGGCCCAGCTGAGCGTCGGGCGCTTCACGATGAGCGACGTTGGCCTCGTTGTCGCGCTCGACGACGGGCGGCTCGAAATCACCACCGGCGGCGCCGAGGCGTACGGCGGATCGCTGCGCGGGCGCTGGACCTTCGATTCGCGCACAGCGACGCCGGAGCTTGCCGCCAGCGGCAGTTTCAGGAACGTCAGCATCGCGTCGCTACTGCGCGGCGCTGGCCATCCCAACATCGCGTCGGGCGCCGCGTCCGGGGAGTTTCGCCTCCAGAGCCGTGGATCGAGCGTCCACGCGATGATGCAGAACGCGTCGGGCAAGGCGCAGGCGACGATCAACGCGCCCGAAATCATCGGCGTCGATCTCGAACGCGCGCTGCGCCGGACAGAGCGCCGGCCCCTGTCGATCCCGGCGGAAATGCGCAGCGGCCAGACGAGTTTCCTGTCCGCCGACATCGAGACCACCATCGACCAGGGCGTGCTCGCATTCGACCGCGCCGCCGCCGCCGGACACGGCGTGGAGGTCGCCGTCACAGGCGAGATCGCGCTGGCGGAGCGCACGTTGCGGCTGGAGATCGCCGCACGCCAGCCCCGCCCCGCCAAGCCGATGGCCGATGGCCGGGAACCCGCCCTCCTCGTGCTCGACCTCGAAGGGCCGTGGGAAGATCCGGCGCTCTCCATCGACCCTGAAACCCTGATCAACCGCTCCGAGGCCGCCGCGCCCCTGCTGCGGCGCCAGCAGGCGCCCCTGCCCGCCCTCGCCCCCGCCGCGCGCTGATTTCAGGCGGCCCGCAGGAACCTGCGCGACAGCAGCCAGACGAGGGCCATGAGGGCGACGAACCCGATCAGCAGGGTCGAGATCGCGTTGATCTCCGGCGTCACGCCAAGGCGAACGGAGGAATAGATGCGCATCGGCAGCGTCGTCGATCCGGGCCCCGTCGTGAAGCTCGCCAGAACGAAATCGTCGAGCGAGATCGTGAAGGCGAGCAGGAAGCCCGCCACGACCGAGGGCGCGATCAGCGGCAGCGTCACGAGATAAAATGTCTGGACCGGGCTCGCGCCCAGATCCATCGCGGCCTCTTCCAGCGAACGGTCGAAACGCGCCAGGCGCGCGTGCACGACCACGGACACGAAGCACATGCCCAGAGTCCCATGTGCGATGACGACGGTCCAGAATCCGCGATCGAAGCCCAGCGACACGAACAGAAGCAGCAGGGCGAGCCCGATCACCACTTCCGGCATCACCATCGGCGCATACAGCATCGAGGCGAACGCCGTGCGCCCGCGGAATCTCCCGCCCCTCGCAAGCGCGAGCGCCGCCAGCGTGCCCAGCACCGTCGCGAGCGCCGCCGACACGAGGCCCACGCGAAGGCTCGTCCACGCAGCCTCGATCAGCGCTTCGTTCCGCAGCAGCGACGCGTACCATCGCGTGGAGAAGCCGCCCCACACCGTAACGAGCCTGGAGGCGTTGAAGCTGTAGAGGATCAGCAGCGCGATCGGCGCGTAGAGAAAGGCGAAACTGAAGAGGAGCACGAGCACGCCGCCGTAGCCGAGCCGGTTCGTCATCGCCCCGCCCCCGCGCTCTCTTGCTGACGCATCTGCGCGCGCTCGAAGAGGATGAGCGGAACGAGCAGCGCTGCAAGCAGGACGATGGCGACCGCCGACGCCACCGGCCAGTCGCGGTTGGCGAAGAACTCGTTCCACATCGTGCGCCCGATCATGAGCGTGTCCGAACCGCCGAGAAGATCGGGAATGACGAACTCGCCCACCGCGGGAATGAACACGAGCAGCGCGCCCGCGAGCACGCCCGGCAGCGACAGCGGAAAAGTCACCGTCCAGAACGCGCTCGTCCGGTTCGCGCCGAGATCCATCGCCGCTTCCACGAGCGCGCGATCCTGCCGGTCGATGGCGTTGAAGATCGGCAGCACCATGAACGGCAGGTACGAATAGACGATGCCGATGACCACTGCGGTCTCGGTGGCGAAGATGCGCAGCGGCGCGTCGATGAGACCCACGCCGAGCAGCGCATTGTTCAAGAGGCCTTCATCGCGAAGGATCGCGATCCACGCGTACACGCGGATCAGGAAGCTCGTCCAGAAGGGGGCGATGGCCAGCAGGATCAGCGCGGGCTTGAGATGACGCGGCGCCCGCGACATGGCGAGCGCCATCGGATAGGCGATGACGAGCGCGAACGCTGTCGAGATCAGCGCGAGCCGCAGCGATGAAATGTAGGATTGCACATAGAGCGCGTCCGAAAACACGATGGCGAAGTTTTCCAACGAAAACTGCCGCACGCCCTCCATGAAGCCCGCGACGCCCGCGCCGAGATCGAACTGCGGCTCATACGGCGGCTGCCCCACGATCGACTGCGACAAGGACAGGCGCACGATCACCGCGAACGGCAGCGCGAAAAAGAGGACGAGCCAGACAACCGGCGCCGCGAAGGCGAGGCGTCGCGCCCAGCCGTGGCGGATCGGCCCGGCGTTCATGTCGCCAGCACCCGCGCCGCGCCGTCCGGCCAGCACACGAACACCCGCTGGCCGCGCGCAAAGCTCTGCGCATCGGCGCTCATCCTCGAGACGCGAAGCGTGATCCCCTGCCCGCACGTCACGCGCCACGTCGTCACGTCGCCCAGATAGGCGCAATCGACGACCTCGCCCTCCAGGACGTTGCTCACCTCGCTCTCGTGCGGCCGCTCCGCACAAAGCGCGATCCGCTCGGCGCGAACCGCGAGAGTGACGCGCGCGCCCGCAGGCGGCGCAGGCCCGGCTCCGGCCTCGATGCGCTCCTGCGCCACATGCCGCGCGCCGCAGACGTCGAGGAACGTGCGGCGCACGCGGGTCGCCCCCTCACCCTCTTCGTGGACCTCGCGCACCTGCGCCGGGACGAGGTTCGCATCGCCCATGAAGCTTGCCGCCCACGTCGACGCCGGCCGCTCGTAAACCTCGCGCGCCGCGCCGATCTGTTCGATACGGCCCTCGCGCATCAGCGCGATGCGCTGCGCCATCGCCATCGCCTCGTCCTGGTCGTGCGTGACCACGAGGAACGCGATCCCGAGATCGCGCTGCACCTGCATCAACTCGAACTGCGTTTCCTCGCGCAGCTTGCGATCGAGCGCAGACAGCGGCTCGTCGAGAAGCAGGAGGCGCGGACGCGCCGCGAGCGCGCGGGCCAGCGCGACGCGCGCCTTCTGACCGCCCGACAATTGGTCAGGCCGCCGCTCGCCGAGCCCCTCCATCTGCACCAGCGCAAGCATCTCGCGCACGCGCTCCGCGATGGCGCCTGACGCCATGCCCTGGCGCCGCAGGCTGAAGCCGATGTTCTTTTCCACGCTCATGTGCGGAAACAGCGCGTAGGACTGGAACATCATGTTCACGGGGCGCCTGTGCGGCGGCTCCGCGCTGATGTCGCGTCCCCCGATGAGAATGCGCCCGGAGTCGGGCGCTTCGAAGCCGGCGACAAGCCGCATGAGCGTGGTCTTGCCGCAGCCCGATGGCCCGAGCAGCGCGAAGAACTCGGCCTCGTCGATATGGAAGGAGACGTCGTCCACCGCCTTGACTGCGCCGAAACGCTTGACGAGGCGGTCCACCTCGAGCAGCGGCTTGCTCATCCTGTCGGGCGATCCTGTCGGAAATCCTGCATGCTCAACCTTCCGACCGGAGAGCTTCTTCAAGGCGCGCTTCGAGAACCTTCGGCTTCACGAGGACGAGGCCGCCGCGGTTCTTCTCGATGAGCCCTTCCTGGGACAGCGCCGAAAGCTCGCGCGTGATCTGTTCCCGGCGGCAACCGATGCGCGCCGCCAGCACATGATGAAACGGCGGCGGGCTCACGATCTTCTGACCGTCATGCCCCGCTCGCGCATGGGCGAGGCGCAGCAGTTCCGAATAGAGGCGGTGCTTGATGTCGAAGATGGAATGCTCGGTCAGCCGCGCATTGCTCTCGCGAATGCGGCTCGTCGAGCAGGCGCAGGATCTTGTCGCAGATAGCCTTCGACTCGAACACGAGTTCGCGAAACACGGAAGCCGGCATGATGCAGAGCTCGCCGCGCGTCAGCGAGGTGACGTTGGCCGAACGGGGCACGTTGTCGATGGCCGACAGCTCGCCGAAGAACTGGCCGGCGCGCATTTCCGCAAGGATGATCTCCTTGCCGGCCGGCGTGCGGATGAGGATGCGCACCTCGCCGGTCAGGATGAAATACACGTCGGAGGACGTGTCCTCGAAATCGACGACGACCTCGTTCTCTTCGGTGCGCCGCCACGTGCAGCGTCGATCGTACCGGGCGAAGTCGATGTCGCCTGTGTCCTTGAAGAAGGGGATGCGAGCAAGCGTCTGCATGTTGCCACCCTGCATTCAGGGGCCCGGAGAGCCCATTCCAAAGACCCGGACGCGCACGCCCGCCCGATCCTAGCGCGCGCTGCGTTCCGCAGCCGTAAGCGTATTTCTCATCAGCATCGCGATCGTCATCGGCCCCACGCCCCCCGGCACCGGCGTGATCGCGCCCGCGCGCGCCGCCGCCGCCTCGAACGCCACATCGCCCACGAGCCGCGTGCGCGGCTTGCCGTTCTTGTCCAGCCCTTCGGCCGCCACCCGGTTGATGCCGACGTCGATGACGATCGCGCCCGGCTTGATCCACTCGCCCCTGATCATCTCGGGCCGGCCCACTGCCGCCACGACCACATCGGCCCGCGCCACGACGGCGGCGAGATCGCGCGTGCGCGAATGCGCGATGGTGACGGTGCAATTCTCGGCCAGCAGCAATTGCGCCATCGGCTTGCCGACGATGTTCGAGCGCCCGACGACGACCGCGTCGAGGCCAGCAAGCTGCACGTCGAGTTCGCGGGCGGCTTCGCGCAGGAGAATCATGGAGCCCGCAGGCGTGCACGGCACGAGCGCGCGCCCGGTTTCGCCGATCGCCAGAAGCCCGGCGTTCACCGGATGAAATCCGTCGACGTCCTTGGCGGGGGAGATCGTCTCGAGCACCCGGGCCGAATCGATCTGGCCGGGCAGCGGCAATTGCACGAGAATGCCGTGGATGGCGGGATCGGCGTTGAGCTTTTCGACGAGCGCGATGAGCGCCCCCTCGCTGGTGCTCGCAGGCAGGGTATGCTGCACCGAATGGAAGCCGCAACTCTCGGCGGCCTTTCCCTTGGAGCGCACGTAGACCTGGCTCGCCGGGTCCTCGCCGACAAGCACGACGGCCAGTCCCGGGCGCACGCCGCGCGCCATCAGATCCCGGGCCGCGGCGGCCGTTTCCTCGACGACCCGGGCGGCGACGGCCTTGCCGTCGATCAGCAGAGCTTGCGGACGCTGTTCGCTCAAGCCGGCGATCCTTATGTCATTCCCAGAAGATTGCGCTGAAGAACGCGCTCGTCGTCCATGTTTTCGCAGAGTTGGACCACGAATCCAAGCGCCGCCGGTTCACGTCTCCATGAAGTGCAGCGTCAGGGCGTGCGTGCGGACCTCGCCTGGCGCGAGCATGTCGATGGAGGGCTTGTCGCGGAACTCGCCGCTGAAGCCCTCCGGATCGCCATGGCCGGTCCAGGCTTCGACGCACAGGAAGGGCGCTCCCGGGCGCGACCAGAGAGCCCAATGACGAAAGCCCTCCGCCTGCGCGGCGATGACGCCGCCGGGGCCTTCGAATCGTACACTGCGGCTGCGCGCATCGAGGAAGCACAGGGCCTCGCGCTCGAACAGGCCGGGCGACAGCGGCAGGCGACGCGCATCGAGCGGAATGGCGCGCATGGCGTACGAGAAGAGTCCGTCGGCCGTGATGACAGGAACCTGCGGAAGCTCGTCATCCTCGAACCGAATCTGGTGCTCGTGCTGCACCCCGCCCGCGAAGGGCCAGCTGAGCCCGGGATGGAATCCGCAGGCATAGGGCATCGGCGCATCCCCATCGTTTTGCGCGCGAAGCTCCATGCGCAACGTGCGCGCAGTGAGCGCGTATGAGGCGCGCAGGCGAAACGCAAACGGGTAATGCGCGCGGGTCTCGTCGCTGCTCGCAAGTTCGAACGACGCGCTGTCTCCCGTGCGCTCGCGCAAGTGGAAATGGCAGGTGGCTGCGAACCCGTGCACCGGCATGGGAAAGCGGGCGCCGTCGATGGTGACCGCGCCGCCCCGGCTCCAGCCGACGCAAGGAAAGAGAATGGGCGCGACGCGATCCCAATGGCCGGTGGATCGCGTCCAGAGAAGATCGCGTCCGCCAACGCGCCAGGACACCGCCTCGGCGCCGAGCGGCGCAATGCGCGCCAGCGCGTCGCCGGCGGCGAGTTCGAGCGCTGGCGCGCTCAGTCCTTGGCCTCTTCGATCTTCCACCGCTTCACGAAGTCGGCGTCGATGCCGAAGAGGTCGAGCATGCGCCCGACGGAATGATTGACGATGTCGTCGAGCGATTGCGGCCTGTTGTAGAACGCGGGCATGACCGGCGCGATGATCGCGCCCATCTCGCTCAATTGCAGCATCGTGCGCAGATGGCCCGTATGCAGCGGCGTCTCGCGGATCGCGAGCACGAGGCGGCGGCGCTCCTTGAGCACCACGTCCGCCGCACGGCTCATCAGCGAACCGGTGACGCCGGTGGCGATCTCGCTCATGGTGCGGATGGAGCATGGCGCGATGACCATGCCGAGCGTGGGAAACGATCCCGACGAGATCGACGCGCCGATGTCCCCCTGCGGGTGGTAGACGTCGGCCATCTCGCGCAGATCCTTGGCCTTGATGTCCAGCTCGTAGGCGAGCGTC
>CAVPAB010000010.1:0-300000 GCA_963701405.1 uncultured Alphaproteobacteria bacterium | reverse complement strand
GAACAGAAGCTGCGCGCCGCTCATCGCTGTGCCCGCCACGCCGCCGAAGCCGAACGCGGCCGCCACGAGCGCGATAATCAGGAACACGAGCGCCCAATAGAGCAGATTACCCATAGACTGGCCTCCTCGCAGCGCCGGCCCACAGGAGCGCGGCTGTTGATCACGCGGGGCCAACGTCATGTGCGTCGACCGGTTCCCGCCCAGCCTCAGAAGGCGCTTCCTCGATGGCGGTCAGCCGCCGCAAGGGAACGACGATCTCGCACCGCCAGCCGTCCGGCAGGCTCTCCTGGACGACATGAGCACCCAGCGCCCGGGGCGTCATCTGCTCGATCACCACCGCTCCGAAGCCCCGGCGGCGGGGCGCCTCCTGCTGTTCGGCTTCGGGCGCACTTGTTTCGCGCCAGACGATCCGAACCTGCCCCTGAGGCTCCTTGTCCGCGGTCCAGGAGATGTCGACGGTCCCCTCCCCGCCCGAGAGCGCGCCGAAGGCGAGCGCGTTGGCGGCAAGCTCGCTGATCGTCATCGCGAGCGTCTGCGCCGCGTCGGGACGGACGATGAGCGCCGGCCCATCGAGGCGCACGCGCGAGCCCACGAGCGCCTGCGCGCCGAGCAATTGCGAGGTCACGAGATCGGCCATGTCGACGCCCCTGAAGGACGATCGCACCAGCAGGTGATGACACGCGGACAACGCCGCCAGGCGATCGCAGAAGCGGGCGAGAAACGCGCGCACATCCTGCGACCCGCGCGCGGTGTGCCGCGCCATGGATTGCACGATCGCAAGCAGGTTTTGCGTGCGATGGCTGAGTTCGCCCATCAGCCACCGGTTGCTCTCGCGATCGAGATGCCGCTCGGTGACGTCGATCATTGCGCCCAGAAGGCCGGCGCCGCCGTCCGAAGACGCGATGGGACGCACATGAAGCTCGATGCGGCGGGGCGCGCCGCGATCGATCAGCCCGATCTCGCAGCGCGCGACCTTGTGTGTGGCGAGCGCGCTCTGCTTTGCCTCGCGCATCGCGCGAGCCGCCTCCGCGCCAAGGATTTCCTCGTCGCTTCGGCCTTCGAAATCCTCCGGCAGCAGGCCGAAATCGCCGCGGCTGACCCATTCGAAACGCAGGTCCTTGTCCTGCGTGAAGACGACGATGCGCGCGGCCGCCAGCGCCAGCTCCAGTCGCTCGTTCACGCGTTCGAGTTCGAGGCGGCTCGACGCCAGATCGCGCCGCAGGCTCTCGGTGCGCTCGCGCGCGCGCACCCGCTCCGCCGCGCTCTCGCGATTGTGCCGGTAGAAATCGTGACCCAGAGCAAGCGCCAGAATCAGCGCGGCGCCGACCAGGCCGATCAGTGTGATCTTCAGCCTGGCGCCCGCGGCGTCGGCGCGCACGCGCGCCGCGCGCAGATCATCGCTCGCGACGGCGAGCCAACGGGCGGAGGCCTCGCGCAAGCGCTGCAACGCAAACGCGCCGGCCTGCGATCCCGGCTGTTCCAGCGCCCGCAGCAACAGGGCGTCGACCTCGGCGGCTGCGGACAGCAAGGGATCGCGTGACAGGGAGAGGCCGGGCGCGCCGAGCGCCGCGCGCCGCAGTCGGGCGATGCTTTCCGAACCCTTCGCGAGAGCGGCGTTGGCGCGCGGCCCCCGGGCGAGCGGCGAGTCCACGCCATTGCGCAACAGGGCGGCGTCGCTCAGCCATCGGTCGACCTCCTGGGCGAGTTCCTGAGCTTCCAGCGCCGCCTCGACCTGCGCATGGCGGCCTTCGCTCCAGATGCTGAACGCGCCCACGAGCACCGCGACAGCAAGCAGCAACACGACGCCGCCGAACGGCGTCGCTGACGCCACGACGCTGCGAACTCTACCCGGGAAACTAATTTCAACCTCCGCCCGCACGTCCGGCCCCGACACGGGACCTTACGGAACGAGCGGGTTGCCGCAGGGTTCCCGGCGGGATCCCTGCGAGGTCAGCACGCGGCAGAGAGGCCGCCTCAGAGCGCGGCGCCGCTGCGGGCCTTCTCGTCGAAGAACAGCGCCTGGCTCGCCAACGCCGAGACGAGCGAAGGCTGGAAGGGCTTGGTGATGAGATAGGTCGGCTCGGCGCGCTCGCCAGTGAGCAGCCTCTCTGGAAATGCGGTGATGAAAATGACGGGCGCGCGCACGCTGCGCAGCAATTCATTCACCGCCTCGAGCCCGGAGCTTCCATCCGCAAGCTGAATGTCGGCGAGGATGAGCCCGATGTCCTGATTGCGGGCGAGTTCGAGAGCTTCGCCATGCGTGCGCGCGATGCCGACGACGCGATGACCAAGCTGCTCCATGATGCCTTCAAGATCCATCGCGATCAGCGGCTCGTCCTCGATGATGAGAACGTTTGTCGCGATCTGATCGGCGATTTCGCGTCCCGCATCCTCGATCAGCCGTCGCACCTGCGGCACGTCGACCCCGAGGATGTGGGCCGTCTCCTGCTCGTCGAAGCGCTCCATGGCCAGCAGCAGGAATGCGCACCGCGAGCGGGGCGTGAGCGCCTCGATGCGGCGGGCCGGGTCGCTCGTATGCGCGGAATCTGCCGGCTGATGATTGACGCGCACGGAGCGCCATATGCGATCGAAGACCTTGTAGAGGGCCACGCGCGAGGGCAACTCGCGTTCAAAGATCGAGGAGTCTTCCAGCAGAGCTTCGAGCACCGACACGACATACGCGTCGCCGGACGCCTGCGAGCCGGTGAGCGCACGAGCGTAACGACGAAGATATGGGAGGTGCGGAGCGAGCTGTTGAGCGATCGACATAAGGTAAACCCTCTAATTTTATTCTCAGGACTGGCCCAACTGTGACATCAAGCATATATAAGCTGTCGATCTGTTTTCAACCGGAACGCCGCTGTCGGCAAGCGGAAGCGAGACACTAATCAGAAAGCTAGACAATCGCAGGAATTGTTCTCAATGACCAACAAGCAACCACGCGTAGAGCCTGGGGCCGTCGATGAAGAAACCCAGATCGACGAGCATATCCAGCGCCGCATAGGGGCGAAACTACGCTCATATTACGACGAACTATTGAATGAACCCATTCCGGAGAAGTTCATTGAACTTCTGGTGAAGCTCGACGAAAAAGAGCGCAAGGAAGGTAAGTCGTGAACGATCGCGCCGAGTTCACAGCCGGCCTCATGAAAGCGTTGCCGTCGCTGCGCGCATTCGCGATTTCCCTCAGCGGGCGCGCGGAGCGCGCCGACGATCTGGTGCAGGACACGCTGATGCGCGCGTGGGCCAACGCCGACAGCTTCCAGCCCGGCACAAACCTCAACGCATGGCTCTTCACGATCCTGCGCAACCTCTTCCATTCCGAGTACCGCAAGCGCCGCCGCGAGGTGCAGGACGAAGACGGCGTGTACGCGTCGCGATTGTCGGTGCAGGCCTCGCAGGACGCCCATCTCGACGTTCAGGATTTCCGCCTCGCCCTCGAGATGCTCCCGCCCGATCAGCGCGAGGCGCTGCTGCTCGTCGGCGCTTCCGGGTTCTCCTACGAAGAGGCCGCGGAAATCTGCCAGTGCGCGGTTGGCACGATCAAGAGCCGCGTGAACCGCGCCCGCACGAAGCTGGCCGAGCTTCTGTCCATCGAAGGGCCGGAAGACCTGAGCGCCGACGCGCGCAGCCGCTCCATCACGGCGCAATCGGGCGTCTGAGCTATTTCACATCCCATTGGCAGAGGCGGTACCCGCCCCTGCGCTCACGCAGGTCGACGTGCAGGTGATCCTCGTGGTAGCCGTCTGACCCCGTGCCGAGCACCGTGGGAAAGCGCTTGCATGCGCTTGCCCGTATGTCTTCCCGCATGGCGCGCCGCGTCTCGTCGCGATCTTGCATCAGGTCCATGACGCGGCCGCCCTCGAATTCCAGCTTGTGAACGTCGAAGGCGTTTCCGGTGGCGTGCTCGCTGATGCGCGCTCCGTTCTGCCTGTTGCGGCCGCGGCATTCGTGGCCGCCGACGCCCACGAGCTTACGCAGAACCATGCCATGGCGGCCCGCGATTGCGCTGAGATCGTCGCGCATCCACAGCGCGAGTTCGGCGGCGAGCGCGCACCGCACCGTGACGGCGCTGTCGAGCGACACGGCCTCCCCGCTGGCAAGCCGCACGCCTTTGAAGCTCACAGGCTCGTCGATGACGCAATCACCGGATGATGCGCCATTGGCCGATTGCTCTGCGCCCCTGCGGTCCACAGGCGTAAACAGCGCTTCGCGCTCCTTCAGGAGCGCAATGCAGGCGCTCGCCTCGCGCGGGCTCGCTGGCGGCCGGCTTGGCTTGCTGCGGAGTTCGTTCCTGAGGCCTGCTCTCGCGCGATCCGCCCTCTGTCGATGGGCGCTCATCGAGCCGCCCCTTGGGCCGCGGCGGCGGCAACGGCGGATTCCGGGGCAGCGACATCCCCTTCTGCGACGGACCTTTCTGCGATGCGCTCTTCTGCTGCGCGCCTTGCGCTGCGCCCGGCAGACACCGCAAGTGCGATTGTCGCCGCGAAAGCAAAACCCGCGATCAGCCCCCGCATGTTCGTCACTAGTCTGTGAAGCGGACTGTGACGCCCGGCTTGATCATGTCGGCCAGTTCCTCCGCATCCCAGTTCGTCAGGCGCACGCAGCCGTGCGAAGACGTCTTGCTGACCTTCGAAGGCTCCGGCGCGCCGTGAATTCCGTAGGTGGGCTTGGAAAGGGCGATCCACACGCTCCCCACCGGGTTGTTCGGGCCAGGCGGCAAGGTCAGCTTTTCCGTGTTCTTGCCTTGCTGGAAGTTCTTCTCGGGATCGTAATGATAGGTCGGGTTCTTCGCAATGCGCGTCACCTTGTGCTCGCCGTCCGGCGAGGGCGTGTTCTCGCTGCCGATGGTTGCGGGATAACTTGCAAGAATGCGCTCGCCCTCGCCGTAGACGATGACCATGCCGGTGCTCTTGTTCGCCTCGATCAGGCGCACCGCGCCCTCCGGCTTGCTTCGCTTCACCGAGACGACCGCAAGGGTCTCGCCCTCCTTGAATGACGCCTTGGGATTGAGCGCCTTGATGAGGTTCTCGCCCATGTGGAAGCGTTCGGCGAACATCTCGACCGGGCTGGTGAACCCGAGGCGTTTCATCTTCGCCTGCTTCGCATAGTCGGCCGGTATGTCATCCACGAAGTCGTAAGCCGCGTCCTTCTGGGTGATCGTGTACTCGACGACGATCGGCTGCCCCTCCTCGCCGCGCAGCGCGTCCCAGACGCGCTCATCGAGGTCCTCGCCATCGCCGAGGTTCTCCTGACGCCTGAACTGGGCGATGGCCTTGCGGTAGTTTTCGCCATCGAGCCCGTCGATGACGCCCGGCGAGATGCTGCGCCGCCCGAGCAGGGTCTGCGCCTTGACGACGAAGGGATCGGGGCCCCTCGCCTCCTTGCGCGGGCTTGGACTCGAACTGCGCGTCGTTGACGTCCCTGGCCTCCAGGGCGCCGGCCCCCGTAGGCGCGAGCCCGCAGGCGAAGGCAATAACGAGGGCGGGGAGAACAAGCCGGGCGAGAGAAAGGCGCTGCATCGAAGTCTCCGGCAACATTGGCGTCGCAATGACGGAAAACGGCGAGCCGCCCTCCGTTCCCGCTCGTCCGATGGCGCCCCGCCAGTGCGCTTGCTTAAGCGCGGAATTCCCGCCAAACAGAGCAATCAAAGGTCAAAGAGAAGTCCGCGGGGAGACGACATTGGCGCACGAAACGAAGGCCAGGGCAGCGGTCGCAGTCGGCTCGGTGAAGACCGAAATCATGGAATTCCCGCTGCCCGAAATCCCCACGGACGCGGGCCTGCTGCGCATCGCGGTGACCGGCATCTGCGGCAGCGACTGGGGCATGTACAAGAACGACAAGCCCGGCCCGCGCATCCTCGGCCACGAAATGGTCGGCACGATCGAGAAGATCGGCGAAGCGGCCAGCTATCGCTGGGGCGTGAAGGAAGGCGACCTCGTCGCGCTCGAGGAATACCTGCCGTGCGGCCATTGCGAATATTGCCGCAGCGGCGAAATCCGCTCGTGCCTCGAGACGGACCAGCGCCTGCCGGGCAAGATCCGCTTCGGCTCGACGCCCATCACCGTGGCGCCGTCGCTCTGGGGCGGCTACAGCACGTTCGCCTACATGCATCCGCGCACCATCGTCCACAAGGTGCCCGACGGCGTGCCGCCTCACATCGCGGCCATGGCGCTGCCGCTCGGCAACGGCTTCCAGTGGATGTATTACGACGGCGGCGCGGGGCCCGGCAAAACCATCGTCATTCAGGGCCCCGGCCAGCAGGGCCTCGGCGCCGTCATCGCCTCGAAGATCGCCGGCGCCGACCTCATCATCGTGTCGGGCCTCTCGCACGACGCCAAGCGGTTCGAACTCGCCAAGGCGCTCGGCGCGACGCACACGGTCGCCGTCGACAAGGAAGAACTCGGCGCCGCCGTCTCGCGCATCAGCAACGGCCGCATGGCCGACATCGTGCTCGACTGCTCGGGCCTCGGCCCGAAGAACATCAACCCGTCGCTGCTGCTGCTGCGCAAGCGCGGCGTGCTGCTCACGGTCTCGCGCGGCGAGCCCGCCGAGGCGCTCAACGTCAATCACCTCATCAACAACCAGCTCACCATCCGCGGCCTGCGCGGCCACAGCTACGAGGCCGTGGAGATGGCGCTGAACACGATGGCGCGGAAAATCCTGCCGCTGGAACTCATGTCGACGCACCGCTTCGGCCTTGGCGAGATCGACAAGGCGCTGAAGATCGTCGGCGGACAGATGGAGGAGAAATCCATCCACGTCTCCATCGACCCCTGGATGTAGGAGCGACGCGCGCCCCCTCATGACGTTCGCCATCACGCCCAACCCCGACGACGACGTCCCGCTCTGCTCCTGCTGCGCGGGCATGCCGGGGGTGCGCGGCGAGGTGAACGAGGACGGCGCGCCCATCGCGGTCTATTTCGCCGAACCCGCCGGCATGCCGAAATACCCGATGCTGCGCCTGGGCCTCGTGCTTGGCCGTTTCACCGACGACGCACAGCCGCGCGACCGCATCAGCCTCGTCTTCGTCTGCCGCCGGGGAGAGGGCGAGGTGCTGCTGGAGCCCGGCGAGCCCTACCTCGGCACGTTTCCCGAACTCGCCCAGCTCGGCGAGCGGGTCAGCCCCGAAGCGCTGGCGGCCCGCGCCGACGCCCCCGGCTGGCCGAAATCGCCCGCGCCATCATCGCCGCCGACGACAGGCTGGCGGAAATGCGCCCCGACCTTCCCGGCCGCCCGGCCCGCAGGCGCCATTCGTTTACCGCGCAGGGGTGAGCCCCCTCGCCCGTTCAAGTTTCGCTTGACCCTCCCCGGCCCGCTCCTAATGTGCGCGCAACCCTGAAACTGGCGCACAAGGAGGAGATCGCCGTGGTTGAGAAAGTTCTTGCGGCTGTACGCACCGCCCCGGGCAAGACTGAAGTTCTTGAATACCCGATGCCCGACATCCCGGACGACGCGGCTCTCCTGAAGGTTGAAGTCGGCGGCATCTGCGGCACCGACGTGAAGCTCTACTTCAACCCGCCGACCAAGGCCAATGTCATCATGGGCCATGAGAACATCGGCTACATCGCCAAGTGCGGCAAGGAATTCACCCGCCGCAAGGGCTTCAAGGAAGGCGACCTCGTCTTCGTCGAGCACTACGTCATGTGCGGCAAGTGCGAATGGTGCCACAAGGGCGAATACCGCCATTGCGAGAACACCGACTGGCGCACGAACCCGGACGGCATCCGCTACGGCTACACCACCGCCGAGCGCGCGCCGCACCTGTGGGGCGGCTTCGCGCAGTACATGTACCTGCCGTGGAACGCCGTGGTTCATCACGTTCCCAAGGGCGTGTCGCCCGAGCTCGCCGGCCTCGTGACGCCGATGGCCAACGGCATCGAATGGTCGCTGTTCGAGGGCAAGGTCGGCTACAACGACGTCGTGCTCATCCAGGGCCCCGGCCAGCAGGGCCTGTCGCAGACGGTCATCTGCAAGCAGGCGGGCGCCAAGCAGATCATCATCACAGGCACCGCCAAGGATCATGCGCGTCTCGAAGTCGCCAAGAAGCTCGGCGCGGACGTGACGATCGACGTCAACGCGGAAGATCCGCTGCAGCGCATCATGGAAGTGACGGGCGGGCGCGGCGTCGACGTGGTGCTCGACTGCACCGCGGGCGCCGGCACGATCCCCGTGCTGCTGGGCATCGAAGCGCTGAAGCGCAAGGCCGGCCGCATCGTCGTGCAGGGCGAAATGCCCGACTTCCCGAACTTCCCCATCGGCAAGATGACGACGAAGTACATCACGATGTTCTCGGCGCGCGGTCACTCGTACCTCGCCTGCGAACTCGCGCTGCAGCAGCTCGCCTCCAAGCGCTTCCCGCTCGACCTCGTCACCACCCACCGCTACGGCCTGAACGACGTCGACCGGGCGATCAAGTCCGTCGGCGCCAAGGAAGGCGGCGACAAGAACGTGATCCATGCGTCGCTGATGCCGTGGCTGTAAGCTGAACGCGCACTGAAATGCAGAAGGCCGGGAGCGATCCCGGCCTTTTTTGTTTGTGGGCTTGCGAACGCGGCGGCGCTTCTTTCTCCCGCAATGCGGGAGAAGGTGGCCTTGCGAAGCAAGGTCGGATGAGGGCTCTTGGATGCGGCGACACCCTCACCCGTCTGGCTTCGCCAGCCACCCTCTCCCGCGCGCGGGAGAGGGATAGCGGCCCCTCACCCCTTCTTCAGCAAATCCACCCGGAACACCTGGTCGAACGCCATCTTGCCGTCTTCCTTGTCGGCCAGCGTCTCGAACGTGCGCTTCACGCCAACAGGGTCCGCGTCGAACTTCGCCGCGCGGCGGGCGTCGCGGTCGATCTGGTCGTCCTTCCATTCATCGAACGAGGCGAACACGCGGCGCGAGCGATAGAGGTTTTCCTGCGCGCGCGAGAGGCCCCTGCCGAGCGCCGCGTTGAGCGCGACCCACGCGTCCGTGCGCACGATCGTCTCGTCGTTCACGAACTTCGTCGCCTCGTGGTAATGGCCCGCCGCCACCGGCTCCATCACGTAGAGCAGGCCGCCGGCGCTGAGCACGCGCATGGCTTCCGCCATCGCCTTCGCCGCGTCCGGCATGTGGTGCAGCGAGTTCGAGAAGATCACCACGTCGAAATGCCCGTCCGGCCAGGGCAGCGCATCGGCGCTGCCGACGCGGAAATCGACCTTCACGCCATCCGCCTCAGCCGCCGCCTTGGCCTTGAGGATGGACTTCTCCTTGACGTCGATCCCCGCAACCTCGCCGATGAAGGCCGCGATCCCGCGGGTGAACTTGCCCTCGCCGCAGCCGATGTCGAGCGCGCGCTTGCGGCCGTCGCCCAGCAATTGCCGGGCGAATTTCGTGTTGGCCCCCAGCGGCAGGGCGCGGATTTCGGAATCTGTGGGCAGCAGCGCCCGGCGCATGGCGTCGTCCAATGTCGTCTCCTCCAAAGTCTTCGCCCGGTTATAGCCCCGCCGTCGCCGAGGCGCAACGGGGCCGCAGCCGTTGACGCCCGCGCGGGTGCGGGCCAAAAGACATGCAGGCGCGCGAGTGGCGCGCTCCCAAAGAGATCAAAAACAGCGAGGAGCGACATGTCCGAGGCTTATGAAACCGTCACCATCCCGCTCATCCAGCAGAGAAAGCGCGACGGACAGAAGAGCATCGGCGTCGTCGCGTGGGATTTTCCCACCACGCGCATGGCCGACCGCGCCGGCGTCGATTTCATCGTCGTGGGCGATTCCGTCGGCGTGAACCTGTGGGGCCATGCCACCCCGCTCGAAGTGACGCTCGATGAAATCCTCGTGTGCTGCAAGGCCGTGCGCCGCGCCACCACGCGCATGGTCGTCTCCTGCGACATGCCCTACGGCCCCGTGCAGGAAGGCCTCTCCAGCGCGATGAAGGCGGCCGTGCGCATCATCAAGGAAGGCGGCGCGGACATGATCAAGGTGGACGCCGCCGCCAACCATCCCGACGTGGTGAAGGCGATGGCGCAGGCCGGCATCCCCGTCTTCGCGCAATTCGGCCTCACGCCGCAGACCGCGCTGAAATACGGCATCCCCTACTCGTCGCAGAACTCGTCGGCCGCGCTCGCCACCAAGGAAGCGGCGGCCAAGCTCGTCGAGGAAGCGCTGATGCTGGAAGAGTGCGGCGCCGTCGCGCTCGACTTCACCAATTCCGGCCCGGTCGCCGGCGAGGCGGTGGTGAAGGCCGTCAAGATCCCCTGCATCGGCGGCTTCGGCGGCGGCCCCTGGCTCGACGGGCGCGTGCGCCTCGCGCAGACCGTGCTCGGCATCGGCGAGAAATGGGTCGGTTCGAAAACCGACACCTATTTCAACACCGCGCAGGGCACGATCGACGCCTTCAAGGCGCTCGTCGCGGACTGCAAGGGCGGCAAGCAGATCAAGGGCTGATCGCGGGAGTATCGGCAATGGCTTTCGTCGAGATCGACGGCATTCGCACGCGCTACGAAGTGACGGGCTCGGGCCCGCCGCTGCTGCTGTTTTCGCCCGGCGGCTTCAACGCCGTGGTCGAGCAATGGTCGGGCCTTGGCGTCTACGCGAAGGTGAAGCCGCTCGAATGGCTGTCGCAGCACTACACGTGCATCGCGTTCGATCGGCGCGAGTGCGGCCAGTCCGGCGGGCGCGTCGAGCGCGTGACGTTCAATCATTACGTCACGCAGGCGGCGGGTCTTCTCGATCATCTGAAGATCGAGCGCGCGCATCTCATGGGCGGCTGCATGGGCTGTTCGCCCGTCGCCGCGTTCGCCGTCGCCCTGCCCCATCGCGTCAAGGCGATGGTGTTGTGGTGGCCGACCGGCGGGCCGAAGTACCGCATCTCGAGCCACATGCGTTTCGCCGATCACCTGGGCTTCGTGCAGCGCGAAGGCCTCAAGGGCGTGGTCGATCTCGTGCAGCGCGAGGGCAAGCCCTTCAACGCCGATCCCCGCGGCGGGCCGTGGGCGGCCGTCATCAAGGCGGACGCCGACTTTGCCGCGCGCTATGCTGCGATGGACGTCGAGAAGTACAAGATCCTCGTCGACGGCCTGCTGCGCACGATGTTCGACCGCGACACTGCGGCGGGCGCGGAGCCCGAAGACCTGATGCAACTCGACACGCCCGCGCTCGTCGTGCCCGGCTACGATTCATTCCACGGCACGTCCGCTGCGCGCTACCTGCAGGAATGCCTGCCCAAGTCGGAATACTGGGACGTCCCGCTGGAGGCCCAGACGCGAGAGACCGCCGAAGCGCGCGTGCTGGAGTTCTTGAAGAAGAACGATTGAGGCTTGCACCGTCATGCCGGCCTTCGCCGACCATGACGTGTGGGGAGTGCGTGCCCCGATCTGAGGGCCTCTGGTCTTAAACCCTCTCCGCCCAACCAAGCGCCGCGATCATCGCGCGCGCAACCTCGACGTCCTCGTCCTGGTGCGCGCCGCCCGCGCCCACGCCGCCGATGGTCTCGCCCTTGACGACAACGGGAAAACCCCCGCGCACGTTGGTGAAGTCGCCGTCCATGCGGATCTGCATCGACACGACGCGCTGCTCCTCGGCGTAGCCGGTGGGAAGCCGCTGGGACGCAGCGGTCTTCGCCTTCTTCGTCGTCGTGCGCCCGGCGAAATGCCGCGCGCCGTCCATGACCAGATAGCCGATGACCTCGCACGATTGGTTGCACACGGCGAGCGCGACCTTCACGCCGATCTCGTCGGCCTTCGCCACGCCCGCCGCCAGCATCTTCATGCTCGCTTCGTGCGTGAGGCGGTATGTGGGCACGTATTCGGCCATTGGCTCTCCGATGGGCGGCGCACGCGGCGCCGCCCGTTCACGTCAGCCGATGAGGCCGAGCGTTTCCTTGGCGAAGAGATCCTCGATGCGTTCCGTGCCGCCGATGATCCCCTGGCGCTTGGCGTGGCCGATGAGGTTTTCCACCACCGCGCGGTTGGGCTCGATGCCATAGGGCATCGGGTCGCCGCCGGTGATTTCCATGACGCGCTTGTGCATCTTCGCGTCGCCCTTCAACTCCACCTGCCCCGCCTTCAGCTTCTCGACATACATCTGCTTGGCCTGCGCGAAGCAGTTGAACACCTCGGTCGCAAGGCCCGGATTGGCGTCGATGAGTTCGTCGCGGATCACGACAAGATGGTTGATCGGATAATGCCCGTTGCGCTGCAACGCGGCGAAGCCCGCCGCCTCCGCATCGGGAATCAGCGGCACGATGTCGGGATGGTCCACGGCGACGCCGATGGCGGCGACGAGTTCGCCCGACACCAGCATGTCCTCCATCTTCTTGCCGGCCTCGATCGGCACGACATTTCCCGGCGCCTTGTACTCGGCGACATGCTCGTCGCCCGACAGCACCCACGTCACCTTGGACAGATCGACGCCGTACTCGTCCTGCAGGATGCCGCGCGCCCACACGCCCGTCGTCACCGTGTAGCCGCGGTTGACGCCCACGCGCTTGCCCTCGAGGTCCTTGGGCGAGCGGATGCCGGCGTTCTTGTTGACCAGGATTGCGCCATGGTGGAACTGGCGCACGATGAACACCGGAATGGCGGTGAACTTCTTGCCGTAGCTCTTGGCGCACATGTAGGTCGTGATGGCGAGCTCGCAGATGTCGAACTCGTAGGTGCGCACCATGCGCCGGAAGGCTGCGATCAGCGGATCGACTTCGATCCACTCGAACTCGAAGCCCTGCGGCTTCACGAGGCCGTCCTTGAGAGCGGCGTTGGCGACCTGGGTGCGGGTGACCGACTTATAGCGCGGAAGAGACATGAGGGTGTTTCGCTCCAGTTTCTTGTAGGTCCGTTTTTAGGCGAAACATCGAAGCGGCGGAAGGGGCGCCGATCAGCGCCCTTTGACCTTGTGCCCGGCCCCGCCCGTGGTAAGAGGGCCAAAAGCAATTCCGCCCTGAGGAGCGAACGACCATGGCCGACCCCACCCAGACGCCGCCCGATCGTCTGTCGACGGACCCGGACAGCCCCTTCTACAACGAGGACGTGCTGTCGCGCGAAATCGGAATCCGCTTCAAGGGCGTCGAAAAGACCAACGTCGAGGAATATTGCATCAGCGAACGCTGGGTCCGCGTGCCGGCCGGCAAGACGCTCGACCGCTACGGCAACCCGCTCCTGATCAAGCTCACCGGCGACGTTGAAGCATGGTTCAAGGACAAGGCGGAGTGACGGGGCCCTGCGCCGTCAGCCTCAGCAGCATGAGCACTGGAAGCCTTCGGGCGTGATCAGGCCGTCCTTCATCCACGAGGGCGGCAGGTCGTCCTCGCGAACCTCCACCGCCGGCTTGAAGATGCGATAGTGCCGCTTGAAGCCGTCCGCGCACTGAAAGACGATCAGGGTCTGGCGCGGCGGCGCGCCGGGCATCTGCACAGCCTCCTCCGTCACGACGGCCAGGTCGTCATCGCCAAGGCTGAAGCGCTCGCGCGTCCATTGCTTGACCTGCCGCAGGGCGGCGCGCTGGGCGTCGTCCTTGCGCGCGTTGCCGAGTTTGTAGGACACGGGCTCCATCAACCATCATTTACGCGCGCCCGGCCGATTTGCAATTGCCGCGGGCGACGAAATAGCATGGCCGAACACCGGGGCCCATGATGAGCAATCCCTACGGCTTTCCCGACTACGTCATCGAGCGCGTCCTCGCCAAGCGCGGGCGCCTGCCGGTGTTCGACACGTTCGACGCCAGGCGCACGGCGCTGCTCGTGATCGACATGCAGAACTTCTACGTCGGCGAGATCGCCTCGGTCGTGGGCATCATTCCCAACATCAACCGTCTCGCCGCCGCGCTGCGCGACAAGGGCGGCATCGTGGTGTGGGTCGGCATGACGGCTGGCGCGAACGGTGAAAGCCGCTGGAGGCTCTACCACGAGCATTTCTTCACGCCCGAGAAGGGCGCGAACCATCGCGACCAGCTTTCGCCCGAGAACAAGGGGCACGATTTCCACGCCGCCCTCGACATTCGCGAGGGCGATCCGATCGTGTTCAAGAACCGCTTCAGCCCCTTCGTCGCCGGCGCCTCCAACCTCGACGAACTGCTGCGCGCGCGCGGGATCGACTCGCTCATCGTCGCGGGCACCGCCACCAACATGTGCTGCGAGAGCGCCGCGCGCGACGCGATGATGCTCGACTACAAGGTGGTGATGGTGAGCGACGCCAACGGCGCGCGCTACCCCGAAGACCACATGGCGGGCCTGACGTCGTTCTACCAGAGCTTCGGCGACGTGCGCACGACGAACGAGGTCATCGGCGACCTGCTCGCCTGATGCGCGCCCATCAGATCTTCTGCAGCGGATAGATCGCGGGGCCGCACAACGGCTCGCCGTCCGTTGCGAACTGGGAGCCGTGGCACGGGCAATCCCAGCACTTCTCCAGACCGTTCCAGTGCACGATGCAGCCGGCGTGCGTGCACACGGCGGAGAAGGTGCGCACCTGCCCGCCGGGTTCGCGATAGGCGGCGACCTTCTTGCCGCCCATGCGCACGATGGCGCCCTGCCCCGGCGCAATCTGCTCGACGGAGCTGACGTCTCCGCCTCTGAACCGCTCGGCAAAATTCTTCAGGACCGTCGCGTTCTCGCTGAAATATTGGCGCACGGCGCGCAGCGAGGCGCGCTGCGGGCGATAGAGGCGCGCCCATTCGTGTTCGCCGTGCTGGACAAGCGACGAGAGCAGCATGCCCGCCACGGCGCCGCTCGTCATGCCCTCGCCCGAATCGCCGGTGGCGACGAAGATGCGCTGGTTGCCGTGGTTGCGGCCGATGAACGGCGCTCCGTCCACGGGCTCCATCACCTGCCCCGACCAGCGATAGGCGACCTCGCCCATGACCGGGAAATACTGCCGCGTCCACGCCTCGAGCCTGGCGAAGCGCGCGCTGAAATCGTCCGCCTCCCCGCTCTTGTGATCCTCGCCGCCGGCGATGAGCCACGCGCGCCCGCCAGCGCCGGGCTGGATGCGCACGTAATGATAGGGATCGAGCGTGTCCCAATAGAGCGCGTCGGGCACGCCCGCCTCGGGAATGCTCGCGGCGATGGCGTACGTGCGATACGGCGCCTGCTTGCTGTGGATCGCGAAGCGGTCGTTGATCGGCGAATTCGTGGCGACGATGGCGAACGCCGCGCGCACCTCGCGCCCATCGCTCGTCGCCACGCGCACGCGTCCGTTCTTTTCCTCGACGTCGACGATGGGCGTGTCCGCGAAGATGCGCCCGCCCCGCGACTCGATCGCGCGCGCCAGTCCCTCGAGGTATTTCAGCGGATGCATCCGCGCCTGGCCCGGAAAGCGCAATGCGGGCCCGGGCATCGTCATCGCCGGCGGATCGGCCCATTCCACTTCGTCGAAACCGACGCGCCTGCACGCGTCGCGCTCGCGTTCCAGCATGCGCGGATCGGATCCCGGCGCAAGGATCAGGTAGCCGTCGAGCCGCATGAAGTCGCAGTCGATCTCTTCCTCGCGCGCGATCGTCTCCATGCGCGTGATCGCCATCGACTGGCTTTCATAATAGGAGCGCGCTTCCGCCACGCCGCGCACCTTGATGAGCGCGTGATAGTAATCATCGATTTGCGAGGCGAGATGCGCCGTCGTGCGCGCGGTCATTCCCCCGCCGATGGCGCCGCGGTCGACGACGATGACCGACAACCCGTCGCGCGAAAGCTCGTAGGCGCATGACAATCCCGCGATGCCGGAGCCGACGACCACCACGTCGGCTTCGGCGCTTCCCGCCAGCGGCCCGCGTCGAGGGATCTGAAAATCCGCCATCCAGAGCGATTTCGATGCTTCGACGCTGGTGTTGCTCATGGCGGCGCTCCCGATACGGTCGAAAGACAACCGCAAGCGCGAGCGGGGGTTCCGCGTCAGCCGATGGTAGCCTCGCCTAGCGCGTCCACATCGTGACGAGCGCGTAGATGGCGCCCAGAACGAGCAGCACTGGCGGCGCCCACAGAAGCAGGTCCAGCTCCTTGCGAAGCTGGCTCATCTTCGCGCCCTTGGACGCGCCCTTTTGCGACGGCTTCGCCAGCCCCGCCTTCACGAGCAGCATCCGCAGGATCACGAAGCCCATGCCGGCGACAACGAGCGCGAGGAGGAATTTCATCATCGTGAATGGTAGCGCGCCCGCACGGCGCCGTCACCAGCGCAGCGCGTCCGTGGGCTCGGACAGCAGCCGGGGTGGAAACCCGCCCTGCGGCGCGCGGATGGAATAGCCAAGCCGGCGCGCGAGGCTGGTCCCGCCCCGGTAGACGTCCTCGATCACGGCATTGTGGCAGGCGAGCCAGTACAACGCGATCTGCGTTTCGAGCGCCCCCGTCAGCGCCCGCTCGTCGCCGGGAGCCAGCATGACCGCCATGAACTTGCCGTCAGCCTCGCTCGGCGCGTCGATCAGCGCCGGCTCGCTCTTGGAGCAGAACACGTGCAGCGTCCGCTCGCCCGCGTCGCGGCGCGGCGCGCGGCGATCGCCGCCGTCGGCCTGCGAGCGCCACCAGCGCGTCTCGAGCCTGAACAGCCAGCCCTTCTCGCTGGCGCCGAGGTAATCGGCGCTCTCGATGCTGAACCAGTCGCACGTCTGCTGCTGGCAGCGACCCGGCGCCACCTGCTTCAATCGCGGCTTGAATTCGGGATCGGCCCGCTCGCGCGGCTCCTGCGCGCCAGCGCCGGACAGAGTGAGGAAGATTGCAGCCACAAACCCAAGCGCGCGCCCCGCGATACGCATCCCCCGCTCCCATGAGACGAAATTTTCAATGAGCGCATGCATGGGCGGCGAACGGGGCTTTCCTGTGTCGCTTGCGTCTGCGCCGCGAAAATCGCGACGCAGATTTTCATGAGGCGCCGTCAACCGATCGGCAGCAGCGCCGTCTCGCCCTCGTCGAGCTGCATGTCGAACACGCACAGCATCGCCGCGGTGGCCGCGTACTTGCCCATCAGCGCCACGAGGTCGACAAGCTGCTTGGCGCCGTAACGATCGAACGCGCGCTTGTAGGTTTCAGGCGACACCTTCCGGTTGCCGAAGGTTTCGCGGCCAAGCTGCACGATGATGGCGTCCTCTTCCGGCACGCCGTCGAGCGGGCGCCGATGCTTGATCGCCTGGATCGTCTCTTCCGGCACGCCGCACTTGCGCGATTCGGGTTCGTGCGCGGCCCATTCGAAGCGGCTGTCGCATTCGCGCGCCGTGATCAGGATGGCGACCTCCCGCTGGCGCGGGCTGAGCCCGCACTCGAAGCGCAGGTACGAATTGCCGGGCCGGTTGATCTCCGCCAGCCGCGGGGAATGAAGCTGGATGCCGCCCGGCCCCTGCAGGCCGCGGATCGAGCCGCCCTTGGGATCCACATAGGTGTCGAACACCGCCTTGCCGGCGTCGTCGAAATCCTCGCGCCTTGGCGGCGGCAGACGGCAGCGCGAAACGGGATGAATGTCCTCAGGCAGCATTTCCAGCCCTCATCTTGGTTCGTTGACGCGCCATTCTAGACCGGGGCCCGGCGAAGCGGAAAGGTCGCTGTGCGGCGCCCGCCCGCTCCCCACGAAAAAGGAACCGGCTTAGGCCCCTCACGCTTGTCAGGGGCTATGGGGAGTTCCGCACTCATGAACCATGTTCGAGGCGCTGAATTGTGGGCCCTGACCGCGCTGGCCGCATCCGTGGCGTTCCTGCTGGCGGTGGTGCTGCGTTGACCCGCCCGGGGCCTTCCTGAGGGCGCCGGAGGAGGCAAGTTCGGGCTGGACAAGCCCCGCCTCCCTTTCTATAAGCCGCACACCGCGGGACGCCTCAGGCGTCGCCGGTCGCCCAGGTAGCTCAGTTGGTAGAGCATGCGACTGAAAATCGCAGTGTCGGTGGTTCGATTCCGCCCCTGGGCACCATCTAACCTCTCTGAAATATTTGCTAGTTTTCTCACGCAGTTCTGATGCGCACCAGCGCTCGAATCTGCTCTGTGTAATTCCTGTGTAATCGTGCGCATAGAACAGGCCGGGCTCCTCAGGCTGGCTTCTTCTCTTTCCCCTTGTACCGCTGATCGAGCTTGTCCATCGCCTCGGCGATGTGGACGCCTGATTGATGTGCGTACCGCTCCACCATCGCCATCGTCTTGTGGCCGCTATGCCCTTGACGAAGTCAGTAGATGCGTCGCACCAGCGCGAGTAGGCACCAAGTCCCTGCGATGAAGGTCAGTCACACGATCACCGGAGTAACTAAGGGGGACGCTGGGGGTCCTTACAGTGCTTCCCGCCAGATTGAAGATTACCGGAAGTTTTCCTCGATCACCGTCAACAGCTTCTGGTTCCGGTTGCGTCCGCATACCTCGGTCATGACGCGGGTGTTGCGCGCCACGTAGCGGTTGTCGATGTCCGTCAGGTTCTTCGTGGACAAGAACCAGCCGCCCATCCACGAGGCGATCAGCAATTGCGTGTCGGGGTCGGCTGAAAGGTACTGGCCGCAGGTGATCTGCGAGGCGTCGATATCCGTCGGGCCAGGCTGACCCGGGCGCGCGTTTGCGGCGGCGGCCGTCAGGCCGGCCATGACGAGTTGATTGGGATTGGATGCGCACCAGCTCTGAACGCTTGCGACGTTTCGACGAAAGCCTTCGACATTGAGTCGCGTCGAACCGGCGCGCTGATTGAACCAGCCGCTCATCCACGCCGAAAAGTCGCGCGACGTCGCGGGGTCCATGGCTGTGTAGGCAGCGCACGTCACACGGCTCATGTCGAAAGTAACCTGTGCTTGCGCCGCTCCGCAATGGGCCGCGACACCAAGGACGACGGAAAGAACTATTCTCTTCATTTTGCTCCCCTATCAGGCTGCAATTTCCAACGAAGCAATCGAGGAAACATGCGACGTAATGGTAGTTTCTAGACGGTCTATCTTTACAATGTTCTCAGACCTATTAGCAAGTTGGACGATGGAAAAATTCCGGAAATATCCTCTTAGCTCGTGTTGAACCAGTTGGAGAGAAGCGGCCTTGCGTTCATTGAGATCAGCCCGTGGGTCTCGTTTTCGTGAAGAAAGCACTCCTAGACGTGATCGACTATCAGAAAGTAGTATAATATCTACAATATATCGATAACATGCATTGATATGCCTCACCTTCGACTGGCACACCCAAAGACATCGAGCGAAGAATAGGAGGCTGCAATATTTACAAAGCGCACCCTACTAGACGACGCTGCGTGGACTTCGTTGGCCACTCCCGTAATCAGGTCGCTCGCACTTGCCCAGTTCACAGGGCGCCCCACATTCAGAACAAGTCGCCCGGCTCGGACAGGGAGGCGAACTGGTCGCCCGCGCCCATGGCCTTGCATATATTGTCATGCGTCTCTACTGGCCGAAGACGACGCCGCCCTTCATCCTGCCGGCTGGCAAGGGCGCATGGAATCCACCCGGCTTCGTGCGTACGTTAGCTTCTTCTCTGCCGCAGGTCTTTCTGACGCCTGCTGTCATCGCCATGCTGATCAGGTGAGTCCAAATGTCGGTTAGTAAAGTCGGGGTTATTGCACTTCTCATCACTGCAGTCCTGGCAGGCGTGGGCGCTTATGCCTACCACGTGGCCAAACGCGTTCTTGTTTTGCGCATCGCGACCGGACCCGCGGGAGGATTCGGCGGCCAGTTCGCAGTTTCAGTGGTTCACCTTGTCTCTCTTGAGCACCCGCGCGTGCGGGTGCGTGTTACGAACATGCCGAGCGAGGGCGACGCGCTCAAGGCGCTCGCGGCAGGCGAAGCGGATGTCGCCGTTGCGCGCACGGATTCGCCGGGTCCGATGGCCCAAACCATCGCCGTGCTGAGACGCGACGTTGGCGTATTTGTCGTGCCGCATAACTCCAAGGTCCAAAGCGTGTCCGGATTGCGTGGGGTGACGATCGGGGTCACCGGCGTGTCAGAGGAGGCGAACGGGCGCCTGCTGGAAACGGTGCGCAAGGCTTACGGACTCCCGGACCAACCGGCTTTCTTGCCATTGGCGCCCAACGCCATAGCGGAAGCGTTGCGCAGCAAGAAAATCGGCGCGGTCTTCGCCGTTGGTCCCGCGGGTGGACAAACGATCAAGCAGGCGCTGGCGGCGATGCGCACGGTCGGCGGCGGTCAGCCGCACCTGATCGTCGTCGATGAAGCGGATGCCATCGCGAAACGCAACCAGCTACTTGAAAGCGTCGATTTGCCGAAGGGTGTGCTTCAGGGGCAACCGCCCTACCCTGACGACGATGCGTCCACGATCGGCGTTTCGACGCGCCTGTTCGCGACTTCGGCCATGCCCAACTCGATCGCGGCGGAGATCACGCGCATGATGCTTGCCGACAAACCGCGCGTCGCATCGTTGATGCCCGTGAGCGCGGTGATCGAGGCGCCCGACACCGACAACGTGAATGCCTCGCTTCCCATCCACCCGGGCGCATCGGCCTACCTTTCCGGCAACCAGCCAAGCGTCAGCGACGAAGCGCAAAACGTTCTTTATTGGATCGGCATCGGCGCGAGCATCTTTGCCTCCTTCGCCGCGGCCCTGACCGCGCTGGTCAGGCGCTTTGCACCCAAGCGGCCTGAAGCCACACTGAAGCTTCTCGACCTGTGGGTCGTCGCCCGTGACGCGCCCAAAATCGACCTCGATCAGATCGAAGCGCAGGTGGACGCCGTCGTGCACGAGGTGGTGAAGAAACAAGCGAGCAGCAATGGCGAAGAGATCAGCGCCGCGTTCCCGCTCATCGTGAGCCAGGTGAAGCGGATGATCGACCGACGAAGGGCCGAACCAGCTTAGCGCAACGTTGTTTGCCGCCATTTTGTGGCCAGACACCATGGGGCGATCCGGTTTGGATGTTAATGCATCGTCGGCCTTGGCTTCAATACAGGGTTGGCCGTGAAGCTGATCCGGGTTGCGCAGCCGGCCATTGCAGGGCCTGGGGAGCCGGTGGCTTGTAATGCAGCGATGAGTGAGGTCGGACGGGGTTGTAGTGACGTCGCCAGCTCTCAATGACGATCCTGGCCTGGCACGTCCTCGGACCACTTCGTCAAGGCGTCGATCCGGCAGCTCATCGAAGCCAACAAGCTGCCCGGGCAGGCGGTGGCGTGTACGACATCACTGTCGGCCGCTCTAGCCTTCATCGGCGGCCTGGAGCCCGAGAACGAGCCGCAGGCCGCGCTCGCAGTGCAGCTCGCAGCCCTTCACTCGGCGTTGATGAATGTCCTAGGTCGCCTTCATGGGGTCACCGAGCGCAACATGATCGCGATGGCAAGCGCGGCGGCGAAGCTCGAGCGAGCTTTTCAAGCGGGTCTTGAGACGTACTACCGCCTCAAGCGCGGCAACTCCCAAGTCATCCGCATCGAACGCGTGACAGTCGAAGCAGGCGCCCAGGCAGTGATCGGGATTGTCGACAGTATTTGATCAAGTGTCCACCGCCAACCACTTCGGGGCCCGGCGCTCCCGGCTGCGGGAATCCTCAAGGGCCGCGAGGCGAGCGTTTGCGCTGGCGCTAAAGGGGTGGCCGCTCAGCAGTGCCGTGCCAAGGAAGCGCCAGTCCTGCCGTTGACAACGGCCTTAGGTCGTGAGGCTTGCGGGCTGATCGAGGTGGTGTAGAACTGCCTCGATTAGAAGGCGTCCCATGCTTCGGAAACGAGTACGCGACTTTCAGACATAATCGCAGAAGTATCCAGTCCGGCGGGCGTAGGGGCAACGGCCGAAGCGGAAGGAATGAACGCCACAGCGATCAGCATCGCCAAAACAAGAAGGGTACCGAGAACGAGGCTCTGCTTGAACATGGGTAGCTCCTATAATTCAGCGTGTTTTCATTATAGGACCCTATGATCAGCATGGCTGTGCGATAACACACACCCGCAGAACAGCTTGGGGACCCCGATAGACGTGGCGGGATCAGGCGCGGTAACAGTGGTCAACGGGCGCTGCGACTTTTTGGAGCCCCTTACTGGTCACAGCCGCCGCGCATCCAATTCTCGCAACCCAAGTGAAGAAATTTTATGACCGCGCTTCTTATCATCGGTGGACTGTCGCTTCTCATTGTGGGTGGCGACGTTATGGTGCGCGGCGCTGTTGGCGTTGCGACGCGGCTTGGCGTCTCGCCGCTCGTCATCGGGCTCACGTTGGTGGGGTTTGGCACGTCGACGCCGGAGCTTGTCACGTCGGTGCAGGCATCACTGGCCGGTTCGCCGGGCATCGCCGTGGGCAATATCGTCGGATCGAACATCGCGAATATTCTGCTGATCATGGGCGTTGCCGCGCTTGTCGCGCCGATTGCGGTGTCGTCCGCGTCGCTCAAGCGCGATGGCGGCATCATGATCGCCGCCGCCGTCCTGTTCGCGGCGCTAAGCGCCGTCGCCGATCTCAGCCGCCTCACTGGCGTGGTCTTTGTGTTTCTGTTGATCGTCTATGTTGTTTACTCTTTCCGGCAGGAGCAGGCTGCGCCCACCGATCATGGCGCCGCATACGACAAGGGCGAAGCGGCTCTAGAGGTCGATGAGGGATTTCGCCCCTCGCGCGCATCTTCGCTGACGTGGTCGCTCGCACTCGCGCTCGGCGGACTCGCGCTCGTCGTGGTGGGGGGCAAGCTTCTGATAGATGGGGCCGTGGCGCTGGCGCGCGGCTACGGAATTTCGGAGACCGTTATCGGGTTGACCATTGTCGCCGTTGGCACATCCACGCCCGAACTCGTGACGTCCGTTGTTGCAGCCGTCAGGCGCCATTCCGAAGTCGCGTTCGGCAATGTCGTAGGCTCGAATATCTACAATATTCTGGGAATTGGCGGCGTGACCGCACTGATCGCTCCCACGACGGTTCCGCCGGAGATGGTGCGGTTCGACAATCTCATCATGGTGGGCGTCAGCCTCGTCCTGTTCGCGTTCGCGTGGACGGGCCTGCGCATTGGACGCCGTGAAGGTGGTCTGCTGATCTGCGGTTACCTAACCTACCTTGTCGTTCTCTGGCCGAAGTAACGCGCGAGGAGGAGACTTCGTAACATGGTCGAGGCGAGGAACTGCACGAACGTCGAAAATCCACCTAGGAAGGTAGCCGCAAATTACTTCCGCGAAGTCACTTGGCGAGAGTGTAGCGATGTAAACAAAAATGGCGGTTGATGTTTCCGGGTATGGAAAAGCTAGCTGCTGACCAACTTGCGGAGCTGAAGGCACATCGACTTGACCGCACTTCGCGCTCTCGACGATTCGGAGGTGAACGCGGGTTCGCTCTTTCATGGCATTCACGATTTTGATGTTGATAGCTTTGCCTCTACCTGAGCGTAACTCATGCGGAGGGTCTCATGTGCCGCGTGACCTTCAGGGTCGCCAAAAAGATTAAGGATATCGCCGGTGCTATTATTCTTTAGATCACGATCTTTAAGGAAGGCCCGTCGATACAGCCGGGGAGCCACGCCGATGAATGGGCGAAAAAGTACATTAGGCACTTTACCATTGCTTGCGAGTGCCCTGCCAGGTTCAGGTCGGTTCCACTCACGAGGGTTCGTAACAATTGCGTCCCCATGCAAGGGAATTGCCTGACTTTTCAGGTACGGTTCGATGTACTGTACCTCAGTGACTCCAGCAGAAACGATGTGTCGGGCACAGTTATGACAGGGGAATGTTGTGACAAATAGCCGTGTGTCGGTCGTTTTGGCACCAGAACGGGCAGCGGTTAGCAGCGCATCCATTTCGGCATGAACGGCGCGGCTGAACTCAATCAACTGCCCTATTCTCGTCTTGCGCAAACGGCGCATCAGATCTTCTGTAACTTGGATCGCTTTCAGCTCATCAACAAACTCGAAAAGATTCCGAATGATGTCCTATTCTATAATCCGGAGATCGAGAAGTATAAGCGCGACCTGAAGCGCGCCAACTCGCTCCTGGACGAGGCCGGCTATCCGCGCAAGGGGAACGGCCCCCGCTTCTCAGTGCGCCTCGCCTTTGAGGCGAATGGGGAGGGCGGCGCGTTCCAGTCGGCAGCCGAAATCATCCGCGAGCAATTGCGCGCCATCGGCGTCAACGTGGAGCTGACGCCCTCTGACGCGGCGACATGGAACCAGAGATCGTTCATCCAGTGGGATTATGACCTAACCATGGGATCGTTCGGGACCGGGCCGGACCCCGCGATTGGCGTCGCCCGGCTCTACATCACGTCCAATATCGTCCCTCGCAATGCCGCCAACCTCTCAGGCTACAGCAACCCGAGGGTGGACGAGCTTATGGCGCGGGGCGCCAAGGAGATCGATCAGCAACAACGCAAGCGCATCTATCAGGAGGCGCAGGCCATTTTGGTCGATGAGCTCCCAGCAATCTGGCTGTGGGAGAAGTCCTATCCCATCGCCGTGCGCCGCGGCCTTGTGGGCATGCCGTCTGGATCAATGCATTCGGAGCCCTGGAACAAGGTGGGCTGGACAAAGTGACGATCTAGCCCACCAGCGTACCTCGAGCTCTACCTGCACGGCGCGACCGTATGTCAGAAGCCGTGAAATTCCTGTGTAATGGAGCGCAAAGAATCACGGAATGTTCCGGAATTTGGCAGATCAGCAAACGCATAGCGGCTTCCGTAACCTTCTGTTATCAGGAACAAATCAGAAGGAGGTAGATCAAGGCGGATCTCATACGCCGAGGACTGAAAATCGCAGTGTCGGTGGTTCGATTCCGCCCCTGGGCACCATCCCGTTCCCTGATCCTCCGGCGTCCGTTTCCGCAACGCCCGTCAAGGCGCCCGGCCTGAGACGTCTTCACAGCGAAGGCCTCAAAGCGAGCAAGCGCGAAGGCATTCAGCCTCCGCGCCCGCCATGTGTTGCAATGATCAGGTCCGCGCCTCCGGCGCCTGCGGCCTCGTCTTCCAGAGGCTGAACAGGATGCCGCTGGCGAGGATCGCGACCGTGATCCCAAGCCCCCACGCAGGCGGGAACTTCTCCCAGCCCAGACCCCAGGCGATGAAGATCTTCGAGCCGATGAAGATCAGCAGGATCGACAGCGCATACTTGAGGTAATCGAACCGGTGGACCATCGCCGCGAGCGCGAAGTAGAGCGCGCGCAGGCCCAGGATCGCGAAGATGTTCGACGTGTAGACGATGAACGGATCGGTGGTGATCAGGAAGATCGCCGGCACCGAGTCCACCGCGAAGATCACATCGGCGATCTCGATGAGGATCAGCGCCATGAACAGCGGCGTCATGAACCACGCGAGCTTGCCCGTCTTCGGATCGGGCTGCTTGACGAAGAACTTCTCGCCGTGGTGCTCGTCCGTCACGTTGAACTTGCGCCTGATGAAGCCCAGCGCGGGGTTCTGCGACAGGTCCGGCTTCTTGTCGCCCATGGCCAGCATCTTCACGCCCGTGAGGATGAGGAAGACGGCGAACACGTAGAGCAACCAGGAGAAGTTCTCGACCAGCGGCGCGCCGATGCCGATCATGATCGCGCGCAGCACGATCACGCCGAGAATGCCCCAGAACAGCACGCGGTGCTGGTACAGGCGCGGCACGGCGAAATAGGTGAAGATCATCGCGATGACGAAGACATTGTCCATCGCCAGCGTCTTCTCGACGGCGAAGCCGGTCATGTATTCCATGCCGCTCTGCGCGCCGAGCTGCCACCAGACCCAGCCGCCGAACGCCAGACCAAGGCTGATGTAGCCAGCCGAGAGCACGAGGCTCTCCTTCACCTCGATCTCGCGATTGTCCTTGTGAAGCACGCCAAGGTCGAGAACGAGCAGGACAACGACGATGCCGATGAAGGCGAGCCACATCCACGCCGGCCGGCCCAGCCAGTCAGCCGAAAGCAATGCGAATTCCATGCGGATTTCACCTCTGTGCCGGCAAGGCGGTGTCGAACGATCCGACATCGCGTTCGCGCCGGCAGCGCTCGCCAGAGGGGCCCGGATCAGGGGTCAGGCGAACAGATGGGCGCAAGCGAAACGGTTTCAAGGGGTGATCCGCGATGGCGTCCCCGGCGATAGCTCTCGTTTGCGCCGCGCCAGGCCGGGCCGGCCTATCTAAAGTCAAGCTGAAGTAGATTGCCATTGTCAAGTTTAATGCAATCTGCAAGCTTGAATCTCATCTGGACGGGGGCGTCCGCCCCAAGGGAGCGCATCCATGTCGACGTACCGGGGCGAGGCTGGCGTTTCGAACGCGCCGATCAAGACGCCCGCTGGCGCTCGCTTTCCACGCGGCTGGATCGCGTGGAGCTTTTATGACCTCGGCCAGCGACCGTATAATTTTCTCATCCTCACCTATATTTTCGCGCCCTATTTCGCGGGAACGCTCTACGGCGACCCCGTGCGCGGCCAGGCGGTGTGGGGTCTGACGGTCGCAACCGCCGGCATCCTCATCGCGCTGCTGGCCCCCCTCCTTGGCGCGATCGCCGATGCGGCGGGCCCGAAGAAGCCGTGGATCGCGATCTTCGGCGCTTTCCTCGTCGCCGGTTGCGCGGCGCTCTGGTTCGCGCGGCCCGGCGACCCGCACGCCGTGCAGCTCGCCATCTTCGCGATCATCGTGGCGAGCGTCGGCTCGGAGCTGTCCATCGTCTTCCACAATGCGCTTTTGCCGCTGCTCGCAGCACGCAATCGCATCGGCCAATTGTCGGGGCTCGGCTGGGCCGTGGGAGTGGCGGGCGGCGTCGCGGCGCTGCTTCTTGTGCTGGCCTTTCTGGCGGTCGATCCGCGCACGGGCCTGACGCTCGGGGGCTGGGCTCCTCCATTCGCAGATCCTGCGCAATGGCCGGCCGGACGCGTGGTTGGCCCTCTCGCGGCGTTCTGGTTCGCCCTCTTCGTGCTTCCGATGTTCATCTGGATGCCTGACGACGCGCGCTCCGACCGACCGCTTCGAACTGTGGCGCGTGCGGGCCTGACAAACCTGCGCACGACGTTGCGCGAACTGCGCAAGGACAGGAAGCTCTCGGTCTTTCTGATCGCCTATCTGCTTTATTCGGATGGATTGATCACGATCATCGCCTTTGGCGGCGTGTATGCGGCGGGCCTTCTCGACTGGGGGCCGATCCAGCTCGCGGGCCTGGGCGTCGTGCTCGGCGTGCTGGGCGCGCCGTTCCTTCTCGTTACGGGCCGGCTCGACGACGCCATTGGCCCGCAGCGCGTCGTGACGATCTGCATCGTCGTGCTGACCATCGCGACCATCGGCATCTTGGGCGTCGACAAGACCGGATTTTTCGGGATGACAGTGGATGGCCTGCACGGAGGCCATTTCTTTCTGTTCTTCGCCATTCTCGTCGGGCTGTCCGCCGGACCGCTGCAATCGTCCTCGCGCACACTGCTCGCGCACCTCGCGCCGCGCGATCGCATCACGCAGATGTTCGGCCTTCTCGCCCTGTCGGGACGCGTCACCTCGTTCGCCGGCCCGGCGCTGGTGGGCGTCGTCACAGCGGTCAGCGGCAGCCAGCGTCTGGGATTCAGCGTCGCGCTGGTGTTTCTGCTGGCCGGCGCGGCGCTGATGCTGCGCTTGAAGAAGCACTCGGCGGTCTGAGGTTCAGGCCGCCGCCGGCTCCTGCAGCAATTGCGCACGCCGCTCGGCGATGGCGCTGCGCGCATAATCGATCGCGACCGAATAGATCGCCACGGCGTCGGCGCTCATGTCCTCGCTTTGGCGATCATCGAATAGTTTGAAAACAGCCGCGTCGAGGCGAGACTGAAGCTCATCGAGCTGCGGTCCGTCGGCGTTACGCACGTCCGCGACGAAAGCCATGAGGTTCTCGAACCGCGTCTCGAGCTCCGAGCGCGGCTTCGAGCGGACTTTCGACAACAGCCAGCCAAACAGCGAGCCCAGCAGGCCGAGCACCGCGGAGCCGGTCCAGAAGAGCGTTTCGAAGCGATCCATGAACGTGGGCGTTTCGCCATCGAAATACGCCTGCGCCGCAGGGTGAATCGGATAGTCCTTGTCTTCGGCGTCTGGCTGCTGCAACTCGCGCATCTGCGGGTTGCCCGCGAGCGCCTTCGCCTTGCCCTCGAACAGCGCGCGCGTCAGTTCGCCCGCGATCATTCCCGACATGCTGGCGGGAACCACCATCCGCACCGTCACGCCGATCGTCGTGAGGTCCTCTTCTGGCTGCGCCGGCGAACCGCCGAACACGCCTTTCGACACCTCGGTCGCGTCGATGCCGGTGGCGCGCTGGCGAACGGCTTCCGCGTCCTCGACTCCAAGCACCGTGGGCGAGCCCTTCATCGCCTTCTGAATCGACTGGAATGCCTGGGACGACGCGCCGCCCACGGCGCCAATGACGAAGGCGGCGGCGATTTTCCGCTGCTGCATCGCCGGGCCAACGTCCTCCGCCTTCATGAACTGGCGGCGCACGGACGCGCGCGGCAGTCCGTAATGATCGAGCACGAGATCGAATAGCTTCTCGTTGGCCGCCTCGCCGGGAACGATCGCGACGACGCGGTCCTTCAGGCCCTTGAAGTCCTCGATCGGGGAGCGCGGCGGAACGATCAGGAATGCGTAGAGCGTCTGGAATACAGCGATGGAACGGCCGTTGCGCGGCATCGCGATGTCAGTGCGCACGAGCGCGACATCGGCCTCGCGCTTCTCGATGGCCGCCGCGGCGGCCGCCATGTCGCTCACCGGCACGCGTTGCATCGAGAGCCACGTGCTCTCCTTCGTGCCCTCCCGCGCGAGGTCCTGCAGCATGCGCTGCCCCGCGGAGCCGAGCGGGGGAACCGCCGCGCGCAACGTCGACCACGAGCGCGAGTATTGATAGGCGAGCGCCGCCGCGGCCGCGACGAGCAGGAGGATGCCGATGTTCCGGATGAGCTTCAAATCACACCTGACAGGCAGCTCGTCGTCAGTCGACGAGCTGCCAGCTCCGGTCCGGATTGTAACTCATGATGCGTGCGGCAGCGCGCGTGGTGTCGGCGCCGAGGTTCTTCTCGTACACGTCGCCGTGGTGGCTGCACATGAACGTCATGACGCCGGTCTCGCCCCATTTCACCGGGGAGGCGATCAGCGCGTGCCCGCCGATCATGTTGCCGTTGATGACGTAATTATACGCGCCGCCGGGAGCCGCCGGGCCTTGCGCCTTGAGGATACGGAACACATAGCCCTCGTAGGACTGGGCGCCCGCGCGCGCGGCGCGAACCGCGTCCGACAACGCGCCCTCGAGCGGGCTGACGTCGGCCTGTGAGTCAGGCTCCCAGTAGAGCCCGTCCTTCCTGCCCGGCGTGCTGACGATGCGCTGCGCATATTCGAATACGCGGTCGCCGTCGCGATCGCTCCTGATGTAATCCTTCTGCGCGCCCATGTAGGCTGCGCATGCGGACATGGCTGCAAGCTCGTTGTGGCCAATGAGGCGCGCGCGGACTTCCCGCTCGCCCGCCACCGGATCGAACGCCCAGCCGTCGCCCTTCTTCGCGATCGGAATGGGGAACGGAAACTCGCGCTCGCCGATGATCAGCAGCTTCGTGTTTGCGTCCTTGTCCTCCAGCCTGAACTTCGTGGACACGGCTTCGACGAATTGCGCCAGCCGCGCCTTGTCCTGTTCCGCGTCGCCCGTGCTCACGAGCTGGCGACCGCGCGGGCCGAACAATTCGATGGCGAAGCCCTGCCGGCCCGCCTTCGCGGCGGCGACAAGATCGTCGGCAGCGGCCTGCGCGCTCGGGAAAACCTTCTGCGCCAAAGCGGGAAGCGTGGTCGCGATCGACGCGGCGAAAAGAGCTGCAAGGCCGACAGTCGCATTCGAGAGTGTGTTTTTCATTGCTCTGTCCTCCCTGATCAACGCCGGCCGCCGCGACCACCGCCGCCGCCGCCCATGCGACCGCCGCCGCCGCCCGGAGGGACGCGACATGCCCGCCGGCCGTCCCATGGACTGCCTTCCGCCGCCCATGGCTGGGCCACGATTGATGCTCTGCCCGCCACGATTGCTGAACGCCTGCGCAGGCGCGCGGCCGGCGTTGACGCCGCCGAAAGCGCCGCCAGGCCTGGCGGCGCTGGGCGGAGTGGCCGGACGCGGCGCCGGCCGTGTGGTCGGCCGCTGTGCGCCAGCCCCTGCGCCTGCGCCTGGACGATTGCCGGCGCCCGCGCCGGGACGATCGCCGCCCGGGCGGTTGCCAGCGCCGGCGCCGGGACGGTCTCCGCCAGGCCTGTTGCCCGCGCCAGCGCCCGGACGATCAGCGCCGGGCCGATTGCCCGCCGCGATACCCGCGCCAACGCCTGCTCCGACGCCAGCGCCAATGGCGGCCCCCGCGCCGGGCCGGTTCAGCCCGCCGCCTTCGCCCGGACGGTTGTCCGCGCCGGGCCGATTCAGGCCTCCCTCGCCCGGACGGTTGCCCGGACGGTTCTCCGGCCGCAGGCCCGGCTTGCTGCCCTGTCCCGGACGATAGCGATCGCCGTCGGGACGCCACGGGCGCACGTTGTTGCCGATGTTGCCGTTGCCGATGTTGATGTCGTTGCCGATGTTGATGTTGTTGTTGCCGCCGTTCCAGCCGGGCCGATAGCCGGGATAGCCGGGCCAGCGCGGCGGATAGACGACGCCCGAACCCCAGTTCCAGTAATTGTTGTTCCACACAGAGCCGATTGCGACCGCCGTGCCGAACGTGAGCAGGCTCGCCGCCAGAACGCCCGGCAGCGGATCATAGACCTGCACCGGATCGTAGGTCGGCACGTAGATCACTTCGGGGCTGGCGCTCTCGATGATGATCACGTCCTGGTTGTTGCTCTTCTGCTTGACGACCTTCTGCTGCTGGTTCGTGCGCAGCGAGCCGGTTGTGTCCGCCTTCGCGCGCATGCGCTGGATGGCGTCGGCGACGTCCTTCGGCTGGTTGACGAACGCGTCGCCGAGATCGGTGGTCCAGTCGAGATCGTCGTTCATCTTCCTGATGACTTCGGGGAAGCGCGCGAGCGCCTTCACCGCCGGATCCCACGATTGCGCGTCGAGACCCGTGAAATCCTGCTTGGCGACAGACGCCTTGTTCTTGTCGAGCCAGCGCTGCGCCTGCACGATGTCCACCGGATATGCGGACGCGGGAAGCGCCTGCGCCAGAAGCGCATCCGGATAGAGCGCGATCGGCGCGACGAGCTTGTCGAGTTCGGCCGCGGTGTAGACCGTGTCAGCGGACTGCGCGGCAGGCTGAGCCTGCTCCGCGGGAGCCGGCGGCGGCGCCTGCGCGAACGCAGCCGAACCGGCGCCGATCGACACGCGCCGTCACCAATCCGAGAATCAAGTAGCTGGATCGCGCCAGCAGGAATGTTCGATGCGCGTTCATTGCCGCCCCCGATGAGAGAATTACGCTTGCCGCAGGGCCTTTTATTGCAGCGGCGGCGCGTAGAGGATTCCGCCTGTCGACCAGAGCTGGTTGAGGCCGCGCGGTATGCCGAGCGGCGAGCGCGAGCCGATGTTGCGCTCGAACATTTCGGCGTAATTGCCCACCGCCTGCACGGCGCGCAGGGCCCATGCGTTGTCGAGGCCGAGCGCCTGTCCGAGATTGCCTTGCGCGCCGACGAACCGGCGCACGGCGGGCTTCTGGGATGCGGACGCTTCCGTGATGGTGGCGGTCGAAATGCCGAGTTCCTCGGCGTTGATGAGCGCGTAGTTCACCCAACGCACGATGTTGAACCACTTGACGTCGTCGGCGCGCGTGACCGGGCCCAGCGGCTCCTTGGAGATCACGTCCGGCAGGATCACCGCATCCGCGGGCTTGGCGAGCTTGATGCGCTCGGCGAACAGCGCCGACTGGTCGGCGGTGAAGACATCGCACTGCCCGCCTTCGAGCGCCTTCATCGCGTCGGCGAGGTTGGGGAAGACGAACTCCTTGTACGCCATCGAATTGGCGCGCATGAAGTCGCCGAGATTGGCCTGGCTTGTCGTGCCCGACTGCACGCAAACGCCGACGTCATTGAGCTCCAGCGCCGAAATCACCTGCGGGCGGCGCAGCACGAGGAAGCCCTGCCCGTCGTGATACGTGATGCCGGCGAACAGCAGGCCCATCGTCGCTTCGCGCTCGAGCGTCCACGTCGAGTTGCGGGACAGCACGTCGATCTTGCCCGCGCGCAGGGCCTCGAAACGCTCCGACGCGTTCAGCGGCACGTAGTTGACCTTCGATGCGTCTCCAAATACCGCGGCGGCTACCGCCTTGCAGAAGTCTACGTCAAAACCCCTCCACACGCCCTTCTGGTCACGATCGGAAAATCCGCTCAGCCCCTGGCTGACGCCGCAATTCAGCGAGCCGCGCTTGCGCACGTCTTCAAGCGTTGCGGCCTGCGCGGCCACGCCGGCGCCGGCAATCAGAAATGTCGCCGCTGCAAGCCGGGCGAATGATCTGCGAACTTTTGTGGACATGCGCCTTACCCCCGATAGCCAGATGTACGGCCGGCGCTCAAAGCGTCGCGGCGTGACGGATGACGACTTTCGTGCCGACGGGGACGCGTTCGAAGAGATCGATCACGTCGCCGTTGGCGAGACGGAAGCAACCGGACGAGACGGCGTGGCCGATCGTCTCGGGCTGGTTCGTGCCGTGGATGCGGTAGATGGTGGAGCCCAGGTACAGCGCGCGCGCGCCCATCGGATTGCCGGGCCCTCCCGCCATGAAGCGCGGCAGATAGGGCTGCCGCTGGATCATCTCGGGCGGCGGCGTCCAGTCGGGCCATTCGGCCTTGCGGGAAATCTTCACGAGGCCCGACCACGTGAAGCCCTCGCGGCCGACGCCGATGCCGTATCGCAGCGCGCGATTGTTGCCGAGCACGACGTAGAGAAAGCGCTCGCTCGTGTGGATCACAAGCGTGCCGGCAGGCTCATTGGTGCGGAAGAAAACGAGTTGCCGCTTGAACGGGCCGTCGTTGATGACGACTTCCTCGGTCGAAACGCGACCGGGCTCGTCGCCGATGTTCATCGTCTCCTTCATGGCGGCGGGAGACGCGGCCTGCGCCAGCGCCGACGAGACAAACGGGCCTGCGAAAAGTCCGCAGCCAATGGCCAAGGCCGCGACGCGGGCGACCGCCCTTCCCGAAAGGAAGCGAGTTCTGTTCATCCTGGCTACCTCATGCTTCTGACGCCTCACGCGCGCTGCGCGCAGCGAACGTAGACGTATGTGCCGTAACGTGTGTTGATCTCGGGATTGACGAAACGCATCACCACGAGATTGTCCGAGAACGAAACCACCTCGCGATCCTGAAGATCGCCGGGAGGTGCGTTGAAGCCCAGGTAGGTCTTCCCGTTCGGCGCGCCCTTGAAGGTGAGTTCGTAAATCTTCGCGTCGTCGGCGACGTGCATCATCACGCCGTCGCTCGGGCCCTTCTCGATCACATAAGGATTTCGGCAATGCGAGCGCGCCATCGCTTCCGTGCGCGCGCGATCCTTATCGTCGCGATAGGACGCGACGCCCCAGCGGCCGACCATCTTCTCGATCGGATAAGCAGCGGGCAGTCGCGCCGTCTGCGCAGGCGCCGCCTGCATCTGGACGGAGTCCGATGACGCGAAACAACCACCCAGAGCGATGGCTCCGCCAAGCGCGACGACGACCCCTGACACTTTCATGAACGCCCCCCTTGTAACTCGACCTGTACTAATGATTACCAGCGATACTGGACGCCGACAACAGGGCCATGTTGAAGCACATCGTAAATGAAGTCTTTATCCTGATAGTCCACCTTGAAGGCCCGATAGCCCAGGAAGCCCCCCCAATTGGCGGTGAACGCATAAGCGGCGCCAGCATAGACGTCCCATTGGTACTTTGAGGCGCCGCCGCCGGCGAAGGCGATCATGTTGAGGAACCATTTCTCGTCGAACTGGTATCGCGCCCGCACGCCGCCGACCGCGTCGACCCAGCCCTGCTTGGAATCGTATGTCCGCCCCTTCGTGAAGCCCTGCGCGTCGATGCGCGCCGACAACGTGTTGTCCATGTAGAAGCCGCGAACGCCCGCCAACATGTCGAGACTGAAATTCGATCCGTCGATCACCCGATACCCCGCCGCCGCCAGGCCGATCAGCCCCTTGCTGTCGAGTTCGGCGTCGACGCGCGCGCCGGCCGCCGTGCGACCGGCGTTCAGTTTGATGTTGGTGTAAATAAAGTCGTTGAAGACGACGAAACGCCCGTACTTCGCCTCGAACGTCCCCATCAGCGCTCCGCCGAGATTCTTGATGATCTGGTCGAACCCGACGTCCACCTCCACCGGCGGCGCCGGCGGCAACGTCGCAAGTGTTCCCTTGAGGCCTGAAGCCCAGGCGTAGCCCGAGACGGCAAACTCCCATTGGGTCAAGGTCGCGGGGGGAGCGGCCGCCGCAGAAGCGGGCACAATATCAGCGGCGTGCGATGAGGGCGCATGAGCACCGGCCATCGCGGCGAACGCGAGCGCGGATAAATAACGAATGCGCTTCATGAAACGAACATCCCGACAGCTTGAGCTTTGCTTATTTGGCTTTCCATTGGCCGATAGTATCGAGCTTGGCAGCGGACGCTAGCGGAAGATGCGCCGCCACTCCGATTTCATGTCCACGACGATCCAGCCCTCCCCGCCAGCGGCGTCGAGGGCGCGATCCAGGCGGCCGATGGAGGAGCCGCGGTCGTAGGCGTACTCGCGCTCTGCGTCCGTGTGGCGAACGACGACTCCGAGCCGGCGCCCGCCCGCCTGCGTCGTCCACTGCAGCATTTCGAAATCGCCGTCGGAATTGCCGAAGGCGGCCAGCGGCCGGCGGCCGATGGTCTGCTCGATAGCAATCACCTTGCCGGCCTTGTCGTCGATGAAGTCGACGCCGCCCTGTCGCATGAGGGTCGCGCGGCCATCCCTGGTTTCGAACGCCACCTTCGCGCGCGATCCGATGACCTGTTCGGGCGGAATGCCGTAAGTGCGCTCTGCAAACGCCCGCATGAATTCCACCCCGCCGCCCGAGACGATGTACGTCTTGAAGCCATTGGCGCGGAAGTATTCGAGAACCTCGATCATCGGCTGATAAACGAGTTCCGTGAAAGGCCGCTGGAAACGCGGATGCCGCGCGCTCGCCAGCCAATCGCTCACGATGGCGCGAAACTCCGCCGGACTCATGCCGCCGTGCGTCGCGCCCACCAGCGCGGCAAGATCGTGTTCGCTCGCGCCCGAGAGCCCGCCAAGTCCCTTGTCGATGACGGCTGCGAACAGCGGATTGCTCCTCCATTCGGGATGGGCCGGCGCAAGCGCCTTCATCCGGTCGACGATGAAGAAAGCCTGCGCGTAGGCGGGCTGTTCGAGCCAGAGGGTTCCGTCGTTGTCGAACGTCGCGATCCGTTCGGCGGGCGCGACGAAGTCCGGAGAACCGGGCGTCGTCACCGCCTCGACAAAGGAGACGATGGCCCGCCGGGACGGGCCATCATTCCATGAGGGGAGCGGCTGGTTCTCTTGCGAGACCGCGGCCAAGGCGCTGGAGAACACCAGCGCCAAGGCCAGAAGTATGCGCTTCATGTGCACCGCTCCCGCTTGCGCCGTTACTGGCGCGACCCGCGCGTGACCGACTCCATGACGCGATCAAGGTTGAAGCTGCCGGGCTTCTGGCGCGGCGGATATTCCTTGAAGCTCTGGAGCCAGCCAGCGACGTAACTCACCGATGGCGCAATGAGGAACATGCGATCCATGTACCAGCGCTGGTAGCCCATGGCGTTCTCGTGCTCCGCGCGCTCGAACGGGTCCATGCGCAGATTGGTGATCAGCGGCGCACGCAGTTCTTCGAACGGCGTCTGCCATACGCGCAGGCCTTCGGCGTTCTGCTTGAGGAAGGTGATCTTCCACGCATTGTAGCGAATAGCCGCCACCGAACCGTCGTCGGTCCAGTAGATGAACTCGCGACGCGGCCATGCGCCCTCGCCCTTGAGCGCGGGGAGGAAGTTGTAGCCGTCGATATGCACCTTGTAGTTGCGGCCGTTGATGCTCCGCCCCTTGAGCAGTTCCGACTTCACATCGGGCGAGCCAGCGGCGGCGACCAACGTCGGCAGCATGTCCTCATGCGAGACGATGTCGTTGATGACAGTGCCAGGCTTGATCACGCCCGGCCACTTGATCACCGTGGGAACGCGATAGCCGCCCTCCCAGTTCGTGTTCTTCTCGCCGCGGAACATGGTCGTGCCGCCGTCGGGCCAGGTGAACGTCTCGGCGCCGTTGTCGGTCGAGTACATCACGATCGTGTTCTCATCGACGCCAAGCTGCTTCAACTTGGCGAGCAACTGACCGACGTGGCCGTCGTGCTCGACCATGCCGTCGGCGTACACGCCGAGGCCCGTCTTGCCTTGCGAGGCCTCCTTCAGATGCGTGAAGACGTGCATGCGGGTGGAGTTCCACCAGATCATGAACGGCTTGTCGTCCTTGACCGCCTTTTCCATGAACGCGAGCGTCTTCTCGGTGACCTCTTCGTCGATGGTCTCCATGCGCTTGCGCGTCAGCGGACCCGTGTCGACGATCTTTCCGCCAGCGAAGCTGTGGATGACGCCGCGCGGCCCGAAGCGCTTCTTGAACTCGGGGTCCTTCGGATAGTCGACGTTCTCGGGCTCTTCTTCCGCATTGAGATGGTAGAGATTGCCGAAGAACTCATCGAAACCATGGTTGGTCGGCAGCATCTCGTCGCGGTCGCCGAGATGGTTCTTGCCGAACTGTCCGGTGACGTAGCCGAGCGGCTTCAAAAGCCCGGCGATTGTCGGGTCTTCGACTTTCATTCCTTCCGGCGTGCCGGGCAAACCAACCTTCGTGAGGCCGGTGCGGATCGGCGACTGGCCGGTGATGAAAGCCGCGCGGCCCGCGGTGCAAGATTGCTGGCCGTACCAATCGGTGAACAGCGCGCCTTCCTTGGCGATCGAATCGATGTTGGGCGTGCGATAGCCCATCATGCCGTTGTTGAACGCGCTGATGTTGAACTGGCCGATGTCGTCGCCCCAGATGACGAGAATGTTCGGCTTCTTGGGCGCAGCGGCTTGCTGCTGTGCGGGGCGCGGCTGCTGAGCAAGCGCGCCTGTCATAAAGAGCGGCGCTATGGCCGCCATGGCGAGTAGCGTTCGTTTCCAAGCCATTCGGTAACTCCCTGATATGCAGTGGCAAGAAGGGGTGTTCGCATTCGGCGGCGCCGAGCTGGGCCCTCTGCGAACGGCTCGCGTTCAACTTAATCGTAACTAAATATGCAGCTCTGCCTATTGCATAGCGCCACCCCACCCGGCACACTGTTCGCGCATGGATAATCTGAGCATAATATCGTGATCGGACCCGACGCCGCCCGCGGCCTGCTGCGGAACGAGGGATGGCTTTCGCACACGCCCGAGCGCTTTCGCGACGCCGTACTTTCCAAAGCAACGCTCAAGCGATACGCCGCCGGAGCGACGATCGTCACCGTCGGTGAAGAACCGCGAGGTCTGTTCGGGCTCGCCGAAGGCGGCTTGCGGGTGGCCATTGCGCCGGCAGATTCAGGTCCGCTCTTCGCGCACTTTTTTCAGCCGGGAAGCTGGTTCGGAGAGGTTCCGGCGCTCACCGGCCAGCATTACGTGGTGGCGCTGGCGGCGGCCCGGGAGACGACCCTGCTGCACCTGTCCAACCACGCGCTGAACGACATCCTTCGCGAGGACCCGTCCTGCTGGCGCTATCTGGGCCAGCTCGCGGTGACGCACCTTGAAACCGCGATGGGCCTGGTCGCCGACTTGATGCGCCGCGATCACACGAAACGGTTCACGGCCATCCTGATGCAACTGGCGGGTTGCCGAAATTCCGTTCGCGCAGGAACCGCGTCGCCGGTCGACATCGACTTCAGCCAGGAAGATCTGGCCACGATCGCCAATCTTGCGCGCACGACGGTCAACGGAATCCTGAACCAATTGCAGGAGAACAGGATCGTCGATCTCAGCTACCGGCGCATTCGCATCCTTGATCCCGAAAAAATGCGCGCGATGATCGTCGACTAGTCAGGTCCATTTACCCAGGCTGCGAAGAAATTCGATCATCGCCGCGTCAAAGGAGAGCGGGTCCTCGATCGAACACGCATGGCCGGTGTCTGGAATGACGACCTGCCGCGCGCCGGCGATCCCCGCGGTCGTTTCGCGTCCCGCCGCAAGCGAGGTGTCGTGCGCGCCGTTGATGACGAGCGTCGGCGCGCTGATCGCGGACAGTCGCGGCGTCATGTTGCAGCCCGCCCGCGCACGGAAAATCTGGGCGATACTTTCACCCGACAGCGTGTGCGAGTTCTCATCGAACAGGTTCATCACCCATTGACCGTGCTGCGTCTGCGGAAAGCCCGGCGCGAACAATTCCGCGCATGTGCTTGCGACGATATCCCGCAAGGTCGCCCGACGTGTAGCCGTCGATGCGGTTCTGGATATTGCCGCCGCCCCTGCTGCTGCCGCCCACGAGCACGAGGCCTTCGACCATCTGCGGCCTGTCGAGCCCGAAGAGCAGCGCGATGCCCGAACCGACGCTGCATCCTGCAATCACCGCGCGCGCGACCCCTTCCGTCTTCATCACTCCGGCGACATCGTCCGCCATGTCCTCGAGCGTGAACGGGGTCTCGGGCTTGTCGGAGAAACCATAGCCGCGAATGTCGACGTTGATCGTGGTGAACTGCTGGCTGAAGCGCGCGACCTGGTAGGTCCACAGGCGCCTGTCGAACGGGTTGGCGTGAACGAAGACGAGCGGCGGGCCCTGCCCCGCAACCTCGTAATAAATCCTGACGCCGGTCGTCTCGCTGAAAGGCATCGCTTCTCTCCCGTGGGTGGCGGCTTCTTTACACGCGCCGCGTCATGCATTCAGCTCTAACATATCCCGGGACGCTTGATAGAACAGCCTTCGTCCTCCATTCTGGCGCCAACAAGACGCAGGGAGGATACATGGCCGGGACCGCCTTCTGGGAGCCAAAGCCCACCTATTCGAACGATGAGGTCGTTGCGATGGACCGCGAGGTTCGCGCACGCCCCGACATCGACATCGTCGAGCGCGAGGATGTCTTCCGCATCGACGCTCTGGGCATGGCCTGGGACATCGGCGTCCTGGTGACGGAGCCCGCCGATCCGAGGAAGGCGGCGCGCGGACCCGACGGAAAGAAGATCGGCTTTCTCCTCCTTCACGGCGGCGACGGCGACTTCAAGTCCTGCTCCATTCTCGCGCGCCAGCTGGCAGGAAAATACGGCTCGCGCACCGTTTCGATGACGTTCCCCGGCCGGCTCTATCTGGAAAATGAAAAGCGCGACTGGCCGGGCGACACGATCAAGGACGACGGCTCCGTGCGCACGCCCATCTGGCTCGCCGGCGAGGCCATCGGCCGCGACGAATACGACGTGGTGAAGGACACGACGCCCATCAACCGGCTGCGCTACGGCACGCGCACGCTGGCGCACGCAAAGCCTGGCACGAACTTCTGGCATCGCATGGCCGCATGGCCCGCAGCGTTCGAGGACGGCATGATCGAGGCGTGCCGCAGGCATTTGCCGGAAGGCGAGTTCTCGATCTTCACGCACGGCCATTCGACCGGCGGCGCCTTCTCCGCCTACATCGTGCAGCGCGTCGCGAACATCGCGGGGCAGACGGAAATCGAAACGGCGCCGATCGGCTACATCAACGAGGTGAAGCACGACTGGTCGGGCGCGCTCGGAAAGATCGGCAATTACGAGCGCGTGCTCACCGAGCCCGCCCGCCGCAGCGATCCGTTCAACGAGCTCTACATCCGCACATGGCGCGATCTGGCGCGTTATTTTGGCCCCGAGGCGCTCGGCAAGGAGGGCCCCGCGGCGCTCATGCGCCTGCCCTGGCTCATGGAGGAAGTGTTCGACGCCTGGGGCAAGGATCGCGCGCGCCCCAGCTTCAAGGCGGAGTACACGATCACGCACAACATCGTCGCTTCGCTCGAGGCCGCCGCGCGCGTCAACGCGCAGCGCCTGAAACTGAACGATGCGCAAACGCAGGCGCTGGTGGAGCGCTTCCTCGGCTACGGACGCTACGACGAGCGCCCCGGCGCGAAGCCCGTCACGCCCATCCTCTATGTCAATTCGGCCTACAGCCGCGACAATTCTCCCGAAGCCTACAACGAGATCGTGCTGCCGATGCTGGCGAAGCTGAAGCCTGCGCCGCGCGTGCGCGTCACGCAATTGCAGGCGGGCACGCACATCTACTACCGGCCGGAGAAGGACCTGCCGCTGGGTCTTGCGCCCAGCGCCGCAAAATTGTGGCACGACGCCATACACGGCGGTTTCTTCCATCACGGGCTCTGAGAAGAGAGGTTCGCATGAAACGCACACGCAGCCTTGTCGCCGCGGCGCTCGCGGCCCCCCTCGCCGCCCATGGCGCGCTCGCGCAGGAGAGCGTCGCCGATTTCTACAAGCGCACGAACATGACCGTCCTCGTCGGCTCGGGCGTCGGCGGCGGCTACGACGCCTACGCGCGCCTGCTCGCGCGCCACATGGGCCGCTTCGTGCCGGGCTCGCCCAGCATGGTGGTGCAGAACATGCCCGGCGCCGGCGGCCTCAAGAGCGCCAATCACCTTTATGTGGTGGCGCCGAAGGATGGCTCGACCATCGCCATCCTGCACAACACGCTCACCCTCAACCAGATCGCGAAGTCCGCGAGCGTGTCATACGACATGCGCCGCTTCGCCTGGCTCGGCAGCATGAGCATCACGTCGACGATCTGCGCCTTCACGCCGAAAGCTGGCGTTGGCGCCTTGTCCGACGTGGTGAGCAAGGAGGTCGTGATCGGCGCATCCGCCGGCTCGACATCGATGATCCCGGCGATCCTCAACTCGCTCGTGGGAACGAAGTTCAAGCAGGTGAAGGGCTACGAATCCACGAGCAACATTCTCGTCGCCATGGAGCGCGGAGAGGTGGACGGCGTGTGCGGCTGGGGCTGGGACAGCGCCAAGGTGCAGGCGATGTCGGCGCTGGAGCGCAAGGCCTTCGGCATCGGCCTCGACATCGCCAACGAGCCCCATCCCGACCTGAAGAAGCTCGGCGTGCCATTCGTGATGGACCTGATGAAGGAGGGCCCGAACAAGCAGGCGCTCGATCTCATCCTCTCGACGCAATACTATAACCGGCCGTTCGCCGCGCCGCCGGAGACGCCCGCCGATCGCGTCGCCGCGCTGCGCAAGGCGTTCGCGGATGCGTTGAAAGACAAGTCGCTTCTCGACGAGGCGGCCAAGGCGCGCATGGACATCGACTATCTCTCGCCGCAGCAGATCGCCGGCGCGCTCGACAAGGCGTTCGGCGTTCCCGCCAGCGTGCAGCAGCGCGCCATCGAGGAGCTGAAGCAGACGGGATGGGGCGGCCTCTAGCCGCCCTCACCTGTTGAGGCGCACGAGGCCGGTCTCGCCGACGTCGTAGCCGGTGAATGCGTCCGCCTGCCGCCGGAACTCCGCCGACCGCATCAGCGCGAACAGCGCCTGCGGCCCGGGCTCGAAGTAAGACCTGCGCCGCAGCGCCAGATCAAAACGCTCCCACGCAATCGGCACGAAACCAAGGCCCAGGCCGGTGGCGACGGCGCGCGTCGCAAGCCCGCAATCGATCTCCCCCGTGCGGATCGCCTGCGCGAGGTCCTGCCCCGTTGGATAGGGAGACGGCCCCTTGCGCAGGTCGGATGCTTTCAGCCCGGCCTGAAGCAGGATCCGGTCGAGCAATTGCTGCGCGCCGGCGCCCGCCTGGCGCAGTCCGAACAGGGCCCGCGCCTCGATTGCGGACTGCACGGTCTGAAATCCTTTCGGATTGCCCGGCGCGACGAGCAATCCCTGCTCGCGGCGCGCGAAAGCGATGAGCACAGCATCGTAAAGCTCCGGGCGCGCGCCCACCGCGTCCTCGTTGGCGCGCTCGTCGCTTTCGAGATCGTGCAGGTGAATCGCCGAGATCGCGACAGAGTTGCGCGTCAGCCGTTCGAGCCCGGCCTCCGACCCTTCCGGCAGCAGCGCGAGGCCGGAGCCGGAGCGGCGCGCCGCCCATTCGAGCAGCGGATCGTGGCTGCCGCCGATGATGGGCGGGGGCGGCGTGTGGGCCACGCCAGCGGGGCGCGCCATGCCCGCCTCCACCCATCTGTCGAGCGCAGCCCGCGGAAACAGCCACTTGCCGGTGGCCTTCGAGCATGGCGCCGCGCCGCTGGAGGCCATCTCGTAGAGCTTGCGCTCCTTGATGCGCAGGTAGGCCGCGGCTTCCTCGGTCGTAAGGTAGGGACTGTCCTGCATTCTGCGGCAAATTCCTGCAAAAATTACATTTGTGGACTTGATCCACAAAAAACATAGATATCCGCAAAGTTCAATCACTCAGAAGCCAGCGACCCATCGTGTGACACCCGCATCGCCCTTCGGGGCCGCCCTCGACCTGATCGTTGGCCTCGATCCGCAATTCCTGCAGATCGTCGGCCTGTCGCTGCGCGTCACGCTCACGGCGGTCGCTGCTCGCCGCGCTCATCGGCATGCCGCTGGGCGCCCTGCTCGGCCTTGCCCGCTTTCCCGGACGCTCGGTGGTGATCGTGCTGGTGAACGCCCTCATGGGCCTGCCCCCGGTCGTCGCGGGCCTTGCGATCTTCCTGCTGCTGTCGCGTTCGGGGCCGCTGGGTTCGCTCGGCTGGCTGTTCACGCCGAAGGCGATGATCCTGGCCCAAACCGTGCTGGTCCTGCCCATCGTCATCGCCTTGACCCGCCAGATCATCGAGGATCTGTGGGCGGAATATTGCGAGCACCTCACGTCGCTCGGCCAGACAGGCGTCGCGCGCGGTGCCGACGCTGCTCTGGGACGCGCGCTTCTCGCTGGCGACGGCCCTTCTGGCCGGCTTCGGCCGCGCCAGCGCCGAGGTCGGCGCCGTGCTGATCGTGGGCGGCAACATCGCCGGCTACACGCGCGTGATGACGACATCCATCGCGCTCGAAACCTCCAAGGGCGACCTCGCCGCTCGCGCTCGGCCTCGGGATCACGCTCATCGCGCTCACGCTGGCGGTGAACGCGGTCGCATTCGGCGCCAGCCGCATCGGCGCGCGCTTTGCCGGAGCGCCGTGATGCTCGACCACCGGCCGGACTCCACTCCCTCGATTCTTCCGCTCAAGGGGCGCGAAGCGGGCCTTCGCGTCGGCGAACGCTGGCTGCTGTCGCCCGACCGACTTCGACATCCCCGCAGGCGGGCTGACGGCGATCCTCGGCCCCAACGGCGCGGGCAAGTCGCTCTTCCTCAGGATGTGCCACGGGCTTATTCCGCCAAGCGCGGGCGCCGTCACGTGGAGCGCGCCCGGCGGCGTGCGCGACGGGCGCAAGCGGCACGCGATGGTGTTCCAGAAGCCCGTGATGCTGCGCCGCTCCGCCCGCGCCAATCTCACGCACGCCCTCGCCGCCGTGGGCGACGCGCAGGCCTCGCAGCGCGCCGACGAGGCGCTGCGCCGGTTCGGGCTTCAGGACATTGCGCAGCGCCCCGCGCGGCTCCTGTCGGGCGGCGAGCAGCAGCGCCTCGCGATCGCGCGCGCATGGGCGCTGTCGCCCCGAACTGCTGTTCCTCGACGAGCCGACATCCCAGCTCGATCCCGGCGCCACGCGCCAGATCGAGGAGATGATCGCGGCGCTGAAATCGGAGGGCGTCACCCTTGTCATGGCGACGCACGATCTCGCACAGGCGCGCCGCCTCGCCGATCGCGTGCTGTTCATCCACAACGGCGCGATCATCGAGGACTCATCCGCATCCCGGTTTTTTCGCAGGCCGATGACAACGACCGCGCAGGCGTTCGTCACCGGCGATCTGCTCTGGTGAGGGGACACATGAAAGCAGCATCACACGAGCGTCTCTTCATCGCCGCCGCTCTTGCGGCGTCCGGCGCGGCCCACGCGCAGGCGCAGGCGCAGGCGCCGCGGGGCGAACGCTTCATCGTCGTATCGTCGACGACGTCCACGCAGGATTCCGGCCTGTTCGGCCACATCCTGCCGCTGTTCAAGGCGAAGACCGGCATCGACGTGCGCGTGGTCTCGCAGGGCACCGGCCAGGCGCTCGACACCGGCCGTCGCGGCGACGCGGACGTCGTGTTCGTCCATGCCGCGCGCAGGAGGTGAAATTCGTCGAGGACGGCTTCGGCGTCGAGCGCAAGCCGGTCATGTACAACGACTTCGTGCTCATCGGCCCGAAGGCCGATCCCGCCGGCGTCAAGGGCTCGAAGGACATCGCGAAAGCGCTCGCCGCCATCCAGCAGAAGCAGGCGCCCTTCGTCTCGCGCGGCGATCGCTCCGGCACCCATTCCGCCGAACTCGCGCTTTGGAAGCTGGCCGGCGTCGATCTGGATAAGGCGAGAGGCGCCTGGTATCGCGAGATCGGCCAGGGCATGGGCGCCGCGCTCAACACCGCCGGCGCCATGGGCGCCTACGTTCTCGCCGATCGCGGCACGTGGCTGTCATTCAAAAATCGCGGCGACCTCGACATCGTCGTCGAGGGCGACCAGCGGCTGTTCAACCAGTACGGCGTGATGCTCGTCAATCCGGCCAGGCACGCGCACGTGAAGAAAGCCGACGGCCAGGCCTTCATCGACTGGCTGACGGGGCCCGAAGGACAGCAGGCGATCGCCGGCTACAAGATCAACGGCCAGCAATTGTTCTTCCCGAACGCGATGCAGCCTGGCGCGTAAGCGCTTCCGGCGCTCAGCGCTCGCGCGGTTCGTCGGAGATGTCCTCGTCGTCGTCCGTCTCGTCGGGCGCGGCAGGCACTGCGTATGTGCCCGAAAGCCAGCGGCCGAGATCGACGTCGGCGCAGCGGCGCGAACAGAAGGGCTTGTAGCGCACGAGCGCCGGCTTGCGGCACACGGGACACGGCTTGCCGGTGGTCGCGTCCGCGTCAGGGCCGCCGTCGGGTTGCGAGGTGTGATCGTTGTCGTTTGCTGAACGGGCCATTTGCGCGCGCGCCTTCAGGCGCTGTTGAGCCACAGGAGATGCACGGGATAGCCCTCGCCCGACAGCAATTGCGCTGTCTCGTAGAGCGGCAGTCCGACGACGGCGGAATACGAGCCGACGATCTTTATGACGAACGAGCCCGCCAGCCCCTGGATGGCGTAGCCGCCGGCCTTCCCGCGCCATTCGCCGGAGGCGAGATAGGCCTCGATCTCCGCGCTCGACAGCCGCTTGAAGCGCACGCGCGTATCGACGAGGCGGCGGCGCTCCGCGCCCTTGGGCGTGATCAGCGTGACGGCCGTGAAGACGCGGTGATTGCGCCCCGACAGCAGACGCAGGCACGCGCCAGCCTCTTCCGCCAGTTCGCACTTGGGCAGGATGCGCCGCCCCACGGCGACGACAGTGTCGGCGGCGACAACGAAGGCGCCGCTCAGGTCATCCTGCACGGAGGCGGCCTTTGCGCCGGCGCGCGCCTTTTCGTTCGCGAGGCGCACGGCCAGCGCGCGCGGGCCTTCATTGCGGTGAGGCGATTCGTCGAGATCGGTCGGCAGCAGCCCGTCGGGTTCGACGCCGATCTGCTGCAGGAGCGCGAGGCGGCGGGGCGAAGCCGAGGCGAGCGCAAGACGCGGGCGCCATGAGCCCGTCGCCGCATCGCCCGCAGTCTCGGTTTTCCGCAAGAACCCGATCACGCGGCGTTCCTCTCTCCACGGGGGCGGCGGCGATGACTCGCCAGATCGCCTGAAAGACAGATTAGTTGAACCGGCAGATCACTTGAAGCGGCAGATCACTTGAACCGATACGTGATGCGGCCCTTCGTCAGGTCGTAAGGCGTCATCTCGACAAGGACGCGGTCGCCCGTGAGCACGCGGATGCGGTTCTTGCGCATCTTTCCAGCGGTGTGAGCGATGATCTCGTGATCGTTTTCGAGCTTCACGCGAAATGTCGCGTTCGGCAGAAGCTCGGTCACCATTCCCGGGAACTCGAGAAGTTCTTCTTTGGCCATGTAATCCCATTGCGTTGAGCGCGCCGGCGGGGGCGCCCCGTCAGGTCCGGGCGGACCCTAATGTAAGTGCCGCGGTTTGTGAACCGCGAGATTGCGGGTCGCAGGACCCCTCCCGGCCCGCGTCAGAAGCGTGGCCAGTCGGTTGGGCGCGAGGGCGACCAATCCGTCACGGCTGGCCATGCCCCGGGGGCGGCGCCCCGGCTGCGGGCGCGGCCAGCGCCGCCGCCTCCTTCTCGTCTGCGGCCTGCAGCGCCTGATAGCGCCGCCAGGCCACGGGAATCAGGGCGAGATAGAGGATGGTCAGCAGGACGAGCACTTCCGCCGGATAGCTCGCCAGCAGAAGGATGCCCGCCACCACGGCCAGCATGATGACGAGGAAGTATTCGCGCGGCACGCGGCCCATCTGCTTGCCGGAGAAATGGGGAATGCGGCTCACCAGCAGGAAGGCGACCAGCAGCACATAGGCGATGAACAGCGGCACCAGCGCGCGCCCCTGCGGCATCTGGAAGACGGACAGGTGCAGGTAGATCGGCAGCAGCACGACGATGGCGCCGGCAGGCGAGGGCATTCCCGTGAAGAACTGCCCGGCCCATTTGGGCTTGTTCGGATCGTCGATCATCACGTTGAAGCGCGCCAGCCGCAGCGCGCAGGCGATGACATAGACCATGCAGGCGAACCAGCCCGCGGTCTTGATCTCGTGCAGGCTCCACAGATAGAGCAGCATGGCGGGCGCGACGCCGAAGTCGATGAAGTCGGCGAGAGAGTTGAGTTCCGCGCCAAAGCGCGATTGCCCGTTGAGCGCGCGCGCCAGCCGCCCGTCGAGCCCGTCGAGGACCGCCGCGCCGGCGATGGCGAGCACGGCGAGTTCATAACGCCCCTCGATGGCGAACCTGATCGAGGTCAGCCCGAGCGCCAGCCCCAGAAGGGTGACCAGGTTGGGCAGCACATAGCGCATGGGGATGCGCACGAACCGGGGCCGGCGCTGCGGCGTGGCGGTTGTTTGCGGTCCGGGTTGATCGCTCATCGCGCCCCCACTCAGCGGCTCCGGAACTGACGACGGGCGGCGGCGACGCCAAACTCCGCGATCACCGTCTCGCCGGCGACGGCCTTGGAGCCGACCGCCACCATCGGCGCGCAGCCCTCCGGCAGATAGACGTCGACGCGCGAGCCGAAGCGGATGAGACCGATGCGGTCACCGGCCGCCAGCGTGTCGCCCTCCTTCGAGAAGGTGACGATGCGGCGGGCGATGAGGCCCGCGATCTGCACCACGCCGAACGTGCCGCGCGGCGACTCGATGACGAAACCGTTGCGCTCGTTGTCTTCGCTCGCCTTGTCGAGGTCCGCGTTGACGAACAGGCCCGGCTTGTAGGCGATGCGCACGACGCGCCCGTCGACCGGCGTGCGGTTCACGTGGCAGTCGAACACCGACATGAAGATGGAGACGCGCGGCATCGCGCTCTCCCCCAGGCCCAGTTCCGGCGGGGGAACATAGGCGCCCACCGAGCAGACGACGCCGTCGGCGGGGGAAATGACGAGGCTCTCGTCCACGGGCGTGACGCGCACCGGGTCGCGGAAGAAATAGGCGCACCAGGCGGTCAGGATCAGGCCGATCCAGCCCAGCGGCGACCAGATCCAGAACAGGATGACCGTGGCGACCGCGAACGCGGCGATGAAGAGATAGCCCTCCGGATGGATGGGCGTGATCTGGCGGCGGATGCTGTCGGCGACGTTCATGAAGATTCCCGGTGCGGGGCGGCGGACGCCCAGTCTTTTGCCATCTTGCAGGCGCGAAGTCACGAACAAGGTCAGCCGGCGGCGAAGTGCCCCGCCGGGCGTTTCCCGACGGGCCTGAAAAACCGGGGAAATTGCGTCCGGCGGCTACTCGGCGACGTGGGCCCGCATGGAGCGCCCTTCGGCCTCCTCGGCGCGCCGCAGCGTTTCCTCGGCGGCGTCCACCTCGCGCTGCCGGTTCCACATCGCCGCGTACACGCCCTCGCGCGCCAGCAGGTCCTCGTGCCGGCCGCGCTCGACGATCTCGCCCTGGTCGAGCACGAGAATCTCGTCAGCGTTGACGATGGTCGACAGCCGGTGCGCGATGACCAGCGTCGTGCGGCCCTTGGCGATGCGGTCGAGCGCCGACTGGATTTCCCGTTCAGTGAACGAATCGAGCGCCGAGGTCGCCTCGTCCAGCAACAGGATCGGCGGCGCCTTGAGGATGGTGCGCGCGATGGCGACGCGCTGCTTTTCGCCGCCCGACAGTTTCAGGCCGCGCTCGCCCACCTGCGCCTGGTAGCCGTTCGGGCGCCGAGCGGATGAAGTCGTCGATCTGCGCCAGCTTCGCCGCCTCGACGATTTCTTCTTCGCTCGCGCTCCAGCGGCCGTAGCGGATGTTGTAGGCGATCGTGTCGTTGAACAGCACGGTGTCCTGCGGAACCATGCCGATGGCGTCGCGCAGGCTCTCCTGCGTCACGTTGGAGATGTTCTGCCCGTCGATCGTGATCGCGCCCTTCTGCGGCTCGTAGAACCGGAACATCAGGCGCGAGATGGTCGACTTGCCTGCGCCCGAGGGGCCGACGATGGCGACCGTGTGCCCGGCCGGCACCTCGAAACTGACGCCCTTGAGGATCGGGCGCGCCGGATCGTAGGAGAAATGCACGTTGTCGAAGCGAATGGCTGCGGCGCGCACGTCGAGCGGCTTTGCGGTGGACTTGTCCTTGATCTCGGGATCGCGCTCGAGCACGTCGAACATGGATTCGATGTCGACGATCGCCTGCTTGATCTCGCGATACACCATGCCCATGAAGTTCAGCGGCTGGTAGAGCTGGATCATCAGGCCGTTCAGCAGCACGAGATCGCCGATGGTGTTCTTGCCGTCGCGAATGTCGATCGCGCACAGGATCATCACGACCATCAGCGCCATCGAGAAGATGAAGCCCTGCCCCGAGTTGAGCACGGCGAGCGAGACGTAGCTCGACGTCGAGTTGCGCTCGTAGCGCTCCATGGACTTGTCGTAGCGCTCGGCCTCGCGCTTCTCGGCGCCGAAGTATTTCACCGTCTCGTAGTTGAGCAGCGAGTCGATCGCCTTCACGTTGGCGTCCGTGTCGCTCTCGTTCATGTTGCGGCGGATGGTGATGCGCCAGTCCGTCGCCACCCGGGTGAACCACAGGTAGGCCCAGATCATGACGATGACGGTGAGCGCGTAGCGCCAGTCGAACGCGAAGAAGAAGATGCCGAGGATCAGCGCGAACTCCACCACCGTCGGAATGCCGGTGAGGATGCTCATGCGCACGATCTGCTGGATGGCCTCGCGGCCACGCTCGAGAACGCGCGTCAGCCCGCCCGTCTTGCGCTCCAGATGAAAGCGCAGCGAAAGCTGGTGCAGGTGCACGAAGACTTCGTTCGCCATGCGCCGCACGGCGTACATGGCGACCGACGCGAACAGCGCGTCGCGCGCCTGCGTGAAGAACTGCATGAAGCTGCGCAGCAGGCCGTAGATGACGATGATCGCCACCGGCGTCGCCAGCATGACGGGCAGCGGGATGTCGGCGCCGGCGGGATTGGTGATCGCGTCCGTCGCCCACTTGAAGCTGTAGGGAATGAGGACGGTGATGATCTTCGCGATCAGCAGCAGCGCCAGCGCCGCAACCACGCGCACCTTGAGGTCGGCGCGTTCGTCCGGCCACACGTAGGGCCAGAGCCGCGTCGACGGTGCCCACCAGCGTTGCTTCCTTGCGCGGGGGCGCCGTCTCCTCCTTTTGCGGCGCTATTGTCTGCGCCGCCATGTGTGCTTTGGACATGAGCTAATTTGATTTCCGGCCGCGACGTGTGGGCGCGGCGTTCACGTAAAGATGTAAACCACCCGCGGACGGATGGTTCGGCGATTTGAGTGTCAGCGGCGGCGTTCGGGAGTGGCCGGAGGCGCCGCGCCGTCCTGTTTGGGAACGACCAGAACCTGGCCGGGGTAGATCAGGTCCGGGTTGCGAATCTGCGAGGAATTCGCGTCGTAGATTTGAGTGTAGCGCATCCCCTCGCCGTAGATCGAGCGGCTGATGCGCCACAGGCTGTCCCCGCGCTCGACGCGCGCGGTGCGCAATTCGTCGACGACCGCATTCTGGGCGTCGGCGGGCCGCGCGGCGGTCTCCTTCGGGGCGCCCGCAGCGGCGTCGGACGCCGCAGCCGCCACCGTAGCAGGCTTGCCTGGCGCGGTCCTCGCCAGTTCGGCGGGGTAGTCGAACGGCGCTTCGACGCGGGCGAGCGGGCGACCGTCCGGGCCGACGCGGTCGGCGCGCACCCGGTAGCCGCCCGGCGTCATGCCGCGCTCGACGCGCACCGACCATTTGCCGTCGGCCCCGGAATCGACCGAGGCCACGTAGGCTTCGTTCAGGTAAAGGCGCAGGGTCGAACCGGGGGGCGCAACGCCCGTCGCGAACAGCGCTCCGCCCTGCTGGGCCTCGACCGTGGCGATTCGCAGGTCGCCCGAACTCGCGCCGGCCGGCGCCGCGGGCTGCGACAGAACGACAGTCGGCTTGTCCGGCGCCGTCAGCGCCGCGACCGTCTCCCGTTCGCCGCGCGAGGGCACGGCGATCGCCACCGTCTGTTCGGACGTTGTCTCGCCCGAAGCGCCCCGGGCGGTGAGGCCAAGGACATGATCGCCGGAGGGAAGCTTCGGCGGGATCATCACGAACTGGCCGTCGGCGTCGGCCTGCGCCTGCGCCACCGGCTTTCCGGACAGCGTAAGCGCGACCTGGGCGCGTGGCTCGGCGCGTCCGGCGATCACTGCCTCCCCGGCCGGGTCGATGCGCACGACGTCGAAACTGGGCTTGCGGCGGGCGCCTGCCGCCTGCGGTTCGCCGCCGGGCGCCTGCGGGGCCGCCGCGCCGCGCAGCCCGGCGATGGAGCCCTGCCCGGAAGAGGGATGCGGCTGCGAGGCGACCGATGGCGTGGGCGCGCCAGCCTCGCCTTGAGGCGTGGAGCCGGAGGACGGCGGGAGAGCAGCCGGGCCGCCGGTCGAGGGCGAGGCGGTCAGTCCGGCGGACGAGGGCGGCGAGGAGGACGACGCGGGCGCAGGTGACGAGCCCGTCACTGCGGACCCGTCGGGGCCCATGCCGGGGAATGGACCGCCCAGGGACGACAGACGCCATGCCGCGACCGCGATGGCGGAGATGGCGACCACGCCCGCGATTGCGGCGATCAGCACAGGCCTCGTCAGGTTGAACATGTCGCCCTATGGTTCTCCCGTTGCGTCAAATATCTATCGCTTTGCTCACGTAATTGCGAATCGAACGGAACCGGAGGCGGGGCCATCGGATTGTCCCCTTCCCCAAGACGAGCAAGAACAACATGACCCAGTTGCGAAACATCTGCGTTTATTGCGGTTCCTCCCCGGGAGCGGACCCTGTCTTCAAAGAAGCGGCCGAGACGCTCGGCCGCATCATGGCGGCCGAGGGAATCGGCCTCGTGTATGGCGGCGGCGGCAACGGCCTCATGGGCGTCATCGCCCGCACCGTGCGCGAGGAAGGCGGCCACGTCACCGGGATCATCCCGGACTTCCTCCAGCGCCGCGAACACCGCTACGAGGGCGCGCAGGAGCTCATCGTCGTCCCCGACATGCACACGCGCAAGCGCCTGATGTTCGAAAAGGCCGACGCCATCGTCGCCCTGCCCGGCGGCGTCGGCACTCTGGAGGAGCTTGTCGAACAGCTCACCTGGGTGCAGCTCGACCAGCACGTCAAACCCGTCGTCATCGCCGACGTGAACGGCTTCTGGCGGCCGCTGCTCGACCTGTTCGCGCACATGCGCAACAACGGCTTCATCCGCCCCGATCTCGAGGTGCGCTACCTGGTGGCCGAGAAGATCGTCGACGTGGTGCCGATGATCCGCAAGGCGCGCGCCATGCGCGAGGCGATCGGCGAGATGGAAACCGCGCTCGATCCGGGCCTCTAGGCTCAATCGATGTAGAGGTTGCCGGCGTCCACCACGCGCCGCCAGCTTTCGAACTCTTCCCTGAGCGCGCGGGCGAACACGTCGCCGCCGCCGCGGAACGTCGTCGCGCCCTCTTCCTCGAAGCGCTTGCGCATGGAAGGCGCCGCGGCGGCCTCGTTGATCGCCTCGTTGAGTTGCGCGACCAGCGGCGCCGGCATGGCCGGCGGGCCGACGATGCCCCACCACGTGTAGAGATCGAGCCCCTCGACGCCTTCCTCCGCCAGCGTCGGCGTTCCCTCGAACAGCGGCGAGCGCTGCGCGCTCGTGACCGCGAGCAGCCGCACGTTCTTGCCCTGCAGCTGGCCCAGGATCGTCGGCACCGTGGACACGAACACCTGCGCCCTGCCCGCGATGAGGTCGATCACCGCCGGTCCGCTGCCGCTGTAGGGAATGTGCGTCATGCGGATGCCGGCCTTCTGCTTCACGAGTTCGGCCGCCAGATGCAGAATGCCGCCGGTGCCCGACGAGACGTAGTTGAGTTCGTCCGGATTGGCCTTCGCGCGCGCGATGAGGTCCTTGACGCTGGTGATGCCGGACTGGTTGCTCGCGACGACCAGCAAGGGCCCGCGCCCCAGCAGCGCAATCGCCGTGAAGTCCTTCTCCACGTCGTAGGGCATTTGCTTGCGCGTCGCGGCGGTCGTCACGAATGTCGAGGTGACGAACAGCAGCGTCGTTCCGTCCGGCGCAGCGCGCGAAACCGCGCGCGCCGCGATCTGCCCGCCGGCGCCGCCGCGGTTGTCGATGACGACATTGGCTTTCAGCGTGTCGTTGAGATGTCGCGCAAGCTCGCGCGCCAGCACGTCCGTGCCGCCACCCGCCGCGAACGGGACGAGGATGGTGACCGTGCGGCCCGACATCTGCGCCTGTGCGGCGGGAAGGCCCGCAAGCAGGCAAAGGGCGGCGAACGCCGCGCCCAGAAACCTGCGCCCTGTTCTGCGCTCCTGCATCCTGCGTCTCCCCCGAATGTTTTCAGGATGGAGAATGTGCGAGAGCGCGGACTGCTTCAAGCAATTTCGACGGGCGCTCAGGCCCCCGCCTTGTAGAGCTTGTAGTTGATGGCGTCGATCAGCGCCTGGAACGAGGCGTCGACCACGTTCGCCGAGACGCCCACCGTCGACCACCGCGCGCCGGTCGCATCGCCGAACTCGATCAGCACGCGCGTCACCGCGTCCGTGCCGCCATGGAACACGCGCACGCGGTAATCGAGAAGCTCAAGATCCTCGATCATGGACTGATAGCGGCCAAGATCCTTGCGCAATGCGAGATCGAGCGCGTTGACGGGGCCGTTTCCTTCGGCCGCCGAGATGAGCACGTCGTCGCCCACGCGCACCTTCACGATGGCTTCCGACACGGACACGAGTTCGCCGAGCGCATTGTGCCGGCGCTCGACGTTGACGCTGAACCGCTCGACGTCGAAATAGTCGGGAACCTGGCCCAGCATCCGCCGCGCCAGCAACTCGAAGGAGGCGTCCGCCGCCTCGTAGGCGAAGCCCAGCGACTCGCGTTCCTTCACCTCGTCCAGCATGCGGCCGACGCGCGGATCGTCCTTGGCGACGGTGACGCCGAGCCGCTCGAGTTCGGCGAGAATGTTCGACCGGCCCGCCTGATCGGACACCAGAACCCTGCGCACGTTGCCGACCGATTCCGGCGGCACGTGCTCGTAGGTCTTCGGATCCTTCAGCACCGCGGAGGCGTGGATGCCGGCCTTGGTCGCGAACGCGCTCTCGCCCACATAAGGCGCGTGACGATTGCCGCGGCGGTTGAGCAATTCGTCCAGAGTGACGCTGATCTTCTTCAGGTGCGTGAGCTGCTCCAGCGACACGCCGGTTTCGAAACGGCTCGCGTATTCATCCTTCAGGAGAAGCGTCGGCAGCAGCGAGCACAGGTTCGCGTTGCCGCAGCGCTCGCCCAGTCCGTTGAGCGTGCCCTGAATCTGGCGCGCGCCGGCGCGGATCGCCGCCAGCGTGTTGGCGACCGCGTTCTCGGTGTCGTTGTGCGTGTGGATGCCAAGGTGCGAGCCCGGGACGACCTTCGCAACGTCGCGCACGATCTCCTCGATCTCGTGCGGCAGCGTGCCCCCGTTCGTATCGCACAGCACGATCCACCGCGCGCCGAATTCGTGCGCGGTGCGCGCGCACTGCAGCGCGTAGTCGCGATTGGCCTTGTAGCCGTCGAAGAAATGCTCGCAATCGAGGATCGCCTCGCGACCGTGCTGGCGCGCGTACTTGATCGAGTCGGCGATGCCGTCGAGGTTTTCATCGAGCGTCGCGCCCAGCGCCACGCGCACGTGATAGTCCCAGGTCTTCGCGACGTAGGTGATCGTGTCCGCGTCCGCCTCGATCAACGCGGCGATGCCGGGATCGTTGGACGCCGAGCGACCCGCGCGCTTGGTCATGCCGAATGCCGCGAACCGCGCGCGCTTCACCGGCTTCTTGCGGAAGAACTCGGTGTCCTGCGGATTGGCGCCCGGATAGCCGCCCTCCACGTAATCGACGCCAAGCTGGTCGAGGAGCCCGGCGACGCGCTTCTTGTCCTCGAGCGAGAAGTCGACGCCCGTCGTCTGCGCGCCGTCGCGCAGCGTCGTGTCGAACACGTAGATCCGTTCGCGGCTCATTTTACACCAGTCCGTAAAGTTTCAGCGTCACGTAGACCGCGAGCGCGAGGACGACGATCTTGATCGCGATGTACCACAACCAGCGCCTTGGGAAGGGCAGCGTCTTGCGCCAGCCCGGCGCGCCGTTCGACGGATCGCTCATGCTCGCCCTCCCGGGCCTGAATCGTTCGCCGCGAGCGGCTTCGTCATGGTCGTGTTGGCGAGCCACACGCCCTCGACCTCGATGCTGTTGCGCTGCTGCGCGCGATAGCCGCGCGCGGTGAAGAACGGTTCCGCCGTGTCGCTGGCCTCGACGGTCATCATCTTCGCGCCGCGCGCCGACGCCAGCTTTTCAAGCGCGTTGAGAAGCGTCGTCGCCACGCCCTGCCCCAGCGCGTCGGGATGCACGTAGAGCATGTCGATGTGGTCGGTCCCGCGCAGGCAGGCGAACCCCGCCGTCTCGCCCTCGATGGTTGCGACGAGCGTGAGCTGGTCGGCGAGCCGCGCGCCGAACGCGGCCTCGTCGTCGGCCTTCGACGTCCACGCCGCGACCTGGTCGATGTCGTAATCCTCGCTCGCGACCTGTTCGACGGACGCGATGAAGAGCGCGGCCAGCGTTGATGCGTCGGCGGGAAGATAGGGTCGCAGTCCAATGCTCATGGCGTCATCGCTTCACTTGCCACGTGGTCGTCAGTTCGCCCGTGGCGGGATCCTTGGCGTCCATGATCTGGATGCCCATCGCGACAAGCTCGTCGCGGATGCGGTCGAACTCCGCCCAGTTCTTCGAATTGCGCGCCTCGATGCGCGCCTTGATCAGGCGATGCACCTGCAATTCGTCGATGCCTGCGGAAGCCGGACGCCAGCCGTTCCACGCGGCGAGATCGTGCTGGAACAGGCCAAGCAAACGGCCGCACGCTGCAAGGCGCGCGCCCGCGAACGCCACGCCGTCGTTGGCTTCCGAATAAAGGCGCCGCAGATGCGTGATCGCTTCGGGCGTGTTGAGGTCATCGCACAGCGCCGCCTCGAACTCGGGCGACAGCATCTCCTCGCTCGACGCATATTGCGAAGCGACCGCATACCAGCGATCGAGCTCGCGCTTGCTCTCGCGCAGCGAGGCCAGCGTCCAGTCGATCGGCTGGCGGTATTGGGTCTTGAGCATCGTGAGGCGCGCCACTTCGCCCTGCCAGTCGGCGAGCACCTCGCGGATAGTGCGGAAGTTGCCGAGGCTCTTCGACATCTTCTCGCCTTCCACCTGCAGGAAGCCGTTGTGCATCCACACGTTCGCCATCACGTCATGGCCGAAGGCGCAGCGCGATTGCGCGATCTCGTTCTCGTGGTGGGGAAACACGAGGTCGATGCCGCCGCCGTGAATGTCGAACGTCTCGCCCAGATGCTTCCAGCTCATGGCGGAGCATTCGATGTGCCAGCCCGGACGGCCGCGGCCCCACGGCGAGCTCCCAGCCGGGCTCGTCCTTCGTCGAGGGCTTCCAGAGCACGAAATCCATGTCGCCCTGCTTGTAGGGCGCGACGTCGACGCGCGCGCCGGCGATCATCTCGTCCAGCGGCCGCCGCGACAGCGCGCCGTAATCGCTCATCGATGGCACCGAGAACAACACGTGACCTTGCGACGCGTAGGCGTGGCCCGAGCCGATCAGCTTTTCGATGATGGCGATCATCTCGGCGATGTGCTCGGTCGCGCGCGGCTGGACGTCGGGATCGAGGCAGCCCAGCGCCCTCACGTCCTCCTGGAAGATCGCGTTGGTTTCTTCGGTGAGCTTGCGGATCGACACGCCCCGCTCTGCGGCGCGCGCGTTGATCTTGTCGTCGACGTCCGTGATGTTGCGGACGTAGGTAACGTGATCCCTTCCGTAGACGTGCCGCAGCAGCCTGTAGAGCACGTCGAAGACGATGACCGGGCGCGCGTTGCCGATGTGGGCGTAGTCGTAAACGGTGGGGCCGCACACATACATGCGCACGCGCTCGGGATCGATGGGGACGAAGTCCTCCTTCGTCCGGGTCAGCGTGTTGTAGAGGCGCAGATGCGTTTTGCCCGACATGAATGCTCCCGAAGCCTGCTGGCTGGAGCGTTTTGTTTTCACGAGGGAAAAGGACGTCCTGCCAGCGGTGATGCTAGCCCGTAATGATGGCGCAGAAGAGGGTGGCGCGGATCGTCATGGCGCGCACCATGGTCGACACCGGCCGCCCCGTCAAGCGCAAGCCACGGGCGATGATGGAGTTTGCAGGGCAGAGCTTCAGTAATTCTTAACCCTGCCGGGCGAGGCTCGATCATCGCATCGAACCTTGGTCAGACCCATGCGCGCATCCCTGAAGAGTCTCGACGCCGGCCCTCTCCCGCTCCTGCTGGCGCTGGGAGCCGCGCTCCTGTCGGCCGCGCTGGCGGGCCCTGCGGCCGCGCAGGGCGCCTTGCCCAAGGGCGTCTACATCATCCCGGCCGGCGGCTACGGCGTCGACGAGTGCGTGGCGAAGTCCGCCGAATGCGGCCGGGTGGTCGCCAACGCCTGGTGCGAGGCCAACGGCCACGGCAAGGTGAAGGCGTTCGGCTCCGCCAGCGACATCACCTTTTCGGCCGGCCCGCCCGTGAAGGCGCCGCCGCGCGATTCCATCATCATCGCCTGCGCCGACTAGCTCAGTCCTCGAGGAATTCGGCGCATTTGGCCGCCTCGCCGCCCGGGCCCCACGGCATGATGGGGACGGTGGACGTCGAGTTCTTCGGCGAGCCTTCGATCAGCCGGTCGCTGTAGACCATGTAGACGAGCGTATTGCGCCTGGGGTCGCAGCCGCGCACGATCTGCATCTTCTTGAACACGAGCGAGCGCCGCTCGCGCAGCACGACGTCGCCCTGCTCGAACTTTCCCTTGAAGCGGATCGGTCCGTACTGGCGGCAGGCGAGCGACACGTCGGACGTCTCCTCCGCCACGCCGAACATGCCGGCGACGCCGCCCTTTTCCGGCACCGTGAAATGGCAGGCGACTCCCTCGACCAGCGGGTCGTCGATCCCGTAGGTCGCAAGCTTGTCGTTGGGCGTCAGCAGCTTGAACACCGTCGACTTGCGAAAGATGAGATCGGGCGCCTGCGCGGCGGCGGGCGCGGCCGCCAGCGGCGCCAGGGCGCACAGCGCGACGAGGACGAGAGCGCTTGCGTGTCTGCCCATTTCTTTACAGGTCTCCGGCCGGACGATAAAACTCCTGCCCATTAGATGAGGGCGTGCCGCTCCGCTACAAGGGGGCCGCGTCAAGGGGGCCGCCTCTCACGTGCTCTTCAGTCCCGCTGTCTCGCGTGCCGCTCGCCGTTTGGTGAACCTAGATTCACCACGATCTGCTGCTTTGATTTCGATGAATCAGGACTTTTCCCCGCGCATGCAGGCCACGACCACGACCGCGCAGACCACAAGACCGCGCCAGAAAGCAGGCGCGCGCCTGTTCGTGTTCGCCCTCGCCTGCGCTGCGGTGGGCGCCGGCCTCGCTCCCGCATGGGCGCAAGGGTTCGACTGCAATGCGCTCCGGGCGCAGATCGCCGCGACCCCGGCGGGATCGGCCGACCCCAGGGCGGCGGCCGCCGCCCAGCGCCAGCGCGCCGAAATCGAGCGCACGGCCGCCTACGCCGAGCAGCTCGGCTGCAACCGGCGCCAGTTCCTCTTCTTCGGCTCGCCCCCGCCGCCCCAGTGCGCGCAGATCGAGCAGCGCATCTCCACCATGCGCGGAAATCTCGCGCGCCTGCAGGCCGCGGTCGATCGCGCCAGCGGTCCCCGCCAGGCGCTGATCGACCGCTACAACCAGTATTGCCTCAGGCAGGCGACAGCGCCGCGCAACTTCTTCGAGCAATTGTTCGGCGGCGGCGGGCCCGTGGACGTTCCGATCGAGGATATGCCCTCGCCCGAGGAAAGCGGTCCGCGGCGCGGCTCGAAGGCGGTCTGCGTGCGCACCTGCGACGGGTTCTTTTTTCCGGTCAGTTACAATGCCTTCGGCCAGAATCCTGACAGACTGGCTGATCTGTGCCGGGCCCAGTGTCCCAACGTCGACACCGAGGTCTTCACCTACTCGCCCTCGCGCGACATCACCGAGGCGGTGTCGATCAACGGGACGCCGTATTCCTCGCTCGCCAACGCGCTGCGCTATCGGCGCACCTTCGACCCCGCCTGCACCTGCCGCCCTCCCGACAAGAGCTGGGCGGAAACGCTCGCCCCCGCGGAACGGCTCGTGTCCGGCGGGCGCCGGGACGTGATCGTGACGCCCGAAAAGGCGGAGGAGATGTCGCGTCCGCGTCAGCAGCCGCCCGCGCGCGGTCCTGCCTCGCCCGTCCCGCCCCGCCAGCCCGGCGAGCCGCGCGCGGCCCTGCAGGGCGACACAGGCGGGATCGCGGACGGGGACCTGCCCGCGGGCCCGGCCGAAGACGTCAGGCGTGTGCGCCGAGTCGGGCCAGCGCTCTAGCCCGGCCGATCAGCGGCAGCAGCGCGGCAAGTTCGGGCCCCTGCTCGCGGCCGGTCAAGGCAAGCCTGAGCGGATGGAACAGCGCCTTGCCCTTGCGCCCGGTGAGCGCCTTGAGCGCCTCCGTCCACGCGCGCCACGTGTCCGCGCCGAAAGGTTCGGGCGGCAGCAGCCCGGCGGCGTCCTTCAGGAAATCGGCGTCCTCGACCACCGGTTCGATGTCCCCGAAGCAAACCTGCGCCCACGTCCGCACGTCCTCGAGGCTCTGGAGATTGCCGCGCACCGCCAGCCAGAACGGTTCGGCCTGTGCGCCTTCGACGCCCAGGGCTGCGAGCCGCGGCGCAACCGAGGCGAACGGCAGGATGTGCAGCGTGCGGGCCGACAACTGCACGAGATCCGCCTCGTCGAACTTCGCCGCATGGTGTGACACGTGCGAGAGGTCGATGGCCTGCGCGAGGTCATCGAGCGATGCGACCGGGTGCACGCTGTCGGACGTGCCCGTGAGCACCGCGAGCGCGGCGACGGCCAGCGCCTCGACCCCCTGCTCGCGCAGCGCGCCGATGGACAGCGCGCCCGTGCGCTTGGAGAGCCCCTCGCCCGACGCCGTCGCCAGCAAATTGTGATGGGCGAAGGCGGGAGCGGGCCTGTCCGGCGCAAGCGCCTTGAAAAGCTGGAGCTGGACCGCGGTGTTCGTCACGTGATCCTCGCCGCGGATCACGTGGGTGACGCCGAGCTCGATGTCGTCGACCACGGACGGCAGGGTGTAGAGATAGGCGCCGTCCTCCCGCACCAGCACGGGATCGGACAGCGAGGCGCAATCGATGCGGCTCGCGCCGCGCGAGAGATCGTCCCATTCCACGAACTCACGCTCGAGCATGAAGCGCCAGTGCGGCTTGCGGCCCTCCGCTTCAAGCTTCGCGCGCTCATCGCCCGAAAGGGCCAGTCCGGCGCGATCGTAGACGGGCGGCATTGCGCGCGCGAGCTGGCGCTTGCGTTTGCGGTCGAGCTCTTCCTGGGTTTCGTAGCAGGGATAAAGACGCCCCGCTTCGCGCAGGCGCGTCATCGCCGCGTCGTACAGCGCGAACCGCTCGGACTGGCGCACAACGAGATCCGGCGCGACGCCAAGCCAGCGCAGATCGTCCTCGATGGAATCGGCGAACTCGCGCTTCGAGCGCACGAAGTCGGTGTCGTCGAAACGCAGGATGAAGCGTCCGCCACGCTTCTTCGCGAACAGCCAGTTGTACAGGGCCGTGCGAGCGTTGCCGATGTGGATGCGCCCTGTCGGCGAGGGGGCGAAGCGGACGATGGGAGCGATCATGCCGGTTCCTTAGCCCAATCCTCAATCGCCGTCAGCAAGCGCAGCATTCCCGCGTGCGGGAAAATAGGTCAGCACCTCTTTCCGAATCGCCGAAACGCTCCTAGATTGTTTTTGTCGTCAACCAACGAAAGGAGGTGATCTAGTGTCTCATTGTCATACGCCGAGGATCTCGGCCCTGGGACAAAGGTCTCCTCGTGAGGCGTTCCGCCCCGCGTGAGCGGCGCGTCAAAGTCCCCGGCCATCCCGGACAGGACAATGGAAGGGCCGCCGCAAGGCGGCCCTTCTTGCTTTGGCCGCGGGGCGGCCCTTCTTGCGTCTTGGCGTCATGGTCGGCGCAGGCCGACCATCCACTAAAGCCGCGGCTCACGCCCGCCCTTCAACGGTCCCCGCAAGCTTTGGATGGTCGGCCTGCGCCGACCATGACGTGCCGGGACGACCGCACTGGCGCCTATTCCTCGAACCGCTCCGCCCCGCCTGAAATCTTCTTAGGCGCGAGCCTAGCGTCGGGCTCGCGCAGCGGCCTGCCCTCGTCGCGGTAGCGATTGACGATCGGATAGCGGCGGTCGCGGCCGAAATTCTTCTTCGTGACCTTCACGCCCGGCGCGGACTGGCGGCGCTTGTACTCGGCGATGTAGAGCAGCCGCTCGACCTTCTTCACGATCTCGACGTCATGCCCGCGCGCGACGATGTCGGAAACGCGCATCTCGCGCTCGACGAGGCATTCGAGAATGTCGTCGAGCACGTCGTAGGGCGGCAGCGAGTCCTGGTCCTTCTGGTTCTCGCGCAATTCGGCCGACGGCGGCTTGACGATGATGTTGCGCGGGATGACCTCGCCTCCCGGACCCTAGCGCGCCCGGCGGCGTCCAGCGGTTGCGCAGCTCGCACAGCCGGAACACCTGCATCTTGTAGAGGTCCTTGATCGGGTTGAAGCCGCCGTTCATGTCGCCGTAGATCGTGGCGTAGCCCACCGACATTTCCGACTTGTTGCCGGTCGTCACGAGCATCGGGCCGAACTTGTTCGACACCGACATCAGCAGCACGCCGCGCGCGCGGCTCTGCAGGTTCTCTTCCGTGATGTCGCGCGAGCGGCCCTCGAACAGGGCGCCAGCGTCTGCTCCAGACCCTCGACCGCGGGCGCGATCGGCAGGATGTCGTAGCGCACGCCGAGCGCGTCGGCGCAGCCCTGCGCGTCCGACGAGCGATTCATTCGAGGTGAAGCGATAGGGCAGCATCACGCAATGCACGCGCTCGGGCCCCAGCGCATCGACGGCGAGCGCCGCGCACAGCGCTGAATCGACGCCGCCCGACAGGCCCATCACGACGCCGGGAAAGCGGTTCTTGTCGACGTAATCGCGCAGGCCCACCATGCAGGCCGAGATAATCGGCCTCGTCGCCTTCCGGCACGAGCGCCTTCGGCGCGTCCTCGCACACCCACGCGCCGTTGCGCCGCGCGAACGCGATGGACGTCACCTGCGACTGGAAGGCCGGCAATTGCGCCGCAAGCGAGCAATCTCCGTTGAGCGCGAACGAGCCGCCGTCGAACACCAGTTCGTCCTGCCCGCCGATCTGGTTGAGATAGACGAGCGGCAGGCCGCTTTCGGCCACGCGCGCGACCGCGATGGCGATGCGCTCGTCGTGCTTGCCGCGCCAGTAGGGCGAGCCGTTGGGCACGAGCAGCATCTCGGCGCCCGTTTCGACGAGCGTCTCCACGATCTCCGGCGTCCAGATGTCCTCGCAGATCGGCAGCCCGATCCGCACGCCGCGGAACGCGATCGGCCCCGGCGCCCGGCCCGGCTCGAAAACGCGCTTCTCGTCGAAGACGCCGTAGTTCGGCAGGTCGACCTTGAAGCGCACGGCCTCGATGCGCCCGCGCTCCAGCAGCGCATAGGCGTTGTAGCAGTCGCCCGTCCTCCGCCCACGGAACGCCCACCAGCAGCGCGGGGCCGCCATCGGCGGTCTCGCGCGCCAGTTCCTCGAGCGCGGCGCGGCACGCCTCCTGGAAGGCGGGCTTGAGGACCAGATCCTCCGGCGGATAGCCGGCGAGGAACAGCTCCGAGAACATGACCAGATCGGCGCCCTGCGCGCTCGCCTCCCCGCGCGCGGCGCGAATGCGGTCGCTGTTGCCGGCGATGTCGCCGACCGTGCAGTCGATCTGGGCGAGGGCGATGACCAGCCGGTCGGCCGGGCGGGAATTGGTGCTCATCAGCGGGATTTAGCCCGGCGTCCGCCCCCCGGCAATGGACATCAGAGCGGAAAGCCCAGCGCCCTCAGGTCCGCGGCCAGCTTTTCGGGGGCCTCGAACCGCAAGGCCGTCATGCCCAGCGCCCGCGCCGCGGCGACGTTGGCGCCGTTGTCGTCGATGAAGACGCAATCGGCGGCCCTGAGGCCGAAGCGGTCGAGGAACAGGGCGAAAATCGCCGGGTCGGGCTTCATGACGCGCTCGCGGCCCGAGACGACCACGCCGTCGAAGCGGGCGAGAAACGGATAGAGCGCACAGGTCTCATCGAACTTCTCGAACGGAAAATTGGTGATCGCGTAGTTGGGAACCCCCGCCTCGCGCAGCCGCTCGAGGATCGCGACGGCGCCCTCGATGGCGCCAGAAATGGTCTCCTGCCAGCGCGGATCGTAGAGCGCGATGGTTTGCGCGTAGTGCGGAAAGCGCGCCGAGAGTTCGGCGATGGCCTGCGCGTATGTGGCGCCGCCATCGAGCGCCGCGTGCCATTGCGTGGTGCAGACGCCCGACAGGAACGCGTCGAGTTCGTCCCTGTCGGCGATCAGTTTGACAAACAAATTGCGCATGTCCCAGCGCAACAGCACGTTGCCGATGTCGAAGACGACGATGTGCGGGCGCTCGCTCACTGGAACACGAACGCGTCCATGGCGAGCAGCCCGTAGTCGTAGCTCGCGTGGACGCGTTTGCCCTTCGCGCCCGCGCCCGCGCCCATCGCGAACGGCAGCGGCAGGAAATGCTCGTCGCGCGGGTGGTTCTCGCGGGCGAACGGCGCGCGCTTGCGATAATCCGCAATGTCCTCGACGCTGCCGGCCTCGACCTTTTCAGCCACCCATTCGGTGAAATCGCGCACCCAGTCGCGCGCCGGAGCATTCATGTCCCGGCCCGACCGTGACAGCTCCCACAGGTTGTGCGTGAGGCTTCCCGAGCCGATGATGAGAACGCCCTCGTCACGCAGCGGCGCCAGCGCCTGCCCAAGCGCCACGTGATGCGCCGAGCCCTGCTCGGGCTGCACGGAAATCTGCACGACGGGAATGTCGGCCTGCGGATACATGAGATGCAGCGGCACCCACGTGCCGTGATCGAAGCCTCGATTGACGACCGCTTGCGCGCTGTATCCCGCTCCGCGCAGCACTTCGCGGGCGCGCAGCGCCAGCTCAGGCGCGCCGGGCGCGGGATAGACGATCTCGAACAGCGGCTTCGGGAAGCCGCCGAAATCGTAGATCATCTCCGGCTTCGCATCGGCCGACAGCAGCGGCGCCTCGCTCTCGAAATGCGCCGTGGCGATGAGGATCGCCTTCGGGCGCGGCAGTTCGCCCCCGAACTTCAGGAAGAAGTCGCGCGCCGGGCTCGGCTGGATCGCCGTCATCGGCGAACCGTGGGAGACGAAGACGGACGGCATGCGTTCGGACATTGGCGTCGCCCTGATGTGTGACGGCGGCGAAACGCTTCGCCGGATGCTTCACAAGGAAAGATAGCGACGACCGCTCCGCCCGCCAAATGCGCCCGTGCAAAGGGGCGCTTGCGCGAGAGGCTTCAGGCGAGACCCAGCCGCTGCGCGATCGCCGCCAGCCAGACCAGTGCGGCGAGCGCCAGCGCCGCGAGCACGGCGGCCGAGCCCATGTCCTTCACGATCTTGATCTGCGGATGAAGATCAGGCGTCACGTGATCGCACAGCTTCTCGATGCAGGTGTTGAGAAGCTCCACCGCCAGAAGCAGAAGCACGACGCCGATCAACGCCACGCGCGTCCAGAGCGTCTGGCCGATGACGAGTGCGGCGGGAACCGCGATCATCAGCGCGAAAATCTCCTGACGCACGGCGCGTTCAGTGCGCAGCGCGACTGTAAAGCCCGCGCACGAGTTCCTGAAGGCGGCGATCCACGCTTCCATTGCCCCTCCCCGAAGCGCTCGAACCGCGGCCTATTCGGCCGCGTTCACCTGCGGCTGCAGGCTGGCGCGCTCGGCCTTCAGAAGCTCCGCCACCAGGAACGCCACTTCGAGCGCCTGCTCGGCGTTCAGGCGCGGGTCGCAGATACGTGTGATAGCGGTCGCTGCAGATCGGCCTCGGTGATGGCGCGCGCGCCGCCGGTGCATTCGGTGACGTTCTTGCCCGTCATCTCCAGATGGACGCCGCCCGCATACGTGCCTTCCGCCTGATGCACGGCGAAGAAGTCGCGGACCTCGCTCATGATCAGGTCGAACGGCCGCGTCTTGTAGCCGGCCGGCCTTGATCGTGTTGCCGTGCATGGGATCGCACGACCACACCACCGTGCGGCCCTCGCGCTTCACCGCGCGCACGAGCGCGGGCAGATGATCGACGACCTTGCTCGGCGCCGAAGCGGCAGATCAGCGTCAGGCGGCCGGCCTCGTTGTCGGGATTGAGGATGTCGATGAGCCGCAGCAGCTCGTCCGGCTTCGAGCGACGGGCCGCACTTCAGGCCGATCGGGTTCTTGATGCCGCGGCAATATTCGACGTGCGCGTGATCGAGCTGGCGCGTGCGGTCGCCGATCCAGAGCATGTGGCCCGACGTGCGCGTACCAGTCGCCGGATCGTCGAATCGACGCGCGTCATGCGCCTGCTCGTAGCCGAGCAGCAGCGCCTCGTGCGAGGTGTAGAAATCGGTCGCGCGCATTTCCGGATGCGTCTCCGGGTCGAGCCCGATGGCGCGCATGAAGTCGAGCGTCTCGGTGATGCGGTCGGCGAGTTCCTGATAGCGGTCGCGACTGCGGGCTGTCCTTCACGAAGCCGAGCATCCAGCGATGCGCGTTCTCGAGGTTGGCGTAGCCGCCGGTCGCGAAGGCGCGCAGCAGGTTCAGCGTCGCGGCCGACTGCCGGTAGGCCTCGAGCTGGCGCCGCGGATCGGGCGTGCGCGCCTCGGGCGTGAACTCGATGTCGTTGATGATGTCGCCGCGGTAGCTCGGCAGCTCGACGTCGCCGATCGTCTCGGTCGGCGCGGAGCGCGGCTTGGCGAACTGCCCGGCGACGCGGCCGACCTTCACCACGGGCGAGGCGCCCGCGAAGGTCAGCACGACGGCCATCTGCAGGAACAGGCGGAAGAAGTCGCGGATGTTGTCGGCGGAGTGCTCGGCGAAGCTCTCGGCGCAGTCGCCGCCCTGCAGCAGGAACGCCTCGCCCGGCCGCGACCTTGCCGAGCGCCCGCTTCAGCTTGCGCGCCTCGCCCGCAAAAACGAGCGGCGGAAAGCCGGCGAGCTGCGCCTCGACGGCCGTCAGCGCCGCCGCGTCCGGATAGGTCGGCACCTGCTGGATCGGCTTTTCTCGCCAGCTCTCGGGGGTCCAGCGATCTGCCGCCATGTCGGAAGCTCCGGGGCCGGCTCGGCCCGTTTCACCATTGCAGGAATGGGCCGCGCCGTCCGGCGGAGCCCTGAAAGTCCGCGCTTATACACGAGCAATCTCGCAATTGCGAGATGAGCCAAATCAAACGTTCAGCGCTCGTGGCGGGCGGTCCGCGTCCGCATCGTCACGAGCTCCTCCGCGGCGGTCGGGTGCACCGCCATCGTCGCGTCGAGATCGGCCTTCGTTGCGCCCATCTTCATAGCAATTCCAACGAGCTGGATCATCTCGCCCGCATCGTGCCCGATGATGTGGACGCCCAGCACCTTGTCGGTCGTCCCGTCCACGACGATCTTCATGAGCACCTTTTCCTCGCGGCCGGAGAGCGTGGCCCGCATCGGCCGGAACGAGGCCCTGTAGATGTCGACGACATCGAAGCGCTCGCGCGCCGCCTGCTCGGTGAGGCCGACGACGCCGACCTCCGGCGTCGTGAACACCGCCGTCGGGATCGTCTCATGGTCGCAGGCCACGTCCTTGCCGCCGAACAGGCGGTCGGCGAAGCGTATGACCCTCGCGGATGGCGACCGGCGTCAGATTGTTGAGGTCGGTCACGTCGCCCACCGCGAAGACCGAAGGCGCGCTCGTGCGCGACAGCGCGTCGACCTTCACCGCGCCATTGCCGCGCAGTTCGACGCCGGCCTTTTCGAGGCCGAGACCCGCGGTGTGCGGGCGCCGTCCGGTGGCGACCAGCGCCTGGTCGACGACCAGGCTTTCGCCGTTCGCCAGACTGACGCGCAGGCCATCGGCCGGTCTTCTCGTAGGATGTCGGCAGCGTGCCGAAGTGGAATTTGACGCCCGCATGCGCGAGCGCGTCGCGCAGGCCTGCGCGCACATCCTCGTCGAAGCCGCGCAGGATGTTGTCGGCGCGCATCGAGACATGGACCTGCGAGCCCAGCCGCGCGAACACGCTCGCGAATTCGAGCGCGATGTAGCCGCCGCCCACCACGAACAGGCGCCTGGGAAATTCCGGCAGATCGAAGATCTCGTTCGACGTGATCGCATGCTCGACGCCCGGCGCCTCGGGCTCGCGCGTCGGCTCTCCGCCGGTCGCCACCAGGATGTACTTCGCCCGCACGATGCGCCCGTCCTTGACGATGCGGACTTCGTGAGGACCTTCCACCACCGCGCGGCTTTCGACGATCTCGACCTTCGCGCCATCGAGCCCCTTGCGGTAGAGCCCCGAGAGCCGCGTGATCTCCTTCTCTTTAGCGTCGACGAGCTTGCGCCAGTCGAACTGCGGCGCCTGCGGGATCGTCCAGCCGAAGCCCGCGGCGTCCTCGAACTCGTCGACGAAGCGGCTGGCGTAGACGTAGAGCTTCTTGGGCACGCAGCCGCGGATGACGCAGGTGCCGCCGATGCGGAACTCCTCCGCGATCATCACGCGCGCGCCGTAGCCCGCCGCGATGCGCGCCGAGCGCACGCCGCCCGAGCCGGCGCCGATGACGAAGAGATCGACATCGAAGTCTGACATGCGCGTCGCCTTACAGGCTGTGACCCTTCTTGCGCATTTCCTCGCGCACGCGGCTCATGAGGTCTTCCGACATCTGGCGGTTCCACACGTCGAGCGAAACCATCATCTGGTCGATGACCTTCGGCTGCATCTCGACATACGCCTTGCCGGCTTCGGACTTGAAGAACGCGGCCGTCTCCTGCAGCGCCTTCTCGCTCATCACCGACGCAAAATTGCGCGCGGTCGACTCCACCATCTGCTCGTTGCGGGCGGTGAACTCGGCCTGCAGCGCCCGGACGGTCTCGATCAGCGCATCGCGCAGTTCGGGACGGGTGCGGCTGAGGTTTCCAACCAGCGCTTCGGCAAGCTGCGGATAGAAGAGATTGTAGGTGCTGGCGATGCCCGAAAGCCGAACCACCTCGCGCGCGGCGGTCAGCTGAGCGGGCGTGATCTGCGCCGGCGGCGTTGCGGCCGGCTGCTGCGCCGACGCGGGTTGCGCCAGGGCGCCCGCAAACAGCGCGGCGGCCAAGGCGAAGCCGGATACTAGACGATTGAACTGCATTGCCCGTCTCCTCGGTGTCGTGCGGTGTGAAGATCAGGTCCCCGCTCGGGCCTGCTTCCGGTCAGGTCACTCTCGATTGGATGTCTGCGCTTCAGGCCCGTTTCCTGCCCCCTTCAGGGGAGCCGATCACTTCGACCCCCTGCTCCGCGGCGACGATGATGGCGTCGGCGAGCCCCAGGAACAAGCCGTGCTCCACGACGCCCGGCACGCGAGCGAGCGCGCTCGACAGCGCCTCCGCGTCCGGTATGGAGCCGAGCCGGCAGTCGAATATGTAATTGCCGCCGTCGGAGACGAACGGCGCGCCGTCCGCGCCCTTGCGCAGCACGATCTCGCCCGCGCAGCCCGCCGACGCCAGCGCGTTCGCCACGGCGCGCCGGGTCGCCTCGCGGCCGAAGGGCGTGATTTCGACCGGCAGCGGAAAGCGGCCGAGCCGCTCGACCCGCTTGGTGGCGTCGGTGATCACGATCATCCGCGCCGAGGCGAACGCCACGATCTTCTCGCGCAGGAGCGCGCCGCCCCCGCCCTTCACGAGCCGCAGGTGGGGATCGAACTCGTCGGCGCCGTCGACGGTGAGGTCGAGTTCGGGCGTCTCGTCGAGGGTGGTGAGCGGCACGCCGAGGCTCTGCGGCCTGCGCGCGCGTGGCCTCGGACGTGGGCACGCCGACGACGGACATGCCATCCCTCACGCGCTCCGCCAGAAGATCGACGAAATGCTTGGCCGTGGAGCCGGTTCCCAGGCCCAGCCGCATGCCCGGACGGACGTATTCGAGCGCCTTGGCGGCGGCGCGGCGCTTCAGCTCGTCGGGGGACATGGCGGCCTCGCTCATGGGAAAGCGCCCGATAGCCGGTCCCGGTGCGAAACGCAATGCTGGGAGGCCCCGCCCTAGCGCGCGGGCGGAGTGCAGACGACTTCCTGCTTGAGGACGTAGCAGATCGACATGAAGCCCGAGCGCAAATCCACGCGGAAGACGCCCGCCTCCCGCTCGTGCCGGGACGCGACGAGAGCGTAGTTGGACGGCGTCTGCGCCTTCGCGCCCTGCCCCGACGGATAGCAGAGCGTGACCCCGATCGTGCCTTCCTTGTCGCCGTACTGGCAGGCGCCGACCTCGCCGGTCACCTTGTCGAGCCGATAGATGATGTTCAGCTCGATCTCGGGGGCGGCGAGGAAATCGAAATTGTTCGCCAGCGCGGACGCCGGCGCGAGGGCGGCGAGCGTGACGCCGGCGGCGAGCGCGACCCACCGGGCCCTGGCGCGGCGCCACAGGCGGAACAAGACGAACGAGGATGGCATCTGCGCACTCCAGGCTGCGGGCGCCGCAACGAATCACCCTGCCGCCGATCATACCGGATCGCTCGCTCGGCCGCGCGCCCGGGCGACGCCTCGCGGGAGAACGGCGCATGAAATCAGCGGCCCGCCTGCGCAGCGCCCGGCCGAGGCCAGGCTGGCGCGGCGCTCCCGCCCCTTGCCCGCCGGGAGTGCGGCGATTTGGATACGCCTCCTCGAAAAATGCCTCCGACCGGCTGGAAACGGCTTTGCTTTTCCGCTTCACTGACACAAAAGCGGGCACGATTTGGCCGCCTTTCGCGGCGCGCTCCGACGAACGCACATCGAGGACCTCATGAGCACATCCTCCACGCCCCTGCTGGTCCTGGACCTCGACGGCACGATCGCCGACACCGCCGGCGACCTGATCGGAACGCTCAACACCGTGCTCCAGGACGAGGGGCTGCCGCCGCTCAGCCTCGAGAGCGGCCGCGCCATGGTCGGCGCCGGCGCCCGCGCGCTCATCGAACGCGGTTTCGCCGCCAGCGGCGCGCCGCTGGATGCGGACCGGCTGGAAACGCTTTTCCGCAAGTTCCTCGACATCTACGAAGACCGCATCGCGCAGGAATCGCGCCTGTACGATGGCCTGCAGGCCGCGCTGGATCGCTTCGTCGACGCGGGATGGCGGCTCGCCGTCTGCACGAACAAGATGGAAGCGGCCTCCATCAAGCTCCTCGAAGCTCTGGGCGTGGCGCACATGTTCGCCGCCATCTGCGGCCAGGACACCCATCACGACGACGGCAAGCCCGTCTCCAAGCCCGACGCCCGCGCGCTGACGATGACGATCGCGCTCGCCGGCGGCGACGCGGGCAACACGATCATGGTGGGGGATTCGAAGACCGACATCCTCACCGCGAAGAACGCCGGCGTGCCCGTCGTCGCGGTCGACTTCGGCTACACCGACGTCCACGTCAGCCAGCTCGGCCCCGACGTGGTGATCTCGCACTTTGCCGATCTGTGGGACGCGGTCTGCGGCATCAGGGCGCCGGCCGCGGCCTGAGAGCGGACGGAACACGCGCCGCGTACTTGACTTCGCGCCCGCGCCCGGAGGATATACGCGCCACCGACCGGGCCTTCCGCACCCGGCCGCAGGTTACGGGCGATTAGCTCAGCGGGAGAGCACTCCCTTCACACGGGAGGGGTCGCAGGTTCGATCCCTGCATCGCCCACCATACGGGCAAGGGAGGCGTCGGAAAGACGGCGCTGTCCTGTGCGACCGCGCTGCGGCTGACGGATCGCCGGCAAGAAGCGTCCTGCTCGTCAGCACCGATCCGGCATCGAACCTCGACCAGATGCTCGCCACGCCGCTCACGAACCACCCGACGCCGATCGCGGGAGCGCCGGGCCTGTTCGCACTGAACATCGATCCCGAGAAGGCGGCCGACGACGTACCGCGAGCGCGTGATCTCGCCGTATCGCAGCATCTGGAGCGCTACGCAGATCGCGCAGCTCCAGGAGCAACTCGCAGGCGCGTGCACGACGGAGATCGCCGCATTCGACGAGTTCGCAGGGCTCCTCGCTGGCGACGACGCGAGCTGACTGGGATCACGTCATCTTCGATACGGCACCGACCGGGCATACGTTGCGCCTGCTCAGCCTGCCGCGCGCGTGGACGGGCTTTCTCGAGGACTCGCCGCACAGCGACTCGTGCCTGGGACCTCACGCCGGCCTCAAGATGCAGGAGGACCGGTTCGCGCCCGCGCCTGGCGGCGCTCACCGATCCGAAGCGCACGACCGTCGTGCTCGTGACGAGGCCGAGAAGGCCGCGCATGCGCGAGGCCGCACGGACCTCGGGCGAGCTGCGGAGCTGGGGCTCGACAACCAGCAGCTCGTGATCAACGCGATCTTCGAGCACGCGACCGCAACGACCCCGTCGCCGTCGCCCTCGAGCAGCGCGGTCGTCGCGGCCCTCGACCAGATGCCGGACGTGCTGCGCGCGCTGCCGACCGAGCGGGTCCCGCTGCGCGCCTTCAACATGGTCGGGTTGCCGGCCTTGCGCGCGTTCCTGGCGGCCCGACCGAGCTCGAGCCGACTTCCGCCATCTCGATGCCGGCGCTGCCCTGCCCGGCCTCGCCGTCTGTCGACGAGCTCGCCGCGCCGGGCACGGCCTGATCATGGTCATGGGCAAGGGCGGCGTCGGCAAGACCACGATCGCCGCGGCCGTGGCCGTCGAGCTCGCGTCGCGCGGCCTCCCCGTGCACCTCAGCACGACGGATCCCGCCGCGCATGTCGCCTCCACGCTGGTCGGCGAGGTTCCGGGCCTGAAGGTCAGCCGGATCGATCCGGAGGTCGAGACCAAGGCCTACGTCGAGAACGTGATGAACACGCGTGGCGCGAAGCTCGACGCCGCAGGGACGCGCCCTGCTCGCCGAGGACCTGCGGTCCCCCTGCTACGAGGAGCTGGCGGTGTTCAACGCGTTCTCGCGGCTGATCCGCGAGGCGCGCGCGGCTTCGTCGTGCTCGACACCGCCCCCACCGGACACACGCTGCTGCTGCTCGACGCCACCGGCGCCTATCACCGGCAGATGCTTCAGCCGATGACCCCGACGCCTCCCGGGCGGATCATCACACCGCTGATGCGTCTGCAGGATCCCTCGTACACGAGCGTGCTCGTCGTCACGCTGCCCGAGACCACGCCGGTGACCGAAGCGGACGCGCTCCAGACCGATCTGCGTCGAGCGGAGGATCGAGCCGTACGCGTGGGTGATCAACAGCAGCCTCGTCGGCGCCGCCGTAACGGATACCCTCCTGCGCGCCCGCATGAACGCAGAAATGCCCAGATCAAGCGTGTCTACGAACGTTTGGCGGCGCGCGCTTTCCTCATGCCCTGGCGTCCGAAGCCGCCAGTGGGCGTTGCTGAGCTTCAGCGCCTGACTTGAGAGCGCAATGGGAGAAATGCGGGAGGATTGAAAGTGACCGTTCTGCATACTGATTTCGTTGATACTCCGGCTCGTCCTACACAGCCCTTCCGACAAGTGCCCCGATGGCCGCGGTCGCCGCCATCGCGAATGCGCCCCAGAACGTGACGCGCAGGGTCGGTTTCAGGATTGAAGCTCCGCCTGCTCTGGCGCCAAGCGCGCCCAGGATAGCAAGAGACGCGAGCGACCCCGCGGAGACAGCAATTCCGATGGATGAGGGCGGAGCGAAGACCGCAATGATCAGAGGCATCGCTGCGCCGACGGTGAATGTGGCGGCGGAGGTCAGAGCCGCCTGGATCGGCCGCGCGGTGACGTGGGGGGAGAGCCCAAGTTCCTCTCGTGCGTGGGTTCCGAACGCGTCCTTGGTCGTCATCTGGCTGGCGACCTGACGCGCAAGGTCAGGCTCGACGCCCCGTGCGACATAGATCGCCGTGAGCTCTGCGAGTTCTGCCTCGGGTTGCTCGGCAAGTTCGCGGCGCTCCTTGGCGAGATCGGCTTCCTCGGTGTCCGCCTGCGAACTGACCGAGACGTATTCACCCGCGGCCATCGACATTGCGCCGGCGACAAGCCCAGCGACGCCCGCCACCAAGGCCTCCGAGGACGACGCCGACGCAGCGGCGACGCCGACGACGAGGCTTGCCGTCGAGATGATCCCGTCATTGGCGCCGAGAACTGCCGCGCGAAGCCAGCCGATGCGCTCGATAAGGTGACCTTCACGATGCAGCGGATGCATGATGTTCCCCTCCGTCGCTGGCCTTCGGTTGGGCGCGACGCAATCTCTTATAACCGGAGTCCATTTATTGAGGCACATATTCCGACGGCCGCACGCATGACGTGCGGCCGGTCGGGGCTAACGAGGGAAGGCTGCTACGCCAGATTGCCCTTGCCGCTTGGAAGCATGCGCGTCAGCGTCCCGTCCCGCAGGACGAACTGATGAACGATCGCCGCCGCTGCGTGAAGTCCCGCCAGCATCATCATCCCGTGCGCGCTGACTTCATGCGCCTCCTCGAGAACCTTGACCAGTCCCCGGTTTGGCGCGATCAGCGGGGGCACGCTGAACAGGCCGAAGAATGTGACGATGCGACCATCCGCCCAGGCGCTGAAAAGCCCGATGAGCGGAATGGCGAACATCGTGACGTAAAGAGCCACGTGTCCGCCTTTCGCCGCCGCATTCATGACCGCGGACGAACTGAGAGGCGGCGGGGCGGAATGAACGCTGCGCCATCCAAGGCGCAAGAACGTCAACCCGAACACGAGGAAGCCAAGAGCCATATGATACGACAGCATGTCCGTGCGAAGGCTACCCCTCGGCATCTCCTCACGGACGAGGGCGATTAGATATGTCGCCAGAATGACGGCGGCGATCAGCCAGTGCAAAGCCTGGCTGACAGGATCGTATCGGCGAGCCTCCATTTCCATCACTCCTTGCTTGCTGGGCGGAAAGGCCCGCTCACACGAACAGGAAGTCCGAGATCGTCAGGCTTGAGACGTTCAGCGTTGCGATATGCACCGCAGCCGCTCCACCGGCGCCATCGGCGTCGTAGAAGAGTTCCTTCGTCGTGGTGTTGAAGACGAGGAAATCGTTGGCGTCGACCGCCGTTCCGGAAGCATTCGCCACCAGGTTCTCGGCAGCGGCACCGGTCAGTCCGAAGTCGGAGAGGTCGAACTCAAGCCGATCCTGGCCGCTCGCGAAGTCGGTGATCGTGTCCCATCCGAAGGCGTCGTTCTGCAGGACGAACGCGTCGTTCCCTGCGCCGCCGGTGAGCTTGTCGAGCCCCGCGCCGCCGATGAGACGATCCGCGCCGCCGCCGCCGTTCAGTGTGTCTGCGCCGCCGCCACCGGAGAGCACGTTCGAGAGCGTATCGCCGGTGATCACGTCGTTGCCGGCCCCGCCCGTAACGTTCTCGACGTTCTTGACCGAGTCGGTCGAACCGCCCGCGACCTTCGCGCTCACCGCCGTCGCGCCGTTCAGCGTCACGGTCACCACGCTCGCAGCCCCCAAGGCGCTGTAGTCGAGCGTGTCGAGTCCGGCGCCGCCGTCGATCGTGTCGACGCCGTCGCCCGCCGACGAGGCCACGAACACGTCGTGGCCGTTGCCGCCCGAGAGGATATCCTTGCCGAGCCCGCCGATCAGCGTGTCGGCGCCGTCGCCCCCGTTCAGCGTGTCGTTGCCGTCGCGGCCGTCGAGAACGTTGTTGGCGGCGTCGCCGGTGATCACGTCGGCCCCTGCTCCGCCGATGACGTTCTCGATGTTCTTGACCTGATCGGCGTTGCCGGAAGCGATGGTGACGGTCGCGGCGGTCGCGCCGGCGAGAAGTCACCTTGACGGCGTTCTTGGATCCCATCGCGCTGTAGTCGACGGTGTCGGCGCCGGCGCCGCCGTCATAGACGTCCGAACCGTCCGTCGCCGCCGTCGCGATGAACGTGTCGGCGCCCAGCCCGCCGATCGGCAGTGTCGGCTCCGCCCATGCCGCGGAACGTGTCGTCCTCGGCGGTTCCGTTCAGAGTGTTCGCCCCGGCGTCACCGGTGATCTGCTGCCCGGCGACATTCGTCACCGTGACCGCGATCGCTTGCGTGTCCGACAGTCCGGCCGCGTCGCTCGCCTTCACGACCACGTCGTAGACGTTGTTGCCGTTTGCGTCCGCTGGCGCTTCGAAGTCGGGTGCCGTGACGAAGGTCAGCGCGCCGGTCGCCGCATTGATGGCGAACAGGGCTGCGTCAGCTCCCCCGGCAATGGAGTAGGACACCGCGTCGCCCAAGTCCGGATCGGAGGCGCCGACACTTGTCACCGCAGCGGAATTCTCACTGATGGACACCGTCGCTGTGCTTCCGCCGCCGTTTGAGTTGATCGAGGGCCCCTCGTTGACGTTGTCGATGGACAGCGTGAACGTCTGCGAGGCTTCCGGCGCGCCGGTGATCGAGGCGTCGTCGACATTGACCGTGACGCTATACGAAGACTTGGCCTCGTAGTCGGCGCCGCCGGTAAAGACGAGCGCGCCGCCGACGATCTTGAACGCCGAGGCGTCGGCGCCCGACAGCGAAAGCGTGTTGCTCCCCAGCGCGTCGTCCGTGACCGCGATGTCGGCGACCTTCGTCTCGCCGCCGTTCTCCGCAACCGTCGCAACCGTATTGGCAAGCGCGAGGCTGGCCGCCTCGTTGGCGTCCGTGATCGTGAAGGTGAAGTCCTGGGAGACGTCGGGGTCGCCGCCGATGCTGGCGTCGTCCACATTGACCGTCACGTTGAACGTGGACTTCGTCTCGTAGTCCGCGCCGCCCTTGAAGTGCAGCTCTCCGCCGACGAGCTCGAACGCATTTGCGTCGGCGCCGCTGAGATAGAGGTCGTTCGTTCCCTGCCCGTCATCCGTGATCACGACGTCGGCGACCTTAACGTCGCCGCCGTTCTCGGCGGTCGAGGCGATCGCATTGGCGAGGGCGAGGACAGGCGCCTCATTGGTCGGCGGAGCAGCGTTGGCTGCGATGACGAGCAACTGATTGCCCGTTGTCGAACCTCCAAACCCGTCATCGACCGTGTAGGTGAGTTCGACGGGGCCGAAGAAACCAGCGTTCGGCGTGAACGTGAAGCTTCCGTCGCCATTGTCCGCTACCAGGCCGCTGTCGGACCAGATGCTGCTGACCGAAAAGGGCGTTCCCTTCCGGATCCGAGAAGCCCTGCAGCAGATCAGACGCGAGGATAATGTAGGAGCTATCCTGCAGGCCATCCGCCAGCTGCGCATTGGCCGCGCCCGTGGGCGCCTGGTTCACATGGATGGAGAGATCGGCGATCGAAGTAGAGTTGATGCCGTCCTGAATGCTGACGAGATCGCTCCATTCCTTCTCGATGACCGCAACGCCGCCGCCATCGGCGACGCCATCGGCCATGCTCTTGTTGCGGTCGAGAATCTCGGAGAGCGGCTGCATCCCGGGCTCGACGCCGAGAATCGCCGACAGGTCGCTCTCGTTGGCGAGATCGAGGACCACTCCGTTCGCCGCCGCGTCGATTATCTTCAGGGCGAGGTTGGTGCCGTGGTCGTCATCCGAAAGGGAGGTGAGGATCGCGACCTGCACGGCGACCATCTCGACGTGCAACGCGGTCGCGTCGCTGGGGTCTTGCTGGAGGAGCTCATAGGCGTTGTAGGTCTCCAGCTTGATGTCCTGCGGCAGCCCGAGCGCGCTCTTCACCGCAAGCTCCGCCATGTTCGGCGAGAGGCCGAGATCGATGCACGCCTTCACCAGCGTGGTGAGCGGATCAATAACGCTCGAACCCGCCGGCGCATCGAGTTGCATGAGAGTGACGACGAGGTCGCCGTTAGTGGCGTTATACACCGACTTCGTTGCGCTGAGTGCGACCTCGGCCTGCGAAGCGCTGTCCGTGTAGCTCGCCGCGACCTGCACGAGCCCGCCCGTGTCGGCGGAGGTCAGCGTGTAGTCGCTGCCAGTCCCGACGGACGTCCAGGTGGCGCCGCCGTCCATTGAAACCTGCCAGTCGAACGACACGCCCGTGGGATTGAAACCGTCCGCATCGCTGACGGTCGCGGTCAGAACCTGTCCGGCGACGCCGATGCCAGTGATGAAGACGGCGCCGGGCGAATTCGTCGGGCCAGTCACCGGATTGGTAACCGCGGTCAGGGAGCCGTCCGTCCCAAGCTGGAATAAGCCGTTCTTGAACTGGACGAACTCGACGTTGCTGAGGGCGTCGGTTCCCTCGTTGAGCGCGTCCGCGCCGACGTCGGCGATCGTGACGCCCGTTGCCGTCGCGCTGAAGATGTAGTCCGAACTGTTGCCGACGTAGATGGCAGTGTCCGCCCCTTCGCCGCCGTCGAGAATGTCGTCGCCTTCGTCCCCTTCAAGCACGTCCGTGCCGCTGCCGCCATAGACCGTGTCGTTGCCGAGGCCCGCCACGACGATGTCGTCGCCGCCCGCCGCGTAGACGGTGTCGTCGCCGCCCTTGAGGTTGAAAACCTCGCTCTTGATCGAGCCGGTCAGGTTGTCGGCGCCGTCGGTGCATCCGGCGCTCGGATCGATCACCACGCCCGAGCCCGGCGTGTTGCCGGCGGTCAGGTTGGAGATGAAGATGCCGCTGTCGAGAATGTGGTCGCCGGTGTCGGCGATACCGATCTTGATGTGATTGACGCCGCCGGCATTGATCGGCGCGACGATCTTGAGAACGTGGCTGACGCCGTCGTATTCGGTCTGCAGGACGTTGCCGGCGTTGTCCTGGAAATAGCCGGCCGCGAGGTTGCTGCTGATCACGCTGAGCGGCGCGTTCGGATCGTGGTTGAACAGAGCGTAGTTGACGCCGTTGACCGTGACGATCGCGGAGTCGACGAACAGATCGACCCACTCCGGATATTCGTCCGACCCGAAAACGATGTCGAAGCTTACCGACGTGGCGCTGGATCGGTCACGGTGAAGTCGAACTCGAGCGTGGTCGCGTCATAGGACTGGGTCTGGAAGACCGTGTTGACGACCGCGTTGATGTCGGCGTCGCCGTTGTCGAAGCCCGTGACGCCGCTGTTGTCCGCACCGAACCAGGTCATCGTGTTCACGTCGCCGGGCGTCGTGCCGGAGGTCAGAAGAAGCCCGGCGCCGATGCCCAGCGACGTCTGACTGCCGTCGTAGAAGTTGACTGCGCCCTGCCCGGACTGGTGGATGACGATGCTCGTCTGGTCGACGGTGATGCCGGAGTTCGCGCCCACGAGCTGGTCGATGAGAGCCGAAGAGTTCGAGCCGTCGTAGGTTGTGATAGCCATCTGATGAACCCTCGATTGATCCGCCCCTTCGGAACGGCAGTTCGCAACTCGTCGCGGTTTTTCGTGGGTCACCAATTCGCACGCGAACCTGACGCCACCCTGCATTGCGGCGGGGTGAAACGCATGGCTGATATGCGGAAAACGCAGATCTGCAGCCGTTCAGATGAAGCATTCAGAGGGAAACAGCCGGAAGCTCAAGGACGAGCGCGGCGCCGCCTCTATCGGAGCGCTCGATCGCAATCTTGCCGTCGTAGAGCGTCGCAAGATCGCGCGTGATGGCGAGCCCAAGGCCGCTGCCGGGCTTGTGCTCGTCGAGCCGCTCACCAAGCTTGAAGACACGCTCCCATTCGCTGGGCGGAATTCCCGGCCCATCGTCGCTGACAACAATTCTCACGAAGGCGCCCGAATCCGAGATGGTGATGACGACCTTCGAACGCGCCCATTTGGCGGCGTTGTCGATGAGATTGCCGAGCATCTCGCTGAGGTCGTCCTTCTCGCATGCGGCCAGCGCCTGCTCGGAGCCTTCGATGCTGAAGCTTACGCCCTGATAGGTATGCAACCGTGAGATGGCCGAAACGATGAACCGCGCCTGTGCCGCGACATTGGTCGCCTGCCCGGGCGTGCTGCGCGTGGCGGCGCGGGCCCGGGCCATCTGGTAGTCGATCTGCCGCTGCATCCGCGCGCACTGCTCCATGATGAGCCTGCCCGCTTCAGGGTTGCCGTCCTGCTCGAGGCCCCTGCCTTGTTCGGTGAGCAGCGCGAGCGGCGTCTTGAGGGCGTGAGCCAGATTGCCGGCCTGCGCGCGCGCCCGCTCGACCATGTCGCGATTCGCTTGGATCAGCGCGTTCAGGTCGTCGACGAGCGGAGCGACTTCCAACGGCATGTCGCCGGGCAGGCGTTGCGCCGCGCCGGTGCGAACGGCGGTCAGGTCGCGCCTGATGCGAGTAAGCGGCAGAAGGCCAAGCGTTACTTGCGCGAACGCCGCCGCTATGAAGCCGAGCGCGATCACGCCCAGCGACCAGATCAGTGTCCGGTCAAACTCCCATACGGCTTCATCGATCAGGCGCTGATCCACGGCGACGCCAATCTGATGTGTTGCCCGCCCGTTCCCTGCGGACGGGCTCGACTCCAGAATCCGTATGGGGCCCGTGGGGCCAGTCGATGCATAGGGATGCTGGTCCTTGCCCTCGATTCGCCCGAGCGACAGATCATTGTCCACTAGCGACGGCGACCGCAGAATTTCGCCGTCCGCCAGCCGGACCTGCCAGTAAACCCCGACAGGGCGGGCGAGAAACGCGCATCGCTCAACGGACGCTTTGCAAGCGAGCCGCCGGTAGGATCGATTTCCAGCGCCGCCTCGAGTTCGACGATGTGATCGTAAAGATCATGGTCGAACTGCAATGCTACCAATTCGCGGAAAAGCGAGGACAGGACGAACCCGCTGACGATTACGCCGATCGAAATCCAGATCACGGCGCCCAGCATCAATCGCTTTCGGAAGCTCTGGCCGCGCATGTTCGATCACCCGAGCTTGTAGCCAAGCCCACGGACTGTGCGAACGAGATCGGCGCCCAGTTTTTTCCGCAGTCTGGAGACGTAGACTTCCATCGTATTGGCGTCGCGCTCGTCGTTCCCCGTATAGACGTGATCCACCAGTTCGCTCTGCGACACCACGCGGCCCTGCCGATGCATGAGGTAGGACAGGACGCGCAGTTCCTGCGCTGTCAGCGGCACTTCCCTGCCGGCGAGCGTCACGCTACCCGTCGCCGTATTGAGGAGAATGTCGCCATGGCGCAGGACCGGGCTCGCCAGCCCCGCCGCCCTCGGCGCATCAGTCACGCTGAGCATGACGGAAATACGCCCGGTCCCGCTCGCGCGGGTTTCAGCGCGCCAGCACGCGCCGTACGCACCCACGCTTCATGGGTCGAGATGCAAGACGCTCAGTCGGCGTGATGCTCCGCGCCCTTGCCCATCGCCGCCTGGCGGATGGTTTCGGCGAAGGTGATGAAGCCGAGTTCCGCGCTGATGCGTTCGCGCGCGTGAGGCACCTCGGCGGCGGTCTTCGGATCCGTGCTGACTTTCTTGAGTTCGTTGAGGTGAGCGAACCGCTCGGCGAGCGCGTGTTCGACTTCCTCCGCGATCACGGCCTTCAGTTTGGACAGGTCGCCGCTTTCGATGGCCTGTTCGGCAGCCTTGATGACGGGGCCGAAATCCTCGCCAGCGGGCTTCAAGCCAGTGTATGGCGCGCCTTCGCCCGCGCGATGCAGCCTGATGACAGTCTCCATGAAGGTGCGATCAGCCAGCGCACGAGCGTCGTTGTTCAGGCCTCGCACCTTCCGCGCCGCATCGAAACTGCTTCGTATCTCCGCCTCCGCCGAGGCCGGCGCGTAGGCAAGGACGGGATACACATTGCCGCTGGTGAGCGCCCTCTCCACGGCTTTCGCCACCGGCCCGTCCACGGTGTCGCAATGCGCCCGCGCCGCGCCAGCGCCGAACAAGATGGCGCAGGAGGCAAGCGCGGCGATGATCGTTGAATGAGCCATCGTACTCTCCCTGAATTAAATTCCGAGAAGACACCGGCGGTCGACGCCCGCGCGTTGATCCAGATCACGCGCGTGGGGCGTTTTGAAGGCCTGGCCCACTATTTACATCAAGTAACGGCGCGGGCGCCTGGCTTCGAGCGCGAGCTCGAGCATCTGCCCCTCGTTGGCAAGGTGAAACGCGGCGCCCTGCGCCTCTTACTGAAAGCGTCCCTGCACTGAACCGCCCGTTGGAAGTTGCAATTGCACGGCGCCCTTCGCCGTTGCCGGCACATCGATCATCGCCGCGCCCGTCAGCCGGTTCTCGCCGACCGGCGCGAGCTGGATACGCTGCGGCTTGCCGTCGATGACGAGAACCGCGGTTCCCTTGTAGCCTTCGACGCGCAACGGCTTGTCGTTTGCGTCGGTGACGAACACGTCGACGGACTTGCCCTTCGGCACAAGTTCGACATGCAGATTGCCCGCGTCGACGAGCCGGCCGCCGTTGGGGCCGATGGCCTCGTGGGCCTGCGCGAGGCCCGCGATCATCAGTGTTGCGACAATAGCCATGAAACGCATGTTCATCTCCTTCAATTGGTCACCAGCTGTGATCAGTACGATTGCGCGGACACGGCCTCGGGCGCGGATGCGCGCTCGATTTTCGCCGTCTGCATGAGGCGTTCGAGCGGCTTGCGCCCGTATTTGAGAAACAGCGCGGGCGTCACCAGCGCGTCCAGCAGCGTCGCGCTGACGAGCCCGCCGAAGATCGTGACCGCGACAGGATGCAGGATCTCCTTGCCCGGCGCGCTCGGGTCGATCATCAGCGGAATGAGCGCGAAGCCGGCCGAGAGCGCCGTCATCAGCACCGGCGTCATGCGCTCGAGACTCCCGCGCACGACCAGGTCGCGACCGAACCGCACGTCTTCGAGGATGGCGAGATTGATGTAATGGCTCACCTTGAGGATGCCGTTGCGCGTGGCGATGCCCGCCAGCGTGATGAAGCCGATCATGCTTGCGACGGACAGCGGTTGGCCCGCCAGCCACAGCGCCGCCACGGAGCCGATGAGCGCGAGCGGAACGCTGCCCATGATGATGAGCGCGAAAACCGCGGAGCGATACCGGCTGTAGAGCAGCGCGAACACCATCGCGAGGGAGAGCAGCGACAGCGCGCCGATGCGCATGCTCGCCTCCTCCTGCGCCTGGAACGTGCCTTCGAGGGCGAAGAATGTCCCCGGCGGCAGCCTGAGCGCGTCCGTCTCGGCGCGAATGGCGGCCACGATGCGGCTCATATCCGTGCGGCCGTCTGTGTTGGCGAGCACGACGATGCGGCGCGCGCTGTTCTCCCGCAGGATCTGGTTGGGCCCGTCCGTCTCGCGCACGTCGGCGACCTGCCGGATCGGAATCCATCCCGCCGGGCTCTCGATCAGAAGATCGGCGAGCCCGCTGGTGGTGCGCTGCGCCTCCTGCAGGCGCAGCACGACCTCGTAACGGCGCGGCCCATCGATGATGCGCGAGACGACGCGGCCATTCGAGAGGCGTTCCAACTGCTCGGTTATCTGCGCCGGTTGCAATCCATAGAGCGCCGCGCGCTGGTAATCGATGCGCACCTCGAGCTGGGGAATGCGGGTCTGCTTCTCGACCTGAAGGTCGACCAGCCCGGGAATGCCCGACAGGCGCTGGCGCATGTTCTCTGCGATGGTGCGCAGGCCGTCCAGATCCTCGCCGAATATCTTCAGCGCGATCTCGGCGCGCACGCCCGAAAGCATATGGTCGAGCCGATGCGAGATCGGCTGCCCGACGTTGACCGACACCGGAAGCATCGACAGCCGTTCGCGCAGGTCAGCGAGGATTTCGGCCTTCGGCCGCCCGCCCGTCCTGATGTCGACCTCGATTTCCGAGGAGTGGACGCCCTCCGCATGCTCGTCGAGTTCCGCGCGCCCCGTGCGCCGGCCCACTGCCTTCACCTCGGGAACTTCGAGCAGCAGACGCTCCGCGATGAGCCCGACACGATTGCTTTCACCCAGCGAGATGCCCGGATTGAACACCATGTTGATGGTGAACGTGCCTTCGTTGAACGGCGGCAGGAAGGCGCGCGGCATCATGAACGCGCCAATACCCGCGACGATCACCGCGACCGCGATTGCGCCCATCATCATGCGGGTGTGATCGAACGCAAAGGAAAGGGCGCGGCTGTTGACCCGCTTCAGGCGTGTGACCAGCCAGCTTTCCTTCTCGTCGAGCCGCTTCAATCCGGGCAAAAGGTAATACGCCAGCACAGGCGTCAGCGTGATCGACACGATGAGGCTGGCGAGGATCGACAGGATGTACGCCTGTCCCAGCGGCGCGAAGAGCCGCCCCTCGATGCCCGACAAAGCAAACAGGGGCACGAAGACGAGAATGATGATCGCGGTCGCATAGACGATCCCCGAGCGCACTTCCTGCGAGGCGCTCACGACCACGTCGAACGTCGAGCGCGGCTCGCCCTTTTCGCGGTTCTCGCGCAGCCGCCGGAAGATGTTCTCGACGTCCACGACCGCGTCGTCGACGAGTTCGCCGATCGCGATCGCGAGGCCGCCGAGCGTCATCGTGTTGATCGAGAGGCCGGCGAACCAGAATACGATGGCCGTGACGAGAATCGAAACCGGGATGGCGACGAGCGAGATCGCTGTCGTGCGGACGTTCAGCAGGAACGCAAAGAGGACGATGGCGACGACGAGAATGGCTTCCAGCAGCACTTTCTCGACGTTGCGGATCGACGTCTCGATGAAGTTCGCCTGGCGGAAGAGAATCTGGTCGGCCTTCACGCCTTGCGGGAGTCCCGGCGCCGCATCCTTCAAGGCCTGCTCGACGGCGCGCGTCAGCCGCACGGTGTCCACGCCCGGCTGCTTCTCGACCGAGACGATGACGGCGGGCTTGCCCATGTAGCCGGCCTCGCCGCGCTTCACGCGCGCGGCGAAATCGACCTCCGCGACTTGCCGCAGGAGGATGGCGCGGCCGTTGACGTTGGCCACGACAAGGCTGCGCAGGTCGTCGAGACTGGTGGTGCGCCCGACGTTCCGGATCAGGAATTCGCGCGAATACTGCTCGGTGAATCCGCCCGGAGAATTGGAGCCGAACTGGGCGAGCGCCCGCTCCATCTGATCGTAGGAAACGCCCAGCGCCCGCATGGCGGTGGGGTTGGGCGCCACGCGATACTGGCGCACTTCGCCGCCAATGGGGATCACCTGCGCAACGCCGGGAATGGTCAGCAGCCGCGGTCGCAGCGTCCAGTCCGCCACTTCGCGCAATTCCATCGGCGACACGCTCTCGCCCGTCACGGCGATCAGCAGGATCTGCCCCATGATCGAGCTGACAGGCCCCATCTGCGGTACGGCGCCCTGCGGCAGGCGCGCGCGAACGAGCGACAGTTTTTCGGCGACCTGCTGGCGATTGCGGAAAATCTCCGTGTTCCAGTCGAACTCGACGTAGACGATGGACAATCCAACGCCGGACACGGACCGCACGCGCGTCACGCCGGGCAACCCGTTCATCTCGGTCTCGATCGGGAAGGTGACGAGCTGCTCCACCTCCTGCGGCGCAAGGCCTTCCGCCTCCGTCATGATGGTGACGGTCGGCTTGTTGAGGTCGGGGAACACATCGACCGGCAAGCGCGTGGTCGCAAACGCGCCGAGCACGACGAGCGCGGCGGCGATCGCGAGGACGAGCAGCCTGTTCTTCAGCGATTGCGTGACGAGGAAGCCGAAGAGCATCGCCTCACCTCACCTGGTTGAGAAGTTCGGCGCCCTGCACGACGATGCGCCGGCCGGGCGCGACGCCCGCGCTGATGAGCATGCGTCCGCTGTCGAGCGGAATCGCGCGAACCTCGCGCCGCTCGAACCGCTCGGCGCGCGTGTGCTCGAAGACGATGCTCTGCCCGTTCTCGCCGGCAAGCACCGCCGCGCGCGGCGCCGCCATGCCTTGCGTCGCCTCGCCGGTCTGCAGGAACACCGTCACGAGCTGGCCGATGCGCAGTCCGCCCTGCCCTTCCGGCAGCGCGAAATGCACCGGCAGGAACTGCGACCGGTCGGACAGGCCCGCCCCCTTGAAGACGAGCGGAAAGCGCCGGCCGTCCGACGTGCGGGCCTGCGCGCTCGCGACCTCGCTCACGGCCTCGAGGCTCTGCGCCTCGATCCAGAGCTGACGCGGATCGACGATCTGGAAGATGATCGCGTTGGCGTCCGCGATCTGGCCTGCGACGGCGTTCACCGCGGCGACGAGCCCCGACACGGGAGCGACCAGGGCTTCTGGCTCGCGGCGCATCTGCTCGAGCGCCATGCGGCGGTCGCGGATGGCGTCGAGCTCGATGCGCGCTTCGTCGAGCTGTACGCGCGCGACGGCGCCGCTGCCCACAAGCTTCTCGAAGCGGGCGATGCGCTGCTGGATGAGCGAGATCTGCTGGTCGAGTTCGCCCTGCCGCTGGCGCTGGTCGCTGGTCTCGGCGGCGCTCAGCGGCGGCGTCACATAGGCGAGAATGTCGCCTTCCTTCACCCGCGCGCCGAGACGCGGAAACCCGCTTCTGGGAGCTGAAAGCCTGCCGCTGACGGCCGCCTGCACGTAGCCGCTGGCGTTCGGATCGGCGATCACACGGCCCGGCAGTTCGACGGTGGCGGCATGCTCGCTGGGCTGCGTGAACTGGGTGCGAACCTCCAGCAGCCGCTGCGTCTGCTTGGGCATGAATATGGCCCCGTCTGGCAGCCGTCGCGCCACGTCGCGCACCACCGGCGCGTCGGCCTGTTGCGCGAAGGCGCCGGTCGCCAGCAACGCAAACGCGACGAAGGCGGCGCACGCGAGCAACATCACCACGCGGCTGCGGCCGCGAAACGCCACGGCTGCGAGAAGACCGGCGAGGAAAGCGAAGCCCCCGATCGCCAGGGCGGGCGCGCCGGCGACATTGACCCCGGCGAGGCTTTTTGCGACGCCGCCCATCTTCCCCTCGGCCCGTGCGCCCGCCTGCGCCGCCTCGGGAATGACGAGGGTCGTCGTGAGCACGTCGACCACGCCCTCGTGCGTCACCGTAAACAGGAGATCATGCGCGCCCGGCCGGTTCGCCCATTGCGCTTCGAGCCGATAGCGGTCGTCCAGCGGCGAGGCTGCCTTCGGGCCATCGGGCGTTTCGAGTTCGATCGCAGCGCCGGTCACGGGCTCGTTCGTACGGAACCTGTCGAGATAGATCGTCAGCACGCCCTCGCGCGCAATGACGACGAGTTCGAAATCGTCCGACTGCGCTTCCGCGCGCGGGGCCGCGACGACTGACGCCTCCTGCTGCGGGGGGCCGTGGTCATGTCCCTCGTGGGCATGGACCCACGCCGGCGCCGCGCTCACCGCGAGCGCGACCAGTAATCCTCGAATGAAGGAAGCCATCTTTCAAAATCCTTGCTTGACGCGAAGACGTCCGCCGGCGAGGGGCGGACGCGGCCCGGAGGCCCTGACGGTCAGGCGAAGGACTTGGGGGGTCTCAGCAGCGAATCGGGATTGCGCCCGTTCCGGACATGGTCGCTGGCGGGAGGACCGCGGGCATCGATTGCAATGGGGCTTGTCGCAGTGTGCAGCGCAAGCGGTGGCGCGAAGCCGCAGCAGTGCGATCCGCTGATCGTGCAGCAATGTCCCTCGCAAGGCGTCGCGCCCGCCTGGCCGCCGCCCTCGGGGGCGGCTGCGGGCGCGGCGTCCCTGGAGGGGTCGGCAGGGCTGGCGAGCTCGAGCAAGGCCAAGGCTACGTCATCGGATGCGGACGCACGCTCGGCGGCAATCGGCACGGCGTGGGAGTGGCCCGCATGAGCCATCGCCGGGGCGGACGCGAACGCGCCCGCGATCGTAATGACCGCGAGAGCGACGAGAACACACAAGGTCCGGCCCGGATTCATGCACTGAGAAATACGTGCGCTGCTCCCCGAATGCAATGCGGGCCCGCGAGGAGGGTTAGCGCCTCGCGACGAGTTCAGGGGCCCGGCCTCGTGAAGCTCACGCAGCGCGCGCGCCAGGCTGGGCCAAGCGCCGGCGCCTTCAAGATAAATCGCCATACGTCGGGCTTGCGCCGCCGCGCTTCGCGCGCAAGTGTCCGCTTACTGGTCTGGAAGGGGTTGCGATGATCGGCTGGAAAAGCGCGATAACGGCAGGGCTGATCGCCGCAGCCGCCGGCGGCTTCGTCTACGTGCAGCGGTTCAGCTCACTGGAGGTCCAGGTCGCGGAGCCCGAAAAAGGCGTGGAGGTTCGCGTCTTTGGAATCGGCACGGTGGAAGCGCAGACGCTGTCGCGCGTCGGCTTCCAGATTCAGGGCCGTGTCGTGGAAGTGAACGCCGACCAGGGCGATCTCGTGGAAACCGGACGCGTTCTGGCGCGCCTGGACGACGCGGCGCAGCTTGCAAGGGTGCGCAAGGCCGAAGTCGCAGGCCTGCAGGCGGAAACTCTGCTGACGAAGGCGACCGCCCAGAAAGAGCGCGCCGACGTCGCTTACGCGCAGCGCAAATCCGTCAATCTGCGCCGGCAATCACTCGTTGATCGCGGCGCCGTCTCGAAGGAAACCGCCGAGGATACGCAGGCCGCCGAAGAGATCGGACGTGCGGACGCGGCGATCGCGGCGGCGGAAGTCTCCGTGGCCCGCGCCTCCGGCGAGGATGCCGCCGCCCAACTGCGCCTCGAACGCAGCTTGCTCGACCAGCACATCCTGCGCGCGCCTTTCGATGCGCGCGTCATCGCGCGCCTGAAGGAGCTGGGCAGCATCGCGAACGCCGGCGAGACCGTGTTCACGCTGGTCGATCCCGGTTCGATCTGGGTGCGCGCCTTCATCGACGAGGGACGCTCCGGCGCCGTGCAGATCGGCCAGACCGCGTGGGTGCGCCTGCGCTCCGAGCCTGATCGCACCGTCGAGGCGGAAATCGTCCGCATCGACCAGGAGAATGATCGCGTCACCGAGGAGCGCCGCATCTATGTGCGCTGCCGCGCCTGCCGCCCGGAGCATCAGATCCGCTTCCTGGGCGAACAGGCGGAGGTCGAGATCGTCACCGGCGTCGTGCCGAATTCGATCCTCGTGCCCGGACGCAACGTGGACGGGTTCGACGGCAAGAGCGGCCTCGTGTGGACGGTGGAGGACGGCCGGCTCGTTCACCGCCGCGTCGAGTTCGGCAATCGCCTTCTCGACGGACGGCTCGAAATCCGCGCCGGCCTGCCGCAGGGCGCGCGCGTGGTGATTTCGCAGATCGCGGGAGCGCGCGAGGGACGCGCCGCGCGCATCGCGCAAGGGAGCGCGGGCAAGTGAACCTGTCCGTTCGCGACGTCTATCAGAATCTCGGGCGCTTTCTTCTCACCTGCCTCGGTGTGAGCCTGCTGCTCGGCGTCGTCATGGGGATGATCGCGATCTATCGCGGCCTCGTCGACGAGGCGCTGGGGCTTGCCCGCGCAATGAAGGCCGACGTCTGGGTCGTCGAGGGCGGAACGCGCGGCCCCTTCGCGGAGGCCTCGCGCATGCCCGGCGACACGCGCGAGGGCGTCGCCTCCCTGTGGGGCGTGGAAGCCGCCGGGTCCGTCCTGTTCCAGAACATCGAGATCGCCCATCGCGGCGCGACGCGACGGCTCATGCTCGTGGGCTGGGAGCCGGGACGGCCGGGCGGGCCGCCTGCCCTGTCCGAAGGGCGTCCGATCACCCGCAGCCGCTATGAGGCGATCGCCGACAGGCGCGCGGGCTTGTCGGTCGGCGAACAGGTGATCATGGGCCGCAATACATTCACCATCGTCGGCCTGATTGAAAATCTCGTCGCCTCCGGCGGCGATCCGGTGATCTTCACCACCCTGCGCGACGCGCAGCGGCTCCAGTTCGAACTGGAGCCCAACGCCGCGCGGCGCGAACAGGCGCGCAACGCCGCCGCCCAGCAGAATGTCGATTCCGTCAACGCCGTGCTCGTGCGCCTCAAGCCCGGCATGAGTCCGGGCGCGTTCGCGCAGGATGTGCAACGCTGGAAGCGCCTCGCCGCGCTCTCGCAGGCTCAGCAGGAGGACGTGCTCGCCACCTCGGTGATCGAGCGCGCGCGGCGGCAGATCGGACTTTTCACGTCCATCCTGCTCATCGTGTCGATGGTGATCATCGGCCTCATCGTCTACACGATGACGATCGACAAGAAGCGGCCGATCGCAACGCTGAAACTGATCGGCGCGCCTGACAGCGTCATCGTGAAGCTCATCCTGCAGCAGGCGCTGGCGATGGGAACGATAGGCTTTGTCACCGGCGCCATTCTCCTGCGCCTCGGGCAGGATTACTTCCCGCGGCGCCTCGTTTTCGAAACGGGCGACGCGGTCGCGCTGTTCGCTGTCGTCATCGTCATCTGCCTCGCCGGCAGCGTGATCGGCGTGCGCGCGGCGTTGAAGATCGACCCCGCCTCGGCATTGAGCAACTGACATGGGGAACGACAACGCCCTCGTCGAGCTGCGCGGCCTCGGCAAACATTTCGGCGAAGGCGCCACGCGCGTGGACGCGCTGGCCGACTTCGATCTCGATGTTCACGCCGGCGAAGTCGTTGGTCTGCTGGGGCCGAGCGGATCGGGCAAGAGCACGATCCTCAACCTCGTGGGCTGCATCCTCGAGCCAAATGCCGGGGTGATGCGGCTCGATGGCGAGGAAGTCTGGAACGGAGAATGGAAGCGCAAGGACCTGCGGCGGCTGAGGCTCGAGAAGATCGGCTTCATCTTCCAGTTCCACAACCTGCTGCCGTTTCTCAACGCCTGGGAGAACGTCGCGATCGTACGAACGCTTCTGGGCGATCCCGCGCCCGCGGCGCAACGGCGCGCCTTCGACCTTCTCGACTACCTGAAGATGGCGCACCGGCGCGACGCCATGCCCGCGCAACTCTCCGGCGGCGAGGCCCAGCGCGTCGCCATCGCCCGCGCGCTCGCCAATGACTCCCGCATCATCCTCGCGGACGAGCCGACCGCGGCGCTCGATTCCGAACGCGCCCTCGTCGTCATCGAACTGCTCCGCACCGCGGCGCACGAGCGGCGCGCGGCCGTTCTCGTCGTCACGCACGACGACAAGATTTTCGGCCGCCTCGACAAGAAGGTTCACCTGCGCGACGGGCGGCTGGACCCAAACGCGTAAGGTGCGTTCAGCCCGCGTCCCTGCGGTTCGATCCTCGTCCCATGCCAAAGTCCGGCCGCCGGGCGACGACGACGCCCAGCACGGCGCACACGCCGATCAGGAAAACACCCGAGATCACGAAGGCGGCCGTCAGGCTGAACCAGTCCACGAGCAGGCCGGTGATCGGCGGCAGGACGACGGAGAACACGCGGTTGGCCGTCATGCGCAGGCCGACGACGGCGCCCTGCTCGTCCTTGCGCACGGAGAGCGACTGGATCGAGAACATCAGCGGCTGCATGAACCCCTGCGCCGCTCCGCGCAACAATTGCATCAGCAGCAGAAGGACGAAAACGCCGCCGAGGAACGGCGTGATTGCGATCAGCGCGAGGCTGATCGCGGTGGTGAACAGCAGGATCCATTCGGGCCGTCCGAGCTTGCGGACCCAGCCCACGGCCAGCGAGGCAAGGCCCGTCGTCACCTCGAGCGCGGCGAAGAGGATGCCGATCGATGTTCCCGGATAGCCGATGCCTTCGAGGTAGACGACGTAGATGGATGACTGGATGCCGGTGCCCGCGTTGCGCAGGCCCGCGACGACCACCGTGAATGCGATGATGGGAATGAGCATCAGCGCGAACGACCGCGTGTAGTCCGACACGCGCGGCATCGCCGAGATCAGCGCCTTGCCGGCTGATACAGGCGCGATGTCGCCGTTGGGCTCGGATGACCGCCATGCGAGCGCGCACGTCGCCAATGCCCACGCCATCAGCAGCAGGAACGTCGGCCACGGCCCGCCCACATCCCATACGAAGCCCGCGAGCACCGGAGCGCCGACCGTTCCAAAGCGTGCGATGAAGTTGAACTTGCCCAGCGGCCCCGGCTGGCCGCGGCACACATGCGCGATGAGCGTCTGCGCGCCGATCCAGTTCAGGGTCACGAACAGGCCGTTGAGCATCTGCGCGAGCAGCAGCGCGGGAAACCACGATGTTCCCGCGAAGACCGGCGCCATCGCCGCAATCATGAGGGAGCAGAAGATCATCACGCGGCGCACGCCGAGCCGATCCATGAGCGAGCCGCCGTGGATCGACAGCAGCGCCGGAAGGACCGAGCGCGCGCCCATCAGCACGCCGATCTCGGTGGCCGATGCGCCGAGCGACAGCGCGAGCAAAGGCACGACGAGAACATAAAGATCGCTCAGCGCGAGGCTGAGGAGCCCCAGTCCATATCCCATGTTGAGCGCGCGGCGATCGAGCGGCGCGTCCTTGCCAGCCGCCTCGACGTTCACTTGCCGCTCGCGTCGACGATCTGCTTCAGCCTCTGGCGCACGACTTCCGGCGCGTCGACGATTTCCGCGACGACCTGCTGCATCTCCTGGCCGCTGACGTAGTCGATCTCGAATTTCTCTTTCTCGGCGGCGTCCATGAACTTCTGGTCGGCGATCATCCGGTCGAACGCCTGTCGCAGCAGCGCGACGCGATCGGCCGGCGCGCCCGGCGTCGTGACGATGGGTCGCCCGAGCGCCGTCGGCGCCGAGATCAGCCGGAACACCGCGCGGTCCTCGTCGTTGCGCGCGAGGTCGATCAGCAGCGGAACATCCGGCAGGTCAGGCGCTCGCTTGAGGCCGATCTGGACGAGAATGTTGATCTTGCCGTCGCGCAGCCAGTCGGCGCGCGTGGATTTCCACGACGCCCACGAATTCGACCCGCGAACCGCCACCTCCCCGCGCTCCATCGCAAGGTTGATGTCGTTGCCACCGGGATAGCCCGTCACCAGCTTGAACTTCGTGCCGATCAGCGCGTTCATCGCAACCGCGTACTGCGTCGACGTCGATGCGCCCGTGGAGCCGACGGTGACCTCCCGTTCCAGCGCATCCTGGACGCGCTTCACGCCGGAGGCATGCCACGCGGTGACCGTGTTGTTCTCGCGCGCGGGGTTGCCGATGTAGTTGAACTCCTTCACGTCGAAACGCAGGCTCGGATCGCGCAGCGCCTGCGCGATGGGAAGCGCCTGATCAAACGTCGCCAGAACGCTGCCATCCCTCGGCGCCACCGAATACAGCCACGCAGCGGCGGTGCGGCTTCCTCCTCCCGGCATGTTGCGTGAGATGATGATCGGATTGCCGGGGATGAATTCGCCCAGATGCCTCGCGATGAAACGGGCGTAGAGGTCGTAGTTTCCGCCGGGCGAGTAGCCGATCACCATGTCCATCTTGCGGCCGCGATAGAAATCGCCGGCGTCCTGCGCGATCGAGGGCGCGCCGGCCAGCAGAAGAGATGCGAACGCGAGAACGGGCCGCAGCGCCATTGTTGCCTCCCAGAGCGCCCCTTGTTTCGGGGCCGCTGCGCGAGCGTAAGCTGCGTTCGCGGGTTCGGCAAGCAAGCCGCGTCGCGCGGCTTCCAAGCTGCGCGGCGAACACGTCAGCGGGAGAGACGGTCTCGCAGCGCACGTGTGCCGAGCATGCCCGCCACCATCGCCGCGACGAACACGAACATCTTCGGCTCCAGCGAGACGAGCGCCGTCACGGCCGGCCCCGGGCATACGCCGGCAAGTCCCCAGCCAATTCCGAAGATGATCGCGCCTGCGACGAGGCGCGCGTCCACAGTGCGCGGCGCCGGCGCATCGAACGTCTTGGCGAAAAAGGGCGCGGACCGGGCCTGCGCGAAGCGATACCCGATAGCCGTCACAGCGAGCGCGCCGATCATCACGAAGATCAGCGAAGGATCCCACGTCCCCGCGAGATCGAGGAAATTGAGAACACGCGCCGGGTTGATCATGTCGGAGATCGTGAGGCCTGCTCCGAAGACGACGCCGGCGCACAGGGCGATGATCAATGGCATGCCGCTCTCGCTACAAAAGATGCCGGACGACGAACACCGTCGCGAACCCGCTCGCCATGAAGGCGATGGTCGCCACGATCGATCGCTTCGACAGGCGCGCGACGCCGCAGACGCCATGGCCGCTCGTGCAGCCCGAACCCAACGTCGTGCCCACCCCAACGAGGACGCCGGCGATGGCCATGGTCCATGCGTCGACCGGGAACGTCAGGCCGCGCAAATCCCTCACGCCCAGTGCGAGGACGAACAGCGCGCCAATGGGCAGCCCGGCGATGAAGGCGACGCGCCAGCCGACGGGGCCCGAGTCACGGCTGAAGATGTTCAGCAGGATGCCGGATACGCCCGCGACGCGGCCGATGCCGGCCATCATGAGCACCGCGGCAAGTCCGATAAGGGCGCCGCCCGCCAGCGCGCTGTAGGGCGCAAACTCCGTCACGTCGGCCTCCTGCTTCTTGTACTTGCAGACATGGCCCCGCCCGACCGACAGGCAAGCCCCGGGAAGAGCTCTGGCGAGGCAATGTCGCGAACTCCGGCGAGGGTCCGGCAAGCCGGCTCCAACTGCGCCCTACCCACTGGTAATCAAATTCGAATTCGATTATATATACTCGATGTCCTTTCTGGCCAGAACAATCACGGCGGCGTTCATTGCGCTCGCCTCCATCAGCCCCGCGGCTGCGGATGCGCTCGAGCTCGTCTTCTTCGAGCGTCCCGGGTGCATCTATTGCGTGCGGTGGGACCGCGAAGTCGGCGCCGCCTATCCCCTCACCGAAGAAGGCCGCAAGGCGCCCCTGCGCAGGGTGAACCTGGCTGAGGGTCAGCCGCCGCTGAAGCTCGACGCGCCGGTCATCTATTCACCGACGTTCGTCCTCATGAAGGACGGGCGTGAGGTGGGCCGCATCACCGGCTACATGGGTGACGCGATGTTCTGGGGCGTTTTCTCAAAGATGATGGAACGGCTGGGCTCGCCGGCCACGTAAGCTTCAGGGGCGCACATGGCGATTGTTTCGCAATCGATCGAAAACGAGCTGCGATCCGACGTGGAGTATTCGCCGCGGCTCGAAAAGCTGCTGCGCAACGCCCGCGAGGCGAGCGACTTCCTGAAGGCGCTGTCCCAGGAGAGCCGCCTGCTCGTCCTGTGCCTGCTCGCCGAAAAGGAGCGCTCCGTGAGCGAGCTGGAGGCGATCCTGTCGATCCGGCAGTCCGCCCTGTCCCAACAGCTCGCCCGCCTGCGCTATGACGATCTCGTCACCACGCGCCGCGACGGCAAGCAGATCTACTACTCCATCGCCGATGACGACGTGCGGCGCGTGATCAGCCTCGTCTACGACATCTTCTGCCAGGAAGACGCCAAGAGCAAAGACTGACGCGAGCATCTGCTTCAAGCCTGCAGCATAGAAAAACAACGCGCGACCCGAGGGGGGTGACCTTTGCCCGCGGCAATGATTGCGATCATCGGCTTGCTTGTCGGCGGCGCGGCGGGATACGTGACGCGGCGCGCGCGGCTGTGCACGTTCGGCGCATTCGAAGACGTTGTCGGCTCGGGCGACTGGCGGCGGATGAAAATCTTCGGGCTCGCGCTCGCCATTGCGCTCGTCGGCACGCAGGCCCTCGTCGCGGCGGGTCTTATCGATCCGGGCCTGACGACGTACGGTCAGCCCCGCCTCGCGTGGCTTTCGATCGCGCTCGGCGCGTTCATGTTCGGCCTGGGAATGGCGCTCGTCGGCACGTGCGCCTTCGGGTCGCTTGTGCGCCTTGGAGGCGGCGACCTGCGCGCCTTCGTGACACTGCTCGTCTTCGGCCTTTTCGCTGTCGCCTGGCTGCGCGGCGTCCTGTCCGCATTCCGGATCGAATGGCTGGAAAGCGCGAGAATCGAGCTTGCCTCGCCCCTGGAAAATAGCGGCCTGCCCTACCCCGGGCTCCTGATCGCGGTGCTGCTCGCGGGCGGACTCGTCTACGCCGTGCGCCGCGAGAAGCGCCTGCGCCACGCGCGCCGCATGCTCATGGCGGGTTTCGTCCTGGGCCTTTGCATCGTGGCCGGGTGGGTCGCGACAGGCGTCCTCGCAGATCCCTTTGCGCCCGCTACCCGCGTGCAGAGCCTCACATTCGTCGCGCCAGTCGCCCGCGCCGTCTTCGGCGCGTTCTTCGACGCCAGCGCGTGGGTCGACTTCGGCGTGATGAGCGTCGTCGGGGTCGCTGCGGGCGCGTTCATCGCGGCGTGGCGCAACGACGAATTGCATTGGGAAGCCTTCGACAATTCCCATGAGATGCGCCGGCATCTTCTTGGCGCCGCGCTCATGGGCTCGGGCGGAGTCCTCGCCGGCGGATGCACGATCGGCCAGGGATTGACCGCCGGCTCGCTGCTCTCGCCCAGCTGGCCGATCGCGATCGCCGGCATGGCTTTGGGCGCGCGGCTTGGAATCGTGCTCCTCGTCGAAGGCCCGCTGCGCGAGGTCGTGACCAATCGCGTGCAGCGCCTCAGGGAATCGAAAGCCTTCCGGCGCTAGCCTCAGCCCGCCTGCACAAAGCGGTACGCCCCGCCCGCGCGCTCCACGCGCCCGATGCCCCCGTTCGGCAGGTGGTAGCCGACGATGCGCGTCTTCTGCGCGGCGAAGCGGTCGAGCAATCGCTTGCGCGACGCAATGGCCTGCTCGGGCTGCTGGTCGAACCCGCCCGCCCAGTCGGGATAGCGGAACGAGATGATCCCGTGCGTCAGGGCGTCGCCGACGACGGACGCGATCTCGCCGCCAACGCGAACGTCGAACCCCACGTGCCCGGGCGAATGCCCGCGCGAATCGAACGCGCTGATCCCCGGCGCAACTTCGTCTCCCGCCTTGAACCATTTCATGACCGAATCGAGTTCCTTGATGATGCGCTGCGCGCCTGCGGCGAACGCATGACGATCCTCCGGCAGGCTCTTGTAGACGTCGGGCGAGAGCCAGTAATCGCGCTCCGCAGCGGCCATGTGGTAGGCCGCGTTGGGGAACGCGGGCGAGCCGAAATCATCGAGCGCGCCCCACAAGTGATCGGGATGCGCGTGCGTGAAGACGACGTGCTTCACGCGCTCGGGCGCAATGCCCGCCTCCGCCAGGCTGTCGGGCAGCTTGCCGGCGCCGGGCATGAAATTCGGCCCCGATCCACAATCGAACAGGACCACGTCGTCGCCGCGCACCAGAACCGAAACGTTCAGCGGATTGCGCGTGACGTCCGCGGGAAGGCCCGCCTCGGCCAACGCCTTCTTGAGTTCGTCGGGCCTTGCCGAACTGCTCAGCGCGCCGGCCGGAAGGGTCAGCGTCCCGTCCGACAGAGTCTTGAGCTCCTCGCCGGCGGCGGAAAGCACGGGCGACCAGATCAGCCCCGCCGTCGCCGATGCGGCCGCGAGAATCGCCTGCCGGCGCGTCAACTGGAATTGCGTCACGTCGTACTCTCCAGAATGCGGAACAATCGCGAATGCGAAAGGCGCGCCGCGCAATCAAGCGCAGCGCGCCCGCGAGATGCTGACGCCTACTTGTTCACCGGCGAGTCCGGGCTGAACAGAAGCGCGACGGCGTCCTTCATCTGCTGCTCGGTCAGGAACTTGTTGTGTCCGAACCGCGGCATCTGCGAGCACGGATAGACCGCGTGCGGATTATAGATCTTGGCGTAGGCGGCGCGCGCCGCCTCCGGCTCGAACTTGCGGTCCTTGCCATAGTTGAGAAGGCTGGGGCCAAGCGTCCCGTAGCTCACCTCCTCCTTCGTCATCTGGTGGCACGCGAAGCAATTGCCGCCCTGATACGTGCCCGGCGCGTCCGAGAACTGGCCGCCCGTTCCACGCTGCGCGACATTCATGCCGCCCTTCCAGTCGCCGATCACGTTGCCATCGGCTGGAAAGACGACGTTCGCCTTTTCCCGCTCCATGATCTTCTCGAACTCCGCCTGGCTTGGCGCATTGTGCGTTTCGGAGCAGACGCGCTGCGTCTCGTCCTGCTTCACGCGGGCCGCCCACTCGGGCGAAGCCTTGCTCCACATGCTTTGCACGTATTTCTCGACAAGGGCGGGGTCCGCCTTCGGCAGATCCTGCGCAAACGCTGTTCCGCCGATGGTGAGAAAGCCGGCCGCGATGATGATCTTTTTCATGATGTTCGCTCCCGGCTTAGCGCTTGATCGAGGGGACGTTGATTTCCCCGCCTTCGGCCATCTTCACGAGATAGGACGTGAGGGCAGTGACTCCGTCAGAGGCGTATTCGGGAATTGGCATGCGCATCTGGCGATAGCAGTCCCACAGACGATGCTGCATCGTGCGCAGATTGCTCTGCGACACGCGATACGTCGGCCATGAGCCCATCGTGTCCTTTGCGTCCTTGCCGGGCTTGGAGAAGTTCGGCAGGCCCTGGAGGCGGATTCGCTTCGCGTCGTCCGCGTGGCAGGTCGCGCAGGAGAAATCCATCACGCCCGCGCGCCGCTCGAACAGCGCCTGCCCGACGGCGAGGGCTTCCTTCTCCTTGGCGTGCTCCACGGGCAATTTGTAGGCCATGCCGTTCGACTTGTTGGCGACGAAGGCGACGAGCGCCTCCATGTCTGACTGCACGCCCGGCCCGCCGAACCGCCGCTTGATCACATCGGCGGTGTCGACGCCCTGAATCTTCTCCATGCACCACAAGAGCCGCTGCTCGAGATCCATGACGCGATCGGCGTCCTTGAAGTAGCGCGGCAATTGCGCATACGCGCCTTCGAGCTTGCCCGGTCCCTGGCCGAGGTCGCACGTCTCCAGCGAAACCTTCTTCGTTCCGCGCGCCTCGCTCCACAGAGCCTCGCCGCGATCGACCGCGAGGTAGCCCGGATTGGCGAGCGGATCGTTGATCATCTCGCGATAGCGCTCGATCTCCTTCTCGCTCTCCGATTGCGACTGGGCGTGCAGGACGCCTGTTCCGCCAAGCGCAAGCGCGGCGGTTACCATTGCTATGCTCAAGATTCTCATCGTCTTCCCTCCCGGTCTGCTGCGACGGCCGGACTTTTTTGCTCCATCCTGGTCGACGGGGCTTTACATTATCGAACAATCATATCATCATTTGTACAAATGTTCACTCATGCGCGAACCCGTGTCAAGTAGGATCACGCAGCATTCAGGAGGGAGACAAGTCAATGCAGAACGAACAATCCAAGCGACAGTTCATGCGCATGGCCGGGATCGCCGCAGTCGCGGCGGTCATTGCGCCGCGCATGGCCTTCGCCAGCGCGAGCGACGTCGCCGCCGAAATCAAGAAGCTCTATGGCGACAAGGCCCCCGCCTCCGGCCGCATCAAGCTCGATGTGCCGCAGATCGCCGAGAACGGCCTCGTCGTTCCCATCAACATCGATGTGGAGAGCCCGATGACCGCCGCCGACTACGTGAAGTCGGTGCACGTTTTCGCTGAAGGCAATCCGCAGCCCGGCGTCGTGACCTACCGGTTCACGCCCGAGTGCGGCAAGGCGTCGGCCTCCACCCGCATGCGCCTCGCGCAGACGCAGGACATCGTCGTCGTCGCGGAAATGTCGAACGGACAGCTCTTCTCGACACGTCAGGAAGTCAAGGTCACCATCGGCGGCTGCGGCGGCTGAACAAGAACAAGAGGAGCAGGAAACATGGCGAACCCCACCCCGCGCGTCCGCGTTCCCGCCAAGGCGAAAGCCGGCGAGATGATCGAGATCAAGACCCTCATCTCCCACGAGATGGAAAGCGGCCAGCGCAGAGACTCGGGCGGCAAGACCGTGCCGCGCAAGATCATCAACAAGTTCACGGCGGCCTTCAACGGCAAGACCGTCTTCGAGGCCGACTGGCATCCGGCGATCTCGGCGAACCCGTATCAGGCGTTCTTCTACAAGGCCGCGGAATCGGGCGAGTTCAAGTTCACCTGGAAGGATGACGACGGCTCGGAATACACGGCCTCCGCAAAGCTCGCGGTCGGCTGATCTGAGCGAAGCGGCGGCGCGATGCGCCGCCGTCCGGCTTCAAGCGCCGCTCTGAAGGCGCCATCAGGAAACAGACATGATTTCACGCAGGGAGTTTCTCCAGGCGACGGCTGCGGCTGGCCTGATCACATCGGCCTCGGGCCTCGGCCCGCTCGGCCGCGCGGCCGCGCAGCAGCGCCTCACGCAGGCGGACATCACCCGTTTCGACAGCCTTGGAACGGTGACGATCCTGCACATCACCGACCTCCATGCGCAGCTTGTTCCGCTCTACTTCCGTGAGCCTGCCGTGAACCTCGGCGTGGGCGAGGCGAACGGCAAGCCGCCTCACCTCACGGACGAAGCGTTCCGCGAGCACTTCAACATCGCCGCCGGCTCCGCCGACGCCTACGCGCTGACCAGCGACGACTTCGTCCAGCTCGCGAAAAACTACGGCCGCATGGGCGGGATGGACCGCATCTCCGCCATCATCAAGTCCGTTCGCGCCGAGCGCGGCGAGGACAAGGTGCTGCTGCTGGACGGCGGCGACACCTGGCAGGGAAGCTGGACGTCGCTGCAGACCAAGGGCCAGGACATGGTTGACGTCCAGAGCGCCCTCAAGATCGACGCGATGACCTCCCACTGGGAGTTCACCTACGGCGCCGACCGCGTGCAGGAAATCGCCAAGAGCGCGCCGTTCGCGTTCCTCGCGCAGAACGTGCGTTCGCTCGAATGGCAGGAGCCCGTCTTCGAGGCCCGCAAGACGTTCGAACGCGGCGGCGCGAAGATCGCCGTCATCGGACAGGCCCTGCCCCGCACCGCCATCGCCAATCCGCGCTGGATGTTCCCGGACTGGGAGTTCGGCATCCGCGAGGAGGACATGCGCAAGCAGGTGGACGAAGCCCGCGCCGACGGCGCCGACGTCGTCGTGCTGCTCTCCCACAACGGCTTCGACGTCGACCGCAAGCTCGCCTCGCGGGTCAAGGGCATCGACGTGATCCTCACCGCGCACACGCACGACGCGATGCCCGGCGTGATCCAGGAAGGCCAGACCATCCTCATCGCCTCGGGCTCGCACGGCAAATTCGTCTCGCGCCTCGACCTCGACGTGAAGGACCGCAAGGTCGCCGGCTTCCGCTACAAGCTGATGCCCGTCTTTTCCGACGCAATCGCGCCCGACGCGCAGATGACGGCGCTGGTCGACAAGATCCGCGCGCCCTACGCGAAGGATCTCGCGCGCACGCTCGCGACGACGGAGTCGCTGCTGTATCGCCGCGGCAATTTCAACGGCACGTTCGATGACCTGATCTGCGCCGCCATGCTCGAAGAGCGCGATGCGGAGATATCATTCTCGCCCGGCTTCCGCTGGGGCGGAACCCTCGTCCCGGGCGACGCGATCACGTTCGAGGCGCTCTCGAACGCGACCGCGATGACCTACCCCAATTGCTACCGCAACGAAATGTCCGGCGAGCAACTGAAGCTCGTTCTCGAGGACGTCGCCGACAACATCTTCCACCCCGATCCCTACTTCCAGGGCGGCGGCGACATGGTCCGCGTCGGCGGACTCGGCTACTCGATCGACGTATCCAAGCCGATGAACCAGCGCATCAGCAATCTGACCGAGCTGAAGACCGGCAAGCCGATCGACCCGAAGCGAAACTACGTCATCGCCGGATGGGCCAGCATCAACGAAAACGTCGAGGGGCCGCCGATCTGGGAGGTGGTCGAGAAGTATCTCAGCCGCGTGAAGACGGTCCGCCTGCAATCCAACACGTCCGTGAAGGTCACAGGCGCCTGAGGCGCCGGCAAATGCGCGCCCGCCTCGCGGCGCGCGAGAAAAAGAAGAGGAAAGCGATGGGCAATCGTTCGCAATCTCCGCTGAGCAGGCGCGGTTTCATCGGCGCCGCCGGTCTGGCGGGCGCTGGACTTGCCGCGGGCGCAAGCCTCGCGCGCGCCGCCGAGCCGGAAAAGGTCATCACCGACGTGCAGGACTGGACGCGCTACCTTGGCGAGGGCGTGCAGGCGCATCCCTACGGCAGCCCGTCCAAGCATGAAGCCCATGTGGTGCGCCGTGACGTCGAATGGCTCACTGGCAGCCGTGAATCGTCGGTCAACTTCACGCCGCTCCACGCGCTCGACGGCAATGTCACGCCCTCGGGCCTTGCGTTCGAGCGCCATCATGGCGGCATCGCGGACATCGATCCCGCCAAGCATCGGCTGATGATCAACGGGCTGGTCGACAAGCCGCTGGTGTTCACCGTCGACGACCTGAAGCGCTTTCCCGGCCGCGTGCATCGCCTCTTCTTCCTCGAGTGCGCGGCGAACTCGGGCATGGAATGGCGCGGCGCGCAGCTCAACGGCTGCCAGTTCACCCACGGCATGATCCACAACGTCTGGTACACGGGCATTCCGCTGAAGGCGATCCTCGACGAGGCCGGCCTCAAGACGAACGCGAAATGGGTGATGCCCGAAGGCGCCGACGCGTCCGTGATGACGCGCTCGATTCCCATGCAGAAGGCGCTCGATGATTGCATCGTCGCGTGGGGCATGAACGGCGAGGCGCTTCGCCCCGAACAGGGCTATCCGCTTCGCCTGGTCGTGCCCGGCTGGGAAGGCAACATGTGGATCAAATGGCTGCGCCGCGTCGAGGTTGGCGACGAGCCCTGGCATCATCGCGAGGAGACGTCGAAGTACACCGACCTTCTGGCGGACGGCCGCTCGCGCCGCTTCACCTGGATCATGGACGCCAAGTCCGTCGTCACCAACCCGTCTCCGCAGGCGCCGCTGAAACACAAGGGGCCCAACGTCCTCTCGGGCGTCGCATGGTCAGGGCGCGGGCGCATCACGCGCGTCGACGTGTCGATCGACGGCGGCCGCAACTGGCGCACGGCGCGGCTCGAAGGGCCGGTGCTCGCGCAATCCATGACGCGCTTCTATTTCGACTTCGACTGGGACGGACGCGAGATGCTCGTGCAGTCCCGCGCCATGGACGAGACCGGATACGTGCAGCCGACGAAGGACGAATTGCGCAAGGTCCGCGGCGTGAACTCGATCTATCACAACAACGGCGTCCAGACGTGGCTGGTGCGCGGCAACGGGGAGACCGAGAATGTCGAAATTTCGTAAGGCTGTGGCTCTCGCGATCGCCGTCGGGCTGGTTGCGCCGGCCATCGGCCTCGCGCAGCAGCAACGCACGCCGGCGCAGCAGAAGCCTGCGCAACAGGCTAAACCCGCGGACACAGTCTCCACGGCGCGCAAGCCGCTGGGCCTCGGTCGCCCCGCCCTGCCGGAAGAAATCGCCGCCTGGGACATCGACGTGCGGCCCGACGGACAGGGCCTGCCGCCCGGCCGCGGATCGGTGAAGCAGGGAGAAGAAATTTTCCTCGAACGGTGCGCCTCCTGCCACGGCGAGTTCGGCGAAGGCGTCGGCCGCTGGCCGGTGATCGCGGGCGGCGTGGGCTCGCTCAAGGCGGACAATCCCGAAAAGACGGTGGGATCGTTCTGGCCATACGCTTCCACTGTTTACGATTACGTCCATCGCGCAATGCCGTTCGGCAACGGGCAGTCGCTGAGCGCGGAGGAAACATACGCGGTCGTCGCCTACGTTCTCTATCTGAACGACCTTGTGAAGGACGACTTCGAGCTTTCGAAGGAAAATTTCACGAGCGTGAAGATGCCCAACACGGGGGGCTTCTACGACGATGATCGCGAAACCGCCGAGAAGTCATTCTGGCGCAAGGAGCCGTGCATGACGAATTGCATGCCGCAGCCAGCGCGGGTGACGGGCCACGCGCGCGTCATCGACGTGACGCCCGACAGCAAGACGGCCCCGCGCGTCGAATGAACGCGGCGCGGGGCGTACTCCTCTTCCTTGCCTTGCTCGCCGCGCATCCTGCAGCGGCCAAGGGAGATCGTGAGTTGGGGCAATATCTCGCCTCCGAATGCGTGACGTGCCATCAGCGATCCGGTCAGCAGAGCGGCGGCGTGCCCGCGATCGTCGGTTGGCCGGACGATCAGTTTGTCGCCGTCATGCTCGCCTACAAGAACAACATTCGCGACAGCCAGGTGATGCGCGCCATCGCGGGGCGCCTGTCGCAGGAGGAAATCGACGCGCTGGCCGCGTTCTTCGCCAGCCTGACGAGCTGCGCCCTGACGGAACCGGACGCACAAGAAGCAAAGCGGGAGGAAAGATGACAGAGATCAACAGACGCGCGCTCATTGGAACCCTCGCGGCAGGCGTCGCCGCCTCCGGGGCGTCCGCCCAGAACTCCGGCGCCTGCGCCGCCGATCAAACGCTTGTCCGACATCAAAAAGGAGGCTGATGTCGCGTGTCTTTATCATTGCGATTTCGGCGATCCGCCCCGCTTCGTGCAGATGATTACCAACATCAGCAATCACTACTCAGCCTACGGCGCCGATCCGTTCGACCTTCAGCTGGCTCTCGTCGTCCACGGCCCTGGCGTGAAGTTCTTCCTTGAATCGCTCGAGGACACGAACTGGCGCGACGAGTTCATGGTGCCGAAAATCTTTCCGTCCATTGAGTCACAGGCCAAGAACGGTTTGAAGGTGTACGTTTGCAGCATAACGTTCGAGCGACTGAAGCTCGACAGGACGCGGGTGCGCAAGGCCGACTGGATCAGCTTCGTGCCGTCCGGGGTCGCAACAGTTGCCGCCCTGCAGTCAAAGGGCTTCGCCTATCTCAAGATAGGGTGACATAATATAATCTGAAGTCGATAAACGGGGAATGCAGGGAGGCCTAACGATGATCATCGACAGACGCCGTATTCTCGCTGGCAGCGCGAGCCTTCTGGGCGCCTCCGTCCTCGCCGCGCCCGCCGTGCTCGGACAGGGCAAGCCGCGCGTCGTCGTCATCGGCGGCGGTCCGGGCGGCGCCACCGCGGCCAAGTACATCGCCCGCGACAGCAACGGCGCCATCGACGTCACGCTCGTGGAGCCGGCGAAGGAATTCGTCACCTGCTTCCATTCGAACCTGTATCTGGGCGGCTTCCGCGATCTCGCCTCGATCACCCACACCTACGACAAGCTGGCCTCCGCCTACGGAATCCGGCTCAACCACCAGATGGCGACCGCCATCGACCGCGAGAAGAAGCAGGTCGTGCTCGCCGACGGATCGCGCATCTCCTACGACCGCCTCGTGCTCTCGCCGGGCATCGACCTCAAGTACGATTCCGTGCCCGGCTGGGGCCGCGAACACGAAGAGACGATGCCGCACGCGTGGAAGGCCGGCCCGCAGACCGTGCTGCTGCGCAAGCGTCTCGAGGCCGTGCCCGACGGCGGCCTCATCGTGATGATCGCCCCGCCAAACCCCTATCGCTGCCCGCCGGGCCCCTACGAGCGCGTCTCGATGATGGCGCATGTGCTCAAGACCTCCGGCCGCACGAAGGCGAAGATCGTCATCATCGATCCAAAGGAGAGCTTCTCCAAGCAAGGGCTCTTCCAGGAGGGCTGGGAACAGCATTATCCGGGCATGGTCGAATGGCTCGGCCCGAAGATCCACGACGGGCTGAAGTCGGTGGACCCGAAGACGAACACGGTGGAAACAGGCTTCGAGACCTACTCGAATGCCGCGCTCGTGAACGTCATCCCCGCGCAGACCGCCGGGCTGATCGCCGTCAAGGCCGGCCTCGCCAACCAGACCGGGTTCTGTCCCATTGTCCCAGAGAGCATGAAGTCGGCCAATGACGCCAACATTTACATCCTTGGCGATTCCAGCATCGCTGGCGACATGCCGAAGTCCGCCTTCTCGGCCAACAACCAGGCGAAGGTCGCGGCGCTTGCCGTGCGCGGCGAACTGACGAACGCGCGCGTCTTCCCGGCGCGCTACGCCAATACCTGCTGGTCGCTGATCGCGCCCGATGACGCCGTGAAAGTCGGCGGCTCCTACGGCCCCAAGGACGGGCGGATCGCCACCATCGAGCCCTTCATCTCCAAGACGGGCAAGTCGGCCGAGGTCCGCAAGCAGACGCAGGCCGAGAACATGGGCTGGTACGCCGGCATCGTCGCCGACATTTTCGGCTGAGAGTTTTCAAAATTACGGCCGGCGCGCACCGCGCCGGTCATGCGGCCCCCGCCGCCTCCCTCGACCTGCACGCGGCAAGTTCCGCCTCCAGCCGAGCCATGTTCTGAAAAAGGCGCGCACTCGTCAGTTCGAGAAAGTGGAAGCCGAATTCCGGATTTTGATAATAGATCTGCCTCACCTGCGCGTAGCTCGCGACCATGACCTCGCCAGACTCGACGCACTCGAGCGATTGCGTGCGCCGCTTGTCGCTTGCAAGCAGCGCGAGTTCGCCAACCACCTGCCCGGACGGAATGTCCATCCCGCTCTCCCGCAGCCGGAACTTGCCGCTCAACGTGTAGTAGAGCACGTCGGCCTCTTCGCCCTTGCGGAACAGGATTTCGCCCGCCGCCGTCTTCCTGCGGCTCATGAAGGGCTTCAGCCAGTCGAACGAGCGGTCCCCGCTCGCCGCCGCTTTCACCTTGCGGGTCAGCTGTATCATCTCCCACAGGCGCCATGCGTTCAGCGGCAGCAGGATCATGTTGAGGAACAGCGTTGGATAGACATGCCCCGCGAACGCATAGATGACGAACAGCGTATTGCAAATCATGCTCACGACGCGCAGCGGGATCATCGTCTTCATGTAGGATGTGATGATGCTCGACACGACCGCCGCATAGCCGAGGTAAAGAAACCACTCGGTGTTCGCCAGAAAGCCCATGCCCTTAACCTCTCCCGCTGAGGGCTGGCATCATCGCAGGTCCATGGGTTTTCGCCCACGAATTTTGATTTTCGAATATGAAAATAGCAACATGCGTTGTAAACTTGGCGCAACAAGAACGCCGTTCCGCGGAGGATGAGCGATGAAGCGCGAAGCGGCTCGCATGAGCCTGACCATGTCGGCGGCTTTCATCTTGCTGGCCGGCGTATTCGCCGCCGTCGCTGCGAAGGCCTCGCAACCGATCGAGAGTTCGGGTGCGGACAAGCACTACACCGACGCGGGCTTCTTCGACATCCATCTGTGCAACTGGCCGACGCAGGGCGTGTTCTACCTCGCGCTGTTCTCGACCGAGATATTCGACGAGATCGAGCGCATCGAGGTCTTCTATCCTGACGATCAGAAACTGGGCGATCTCGATCTCGCGCGTTTCCGGCTCATTGTCGCCGACCCGGCCAAAGGACAGCGCGAGAAGCGCGTGTTCATGGCCAACTTTCCCAAGCGCGATGACGGCCCCGACGGATGGTTCCATGCGCTCGTCACGCGCAAGGATGGCTCGCGCTACGTGGCGCGCGACATGGTGGTGCATTCACCCATCCAGCGCGCCGGCGGACACGTTCCCGCGCCCTCCGCCGAAGGCATCCCGATGCCGACGGAATTGCGATGGGAGCCGATACAGGGAGCCGGGCGCTACAAGGTCTTCATCAAGGACGCGTTCCTTGAACAAATCATCTACGAGTCCGGGCTCATCGAGGCGCCGGTGCTCGCACTGCCCGAAGGCCTTCTGGAGAAGGGCGGCGCCTATCTGTGGCAGGTTCACGCCCGCGACGTGGACGGGCATGTCGAACTGGGCGACTTCAACGCGGGATCGCTGTCGGACTTCATCGCGTTTTCTGTCGAGGACTGACGCTGGCCATGGCGGAATGGCGCTTCAACGCAGCGCCTCGAGAGGATCCTCCGTCGTATCCAGCAGGTTCGCGAGAACCCGAAGCAGTTTCGCCTTGTCGCGAACGTTCATCTGCGGCTGCATCTCCAGGCAATAGTTCGCCATGTCCATGATGAAATCATGCTGGCGGTCGCGGGGCCTTGGAAAATTCTCATGACGGGTTTCGATGACACGCTGCAGGGAAATGACATTCGACACAGAGGACGCTCCAGTGATTCGCCTATAATTCTCCTGAGTGGTGAACTGTTTGCTAACTTGGCCGCGGACGCGGCCGCTTCCCTGCCCGCCCGCCTCGCCGGCTGAGTCAAATCTTGCCCTGGCGCAGGTCCGGGGAGCGCATCGTCGCCCACGCCAGGACGAGGCCGGCGGTGAGCAGCAGCGCGCCGATGGCGAGGAAGCCGTTCCTCAGCCCGAACGCTTCGACAATCAGACCCATGCCGATTGGCGTGAGGATGGAGGCCAGCCGGTTGTTGGTGACTCGCAGGCCCACGATCGCGCCCTGCTGGGCGCGCGGAACGGCGCGCGCCTGCAGGGAGAACATCAACGGCTGCACGATGCCCTCGCAGCCGCGGCGAAACGCGTGCGCGGCGGCCAGCACCACGAAGGAGCCGCCGAGAAACGGCGTCGCGGCGAGAAGCGCCGCGGAGACCATGGTGAGCGACACCATCAGCCACGGGATCGGCATGAGCCGGGCCATGCGGCCCGACGCGAGCGAGCCGAACCCGTTGAGGATTTCGGCGACCGAAAACATGAGACCGATCATCGTCCCCGCAAAGCCGATGTCGCGCAGATAGACGATGACGAAGGAATTCTCGGCCGCGTTCGTCGCGTGCCGCATGAACGAGATCGCCAGCGTGAAGGCGACGGCCGGCAGCACGATCAACCCGATCGCGCCCGTATAATCGGACAGGCGCGGCAGCACGTCGCGAATGCGAATGCGCCCGGCGACGGCGTTCTTCGCCGCCGGCAGTTCTATCTGCGAGACAGCGAGAAACATGAAGCAGCACCAGAACGTCACGCCCAGAAAGGAGATCGTCGGCCCGGCGAGATCCCACAAAAGCCCCATCAGGATCGGCGCGATCACGTTGCCGATGCGCGCAAAGAAACTGAAGCGGCCGATCTGGCCCGGGTCGCCGCCCGTCACCTGCGCGATGATTGTCTGCGCGCCGATCCAGTTCATGTTGCCGGCAAAGCCGATCAGCATCTGCAGGGCGACCATCGCCGGCAGCCACGGCAGCAGCGGATACACTGCCGCCAGCAACGCGGTCGCGACCGTGAAGAACAGCATCACGCGGCGCGTGCCGAGCCGGTCCATCAGCGCGCCGCCATGAATGGCGAGGAAGAACGTCAGCGCGGATTTCGCGCCCACCAGAAGGCCGACCTCCGCAGGCGAAGCGCCCTGCATCAGCGCCCAGAGCGGCACGAGCATGGTGAGCAGTTCCGCCTGCCCCATGCTGAGAAGGCCCGCGGCGTAGGAGGCGTGAAGCGTGCGTCTCGATACGATCTGGGAGGGCGCGTGATCGGACTTGGTGGACGGCAAAACTTCCCGGGCCTCCCTGTGCGCCCCCTGTTCATGCGGATAGGCGAGGGCCGCCTTATAACATCATTGCCGCCGCGCAAAACGCTCGATGAGCGATCAGGACGCGATCAACCAAAAGCAAATGGCGGCCACAGGGCCGCCATCAAGCATTCGCGTACGTGCAGGCCAATCAGCCCGGCTCGGGGCCGGTCGCAACCGGCCGCTTGGGATCGGCGCTCCATTCCGACCATGAGCCGACGTAGAGAACAGCATCCACGCCCGCCGAATGCAGCGCGGCCAGCGCATGGGCCGCCGCATTGCCGCTGCCGCAATAGACTCCGACGCGCTTCGAACCATCCGCGCCGATCTGCGCGAAGCTGGCGCACAAGTCCTCGTGCGGCTTGAACAGCCCGTCCGGGCCGATGTTGGCCGTGGACGGCGCAAGGATCGCGCCGGGAATGTGCCCCGTTGCGGGCTTGCCCGGTTCGACAGGGCCGCCGACATAGGCGCCCTTGCCGCGCGCGTCCAGCAGCACGCCTTCGCGCGCCATGGCGGCCGCTTCATCCGCGCCCATGGTCGGCATGTGGCCGGGACTCAGGCTGATCGTGCCGCCGCCCGGCGGGGGCGAAGGCTCGCCGACGACCGCGCGGCCGGAGGCTTTCCACGCGTTCACGCCGCCGTCGAGAATGCGCACGTGATGGAAGCCCGCCCACTTGAGCGTCCACCAGGCGCGCGAGGCCTGCGCGCCCGATGTGTCGTCGTAGACCACCACGAGGCTGTCGGGCGTCACGCCCCAGCGCCGCGCGTTGGCTTCCAGCGCGCCGATGTCCGGCAGCGGCCGCTTCGCGCCGCTGCTGGCCGGCGCCCCCGAAAAGTCGGACGCCAGATAGACGTCCAGCGCTCCGGGGATCAGCCCGCACTCGGCGGGCTTGCCGTTGTTCTCGTCGCGCACGTGAAGGAGCACGATCGGCGAGCCGGCGCCGAGCCGGTTCGCAAGATCGTCGACGCTGATGAGCGTCCTGTTCCTCGCCTCGGTCAACGCGTCCTCCTCACGCCGTCATGGTGGCGCGGTAGAGGATGCGGCGACCGCCGCCGTAGTCCTTGATGCCCTTGTGCTGCACGACGCGATTGTCCCAGATCGCCAGCGCGCCGCGCGTCCAGGTGTAGCGCACGGTGGCCTCCGGCGACTTGATCATGTCGAACAGGATGCCGAGCATGTTCTGGCTCGTGATCCGGCTGACGCCCTTGATGTAGGCGACGTAGGACTCGTTCACCGCGATCCACTTGCGGCCGGTCACCGGGTGGACGCGGACGAGCGGCATCTCGAAGGGAGGCATGCGCACGCGCGCCTGCGTCGCCTCTTCAGGGTCGAGATAGCGATCGGTGATGTGGCCGGTCGCGTCCGCCGACTGGATGACCGTCAGCGTTTCCAGATAGGCCGCAAACAGCGGATCGAGGTTCTCGTAGACCCACGCCGCATTGCTGAACATCGTGTCGCCGCCGTCATCCGGGCACTGCTTGCGCAAACAGCGCCGTGAACGCCGGCGCGTCGGGACGGAAGCCGCCGTCCGCATGCCAGATGTGGTTGCGAAGGTTCTTGTCCTTCATCGAGTTGATCATCGTGGCGTCGGGATTTTCCGGCGCGCGCGGCGTGTGCGGGCCCGCGTAATGGAAGAACTCGCCGAGGAAGCCGGCGAACGCGGTGAAGTTCTCGGCCGTCACCGTGCCGGGCTCGAACACGACGAGGCCGCGATTGTGCAGCACGTCGCGAAGCGCGGAGCGGAACGTGTCGCCCAGCGGCTTGCCCGTCGAACCGGAACCCGGAGATGCGGGCGCCGACGGACGGCTTGAGCGGCGTCACGCGAACGCCCGGCGGCATCCCGGCTTCGGAATCGGCGACGACGCGAAGGGAAGAATTTGCGGACATGGGTTTCACACCTTTCTTGCAGTTGTTGACGGGCGGCGGCCAGCGGCCGCCGTGATCTCATTTTGCGAGGCGCGCCGCCTGCGTGCGCGCCACCACCTCGGGAGACGTCGCGTACAGGCGCATCACGCGTTCGGCGAGTTCAGCCCCATGCGTCGGGCTGATCTCGAGCTTCTGCTTCTCGGCCTCGGCCAGAAAGAGCGGATCTTTCAGCGTCGCCATGAACGCCGACCGCAGCGCCTCGAGCCGGTCCGCCGGAATCTGCGGCGGGCCGAACACCGGTCGCCCGACGATCAGCGTGCCGACGAGGAAATCCAGAACCTCCTTCGCTTCCGTTGTGGTCGCGTAGTCGAAGATCGAGGGCGCATCGAAGTCGGGATGCTTGCCGTGACCCAGGTGAGCGATGATCTTCCAGTTCCCGGCCTTGTAATCATCCCATTCCTGCACCTGCAGGGCGCCCCAGCTCCAGCCGATGAGCCCGACAACCTCGCCGCGGCGCGTGGCGAGGCGCTGTTCCGCCTTTCCGTTGTACCCGGAGATGATCTTGAACTTCGTCCCGATCACCTTGTTGAGCACGGCCGGCCATGTGTAGTCGTCGGAAGCGGGACCGTCGGCGGCGACAGGGAATTCCTTGTCGATCGCGTCCTTGATGCTGTCGATCCCGCGTCCCTTCCAGGTAACGGCGATGTAGGCTTCGTCGTTCACGCTCGCGATCCATGAAAACTTCGTCGGATCGAACGTCGCTTCCTTGGTGCCGTAGAGCGGCTCGACCATGACGGAACGCTGGGTCATGCCGAAGGTCGCCCCGTCGCGGGGCGCGATCGTGTACATCCAGTTGGTCGCGCGCATGCCTGCGGCGCCGGTCATGTTCTGCACGACGATGGTGGGCTTGCCCGGGAGATGGCGGTCGAGATGGCGTGCGATCGTCCGGGCGTACTGGTCGTACCCGCCCCCCGCCGCTAGAGCGACGACGAAGTTCACGGTCTTGCCCTTGTAGAACGCCTCGACGGAGCTGGCGCCGGGCGCCTGCGCGCGCGCTCCGCCGGCAAGGCCGGGCGCCATGACCAGCGCGGCCGCTACTGCAAGCGAGCGGGCCAGGCGCTGTGCGGGCCGGAAATCCGCTTTCCAATCGTGGAAAATCTTCTCGGGCACGTTTCCTCCAGAAAGTTTGAGACCTAATAACACGATCCGGCGCTCGCTGTCAGCAACGCTGCGTCGCGCGCGTTCGCCACAGAAAACGCTGGATATTGACGGGCGGCGCGCTAACCTGCCGCCGCCAGCACGGCCGGGACCACACAGAACATCCGGCCGGCTTGAGCAGGGGAGGTTTTCGCGTACCGAGCCGGACGAAAAAGGCGCCCGGGGACTGGAGATCGACCGCCGTGTTCGCGCTGCGCGCGCTGATCGGCCCCTCTCCGGCCGCCCGCTGCCAGCGCCCGCCGCCCCCTTGGGGCGCTGCCGGGAGAGCCCGTCCTCAGGGGATGCACACCCCGCCCCGATCCACACACAACAAGCCGGAAAGAACGACAATTCATGACCACGACCCAGGAACACACGAGCGGAGAGACGAGGGCTCCCCGCGATCTTCGCGAGCACATCGCGAGGCTGAAGGAGCGCGGCCTGCTGGTGACGATCGACGAGCCCATCAACAAGGACACGCACCTGCATCCGCTGGTCCGCTGGCAGTTCACGGGCGGCCTGCCCGACAGCGCGCGCCGCGCCTTCATGTTCACGAACGTGGTCGGCGCGGACGGCCGCAAGTTTGATTCCCCCGTCATGGTCGGCGTGCTCGCGGCCTCGCCCGAGATCTACGCCACGGGCCTTGGCGTGAACGTCGACGAGATCGGCGATGTGTGGACGCGCGGCATCGACAACCCGATCCCTCCGATCACCGTGGAGAACCCTGTCTGCCAGGAGGTCGTCATCACCGGCGAGGACCTGCGCAAGCCCGGCGGCGGCCTCTCGGCCCTGCCGATCCCGATCTCCACTCCCGGCTTCGATGTGGCTCCCTACTTCACCGCGACCCTGTGCGTGACCAAGGACCCGGAAAACGGCGTGCGCAACATGGGCACCTACCGCGCCGGCCTGAAGGCGAACGATCGCCTGGGCGTGCGCATGGCGACGCGCCTCACGGGCGCCGGCGGCTACCAGCACTGGCTGAAGTACAAGGAAATGGGCCAGCCGATGCCCATCGCAATCGTCATCGGCTCGGCGCCGGTCGTGATGTACACGGGACCGCAGAAGCTCGCGATCGACCAGGACGAGATGGCGGTGGCCGGCGGGCTCGCGGGCGGCGCGCTGCGCGTGTGCAAGTGCAAGACCATCGACCTCGAGATACCGGCCGATTGCGAATACGTCATCGAAGGCCTGATCGACACCGATCTCGTCGAGCCCGAGGGCCCCTTCGGCGAGAGCCACGGCTACATCGCGCTCGAAGAGTTCAACATGTCGATGCGCGTGACCGCGATCACGCACCGCCGCAACCCGATCTTCGTCTCTGTCGTCAGCCAGGTCACGCCCAGCGAGTCGAGCGTGATGAAGAAGGTCGCCTACGAGCCCCTCTACTTCCAGCATTTGAAGAAGACGCTCAACATCAAGGGCATCAGCGGCGTCGTCATGCACGAGCCGCTGTCGAACCTGCGGCCGATCATCTTCCTGCAGTTCAAGCCCGGCTCCGTGCAGTCGGAGGTCTGGCGCGGCCTGCAGGGCGCCTCGACGCTGCAGGCGCAGTGCGGCAAGATCGTCATCGCCGTCACCGACGACGTCGATCCGCGCAACGCCGACGCCGTGTTCTGGTCGATGGCCTATCGCTCGAACCCGATCGACGACCTGCTCGTCGTGCCATACCGCTCGCGCAGCCACGGACCGAAGACGGCGGGCGGATCGGCGAATTCGACGCTGCTCATCGACGCGACGTCGAAGGACGTCATGCCCCCGCTCGCCCTGCCCGCCAGGCAGTTCATGGAAGAAGCCAAGGAGATCTGGGAGAAGCTCGGCCTGCCCGCGCTGCGGCCGCAGTCTCCCTGGCATGGCGTTCATCTGGGCGACTGGAGCGACCGCTGGGAGACGTTCGCGCAAGCCGCCGTCAAGGGCGAGTGGGAGCGCAACGGCGAGAACTCGTTCCAGCGCCGGCGCCCGAGCTCCGAGGTGAATCCGGAAACGCCGGTGCGGCGCGTCGAGAAGTAAGGCTGAAAAAGCGGCGCGCTCCGGCGCGCCGCTGCAAGGCTCGAGAGCGGGCATGAACTAGTTTTCGCCCAGCGCGTGCGCCGCCTTCTGGATGCGCTCCGGCGAAGCCGCGTACATGTCGTTGACGATCGCCTGAACGCGCGCGCCGGGAATGGGCCCGTTCACTTCCAGCCTGAGCTTGTCGGCCTCCGCGAGGAAGTCCTTGTCGGCGATAACACCGTCGAACGCCTTGCGGTGCGCATCGGTCGCCTTCGCGCTCAACTTGGGCGGCGCGAACAGAACGCGCCCGATCAGGCTCTGCGTGAAGATCAGCTTCAGGACCGCGCGCTGCTCGTCGTCCTTGGCCAGTTCCAGAATGGTGGGAACGGCCGGCAGGTCGACATGCCGCTCGAGCGACATCTGGGCGAGCACGTGAATGCGTCCTTCCTTGATCCACGTCGGACGCATGCTGGTGATGGAGGAGTAATTCCACCCGGCGATGCCCTGCACTTCGCCGCGCTCCAGCGCCAGCACGTTCGCGTTGCTGCCGTTGTAGCCCGTCACGAGTTTGAGTTTGGCGCCCATCATGTTGTTCAGGATGTTCGCGTACACGACGCTGTTGTCGGAGGGCCCGGCGCCCCCGACGATCAATTCCTTGCTGAACACATCCTCGATTGTCGTGACGCCCGAATCCGAGCGAGCGACGGCGACGGACACGTCGCTGTTCATGCTGCCGACCCAGACGAAATCGCGGGAGTCATAGCGCGCGCTCTTGGGCTTGAAGAGCGCGGCGGTGGCCATGGAGCCGGGACCGAGCGCAATCGTCGATCCATCCTGCGGTCCCTGCGCAGCCATGAAGTTCGCCATGACGACGCCTGCGGCGCCGGGCATGTTCCGCACGGTGACCACCGGCTGCCCCGGCAGGTGCCTGGCGACGTGCCGCCCGTAGAGGCGGGCATAGGCGTCATAGCCGCCGCCGGGCGCATGGCTGGCGAGGATCGTCAGACCCTTCGAGGGATCGTCCATCGCCTGCGCCCCGCCGGCAACCAGCGGGAAAACCAGCGAAAGAACGAAGGCCGGGACCAAACTGCCCGAGAGGCGCCGCCAGGGAGCGCGAAGTAGATCAGACATATTCAACACCTTCTTGATGTGATTATATTTTATTCCCATCAGAAACAAGTATATGGACCGGGGCGCGTGTGCAAGGGCCGATCAGGCGCCCGGCCAGGCTAGCCGGCCTAGTACAATTGCCGCATCACCGCCGCAGAGAACGCGTTGACTCTGCTCAGCTTGTCCGCCTCCGGGAGACTCTGCGCGTTGACGATCGGGCAATAGGCGGTGACGAGGAAGTTCACGATCTCGTCGGACTGCGCCGCCGGGTAGCGCTGGCGCGTCTGCGCCACGATTTCCGCCGCGCGGCCCGGAGCATCGGGTCCCGCCAGCAAGGGCGCGAGCGCCGCGATGACGGCGTCCGGTTCCGCGATCACGCCCGCCCTGCCCGCGGGCTGGGCGAGCGGACATTCCAGCGCGTGCGCAGCGCCGGCGATCAGCGCCAAGGCGCAGGCCATGGCCGCAAGTACAGGCTGGCGAATTCGCGCCATGGGTGTGCTCCTCCCCGGAGATGAATCAGGATAAGCGCTGAATGGCGTTATGCAAAACTCCCCGCGCGGTCATGTTCGCGTTCGTCCGCTCCGGACGCCCGGTGGTATTGTTTGGCCGCAACCGACGAAAGCGATGATGAACCTCCACGCGAACACAGAAGGCTCCGGCGCGCTCGAGGGCCTGAGCGATGCGCAGGCGGCTGAACGCCTGGCGCGCGACGGCTACAACGAACTGCCCCGGCAGGATCGGCGCACGCCCCTGCGCATCGTGTTCGAAGTGCTGCGCGAGCCCATGCTCGTGCTGCTGCTCGCGGGCGGCGCGATCTATCTGGCCCTTGGCGACCTTACCGAGGCGATCGTCCTCATCGTCTTTGCGACGCTCTCCGTCGTCATCACGGTCGTGCAGGAGACGCGCACCGAGCGCGTGCTCGAGGCGCTGCGCGATCTCACGAGCCCTCGTGCGCTGGTCATTCGCGGCGGCGAACGCAAGCGCATCGCCGGCCGCGACGTCGTCGTCGGACGACCTCCTGGTTCTCAGCGAGGGCGACCGCGTTCCCGCCGACGCGACGCTCCTGCGCTGCACAGACCTTTCGGCAGATGAATCGCTGCTCACGGGCGAGTCCGCGCCGGTGCGAAAGACCGAGGCGAAGGGCGCGGATACCGCCGCGCGCCTGCGGCCGGGGGGCGACGATCTCCCGGTCGTATTCTCGGGTTCGCTCATCGTTCGCGGCGCCGCTCTCGCGCGCGTGCACGCCACCGGCCCGCGAAGCGAAGTCGGCCGCATCGGTCAATCGCTCGCCTCCCTGGACCTCACGCCGCCCCGCCTGCAAATGCAGACGCGCCGGCTCGTCTGGGCGTTCGCGGCCCTCGGCGCGGCGGTCAGCGGCCTGGCCGTCCTGCTGTATGGAATGCTCCGTGGCGGCTGGCTGGAAGCGCTGCTCGCTGGCGTCGCGCTCGGCATGGCGATGCTGCCCGAAGAATTTCCCGTCGTCCTGACCGTCTTCATGGCCATGGGCGCCTGGCGCATTTCGCGCGCCCGCGTTCTCACCCGCCGCGCCGCCGCCATCGAGACGCTGGGCTCGGCCACGGTGCTCTGCACGGACAAGACCGGCACGCTGACCGAGAACCGCATGCGCGTCGGCGCGCTCGCGCCTCGCCATGGCGCCATATACCGCGCCGCGCTCGAAGGCGGGCCGGCGGAAAGCCTCGACGACGAGTTGAAGGACCTCGCACGCTTCGCGGCGCTGGCGAGCGCGGCGGAGCCCTCCGATCCCATGGAGAAGGCGCTGCATGCGTTCGCGCACGAAAGCGCTCACGGCGCATCGGCGGGCTGGTCGCTTGAGAAGACCTACGGCTTGCGAAGCGACCTTCTCGCCATGTCGAATGTCTGGCGGCGCGAAGACGGCGACAGCAGGCTGGTCGTCGCCAAGGGCGCTCCGGAGGCGATCGCGACGCTGTGCCGGCTGGATGGCGCCGAGGCCGCGCGCGTGGAGCGCGCCGTCGACGAGCTTGCGCGCGAAGGCATGCGGGTGCTTGGCATAGCCAGCGCCGAATTCGACGGGGAGAATCTTCCTGCGGCGCAGACCGATTTCCGTTTCAGCTTCCTCGGCCTCGTCGGACTGATCGACCCGCTGCGCGAGGGCGCACGGGAGGCGGTGGACGAATGCCGCAGCGCGGGCGTGCGCGTGATCATGATCACGGGCGATTATCCGCAGACCGCGCTCGCCATCGCGCGGGCCGCCGGAATCGCCTCCGGGCGCGCTGTCACCGGCGACGAACTCGCGGCGATGAGCGATGAAGAGGTGACCGGCTCCGTGCGCGCCGTGAACGTCTTTGCGCGCATCATGCCCGAGCAGAAGCTTCGCATCGTGCAGGCGCTGAAGGCCGACGGCCAAGTGGTCGCGATGACCGGGCGACGGCGTGAACGACGCGCCCTCGCTGAAGGCGGCCGACATCGGCGTGGCCATGGGAGGGCGCGGCACGGACGTGGCGCGAGAAGCCTCATCCATTGTGCTGCTCGACGACAACTTCGCCTCGATCGTGAACGCCATCCGGCTCGGCCGACGCATCTACGACAACCTGCGCAAGGCGATGGCGTTCATACTGGCGGTGCATGTTCCCATTGCGGGACTGGCGCTGACGCCGCTTGCGTTCGGCCTGCCTGTGATCCTCGGACCTGTTCACATCGCCTTTCTTGAAATGATCATCGACCCTGTGTGCTCCCTTGTCTTCGAAGCGGAAGAGCCCGAGCGCAACGTCATGCGCCGTCCGCCGCGCGATCCGCAGGAGCCGCTCTTCTCGACCTCGCTGATCGGCTGGGGCCTGCTGCAGGGGCTTCTCGCATTCGCCGTGGTGGCGTTCATTTTCCTCGCCGCGCTAGACCGCGGACTCCCGGCCGAAGAGGTGCGCGCCCTGTGCTTCTTCGCGCTCGTCTCGTCCATCGTGGCGCTCATTTTCGTCAATCGCTCGTTCAGCGCATCGCTGCTGCAGGCGATCGTTCGGCCGAGCGCCGCCCTGATTGTCGTAATGGTTGCCGTGCCGGCGCTGCTTGCGACGACCATGCTCTGGCCCGCCGCGCGCGATCTCTTCCGGTTCGGCCCGCTTCATGCCGACGACGTTCTCGTCACGCTTGCGGCGGGGCTCGTGCTGATCGCGCTGCTGGAAGCGGTCAAGTTCGTCGCGGCCCGGCGAACAGGTGCGCAGGCATGATGATCGCGCCACGCCCGCTCCTTGACTTCCCGCAATGCGGGAACGGCCAAAACGTCTAGATTTGCAGCGGCTTCTGGATCAGTCTAGGCTTCTGACTAGCGACAGCCTTCGACGAGCAAGCGGAGCGATGACGCGCGATGAGTGACGTTGTTGAGCTGACCACCGCAGGCGCAAAGCCGCTCGAGGAGCGCGAGAAGCCTGCGCCCCGCGCCAAGGCCGCGCTCTCGGTTCTCCAGCTTCTCGCCCTCCTCATGCTTGTCGCCCTCGCCCCGCTCGCCCTGTTTGGGGCGGGCGCTCTCTACCTTTGGGACAGGAGTGAGCGGCAGGCCGCTCTCGAGCGGCTTTCCGCGCAGGCGCAATCCCTCTCGCAGGCGATCGACCGTGAGATCCGCGGCTATCGTGACATTGCCGAAGGCCTCGCAGTCGCCCCCGCGCTCCGGGCCGGCGACGTGAATACTTTCTGGGACTACGCACACCAGGTCTCGCAGCGTTCGGGCGGTCACTTCGCACTGATCGATTCTTCGATGCAGCAAGTCGTGAACACATCGGTTCCGCGCGGCTCCGCTCTGCCTGTCGCGCGCGGCACGGCCACCGTCAACAGCGTATTCGAGACTGGCGAGACCTTGGTTGCCGACTTCGAAACACGCTCGGGGAGCCGACAGACGCAGTTCACCATCCTCGCGCCCGTGAGGGTCGACGGGAAGGTTCGCTACGTGCTGGGCTTCGCGCCGGCTGCGCAGTCGATCGTCGCTGTGGTGCGGGAAACCTACAGGCCAGAGGGCTGGATCGCAGGCGTTGTCGATCGCGCTGGCACGATCGCCGCCCGCAGCGTCGCTCACGACGAATTCTTCGGGCGCCCCGCCAATGCTGACTTCTTCAAGCGCATTGCAGCCCCGACCGGGATCATCGAATCCACGGACCTGCAGGGACGCGTCGCCACGACGGCTTGGCACACATCCCAGAACGGCTGGAAGGTTCTCGTCTGGGCGCCCCGTGAAGTGCTCGAACGTCCCACGCGGCTGGCCGTGAAGGTCCTTGTCGCTGCGGGGCTTCTGACGCTGGTGCTGTCGCTGACCGCGTCATGGTTTTTTTCCCGCCTCATCCGCCGCCCCGCCACGCGCCTCGTGGAAGCCGCCCACCGGCTGGGAGAAGGCCATGTCGTGAACTTCGCGCCGACCCGCATGGCGGAAGCAAACGCGATCGGCGCCTCGCTGGTCGAGGCGTCCCAGATCATCCACCGACGCGAAACCGATCTCCGCGCCAGCCAGTCGCACACGACGCTGATCATGCGCGAACTCTCCCATCGCTCGAAAAACCTGCTCGCCATGGTGCAGGCGATGGCGCGCCAGTCGGCGCGCTCCTCGGCGAACTTCGCGGACTTCCAGGCCGCTTCAACGAGCGCCTGCAAAGCCTGTCCATGTCGCACGACCTGCTGGTGAAGACCGACTGGACGAGCGTGCCCCTCCGCGACCTGATCCTCGAGCAATTGCGCACGTTCATCGACAAGCCGGGCGAACGCCTCGTGCTGACGGGCGAACACGTGATGCTGAAGCCCGAAGCCGCGCAGAACTTTGGCATGGTCTTCCACGAACTGGGCTCGAACGCCGTCAAGTATGGCAGCCTCTCGACGCCATCGGGCGCCGTGCACATCGACTGGCGCGTGGAGGATGGCGATCAGCCGACGTTCTGCCTGTCCTGGCGCGAGATCGGCGGACCGCCGGCGGCGGCGCCCTCGTCCGAAGGGTTCGGCACGACCATCATCAAGAAGCTCATTCCCACGAGCTTTCGCGGCGAGGCGAAGCTGTCGTGGGAGAAGGAAGGGCTTCACTGGAGCCTGCGCGCGCCGCTTTCTCACGTGTGCTGGCCGCAGCATCCGCGCGTGCGCGCGGACGCAGGCTAGTCGGACGCGCTATTCGACGCCGCCCATGATTTCCTTCGCCATGTCGATCGCCGCGCGCGGCGCGTTGATGGTCTCGCTGACGATCTGCGCGACTTCCTCCGCGCTCTGCGGATCGATCTCGTGGTCCATCTTCTTCGCTTCGTCGAGGAACCCGGGATCGCGCAGCGTCGCCATGAACGCCTTGCGCAACGTCGCGAGCCGCACGTCGGGAATGCCCGGCGGCGCCAGATAGGGCCTGCCGAGCGAGATGGGCGACGAGATGAGCTTCAGGATCTCGCGCTCGGCGTCGTTGCGCGCGAGTTCCGTGAGCAGCGGCACATTCGGCAATTCGGGATCGCGCTTTCCGCCGATCTGCAGGATGATGTCGACCTTCTTCTGCGCGATCCAGTCGGGATGATCGGAGCGCAGGCCCGTGTAGCTGCCGGTGCGCGCCTCGACTTCCCCGCGCTCCATCGCGATGTCGATCTCGTGCGTCGACTTGTAGCCGAGGATGAACTTGAACTTCGAGCCGAGAATCTTGTTCATCGCCGCCGGGTAGATGACGATGCTGGAGCCCGGCCCGGTGCCGCCGAGCAGCACCTCTTTGCGATCGAGATCCTTCACCGTGCGGATGCCCGCCGTGTGCCAGACGTAGGCGACCGAATTGTAGGTGCCCGTCGAACCGAGCCAGTTGAACTTCGTCGCATCGTACTGCACGCCGCGCCCGTTGATGACCTGATGCAGCGGAATGGAATTGTTGATGGTCGCGATGTGCGTGCCATCCTTGGGCGCGGCGTTGTACATGAAATTGGTCGCGAGCACGTTGCCCGCGCCCGGCATGCTCTTCACGATCAGCGACGGGTTTCCCTCGATGTACTTGCCCATGTAGCGCGACACCGACTGGGCGAGGTTGAAATAGCTTCCCCCGTTCCCAGTCGAGTTGATGATGGTGATCGTCTTGCCCTTGAAATAGCCGTCGTCGGCCAGTGCGTGCCCGGCCGACGCGATGAGGACGAGGCTTATCCCTGCGATCCGCTTCATGATGTCCCTCCCCGCTTCTGTCCGGAGCGTTCCGCTCCTGGTTGAGGCGTGTCTCAGGTTGAGAAGTCGTAGCCTTCCTTGACGATGAACTCGAGCAGGAACGGCCTGCCCGTTCGCGTGTGCGCGACGGCGTCCTTGATGGCGCCCTGGATGTGTTCCACCTTCGCAACGCGTGCGGACGCGACGTTCAGCGCCTCCGCGAGCTTGGCGTAATTGCCGCCCACGTCGATCGCGCCGTACTTGGCGGTCGAGGTCTCCATCACGTGCCGCTCGGCGGCCATCACCGAATTGTTGAACACGATGGTGAGCGTGCCGATGCCGTTGCGCGCGGCGGTTTCAAGGTCCATGCCCGTCATGCCGATGGCGGCGTCGCCCATGATGTTGATGCACACCTTGTCGGGCGCGGCGAGCTTGGCGCCCATGGTGATGCCGAGCCCGTAGCCGAGCTGTGTCGACTTGCCCCAGCCCATGTAGGAGCCGGCCTTCGTCGTCTGCCAGAACGGCAGGATCTGCTTGCGCGGGCTGCCCGAGTCGTGCGTGAGGATCACCTCGTCGCGGTCCAGCGTCTGCATCAGTTCGTTGATGATGCGATACTGGTTCAACGGAATTTCATCCGAGTTGAGCTGCGCCGCCCATTCGCCGAACCAGTCGCGCTTGATGGCGGCGATCTCGCCGGCAAGGTCCGACACGCGCCGCTCGTCGATCTTTCCGCCCTGGCGCGCGATCTCCTCGATCAGCGCCATGACGACGAGTTGCGCGTCGCCCACGAGCGCCAGCGCCGCAGGGCAATCCTTGTTGACGTCGCTTGCCTCGTTCGTGGAGTGGATCACGGTCTTCGTCACCGGCAGCGCCGGTCCGAAAGACGTCGAGGTGAGGCTGGAGCCGATGGCGATGACGAGATCGGCCTCGGCCATGAACTTCGTGTACATCTTCGGCTGGATGCGCGTCGAAGCGCCCAGCGACAGCGGGTGCGCGTCGGGCATCGCGCTCTTGCCGGGGTTCGTGCACGCGACCGGCGCGGGAACGAGGCGCGCGAGTTCGGCCAGCGCGTCGCTCGCCTGCGCATAGAGAACGCCCTGCCCCGCCCAGATCACCGGGCGCTTGGCCGCCATCAGCATCTTCGCCGCGGTCTTCACAGCGTCGGGATCGGGCGCGACGCGCACCATCGGCACGGGCGTGTAGTTGAGAGGCCCTTCGAACTGCGCCTCGAAGACTTCAGTTGGAACCTCGACCAGCACCGGTCCGCCCTTGCCGCTGCGCATCGCGTGATAGGCGCGGCGCATGAGCGTCGGCAATTCCTGCACGTTGTGCGCCATCGCCGCCCACTTGGTGACGGGGCGGAACACGTCGGCGGCGCGGAAGGTCGGCTGGTTGTACTGGCGCTTCAGCGCGTAGCCCGATGGAATGACGAGCAGCGGCACGTTCTCCGTGTAGGCCTGCGCGACGCCGGGAAACGCGTTCTCGATGCCCGGGCCCTGCTGCGCGGCGAACACGCCGTTCTGCCGGCCGCGGCGGATGCGCGAGAACCCGTCCGCAAGCCCGACGCCCACACGCTCCTGACGGCACAGGATCGGCCGGATATCGACCCGCGCGCAGGCGTCGATCAGCGGATTGCGCGGGTAGCAGGAGAGAAACTCCGTGCCTTCCCGCTTGAGGATTTCCGCGACGACTTCCGCGCCGTTCATTTTCGCCTGCGCCAATGCATTCACTCCCGCTCTTTGTGTGTTTGTCTCGAATTCATTCCGCCGCGAATGCGGGCTCGATCGATAGCCGCTCGCGGCAGATGTCGTCGAGCGATCTCTCCGGCGGCGCCTCGCACCGGAACGAGCGCACGCGATAGCCGCGCGGGTCCATGCCGATGGGCGGCTTGCCGTCGGCGTGATCGTTCAGCGTCTGCAGCAGCAGGCGCCGGATCCGCACGATCGCCGGCATCGCTGGCGAACAGGATATTCCTTCGTGCGGTCGGCGATCGGCCCCATCGATTCCTGCATCGCGCAATCCTGCACGCCAAGGCCCGTCATGCCGGTGTACGAGCGCCCGCTCGCCTGCAACTCGCGGTCGATCAGGTAATCGTTGTCCTTGTTGGCGACGGCGCGGTCGGTGCCGGGGATGTTCTTCGGTGTGGATGCCGCGCCAGGCGTATTCGCGCTCCATCTCCTCGTCGTTGAGCGGGCGCTCGGGATTGAAGTTGATGCTGTAGAGCATCGTGTTCTCGTCATCGATCGGCGCCCAGACGTGCGCGCCAAGCGGCACCGAGGGAATGATCTTGTGGAACGGCATCAGCATCACGTCCACGTGCCACGAGATGTTGCCGTTCGCCAGTTCGCGCCCGCCCGCGACCGACGAAGCCGAAATCGGTCGGCAGCACTTCGTAGCTTCGTCGGCACGATGCGCCGGTCATGGTCCGTGCGGCCCTTGCGCATGTCCACGAGGCCGCCGTGCAGGAACGACAGATGGCTCGCGTCGAAGCCGCCTTCCAGTCCCTGCAGCCAGTTGCATTCCTGGACGTGGCGCGTGGCGAAGCGGTGAGAGGACGGCACGAGCGTCCATTCGAGATCGGGAAACGCGGGCTGGTGCTCGGGCGGGCCCATGTAGGTCCACACGAGGTCGCCGCGTCTCGACGCACGGATAGGACGTGGCGCGGATCTTGTCCTTCACGTTGCTGCCCGGCGGCACGCATGGCGCATCGACGCAGGCGCCGTTCACGTCGAACTTCACGCCGTGATAGACGCAGCGCAGTCCGCCTTCCTCGTTGCGTCCGTAGAAAAGCGAGGCGGTGCGATGCGGGCAGTATTCGCTCGAGCAGGCCGACGCGGCCCTGCGTGTCGCGGAACAGGACGAGATTCTCGCCCATCAGGCGCACGCGAATGGGCGGGCTGTCAGGCTTCTCGATCTGGCTGGAGAATGCCGCCGGTATCCAGTAGCGGCGCATCAGCTCGCCCATGGGCGTGCCGGGGCCCGACGCGCGTGAGCAATTCGTTGTCCTGCCTGGACAGCATCGCCTTATCCTCCCGGGATTATTTTGGCGGCAGCATCAAGCGCCCCTCCCTCGAAGTCAAGGCGCGGCCAGAGCGGGCTCAGCCGGCGAGCAGCCTCTCGATGGCCATGCCCGCGCCCAGCACCCGCGCGTCGCTCAATTGCGGTCCCGACACCATCAGCCCGCAGGGCGGCTCGCCGGGCGCACTGCATGGGAACCGAGATCGACGCCCCGTCCATCATGTTCACGAGCGTTGAGTTTCGCAGCAGCAACAGATTGAGCCGGCCGAACTCGTCGTCGCGCTCGAACGCGCCGAGCGGCGGCGCGACGATGGGGGTGGTCGGGGCGATGAACGCATCGTAGGGCGCGAGCCTGGCCTCGACGCGGCGGATGAAATCGGCCCGCGCCAGCGTGATCTCGCAATACTCGGCGGCGCTCATCTGCGCGCCGCGCATGGCGCGCGCCAGGACGCGCGGATCATAGAGGGCGCCCGTCCGGTCGATGATCGGGCGATGATGCGCGTACGCCTCCGCCGCGGTGAAGCCGCCCTTGGCGTTCATCGTCGCGACGTCCCCGAACTCCGGCGCGGCGATTTCATCGACCAGCGCGCCCGCGCTCCGCAGCCTGTCCAGCGCGCGCGCGAAGGCCGACGCGACGCCCGCCTCCATGCCGTCGAGAAAGACGCTGGTGGGCGCGGCGAGCCTGAGCCCGCGCAAGCCGATTTCCGCCGCCGTCGAGCCGCCCGACAGCACACCATGCAATATCGCGCAGCACTGGGCCGAGCGGGCGACGGGGCCGACGGAGTCGAGCGTCGTCGAGAGCGGAAACGCGCCGTCCTTCGGCACGAGCCGCGCCGTCGGCTTGTAGCCGGCGAGCCCGCACAGCGCGGCGGGAATCCGGCACGAACCGCCCGTGTCGCTGCCCAGCCCCGCATGCGCCATGCCGTCGGCGACGGAGACGGCCGCCCCGGAGGATGAGCCGCCGGGAATGCGCCCCGTGGCGCGATCCCACGGATTGAGCGGCGTGCCGTAATGCGGGTTCATCCCCACGCCCGAGAAGGCGAACTCGGTCATGTTGGTGCGGCCCATCACGATAAAGCCCGCGCGCTTGAGACGCGCGACGGCGGCCGCGTCGGCTCCAGCGGGCGGAGCGTCCGCCAGCGCCCTTGAGCCTGCGCGCGTGGTCTCGCCCTCCAGATCGTAGAGGTCCTTGATGGAGATGGGGATGCCGGCGAATGGCGAGGGCGCCGCGCCACTGGCGCGCAGCGCGTCCATCGCGTCGGCGATCATCGGCGCCTTTCGGTTCACCGCGAGGAACGTGCGCGCGCCCTCCCCGGCCGTGTCGTCGATGCGCGCGAGGCACTCGTCCACCAGCCTGCGGGCGCTCGTCTGGCCGCGCGCGAGGCGTTCGGCGAGCGCTGCGAGGGTCGGCGATGTCTCCTGGTGCATGGTCTGCCCTTCAGCCTTCGATTGCGAGTCGGCGCCATCCTAGCGCGCGCAGGCCCGCGCATCATCCCGGAACGCGGCGCTTCCCGGTCCGTTGACGAAAACGGAGGACTGCGCGGGAGTGCGCCATGCAGGATCACGTCTATCGGGTCGTTCGCCTCGTCGGCTTCCGGCTGGAAGACGAAGGGCGTTGACGGCGATGCCAGCGCTTCCCGGCAAGCTCGGACTTTGGTTGCGCCACCGGCGCGAACCGCGGCGGAGGCGCACGATGCAATTGATCGACACGCTGCAGGGCAGGAACGGGCTCCGCGCCCAGATCTACGAGATGGCGGCCAGCGGCTTCACCGTCTTCATCTATGAAGAGGGCCATGAAAGCGAACGCGAAGGCTTCGTGTTCGACACGGAGGGGGACGCGCGCGCGTTCGCCCGGCGGCGGATTTCAGGAGAACCGGTCAGTCCGTGAAGAGCGGTTCAGGCGTCCGCGCGGCGCTGACCGGGCGCGAGCGCATCCTTGCGCGCGCCGAAACACGACCGGCACAGCTTCGGCGCTTCCTGCGCAAGATAGGGACGGAAGGTCAGCATGCGCCCGCAATCGGCGCAGCAATCTTCCAGATCATCGTCGAAAGGACTGGCGCCAGCCTCGTTGCAGACGAGGCAGTTGGTTCCGAGCATCAGCGCATGGTTGTCCGGCATGTCAGCCTCCGCGCTCGTCGGGCGCCCTCCATCGAGTCGAAATGCGAACTCGAGCGCCATCGGTCGTAACAATGGAGAGCTACGAACGGTTCCAGCGCATGGATCAGGCCGGGCGGGAAAACAGACCCTCAGTGGACCGCGCCGAGCAGGTCCTCGACCCTGATCGTGTCGATGTACTCCCCGCTCTCGTCGGTGATTTCGAACGACCAACCCTGATAATTGGCCGCGCCCGCGCGTTTCAGCATCCGCATCAGATGGCGCGCCGTTTCATCCGAATCCTCGATGTCCGCGCCCCCGATATCGGGAACGTAGGCGTCGCCGGCCCGCAGGTGAAAGTAATATCTCGCCATGACGCCTCGGAAGAAAGCGGAACGCCCGTTGCGCCCACCGGTTAACGCCACAATTCGTTTGGATGAGGTCGAGTTCCGATGACACGAGCTTCTGTAACCGGCGCAATCACGATCGGCAGTTCGAATGTGGACCTGGGGGAGTCCCTGCGGGCCCACGTCCACGAGGGGATCGAAGCGGCGGCGAAGAAGTATCTGCAGCACCTCACGGGCGCGGCTGTGCATTTCGCCCATGAGGGGGCCAATTACCGGTGCTCCGTCACCGTGCAGGTCGGGTCGCTGCCGACCATGGCGGCGGAGGCTCATGCGACCGATGCGTACCTCGCCTTCAACCAGGCCCTCGCCAAGACGGCCAAGCAGATGCGCCGGGCCAAGCGCGCCGTGCGCGAAGACAAGCCCGTGCGCGAGGACAAGGATTCCACACTGCGCGAAGGCCTGCGCCGCCTCCCCGACTAGGCGCCAGGGGCGCAGGCATGGAGGCGATTCTACGGATTGTCTGGCGGGTTTCCCTCGCATATAGCGAAGATCCAAGAACAAGAGAGGGGACGAACCATGCGAAACGCCAAGCTTGCCGCGATCCGTGCGGCGCTTCCGGCCGCTGCTCTTCTGGCGGGCGCTCTCGTCAGCGCGCCAGCTTCCGCCCAGTCCGACTATTTCGCCGGCAAGACGCTGACGCTGCTGGTCGGCAGCGACGCGGCGGGCGGCTACGACACCTACGGGCGCATCACGGCGCGCCACATGGTCAAGCACATACCCGGCCAGCCCAACATCGTGGTGCGCAACCAGCCCGGCGCGGGCAGCGGCACGGCGGCGGCGGCGATCTTCAACACCGCCCCCAAGGACGGGACGTGGTTCGGGATCATCTTCCCCGGCATCATCATCGGGCCGATTCTCGACCCCAAGCCGCAGACGCTCTTCGACGTGACGAAATTCTCCTACATCGGCAGCGCCGACAGCGGCACGCGGGTGTGCATCACCTTCGAGAAGTCGCAGACCAAGACCTTCGAGGACGCGCGCCAGCGCAAGACGATCATGGGCGCGAGCGCCGCCGGCGGCTCGACCCGCGACTACGCCTTCATGCTCAATCACGTGGCCGGCTCGCAGTTCGAGGTGGTCAGCGGCTACAAGGGCTCCGCCGACATCTTCCTCGCCCTCGAGCGCGGCGAGGTCGACGGCATGTGCGGCCTCGACTGGTCGAGCCTCAAGGCCCAGCGCGGCGACTGGATCAAGTCGAAGAAGCTCAACATCCTGATCCAGACCGGCCTCGAGCCCGAACCCGAGCTCGTCGAACTGGGCGTTCCCGACATGTGGAAGTTCGTCAAGAACCCGGTCGACAAGGCTGCCGCCGAACTGGTGGTGAGCCAGCAGATTTTCGGCCGCCCCTTCATCGCCCCGCCGGGCATTCCCGACGTCGCGCTGAAGACCCTGCGCGACGCCTTCGCCAAGACAATGGCGGATCCGGAGTTCAAGGCCGACGCGGAGAAGAGCCGGATCGACATCAATCCGACGAGCGGCGAGAAAGTGCAGGAGCTCGTGACCCGCATCTTCGCGACGCCGGCCGACACGGTGGCGCGCGCCAAGCGCATCATCACGCAATAGGCCTCGTCTCGCCCAGCCCGGCTCTGGCCGGGCTGTGGCCGCAGTGCAACATTGTTCCGCCGAGGAGCTCCGGCAGGATCAATTTACGCGTGAACCTATTGCGCAGGGTCGAATCCTGAGGCGTTTTATAGATCGGCTAAACCGGGACGGTCCCGGCTGCCCGCTCTTTCTATGGATACGCCAATGCGAAATCGCACCCCGGCGGCCTTTTTTCTCGCCGCTACAATGATCGGGCTCGGTGGAGCCGCGCAGGCGCAGGAATCGGCCGCAGACTTTTTCCGCGCCGCCTACAACTCGGTCGCCGCCAACGCCTCCTTCCGTCCCCAGCAGGGCGCGATCCCGCGCCAGGTTGTCGTCTACCCGGGCCGGCATGCGCCCGGGACGATCGTCGTCTCGACGTCCGAGCGCCGCCTGTACTACGTGATGGGCGACGGCAAGGCCGTGCAGTACGGCGTCGGCGTCGGCCGGCCCGGCTTCACCTGGGGCGGCAATATGAGCATCACCCGCAAGGCCGAGTGGCCGGGGTGGACGCCTCCCCCGCAGATGCTGAAGCGCCGTCCCGACCTGCCGCGCCACATGGTCGGCGGTCCCGACAATCCGCTCGGCGCCCGCGCCATGTATCTGGGCTCCTCGCTCTACCGCATCCATGGCTCCAACGAACCGGACACCATCGGCCAGGCGGTTTCCTCCGGTTGCATCCGCATGACGAACGCGGACGTGATCGACCTCTACTCGCGCGTGCGCGTCGGCACCCGCGTGGTCGTGATGCGCTGAGGCGCAGCCGACACTCGCCAGGCAAGGCCGGGTTCGCCCGGCCTTTTCTTTGATGCAGACTTCGGTGGCCGTGTGGAATGACGCCCGAGACGCTGATCCCCGCCACCGCGCTGCGCCTCATCGGCGCCTTCTATTGCTTCGGATCGATCATCGGCGCGCGGATGGTCACCCGCTATTCCTTCATCGACCACGCCATCGAGGCGATCAGCGGCAAGAAGCAGCCTGCCGCCGAAAAGCTGCGCGAGACCATCATGATCGCGGGCCTGCTGCCGGTCTTCGCCGGCGGGCTGGCGCTGATGCTGCTGTCCCCTTTCGCGCCGTGGCTCTTCGCGCTCGGCGTCATCTGGCAGGCGATCTATCTCGGCTGGTTCGCGCCGCGCTATCTCGATCCGCACGATGATCCCGGAGCGGAAGGGCGCGCCAAGACATGGCGCGCATTCGCGCTCTACACCGTCTGCACCGCGCTGGTTCTGGGCGGCGCCTTCGCCGGGCTTCTCGAGGGGCCCTCAAGCGTGCTTGCCGCCGCCCTCGGCGCAGCGGCCACGGCGGCGTTTGGCGTGTGGGCGTTCCGCGCGCTTCTCAATCCGATGGGCAAGCGGAGCGGCCCGCTGGCGTTCGGCGCCGACGCCGACAATGACGACAGCGGCCTTTCGGAAAGCGGCTTCAAGATCCGCGATCCCGACGACATCTCGGTCATCATCAGGCCATCGTGGAACGACGGCTCCCTGTTCCGCGCCGACATGGACCAGCCGGTCTCCTGGGGATGGCAGGAAGAGCACCTGTCCGACTTCGCCCGAGACCTGCTCGATAACGTAAGCTGCGTCTTCAGAAATCTGGCTGATCCCTACGATCCGCGTCGCTGTGCGCTCATCAATCCGGAAGACGTCAAGACGATCGAGGACGAAGCAAAACCCGCGCTCGACATCCTTCGCCAGGAACTGGGCGCAGGGCGCGTGACGTTTGAACCTCTCCCTTCGCCCATTTATCCGGTCATGGCCGCCGACCGCGTCAAGATCGAGCCGTTTCAACTCGACGCTGTCATCTGGTCGCTGGACGAACCCATCAACGAACATCCCCGCAAGATCTTTGAGGACGAGTTCGGCATCTCATGGTCGCTCGCCCGCCATCTGAACGAGTGGGCGGAAGACTGGCGTCTGGCGCACGCCGAGGATGATGTCGATGGGGAAGCGCCGAAATCCGCCTGGACGCAAGCCGAACATGACGCGCACGAGGAACGGGGCCGAATCCTCGCGGTGCGGCTGAAGCGGGAACTCGCCGCCACGGGCCGCGGCGACGTGATGGTCTATTACATGACCCGCAGCGTCGGATTGCTGGAAGCGCATGCGGACGAGGACATTCCGCCGTTGCCGCCCGCGATCCCCGACGCGTGAGGCGATCGCTCAGCGGATGTGCGTGACGATGTAGTACATCATCATCAGCACCGCGAGGACGATCGCGATGGCGAGGCCGGTCGCAGGGGCGCCCGAAAGCGTCCAGCCCTCCGGCTCGGAAGCGGCCTCGGCGGAGGCCGGGCGCGCCGTCTCCCGCTCGAGAGCCTGCCGCACCGCCCATGGGGGCGGACCCACGCCCGCAGCCTCGTCGTCCGTGCCCAGCGGCGCCGCCGCCGGGTCCGGATAGGCGACCTTGTCCCCGGTCCGTCCGCTGTCGATTGCGCCGCGCAATTCTTCCGGATAGCGGCGATCCGCATCGCTCTGGTCTGCCATGGCGAGACCTCCTGTCACGCCTGCGCTGGGCCGAACGGCCGCTTCGCAGGGGCGCATGCTTCAAACGAACGCCCGGGCCTCAGGTTCCCGTGAGCTGATCCAGCGATCTCGCCGGGGCGCCCTCGCCAACCGCTATATTCCGGCATATATACAGCGTCGGAGGGGAAACGATGAACGTGCACGCAGGAAAGCCCCAGACGCCCGCCGCCGCGCCGCTGGTCGACCCGTTCGGCCGGTCGATCACCTACGTGCGCGTGTCGGTCACCGACCGGTGCGATTTCCGCTGCGTCTATTGCATGTCCGAGGACATGCACTTCCTGCCCAAGCGCGACCTCCTCACGCTGGAAGAACTCGATCGCCTGTGCACGGCGTTCGTGGCGCGCGGCACGCGCAAGCTGCGGATCACGGGCGGCGAGCCCCTCGTGCGCCGGGACATCATGACTCTCTTCCGCTCGCTCTCGCGGCACCTGCAGACCGGCGCGCTCGAAGAAATCACCGTCACCACGAACGGCTCGCAGCTCGCGAAATACGCGCGCGAACTCGTCGATTGCGGCGTGCGCCGGATCAACGTGTCGCTGGACACGCTCGACGCCGACAAGTTCCGCGCCATCACGCGCTGGGGCGATCTCGGCAAGGTCATGGACGGCATCGACGCCGCGCAGGCCGCCGGCCTCCAGATCAAGATCAACGCCGTGGCGCTCGCGGGCGTCAACGACGCGGAATTCCCCGACATGGTGCGCTGGGCGCACGGCCGCGGCATGGACCTCACCTTCATCGAGGTGATGCCGCTGGGCGAGATCGACGGTCAGCGCGCCGACCAGTACCTGCCGCTCACCAAGGTGCAGGCGGACCTCGCCGGCATGTTCTCGCTGGAGGCGAGCGACTACCAGACCGGCGGCCCGGCGCGCTATGTGCGCGTGAAGGAGACCGGCGGGCGCATCGGCTTCATCACGCCGCTCACGCACAATTTCTGCGAGAGCTGCAACCGCGTGCGCGTGACCTGCACCGGCACGCTCTACATGTGCCTGGGCCAGGAGGACGCCGCCGACCTGCGCACGCCCCTGCGCGCCAGCGAGAGCGACGACCTCCTCAACGACGCCATCGTGCGCGCCATCGCCCGCAAGCCCAAGGGCCACGACTTCATCATCGACCGCACGACCCGGCAGCCCGCGGTCGGCCGTCATATGAGCGTGACCGGCGGCTGAGCCTGCGCCCGGGCTTGCTCGACCAAAGTAGACCCGCAACCGGCGTGTTCCGCCTCGCCTGACGGCGCAGCCGGTCTGGTTGCCGCCTCCCAACAGTGCTAGAGGTTGACCTGAGGCCGCTGCTCCACAGCGCGGGCCCTGGAGGGGGCGAATGTCTGGACTTCTCGCCATAAGCCGGGCGATCGACTGGTTCAATGAACGCGTCGGCAAGGCCATGATGTGGCTTGTGCTGGCCGCTGTGCTGGTTTCATCCGTGAACGCCGTCGTGCGCTACTCGCTCAACGTGAGTTCGAACGCCTGGCTCGAACTGCAATGGTACCTGTTCGGCGCGGTGTTCCTTCTGGGCGCCGCCTATACGCTGAAGCAGAACGAGCACATCCGCATCGACATCGTGTCCACGCGCCTGTCGCAGAATGCGCGCAACTGGATCGACATCATCGGCCACGTGCTGTTCCTCGCGCCGCTGTGCCTGCTGATGCTTTGGCTGGGAATTCCCTTCTTCCTGCGCTCTCTCGCCTCCGGCGAAGTGTCGTCGAGCGCGGGCGGACTGATCGTATGGCCCGCGAAACTGCTGGTGCCGCTCGGCTTCGCGCTCCTGCTCGCGCAAGGACTCTCCGAACTGATCAAGCGGGTCGCCTTCATGAAAGGCCTGATCTCCGACCCCTATCCGCGCGGGGGAGCGCACGCCCCCGAATGATGGTCTTCATTGCACAGAACCTTGCGCCGATCATGTTCGCGGCGCTCGTCGTCTTCCTGCTGCTGGGCTATCCGGTGGCGTTCTCGCTGGCTGCTGTGGGCCTGCTGTTCTTCGTCATCGGCGTCGAACTCGCGCCGCTGTCGGGCGGCTCGGTCGTGCTCGACTGGCCGCTGCTCTCCGCGATGCCCGAGCGCATCTACGGCGTGATGAACAACGAGACGCTGCTGGCGATCCCGTTCTTCACGTTCATGGGCCTCGTGCTCGAACGCTCCGGCATGGCCGAAGACCTGCTCGACACGATCGGCCAGCTCTTTGGCGCCATCAGGGGCGGCCTCGCCTTCGCGGTGATCTTCGTGGGCGCCCTGCTTGCGGCCACCACGGGCGTCGTCGCCGCCTCCGTCATTTCGATGGGCCTGATCTCGCTGCCGATCATGCTCCGCTACGGCTACGACCGGCGCCTGGCGTCGGGCGTGATCGCGGCCTCCGGCACTCTGGCGCAGATCATCCCGCCCTCCCTCGTCCTCATCGTCATGGCCGACCAGCTCGGCCGGTCGGTGGGCGACATGTACAAGGGCGCGATCATTCCCGGCCTGATCCTCTCCTGCATGTATGCGGGCTACGTCTGGCTGATGACCATCATAAGGCCCGACAGCGCGCCCGCTCTTCCGCTCGAGGCGCGCACCATCGAGGAAGACGCCACCAAGGCCCGGCGCCAGGCGATCACGACGACGCTGGCCCTGCTCGTGGCCGGCGTGCCCGTGTTCTATTTCCTCATCTTTGCGGGGACGGCGCTGGCGCGCGCGTTCGGCCTGCCGCTTGAGACGCCCGAGTCCTCCATCTCGCTCCTGATAGCGGGCGCCCTGTCGCTGGTTGCGTTCGGCAGGAATCTTCTGGGCGACAATCTGTCGAAGGTCGACTCGCCGCGCGTCAACACGCTCGCGGTGGTGGGTTTCGGCATCCTCATCGGCCTGCTGTTCGCCGGGCTCATCCGCCAGCAACGCCCCGAAATGCTGGCCGACAACGTCGCGGTCTGGGCCGCCTTCGCGGCGACACTGACGCTGTACGTTCTGGCGCTCATCAACCGGGCGACCGGCGTCGGCCTCATGGCGAACATGACCCAGCAGGTCGTGATCGTTCTCGTGCCGCCGCTGGCGCTGATCTTCCTCGTGCTCGGCACGATTTTCGTCGGCATCGCCACGCCGACGGAGGGCGGCGCGATGGGCGCGGCCGGCGCTCTGCTGCTGGCGCTCGGCAAGCGGCGCCTCAGCTTCGACCTGTTGCGTCAGGCGCTGGACGCGACGCTGAAACTCTCGTCGTTCGTGCTGTTCATTCTGGTTGGCGCGCGCGTGTTCTCGCTCACGTTCTACGGCGTCAACGGACACACGTGGGTCGAACATCTCCTTACCTCCCTGCCCGGCGGCGAAATGGGCTTCCTCATCGTCGTCAACATTCTCGTCTTCCTTCTCGCGTTCTTCCTCGACTTCTTCGAGCTCGCGTTCATCATCGTGCCCCTGCTCGGGCCCGCGGCGGAAAAGCTCGGAATCGACCTGATCTGGTTCGGCGTTATCCTCGCCGTGAACATGCAGACCTCGTTCATGCATCCCCCGTTCGGCTTCGCGCTGTTCTACCTGCGCTCGGTCGCCCCGCGCGATCCCTATCAGGACCGGCTCACCGGCAAGATGATGGAGCCTGTCACGACGGGGCAGATCTACATGGGCGCCATTCCGTTCGTGTGCATCCAGCTCGTCATGGTGGCGCTCGTCATCACGTTTCCGCAGATGGTCATGCACTACAAGAGCGGCGTGAAGCAGCTCGACCCAGCGGCGGTGGAGGAGCAATTCCGCAACATCGCGCCGCCTTCGGACTCCTTCCAGGTTCCCGAGTTCAAGTTCTGACGCGAACAAAAAAGGCCCCGGAAACCGGGGCCTTTCTCGTTTGCCGCTGGCCTGCGCTCAAAGGCGCTGGCGCACCATGAACAGGTCGTAGTTGAACTCCGCCACCCGCCACCACTGATACTGGTCGCCGCGGAAGGCCATGTAGGCGTCGTGCATCTTCTTGAACTTCGGGTTCTTCGCCGCGTTCTCGGCGTAGACCTCGTTGGAGGCCTTGAAGCAGGCTTCGAGCACCTCCTGGCTGAAGGGACGAAGCTGCGTGCCCGCAGCAACCAGACGCCTGATGGCGGCGGGGTTCTGCGCATCGTACTTGGCCTGGCAATCGACGTTGGCGAGCGCCGCGGCGTTGCGCACGATCGACTGGTACGCCTTCGGCAGTTCGTTGAACTTCTGCCGGCTGATCAGCAGGTGAAGCGCCGCGCCGCCTTCCCACCAGCCGGGGAAGTGATAGATCGGCGCCACCTTCTGGAACCCGAGCTTCTCGTCGTCGTAGGGCCCGACCCATTCGGCCGCGTCGATCGTGCCCTTCTCGAGAGAGGGATAGATGTCGCCGCCGGGAATGAGCTGCGGCACGACGCCCAGCTTCTGCAGCACGGTGCCCGCGTAGCCGCCGATGCGCATCTTGAGGCCGCGCATGTCCGCCGGCGTCTTGATCTCGCGCCGGAACCAGCCGCCCATCTGGGTGCCGGTGTTGCCGCACGGGAAGCCGACGCTGGCGTAATCGGTCAGGAACTCGTCGATGAGCTGGTTGCCGCCCCCGTGATAGAACCACGCGTTCATCTGCCGCGAGTTGAGGCCGAACGGAACCGCCGTGCCGAAGGCGAACGTCGGGTCCTTGCCCCAATAATAATACATGCAGGTGTGGCAGGCCTCGACCGTGCCGTTCTGCACCGCGTCCATAGCCTGAAGCGCGGGCACGATCTCGCCGCCGGCGAAAACCTGAATCTGGAACTTGCCGTCGGTGGCTTCGGACACCGCGCGCGCGAACGTCTCGGCCGCGCCGTAGATCGTGTCGAGCGACTTGGGGAAGCTGGACGTCAGGCGCCAGCGGATTTCCGGGGCCGACTGCGCAATGGCCGGCGCCGCGATGGTCGAAGCGGCGGCGCCAACTGCGGCCGTCTTGATGAAATCACGTCTCTTGATGTTCACGTGGGCATCCCTCCTGGCGTTTCCCTCGGGCAATCCGCGTAGCTTGCGTCAGATAGGAGAACGCCAAAGCAATTCCAAGCGCCACTTGTTCTTTGGTCTAGGTCTAGCGTGTGGAACCAACCGGTGGCAGGACTTCTCCGGCGGAGGCGCTATCCTGCAACCCGTCGGGGGACCGTCGGGCGAACCTGAGCGAAGAGGGTGGGCGAATGGCCGAAATTGCATTTCTGGGTCTGGGGGTTATGGGCTTTCCGATGGCTGGCCATCTCGCCGCCAGGGGCCATCGCCTGAGCGTCTACAACCGGACCGCGGCGAAGGCGCTCAAATGGGTGGCGACCCACGGCGGCGCGGCGGAGCCGACGCCCCGCGAGGCCGCCGCGGGCAAGGATTTCGTCATCGCGTGCGTGGGCAACGACGACGACCTGCGCTCGGTGGTCCTGGGGCCGGACGGAGCGTTCGCCGGGATGAGGAAGGGAGCGACCTTCATCGACCACACCACGGCGTCGGCGGACGTCGCCCGGGAACTGGAAGCGGCGGCCCGCGCGATGGGCCTCGCCTTCATCGACGCGCCGGTCTCGGGCGGCCAGGCGGGCGCGGAAAATGGCGCGCTCACCATCATGTGCGGCGGCGACCCGGGCGCCTACGCCCCTGCCGAATCGGTCATGGCCGCATACGCCAAGGCCTGCCGGCTCATGGGGCCATCGGGCGCCGGACAGCTCACGAAGATGGTCAACCAGATCTGCATCGCCGGCCTTGTGCAGGGCCTGGCCGAGGCGCTGGCCTTCGCCAAGAAGGCGGGCCTCGACACGCAGGCGGTCATCGACGTGATCTCGAAAGGCGCCGCGCAATCCTGGCAGATGGAGAACCGCCATGCGACGATGGTCACGGGCAAGTTCGATTTCGGCTTCGCCGTCGACTGGATGCGCAAGGACCTGGGCATCTGCCTCGCCGAGGCGCGCCGCAACGGCGCGCATCTGCCGGTGACCGCGCTGGTCGACCAGTTCTACTCGCAGGTGCAGAAGATGGGCGGCGGACGTTGGGACACGTCGAGCCTGATCGCGCGCATCGACGATTGAGCGCACCGGTCTGACGAAATGAAAAAGGCCGGCGCAGCGCGCCGGCCTTCTTTGGTTTGCGCCCGCTGTGCGTTCAGCGGCAGGCTGGCTGGCCCGGGCGGCCGCAGTTCGGATTGCTGCGCTGCTGTCGCTGCTGCTGCTGTTGCTGCTGCATCTGCTGCTGGCGTTGCTGCTGCATCTGCTGGATTTGCTGCTGGCGTTGCTGTTGCTGCTGCATCTGCTGCTGACGCTGCTGCTGCATCTGCATCTGCTGCTGGCGCTGCTGCTGCATCTGCATCTGCTGCTGACGCTGCTGCTGTGCATCTGCTGCTGACTGTTCTGCATCTGCACTGCTGCTGACGCTGGTTCTGCATCTGCAGCTGCTGCTGACGCTGGTTCTGCATCTGCAGTTGCTGCTGGCGCTGCTGCTGGATTTGCATCTGGCGATCACGCTGCTGCTGTTGCTGCACCTCCGGCCGGCCTTGCCGCTGCTGCAATTGCTCGCGGCGCTGCAGCTGCTGATCCCTCAACTGCTGCTGGCGCTGCTGCTGTTGCTGCATCTGCTGCTGGCGCTGGTTCTGCATCTGCAACTGGCGCTGCTGCTGCTGATCCCGCAATTGCTGCTGGCGTTGCTGCTGCAATTGCATCTGCTGCTGACGCTGGTTCTGCAATTGCTGCTGGCGCTGCTGTTGCTGCTGCATCTGCTGCTGACGCTGCATCTGCAATTGCTGCTGACGCTCCTGCTGCAACTGGCGCTGGCGCTCCTGCGGCGACAGGGGACGACCCTGCACGCCCGGCTGCTGGACGCCCGGGACGAGCCCCTGCTGTCCGACGCCGGGACGCACGCCCGGCTGGCCGGGAATGGCGTTCGGAAGCGCGTTCGGCAATTGCTGGCCCGGCCGCAACTGCTGGCCGCCCTGCTGCTGGAGCTGGTTGTTGATGGGACGCGGACGCTGCTGGAAGTTCTGCAGGTTCTGCGGCTGCAGGGCGGCGGGGAGCGTCTGGGGCCGGCCGCGCGGGGGCGCGACGACGGGCGGCAGGAACGGACGCCCCGGCCCGACGCCGGGCTGGGCCAGCCGGTCGCGGCGATAGACGATCGAGCCGGCCGCGATGCCCGCCGCGAGCGCGGTCGGCACCGCCACATACGGGTTCGCGAACACGCCAGGGGAGTGCGGCAGCACGACGATCGGCTGCGGCGGCGGCACGACGTACACCGGCGGCGCCACCCACACGGGATGCGTCACCACGGGAACCGGCATCGGCAGGAAGTAATGGGAATCTTCCACATAGATCGGCGGCGGCGGCGGCCTCCACCACACCGGCCGCGGCGCGATGTAGACGACCTCGACAGGCGCCTCGACGACCTCGAAATAACGCGGCCCGTCCTCGACGAAATAGGTGTTCTCCTCCACCGGCGGCGGCGCGACGTCGTACTCGACGGCCTCGTAGCTGGGCGGCGGGTCGAGCGCGGCCTGCAGGCGCGCGAGGCGCGCCCGCGCGGCCGGCGCATTCGGGCCCTTGGGATAGCGATCGAGATAGGACCAGTAAGCCTGTGCGGTGTTCACCTGCACGGTGCGACGCCACGTCACCGCCTCGCGGCGCGCCGCGACGATGTTCCGGACGTTGCGGGCATAGGGGCTCGAAGGATAGGCTGCGAGGAATTCCTCGTAACCGCGAATGTTGTCGCGATCGAGAGCCAGCGCGTAGGCTTCCGCCTCGCTGACGTCGCGCAGCGGACGGGCGCGCCGGGCCTCGATGTCGGCCTGCGAAATGGCTGGCGGAGGCGCATCCGCGCCCCGCGCGAAGAGCACGACCGGCGTTTCGAGGCGCGAGGCGCTCCACGGCACTTGCGCGCCCTTGGTCATCTCGGCCACCCGAACGCGCGCGTGATCGAACACGTCCGCCACAGGCGTTCCCGCCACGCGCGCCATTTCGGCGAGCGCCTGCGCGAACGCGCCGTAGGGCGGCTGGCCATTGGGCGCGACGGCGCCCGGCGACGCGTTGAAGGCGATGAGGTCGCCCGGTCCCGCGTCCATGATGGCGAGGCCCGGCGCCGGCGCCTGACCTTCGCGCGCGAAAGGCCCGGCATAGGCGAGATCGAACACCATGATGCGCGCCTGCGCCGGCAATCCGCCGAGCGAGCGCGTGATGTCGGTCAGCCGCACGCCATTGAGGGTGAGATCGGCGGCGCGGGCGATCCGTGAACCGGGCGGAATGAAATAGTTCTCGCCGTCCGCCTGCAGGCCGTAGCCGCTGACGTAGACGAATGCGACCGCCTCCGGGCCCGCGGCGCCGACCTTCTCGAGGAACTCGCGATAGGACGCGCGCAGCGTCTCCTGATCGAGGTTGCGGGCGCCCGTCACGTCGAAGCCGGCGCTCTTGAGCATTTCGGCGACGAGAGCCGCGTCGTTCGCGGCGGTCGGAAGCTCCGCGCCTTCGTAGGAATCGTTGCCGACGACGAACGCAAACCGCGCCTGGGCCGGAGGCTGCGCCTGCGCGAACGCGCCCTGCACGGCGAGCGCGCTCGCAATCAGAACCACCAGCGCGCGTAATGAGCGAAGGATCATGCAAGTCTCCAATGGCGCCGCCGGGCGCGCTTCTCCCAACCCTGAACGTGTCATTAGCATAACTGCGACTGAACGGGGCCTGAACATTTTCGTCATATCAACCGCCTTACTTCCGCCCGAAGGACGGGCAGCAGATCGGTCTCGAACCAGGGATTGCGCTTCAGCCAGCCGCTGTTGCGCCATGAAGGATGCGGCAGCGGAATGACGCGCGGCGAAGCTTCGAAGAGCGCCCGCCAGTCGCGCACGACGTCGGTCAGCGAGGCGGCGCCGGCGGGTCGCACGCCGAGCCGGGCGAAATGATAATCCTGCGCGTAGGCGCCGATGGCGAGCACCGTCTCTACGCCCGGCATGAGCGCGAACAAGTCGTCGTGCCAGTGCGCGCGGCATTCGCGGCGCGGCGGCAGGTCGCCCTTGCGAGCGTCGTGGCCGGGAAAGCAGAACCCCATGGGTACGACGGCAATGCGGCGCGTGTCGTAGAACGTCTCGCGGTCGACGCCCATCCAGTAGCGCAGCCTGTCGCCCGAAGGATCATCGAAGCTGAGGCCGGAATTGTGCGCCCTTATGCCCGGCGCCTGGCTCGCCACCAGAAGCCGCGCCGTCGACGATGCGCGCAGAACCGGACGGGGCGTTTGCGCAAGCGGCCGCTGCGCGTCGAGGCAGCGCCGGCAGGCGCCTATCCGGCCAAGTAGGTCCTCGAGCGCCTGCGCCTCAGAGGCGCAGGACGAGCCCGTCTTCGGCGACCCGGACTTGCGAGGCGCGGATTTCGTCGGCTTTCGTGAGGGCAGTCTCGCCAAGGTGGGTCACCATGAGGGACCGCGCGGTCAGGCGCGGAAGATTGGCCCGCAAGGTCGGCCAATCCACATGGTTGGGCACCGACGCCTCTCCCGAATAGCACTCGCACACGAAAAGGTCAGCATCCCGTGAGATTTCGACGAGCGCCTCGACCCAGGCCGTGTCGCCCGAATACGCGAAGGTGCGTCCGGCGGCGGTCACGCGCACCGCGGTCGCCGGGGCGCCGGAGGGGTGCTCCACTTCGAGGCTCGCGAAGTCAAAGTCCACGAAGCGTTGCGGCTTGCCCGGTTGCACCTCCCGGACGTCGAGGTCGAAGTTCCATTTGATCTGCGAAGAGCCCGGGAACATCGCCTCGCAGAGCGCGTCGAGCCGCGCGGCCAGTCCCGGCGGGCCCACGACCAGCAGCGGCTTGCGCCGATGCGCCACGAATTGCGATTCCAGCAGAAGGAACGGCAAGCCGCCGAAATGGTCGCCGTGGAGATGGCTTATCACGACGGCGTCGATGTCGGTGGTCGGCCGGCCGCTCCGCGCCCAGCCGATGATCGACCCGGCGCCGAAATCGACGCAGATCGTCCGGCCCGCCGCATCGAGCCGCCAGCAGGTGTGAATCCGCCCGCCGCTCCCGAACGCGTCTCCCGTTCCGATCGCGGTGACCTTCATGGCGACCGTCTGGCCGGCGCCGAATCCATCATCGCAGGACGCGTCGTAATGGTCGTATGTCGAGTGCAATCCGTCCACAAAACAGCACCTTACTGCGTGGGCTCGCGCCGGGGGACGCCCCCCGGCCGGCGGCAAACGGACCCTCTTTAGCCCCGCTTGCTCCTGAGCGCCACTGCGACGGACGGCTGGCCGCCCGCCAATCAAGCTTCATTATTGCTCAAATGGCTACGTTCCGGACGTGCGCCAGCGCACATACGGATGAAATATCCCGCCCGGCTGTGCAGTTATCGTTAACGCTTCTGACGCATTCTCGAAGGGCCATTCGCGGCTGTTCAGTTGAGTGTGTTGCGTCAGATGAGTGAAGACAGCGCCCAGGGCGCCGCCATCGCCGGCCAGGAGAGGTCGTCCTCGCACAGGCGCAGGCTCTCGAACCGCGTGCGCGAGGCGCGCGAGAAGCTGACGTCCACGGGTTCGGGCAGCCGCACCTTCGACATCGAACTGATGCGCGAATTCGGCGAAAGCCGGAGGAGCAGCACCCTGCTCATGCTGGCGATCGCCGTCGCGATCGGCGGCGGCGCGGCGGTGTGGGCCCCGCACGAGCGTGTGCTCGGCTGGCTGGCGATCGTCATCGTCCAGCTTCTCGTCGCCCATCGTTTCTACCAGCGCATGCTGGTCGCCGCCGATGGCGGCTTCGACCCGGCCCCCTGGCACCGGCGCACCGTCATCCTCGAGACCGTGCAGGGCTTCGGCTGGGCGCTCATGGTGCTCCTGCTGTTCGACTCGCCCGACGAGACGGCGCACTCGCTGCTGTTCTTCGCGCTGCTGCTCGTGTCGGCCATGAGCGCGATGATGCTCGCGCTGATCCCGTATGCGGTCTATGGCAACCTCATCCCGATCACCGCTGCGGTGACCGGATTCGTTTTCGCGACCAGCCCCGATCCCCTGCCGCTGACGCTCATCGTCTGCATGGCGTTCGCGTACTTTCTCTATCTGAGCCGGCGCTTCTACACGACGAACCTGTCCTCGCTCACGCTGCGGCTCGAGAAGGATCTGCTGATCGCCGAGCTCGAACAGGCCAAGTCGAACTCCGACGAAGCGCGCCGCCGCGCCGAGGAGGCGAGCCTCGCAAAATCGCGCTTCCTCGCCACCATGAGCCACGAGCTGCGCACGCCGCTCAACGCCATCCTCGGTTTCTCGGAGGTGATGAAGGGCGAGCTCTTCGGGCCGCACGCGGTGCCCGCCTACAAGGGATACTCGTCCGACATCCACGCGAGCGGCCAGCACCTTCTGGCGCTGATCAACGAAATCCTCGACCTCTCGCGCGTCGAGGCGGGGCGCTATGAACTGAAGGAAGACGCGGTCTCTCTCGCCCACATCATCGAGGACTGCATCCATCTCCTCAGCCTGCGCGCCGAAAAGCGCGACATCACGATGACCGAGGCCATCGAGCATCAATTGCCGCGGCTTTGGGCCGACGAGCGCGCCGTGCGGCAGGTGACGCTGAACCTGCTCACCAACGCCATCAAGTTCACCCCGCCCGGCGGCTCGGTGTTCGTCAAGGCCGGCTGGACGGCGCTGGGCGGCCAGTACATCGCGATCCGCGACACGGGCACCGGCATTCCGGCCGATGAAATCCCCGTGGTGCTGTCCTCGTTCGGACGCGGCACGCTCGCGCAGAAGAATGCCGACGAAGGCTCGGGCCTCGGGCTGCCCATCGTGAAGGGGCTCGTCGAGCTTCACGGCGGCACGTTCACGCTCAAGAGCGAAGTGCGCGTCGGGACGGAGGTGATCGTCATCTTCCCGCCCGAGCGCGTGATGGACTCGCTGCCCCAGATCGACGTCGAGGACGAGGAACGCACGCGCCGCCGCAGCCGCGCCCGCGCCGCCTGATCCTCGCAACCCGCCCCCTGGCGCGCTATCTTCTTCGCCAAGGCTGCGTCTCGCGGCCGCCGGAGGAGCCCGAATGCGCGTCGCCCTAGCACTCGTCTGCACGCTTCCGCTTCTGCTCCCGGCGAACATCCTCGCGCAGGGGCAGCGCGGGCCGGAGGCGCCCGCAGACGCGCAGCATCAGACGCAGACCCCCGCAAGCCCGCAGCCGCCCGCAGGCCCGCAAGCGCGCCCGCCCGAGCGAGGAGCGCCCGCCGGGCAGCAAAGTCCGCAGCAGGCCGCCCTGCCCCCCGACAGCGTCACGAAGCACAGCATGCTCCTGCCGGACGGGCGCGTGCTCAACTTCACGGCGACGGCGGGAACGATCCGCCTCACGAGCCTCGACAGCGGCGCGCCCGTCGCGGACATGGCCTACATCGCCTTCCAGCTCGCCGACGCGGACAAGGCGGCGCGGCCCGTGACCTTCGCCATGAACGGCGGGCCCGGCTACGCGTCGGCCTGGCTCAATCTGGGCGCCATGGGGCCATGGCTGCTGCCGATGGACGCGAACGCGGCGCGCCCGTCGGCGCCGGCCGTCACCAGTCCAAATCCCCACACGTGGCTGCCGTTCACCGACCTCGTGTTCCTCGATCCGGCCGGCACGGGCTACAGCCGCGTGCGCGGCGGCGACGAGGCGCGCAAACTGTTGTGGAGCGTCAACGGCGACGTCGACTCGCTGTCCACAACCATTCGCCGCTGGATCGAGCAGAACGGACGCGGCGCGTCGCCCAAGTTCATCGCCGGCGAAAGCTACGGCGGCTTCCGCGCGCCGCGCATCACGCAGAAGCTGCAGGTCGATCAGGGCGTCGGCGTCAGCGGCATGATCCTCGTCTCGCCGGTGCTCGACTTCTCGCGCTTCAATGCGACGAACGGGCTTCTCGATCACGTCGCGCGGCTGCCCTCCTACGCCGCCGCCAGGCGCGCCAATGAGCGCGCCATCACGCGCGCGGACCTGCGCGATGTGGAAGCCTACGCCACCGGCGAATACCTCGCCGACCTCATGCGCGGACTGAAGGACGCCAACGCCATCGAGCGCGTGAGCAAGCGCGTGTCGGACCTCACCGGCATTGCGCCCGACGTGACGCGCCGCCATGCCGGCCGCATTCCGATGTCCGTCTTCCTCAACGAGTTCCGCCGCCCGCAGAACCGCGTCGTCAGCATGTACGACGCCAACGTCGAAGGCCTCGATCCCTCGCCCTATTCGGGCCGGCCGCAGGCGGAGGACCAGATGCGCCTCGGCCTTCATGCGCCCATCGTGCAGGCGATGGTCGGGCTCTATCGCAACGAGCTGCAATGGGTCGTGCCGGACGGGCGCTATTTCTTCCAGAGCGAACAGGCGGGACGCCAGTGGGACTGGGGCAATCGCGCGCGCAACGAATCCGTGAGCGCCCTGCAGAGCGCCATGGCGCTCGATCCGCGCCTGCGCACGCTTGTCGTGCACGGCCTCGTGGATCTCGTCACGCCGTATTTTGAAACGCAGATGGTGCTCGACCAGATCGCGCCCATCGGCGATCCCGCGCGGCTGCGCTTCGAGGTCTATCCGGGCGGGCACATGTTCTATTCGCTCGCCGACTCGCGGCGCATGTTCCGCGACCACGCGCGCGAGATGATGGAAGCGGCGGGCAAGTAAGTTTAGCGAGCGACGCGGGGCGACTCCCTCATCCGACCCTGCTGCGCAGGGCCACCTTCTCCCGCGCGCGGGAGAAGGAGTCACGCCACATCGCCTCGCTCACCTCTTCCCGATCACACCGCTCTCGTCCGCTCGAAACACGCCCGTCGTCGCGCCGCCGAGCGAGCCATTCTTCAGCCAGTCGATGGACGTCTTGTGCAGAACGCGGCGCTGCTTTTCCCAGTTCATGAAATGCGTGCCGCCCGCTATTCCAAGAAACACTTTCTCCTTCGCGCCGAGATCGTCGAACAATTCGAGGTTCGATCGCGTCAGCGCGTCGTGCTCGCCCACCATGATCAGCGTCGGAACCTGCACCTTCTTCGCGCCGTTGGCGTTCCAGCCCCAATAGGTGCGCGTGGGCGCGCGCAATCCGCCCGGGCCCCATGTGGCGCCCAGCGGATCGGCGAGCTGGTTGAGCGCAGCGATCATGTCCGGCATGCCGGGCTCGATCATGCCCGGCGTCTTCTGCGTGCCGATCCAGCGGCGATCTGTGCCCACTTCGCGCGTCTGGAACGTCGTCGGCGAACCGGCTGCGGGCAGCGTCGCCGGCGACTCGTCCGGGTTCTTGCGGCTGTAGTTGGACGAAGCCCAGATCACATAGCGGTCGACCTTCTGCGGATGGCGGCCGATGAACGTGCCCGTGCGAATGCCGCCGCCCGACCAGCCCACCAGCGAAATCCTGTCGACGCCGCGCAGCTTGCGGATGAAGTCGACGACCGCGTTGATGTCGTCGCTCTCGCTGTCGCTGTTGACGAGTTCAAACGGATATTTCGGCGCGCACGCCGCCGGCAGCGTTCGTGGCGCGAGCGCCTTCTGCTGCTCGGGCATCACATTGCACGGATCGTCCATCTGCGCCGGGCGCGTGGAGCGGCCATAGCCAGTCATGTCCATCGCGAACACGTCGAAGCCTTCGCGCGCGAGCTGCTCCATCCACGAATAATCGCGATACTGCACGTCGAAGGCGAGCGTCGCAGGCGAGAAGCCCCCGTGCACCATCAACACCACCTTGCGCTCGAACGCGGCGCCTCCGGGCTGTTCCAGCATGCTGGCGGCGATGCGCTCGCGCACGAACAGGCTGACCTTCTCGCCCTTGATCGCGGGCACGGTGGACGTGTGCTCGACGAGGCGGTCGATGGTGAGAATGTCCGACGTCTGCGCGTGCGCGGAACTGGCGAGAACGCCGCTCGCGGCGACGCCCACGAATGCGGCGAGCGCCAGATACGTCTGCGCCATGCTGGCGAATGAATGCGACATGTTTCCTCCCGGTGTTTTGCCGGAAGGATAGATGAGCGACGGCGATATGCAAGAACGCGGAGGTCTCCGGCGCTAACCAACCTTCGCCTGATCGAACGTCGCCATGTCGCGATGGCACGCGAGCGCCGCCTTCACGACGCCCGCCGCCATCGCCGCGCCGGAGCCCTCGCCCAGCCGCATGCCGAGATCGAGCAGCGGCGGCAGCCCGATGCGGCGCAGCACTTCGCCGTGCGGCGCTTCGGCCGAGCGATGCCCGGCCATGCAATGCTCGATGGACGTCGGATCGATCGCGTGCAGCACCGCGGCCGCAGACGTCGCCACGTAGCCGTCGATGATGACCGGAATGCGCTCGATGCGCGCGGCGACGATGGCGCCGGCGATGGCCCAGATCTCGCGCCCGCCGAGGCGCCGCATCAACTCGAGCGGATCGGACAGATGCGCGCGATGCAATGCGACGGCGCGCTCGACCGCGTCGATCTTTCGTTTCATGCCTTCATCGTCGACGCCGGCGCCGCGTCCCACCCAGTCGGCCGCCGCGCCGCCATAGAGCGCGTGATGGATGGCGGCGGCGACCGTCGTGTTGCCGATGCCCATTTCGCCCACGCAGATGAGATCGATGCCGCCCGCGATCGCCTCCATGCCGAAGGCGAACGTCGCGGCGGCCGCGCGCTCGTCGAGCGCCGGGCCTTGCGTGATGTCGCCGGTCGGCATGTCGAGCGCGAGGTCGAACACCTTGAGGCCCAGATCGTAGGTCGCGCAGATCTGGTTCACGGCGGCGCCGCCCGCGGCGAACGTCTCCATCATCTGCCGCGTCACGCCCTGCGGCCATTTCGACACGCCCTGCGCGACCACGCCGTGATTGGCGGCGAAGATCGCCACCAGCGGCCGGTCCATCGTCGGCTTCGACTTGCCCTGCCAGGCGGCCATCCACGCGACGATCTCCTCGAGCCGTCCCAGCGCGCCCGGCGGCTTGACGAGTTCTGCGTCGCGCTCGCGCACCATGTCGGCCATGTCGCGCGCGGGCGGCGGCATGATCTGGAACAGCGCGCGGATGTCGTCGAACGGCGAACCTGTGGGCTGCATGGGACCCTGCTTGTGGACCAAAGGAATGTGAGGAGAAGGCGCGCCCTCTTAGCAGCCGGGGCTCGCAGGCGGAAGGGCGAGCGGCTAGGATCGGCCGAGGCGCTGGAGGCCGTCCCATGAGTTTCGAAACCTGGCTGGCCTTTGCGCTGGCGAGCGCCGTGGTCATCGTCATCCCCGGCCCGACCGTGACGCTGGCCGTCTCCTACGCGCTCGGCCAGGGCTGGCGCGCGGTGGTCCCGGTCGCCGCCGGAACCGTGCTGGGCGACGCCACGGCGTTGACGCTGTCGCTGATCGGCGTCGGCGCCCTGCTGGCGGCGTCGGCGACGCTCTTCACCGCGCTGAAATGGATCGGGGCGATCTACCTCGTCTGGCTCGGCTGGCGGCTGCTGCGCCATCCCGTCACGGCGGCGGACGTTCCGCACGGCGAGCGCGCGCAGAAACTCCACATGTTCCTGCACGCGTGGCTCGTCACGGCCATGAATCCGAAGAGCATCACTTTCTTCATCGCCTTCCTGCCGCAGTTCCTGAACCCCGTCATGCCGCTGGCGCCGCAGGCGTTCGTCCTGGGCGCCACGTTCGTCACGCTGGCCGCCATCAACATCTTCGGATGGACCTACCTCGCTGCACGCACGCGCGCCCTCACCAGCGACGAACGCGCGCTGCGCTGGTTCAACCGCGCGGGCGGGCTGACGCTCATCGGCGCGGGCGCGTGGGTGGGCCTGACCTCCGTCGCGCGGACCTGAGCCGATGCAACTCATCGAGGATGTTCTCGTCTGCCTGCGGTTCTGGTCGCGCATTCCCGTCCCCGTGCTCGCGCGCGAGAAGGAGCCGCACGGCATGCCCGATTTCGCCCGGGTCAGCCGGATGCTGCCAGTCGCCGGCGCCATCATCGGGCTCGTGGGCGCGCTGGTCTTTCTCGCCGCCCGCAGTCTCGGCCTGCCGGGAAGCGCCGCAGCGGGGCTGGCGCTCACCGCGCTGCGTGCTGGCGACCGGCGCCTTCCACGAGGACGGCCTCGCCGACACGGCGGACGGCCTGGGCGGCGGGCAGACGCGCCAGCGCAAGCTCGAAATCATGAAGGACAGCCGCATCGGCACGTTCGGCGGCGCGGCGCTCGTCCTCTCGCTGGGCCTGCGCTGGGCTGCGCTCACGGCCATCGACGGCGCGCAGGGATCTCTGGCCGCCGCCGCCGCCATCCTCGCCATCGGCGGCCTCTCGCGCATGGCAGGCCTCATCCCCGCCATCGCGCTCGAACCGGCCCGCGCCGAAGGCGCAGCCCAGGCCGCCGGCGCGCCGAGCGCAAGCTCCTTCGTCATCGGCATGGCGCTGGCCATTCTCATCAGCCTCGCGCTCACGCTCGAGACCAGCGGGCCGCTTCGCGCCTTCGCGGCCATCGCCTGCGCGCTCGCGGGCGCCTGCGTGATGACGTGGATCGCGCGCCGGCAGATCGGCGGCCAGACCGGCGACATCGCCGGGGCATCCCAGCAGATCGCCGAGATCGCATTCCTGCTCACGCTCGCCTCCGGGCAGGCCCTCTGAACCGCTGCGCAAAAACGTGCGCTTTAAGCCCGCGGGCGCCGCCCCTATCTAGAGACCGATGCGCTACGCCCTCGCCCTCCTCATCCTCGCCGCAGCCGCCGCCTACGCGATGCTGATGCCGGAGGATTCGCAGATCGCCGGCCTCGATCCCGGCCAGATCGCGTCCCTCGTGGGCAGCGTGCTGCTGCTGATGTTGATCCTTGGCTCCATCGGTTCGGAATGGCGCGGGCGCGTGGGCGCGGCGGTCGCGGGCGCGCTGGCGTGGGGCGCCATCTTCACCGCCGTCATGGTCGGCTACGTCTATCGCGAGGATGTGGGCGCGGTCACGACGCGGATGATGGACGAGATCGCGCCGGGCCGCGTGACGCCCTCCGCGCCGGGCGAAGCGGTCGCCGTCCGCAGGGCGGACGGGCATTTCGGTTTCGAGGGGCGCGTGAACGGCGCGACGATGCGCCTGATGTTCGACACCGGCGCCTCAAGCATCGTGCTGCGCGCGGAAGACGCGGCCAAGATCGGCTTCGTCGCCGAGAAGCTCGATTATCGCGTAACCGTGTCCACGGCGAACGGGCGCGCGCAGGCGGCGCCCGTGACGCTCGACGCCGTCACCATCGGCAACATCACGCTGCGGCAGGTGCGCGCGCTGGTGGCGCGCCCCGGCGCGTTGCAGGAAAACCTTCTGGGACAGAGCTTCCTGTCGCGGCTGTCGGGCTACAGCGTCGAGCGCAATCGCCTCGTGCTGAAGCAATAAAGCTCAGAACCCGAGCAGGCTCGCCACGAAGCGCAGCGATACAAGCAACAGGAAGCAGCCGAACGCGAGTTCGAGTTTCCGCTTCGGCATCGCATGGGCGAGCTTCACGCCGAACGGCGCCGTCCAGATGCTGATCGGCGCGAACAGCACAAACCCGATGAGCGACACGAAGCCGATGGACAGCGGCGGCAGGTCCATCTTGCCGTAGCCGGAAATCATGTAGCCGAGCGCGCCGGGAATCGAGATCAGCACGCCCATGCCGGCGGACGTCGACACCGCCTGGTGGATGGGCCTGTTGTGGAACGTCATGAGCATCGTCGAGATCTGCCCGCCGCCGATGCCCATGAGCGCAGAGAAGATGCCGGTGAAGAAACCATAGACGCGCATCAGGGGGCCCTTCGGCAGGTCGTCGCCGAGCCTCCAGTTGAAATTGCCGATGAGGCGCGCGGCGTTGATCCCCGCCACCATGACGAACACGATCTTGAACACCGCCGGCGGCGCCCAGCGCGCCAGCAGCGCGCCGATGATCGTGCCGATCACGACCGGAACGGCCCAGGCGCGCAGGATGTCCATGTCCACAGTGCCGCGCGCCTTGTGGGCGCGGAACGAGGCGATCGATGTCGGGATGATGATGGCGAGCGAGGTGCCCACGCACAGCGGCATGCGCACGTCCTCGGGCACGCCGATGATGCGGAAGAGTTCGTAGAGAACCGGCACGATGACCGCGCCGCCGCCGACCCCGAACACGCCCGCCAGCACGCCCGTGAACGCGCCCGCGATGACGAGGCCGACCGCCAGAATGGCGAGATCGCCCGCCGCAATGCCAAACAACATGAAAAGCCCCTGCCCCGCGCCGATGCAAACGGCTGTTTGCGCCAGTCAGCGTCGCGAAGCAAGATTGCGCCGGGCGCTGCGGCGCCCGGACCGGGCGCTCAGGCCCCGCCCGCCTGCCGCGCCGCCATCTCTTCGGCGCGCTTTTTCTCGACCATCTTCACCGACCAGATGGACATTTCGTAGAGAAGCCAGCCCGGCACGGCCAGGAACATCATGCTCAGCGGGTCGGGCGGCGTCAGGATGGCGGCCGCCACCGCGACGAGGAAGATCGCGATGCGCCGCTTGTCCTTCAGGAACTCGGAATCGATGATCCCGATGCGTCCGAGCAGCGTCAGCACCACCGGCATCTGGAACGTGATGCCGAACGCGAAGATCATCGTCATGATCAGCGACAGGTATTCGGACACGCGCGGCAGCAGTTCGATCTCGGCGCGGCCGGGCTCCTTCGATTGCTGCATGGCGAGGAAGAAGTGCAGCAGGTTCGGCATCACGAGGAAATAAACGAGAAGCGCGCCGAAGAAGAAGAAGATCGGCGTGGCGAACAGATAGGGCCTGAAGGCCGCGCGCTCGTGCCTGTATAGCCCCGGCGCGACGAAGGCGTAGATCTGGCTCAGGATCACGGGGCACGCGGCGAACAGCGCCGCGAACATCGCCACCTTGATCTGCGTGAAGAAGAATTCCTGCGGCGCCGTGTAGATGAGCTTGGCGCCGGGACCTGCGACCCGCTCGAACGGGATCACCAGCAGGTTGTAGATGTCCTTGGCGAAGTAGAAGAACACGATGAACAGCGCGGCGAAGGCGGCGACGGACTTGATCAGCCGCGAGCGCAGTTCGATCAGGTGCTCCATCAGCGGAGCCTTCGTCGCCTCTATGGCGGCTTCATCCTCGTCGCGCGACGTCGGCAGCGTGCTGGGCAGGTTCGCCATGGCTCAGGCCTCCCCCGTCTTGCGAACGGGCGGGGCGGCGGGTGTCGCAGGCGCGTCGTTCGCAGCTTCGACCGGGGCCGGGGCGGGAGGCGGGATATCGACGCTGTACACCGCGTTGTCGGGATCGTGCGCAGAGGCGGTCGAGGGAGCGTTGGGGTCCGTGTACGGGACCTCGGGCTTGCCGTCGATCGCGTCGCGGATCTGGCGGTTGGTCTCGGAGACGGGATCGTAGTTGATGTCGACCTTCGCCTGGTCGGCCATCTTCTGCATGTCCTTCTTGATCTCCTCCATTTCAGACTCCTTCATGGCGTCCATGAACTGGGTCTGAAACTCGGCGGCCATGCGGCGCATCTTGCCAAGGGCGTTGCCGACCTGTCGCATCACGCGCGGCAATTCCTTGGGCCCCAGCACGACCAGCGCGATGACGCCAAGAATAAGGATTTTGCCAGCGTCTATGTCGAACATTTATCTGCTTCGCGATGCCGGACGACGGGATATTCGTGCTCCGCGCGCCTCGGCGGCGCCGCGTCGGACCGGGCTGTCGCCAATGGCGGTCCGCACACACCCGATCCGTTTACACGGATCGGCAGGTCGCTCCAAGGCCGCTCTCCAAGCCCGTTCGCGACATGACCGGCGCCGAACGCGGCCCGCGGCGCTGAAGCGTCCACGGGCGCCCGAAAACGCCGCCGCGAAAGATGCGGACGGCGCATTTGCGAGGACCGCGCGGCGAGGGATCAGCCGACGCGGCCGGGCGCGCCGGGCGCGGGAGGAGCCGCCGGCGGCGCGGTCGAAGCCACCGGAGCGGCCTGGCCAGGCTGGGCCGGTTGGCCGGGAGCATGGTCGATCGTGCGGGGCGCATCCGTCGCGGGCGCCGTCTTCGCGTCCTCGTCCTCGGCCATGCCCTTCTTGAACGACTTGATGCCCTTGGCCACGTCGCCCATCAAATCGGAGATCTTGCCCTTGCCTCCGAAAAGCAGCAGCGCGATGCCGCCGACAATGAGCCAGTGCCAGATCGAAAACGAACCCATATCAGGACCTCCCCTTCGCGCGCTCGGGCGCGGGTCTCGGCGAACGTAGGCAACCGCGGCGCCGAAAACAAGGACGGGGCCGGGTGGCGCTGCCAAAATGTGCAAGGCGCCAAGATGTGGCGGCTGGCGGCGCGGGCGCTGGAACAGACTTTGGCTGAACGCTACGGGCCCGCATAGCCACGCGCAAGCAAGGCCGCAGGCTCAGCGCCCGCGGGGCTCGCCCGCGTCGTCGTCATCGTCTTCAGGCGCCTCGTCTGCGGCAGCGCCCTCGCTTGCGCTTCCATCGGACAGGCTCTCCCGCGCCTCGTCGGCGGGCCGCGGCGCCTCGAACAGCGCCGGCTCGGCTTCGTCGGCGGCGATCGCCTCGTCGAAGAGCGCGGACTCCTCGCTGTCCTCGTTCTCGTCCGCGACCGCGGCGGCTTCGGAAAACTCCGCGTCGCGCGCCACCGGCTCCTCGAAGGCTGCGTCCGAGCCCGGCGGCGTCACGCCCGCGTCCGTGGACGCCTCGGCTGCGCCCTCGCCCGGCTGCGCGGCGACGCCAGCCTGCGGCGGCTCCTCGCCGAGCGGGAGATCGTCGAACAGATCGCCCTCCAGCGGGTCCTCGTCCTCGCGCAGCTCCGGATCGTCGCTGGGGGTCGGAACCCCGAAGCCCTTCGGCAGGCGCCCGTCGAACAGGCCTGCCGACTTCAGCTCGTCCAGGCCCGGCAGGTCGGTGATGTTCTCGAGCCCGAAGTGCAGCAGGAAGCTCTCGGTCGTCCCGTAGGTGACCGGACGCCCCGGCGCCTTGCGGCGCCCGCGCAGGCGCACCCACCCCGTCTCCATCAGCACGTCGATCGTGCCCCGCGAGATCACCACGCCGCGGATGTCCTCGATCTCGGCGCGGGTGACCGGCTGGTGGTAGGCGATGATGGCCAGCGTCTCGAGCGCGGCCTTGGAGAGCTTCTTCTGGTCCTGCTGGTCGCGCGACAGCAGCCAGCCGAGGTCGGCGGCGGTGCGGAAATACCAGCGCTTTGCGACCCGCGAGAGGTTGACGCCGCGCCCGGCGTAATGATCGCGCAATTCCTCCAGCACGGAGCGCACGTCCATGCCCTTGGCCATGTGCTTGCCGATCTCGGCCTCTTCGAGAGGCTCTGTCGCGGCGAACAGCAGGGCTTCCGCGATGCGCACCGCCTCCCGGCGCTGCTCCGCGGCCTGGTCCATGACCTCATCCGTCCGGCCGTCGCCAGCGTCGGAATTGTCCGCCTCGGGATATAGTCGCGCAACGTTCGCCACTTCAGCGTCCTCTATCAACTCGTTCTCGCTACTGCAGAATTTGCTCACTACACGCCTGGCGGTCACTTCATGCGGCGTCGCGCGGCTGCGGGCCGCGCACCCAGATGGGCGCGAACGCCTTGTCCTGCCGCAACTCGATCCGCCCCTCGCGCACCAGCTCCAGCGAAGCGGAGAAGCTGGAGGCGCGCACCGTGCGGCGAAGCTCCGGCGTCACGAAGTAGTTCGACAGGATGTCGTCCATCACGCGTCCATTCGACCGCATGGCCGGCGAGCCGTTCGATCGCCTCGCGCGCCTCGGCCAGAGACCAGACGACCCGCTGCTTCAGCGTGACGCGCGAGAGCGCATGCTTCTGGCGCTGCGAGGAATAGGCGGTGAGCAGATCGTAGAGGCTCGCGTGGAATTGCGAGTGGCGGTTGATGGTGACGCCTTCCGGCGCGCCGCGCAGGAACAGGTCGCGGCCGAGCCGGGGACGGTTCACCAGCTTCTCGGCCGGCGTTCCGGATCGCCTCGAGGCGGCGCAGGCGCTCGGCGAGCGCGGCGGCGAGGTCGGCCGCGGGCGGCTCCTCGCCCTTGGGCGCTTCGGGCAGCAGCAGGCGGGATTTCAGATACGTGAGCCAGGCCGCCATGACGAGATAGTCGGCGGCGAGTTCGAGCCGCACCTTGCGGGCGGCCTCGACGAATTCGAGATATTGCTCGGCCAGCGCCAGCACGGAAATCTTGGCGAGATCGACCTTCTGCCGGCGGGCAAGCTCGAGCAGCAGGTCGAGCGGACCTTCGAACCCGTCCACGTCGACCAGGAAGGCGGGTTCGGCGTCCGCCTTGTCTATCGTCGTCTCGAATGGCAATTCCGCCAAGCGAATCACTCCACGCCCGCCACACCTTGCCAACGGCAGGCGGAGAATGATCGCCTCAGCCGGGCATCGCAAGCGCCGATTGCAGCCGCGCGGCGGCGTCCACAGGATCGAACGCGACCCGCGCGCCCGCCCCCGCCCGCAGCCGATCCAGAGCCTTTTCAGCCCTTTCCGCCGACCTGCCGTCGAGGAAGGGCGTCGCGAGCGCAACCTCCTCCGCCTCCCGCAGGTCGCTCCAGCAATACAGCGCCAGATCGAGCCCGGCCGTGAACAGCGCCTGCGTCTTCTCCGTGAACGAGCCGCCCAGCGCCTTCATCGACAGGTCGTCGCTCATGATGAGCCCGTCGAAGCCGATGGACCCGCGGATGATCTCGCTCACCACCTTCGGCGACACGGTGGCCGGCCTGTCGGGGTCGATCGCGGTGTAGACGACGTGGGCGCTCATCGCCATCGGCATGTCGGCCAGCGCCCGGAAGGGCAGGAAATCGCTCGCCTCGAGTTCTTCCCGCGTCGCGTGCACGACCGGCAGGGCCAGATGACTGTCGGCGTTGGCGCGCCCGTGTCCGGGGATGTGCTTGATGACCGGCAGCACGCCCCCGGCCAGCAGCCCCTCGCAGGCCGCGCGTCCCAGCCGGGCTACCTGCACCGGATCGGAGGCATAGGCGCGCGCGCCGATCACCTCGTGGGCGCCGGCGACCGGCACGTCGAGCACCGGCATGCAATCGACGTTGACGCCGACTTCGATCAGGTCGTGCGCGATCAGCCGCGCCCCCTGCCGCACCAGCGCGGCCTTTTCATCGTCGCTGCGCGCGCAGCGTGTCGTAGACGGCCGCGGCGGGCTGCGGGCGCCATTCGGGCGCCTTCATGCGCTGCACGCGGCCGCCCTCCTGATCGATGAGAACGGGCGCATCGGCCCGCCCGACCAGATCGCGAAATTCTGACGTCAACGCAGAGACTTGGGACCTGTTCTGCACGTTTCGCCCGAACAGGATCAGTCCCCACGGCTTGAAGCGTTGGATGAAGTCGCGCTCTTCCGCGCTCAGCGCGAGGCCGGCGCAACCGCATGTGAAGGCTCGCGCTTCAAGCGCCATGTGAACTCCCTGATGCTCGACGACCCGTGTTCGTGCGGCTCGCGACAAACCTGGAATCGAAAGGGCGCGCCTTTGCGGACGCGCCCCCGAAGATAATCCTGCGCCGTTCGCCTACTCGCGGGCGACGAAGCAGCTTCCGCCCGCCGACTTCAGCTTCTCGCAGACGCCGTTCGCATCGCTCTGGGACAGGCCGACGACGCGGACGCGGTACACGTCCTTCTCTCCGACCTTCGCCTTGCGCACCGTGGGCTTGCAGGCCGCCGAGCGCCGAGCCGTAGCGCTGCTGGATCCGCGAGATCGCGGCCTTGGCTTCGCTCTCGGAGCCGGGCGCGGCAAGCTGAACCGCGAAGCCGCCGCCGCCGCTGCGGGGCGTCGCGGCGACCGCCGCCGACTGGGGCGAGGCTGCGCGAGCCGCCGGGGCGGCGGGCGTTGCGGTAGCCCCGCCGGTCGAGGCCGTCGTGGTGGGGCTGGCGCGCTCGGGCGTCTTGGGCGGCGTCACTGCCGCGGCGCGCACGGCCGGCGGCGCAGCGGTCTGAGGCGCGACGGGAGCGGCCTGCGGCGCGGGAGGCGCGGCGGGGCGGGACGGAACGGGCGCGGCGGCGCGCGGAGCGGCCGCAGGCGCGGCGGGCTGCGCGTCGCTGATGATCGTGCCGTCCGGACGCACGGAAACCGTGCGCACACGGCGCGGCTCGGGGAAGAAGCCGTTGGCTGCGGGCCCGGCGGTGGGAAGGCCGGACGGCGGCGCGCCTGCGCTCGGGCCCGGACGACCGGCCGCCTGACGGCCAGCCTCGCGCACATCGACAGGCTGCTCCTCGCGCGTCACCACGCGGCTTGCGGCGAGGCGCTCGCTGCCGTTGCGGTCGAGGATCGAAGCGGTCTCGCTCGGCTTCTCGCCGGCGGGCTTGGCTTCGGGCTGAATCTTGAAGGGTTCGTTCGAGGCGCGGATCGTGGGCGCGTTGCCCCCCGTCGATCCGCCGCGCATGCTCAGCGTCACGCCGACGCCGACCACGAGAACCGCAGCCGCCCCGCCGAGCGAGCAGCATGCGCTTGCGCGTCGAGGCGCCGGACTTCTCGCCGATCGGCTCGAAGGCTTCCGGACGCCAGCCAGGCTCCTGCCCGGGCGCGGCCGGCGCGCCGAAACGTTCGGCGGCGTTGGGGAAATTGTCGACCACGGAGTGGAAGGGGTCGGGCTTGGCGGCCGCCTCCTCCAGCGCGCCGCGCAGGTCAGCGACCGGGTTGGCGGCCACGCGCGCGTCGCCGGCCTCGGCGGTGCGGGGATAGGACGGACGGCTTGCGACCGTCGGCGCGGATCTGGGCGCGTTCTGGATGGCCTGCGCCATCGGCTCGAAGCCGTGCGCGGTCTGGGGCTCCTCGACGTGAGCGCCACGAAGCCGGCGCTCGAATTCTGCCAGATCGATGGATTCACGAACCCGGGCGGCTTCACTCATGGACTATACCTCGCACGCGGTCCCGCACACCGACACGGTCGGGGCCGGACTTACAGCCGGCGGCGCGGTCCCGGCGATCAGGCCGGTGAAGAACGCGCGCTGCTAGCGCATTTCATCAGGAGCGGAGACGCCTAGTACGCCAAGCCCCGACGCGAGAACCCTGGTTAACGACGCAACCAGAGCGACCCGCGCTGAAGTCAAATCTCGTCTTTCTTCATTAACAAAGCGCAAATGTGGCTGATCTTTGCCGCGATTCCAATGGGAATGCAGCGCGGAAGCAAGATCATGCAGGTAAAAAGCCACGCGATGTGGCTCGTGCGCGCTCGCCGCGGCCTCGATCTGGCGCGGGTATTGCGCGATCAGCCGCGCGAGCCCGACCTCGCCTTCATCCGACAGCAGCTCCAGCTTGGCCTGCGACAGCGCCCCGGCCGAAACGTCGAGGTCCGGGAACGCCGCCTTCGCCTGCCGCAGCACCGAGCGGCAGCGCGCATGGGCGTACTGCACGTAGAAGACCGGGTTGTCGCGCGACTGCTCGATGACCTTGGCGAGGTCGAACTCCAGCGTCGCGTCGTTCTTGCGGAACAGCATCATGAAGCGCACGGCGTCGACGCCCGACCTCGTCCACCACGTCGCGCAGCGTCACGAACGTCGCCCGGCGCGCTTGGACATCTTCACCGGCTCGCCGTTGCGCATCAGCTTCACGAGCTGGCAGAGCTTCACGTCGAGCGCGGCGCTGCCCGCCCGACACGCGCCTTCACCGCCGCCTGCATGCGCTTCACGTAGCCGCCGTGGTCGGCGCCCCACACGTCGATCATGTCGTCGAAGCCGCGCGTCGAACTTCGACGTGTGGTAGGCGATGTCGGAGCGAAGTAGGTGTAGCCGCCGTCGGACTTCAGCAGCGGGCGGTCGACGTCGTCGCCGAAGTCGGTGGCGACGGAACAGCGTCTGCTCGCGGTCCTCCCAATCCTCCGGCGATTGCCCCTTGGGCGGCGGCAGCCGGCCCTCGTAGACGAGGTCGCGCGCGCGCAGATCCTCGATCACCGCGCGCACTGCGTCCACGCCGGCCGCGTCGAGCAGCGAACGCTCGGAGAAGAACACGTCGTGGCGGATGTCGAGCGCGGCCAGATCGTCGCGGATCATGTCCATCATCGCGTCGATGGCGAAGCTCGCGCACGAGCGGCAGCCATTCGGCCTCCGGCTTGTCCAGCAGCGCCGCGCCGTGCGCCTTGGCCAGCGCGGCGCCGACGGGCTTCAGGTAATCGCCGGGATAGAGGCCTTCGGGAATGTCGCCGATCGTCTCGCCCAGCGCCTCGCGATAGCGCAGGAAGGCGGAGCGCGCGAGAACGTCGACCTGCGCGCCGGCGTCGTTGATGTAGTACTCGCGCGTCACGGCGTCGCCGGCGAACGCCAGCAGGTTGGCCAGCGCATCGCCGAACACCGCGCCGCGCCCGTGGCCGACATGCATGGGCCCGGTCGGGTTGGCGGAGACGTATTCGACGTTCGACCGGCCGCGCGTCCTTCACGGCGGGACGGCCATATTCGTCGTCGGTGAGCGAGGCGCGCAGCACTTCGCTGAATACATGCGGGTGAAGCCGGATGTTGATGAAGCCCGGCCCGGCCACCTCCGCCTGGTCGACGTCGGGGTCGCCCGGCGAGCGCGAACGAGATCGCGGTGGCGAGTTCGCGCGGGCTGGAAAAGCCGGGCCTGGCCTCCTTGGCGTAGACCATGGCGGCGTTGGTCGCGAGATCGCCGTGGGAGGGATCGCGCGGCGGCTCCACCGTGAAGCGCGACAGGTCGAGCCCGGCGGGCAATTGCCCCTCCGCCATCAGGCCCTTGAGGATCTGTCCGACGCGATCCTGGAATTCGGCGAAAATGTTCATGGGGGCGGGCTTCCGCGGGTGGTCTCGATCAGGGGAATGTGAGGCGCGGCCTAGCGGAAATTGCCGGGAGCGTCAAAGGCGGGGCTGGCAGGATCCCCTTCGCCGGCCACGGTTGTCACCTCAGCGTCGGCGCCCCGCCCGTGAGCCGCACATGCTCGGACACCGCGTAACGGTCCGTCATCCCCGCGATGTAGTCGCAGACGATCCGAAGGCGCTTGGCCTCGCTGGGCGCGGCGGCGGCGGAATGGGCCCACTCCGGCGGCATCCGGTCCGAGTTCTCGGCAAACTGCGCGAACAGGACCTCGACCACGCCCGCCGCCTCGCGCCGCACCTTCATGACGCGCGGGTGCCGGTACATGTGCGGAAACAGGAAATCCTTGAGCGCCCGGTCCACGGCGACGAAGGCCGGCGAGAAGGACACCGTCACCTCCCCCGCCCCGCGCACGTCGTCGGCCGATCGGGGCTGTCGCGCCTGTATGCGCGCAAGGCTCGCGGCGATCACGTCCTCGATCAGCCGCGTGATGACGCGCCGCGAGATTTCGTGAATGAACCGCACGCGCTCCAGCCCCGGATGCAGTCGCTCGATCTCGTCCACGAGTTCGCGCAGGAACGGCACGTCGCGCAGGTCCGCGATGTCGAACAGCCCTGCCCGCAGTCCATCGTCGAGATCGTGGGCGTTGTAGGCGACGTCGTCGGCGATGGCCGCGGCCTGCGCCTCGGCGCTCGCGAAGGTGGCGAGGTCCAGATGCGCCTGCGCGTCGAAGAGCAGGATCGGCGCGGGCACGCCGTGCTGAGGTACTTCGCCGTGGGCGCGCCGTCGGCGGTCAGCAGCGGGCCGTTGTGCTTCACGAGGCCCTCCAGCGTCTCCCAGGTCAGGTTCAGCCCGTCATGGTCGGCGTAGCGGCGTTCGAGCTTCGTGACGATGCGCAGCGCCTGGGCGTTGTGGTCGAAGCCGCCGTGGGCCTGCATGGCGGCGTCGAGCACCTCCTCGCCCGTATGGCCGAAGCACGTGTGGCCGAGGTCGTGCGCCAGCGCCAGCGCCTCGGCGAGGTCGTCGTCGAGACTGAGCGCGCGGGCAGATCGCGCGGGCGATCTGGGCCACCTCGATCGTGTGGGTCAGGCGCGTGCGGTAATGGTCGCCCTCGTGGGGCACGAACACCTGGGTCTTGTGCGTCAGCCGGCGGAACGCCGTCGAGTGGATGATGCGGTCGCGGTCGCGCTGGAACTCGCGTGCGCGTGGGCGACGGCGCCTCGGTCAGGAGCCGGCCGCGGCTCGCCAGCGGATCAGCGGCGTAGGGTGCGCGTTGAACGGTCACGCATGGGGGCTTATATCTAGGCGGCCCTCGCGGCAAGGAGCCAGGTCCCGGACATGAGCGAAACACAGTCAATTCCGACGTCGGCGGACGCCCCGCCTCTCGTCACCGAACGGGCGGCCCGGCGCGTGAAGCAGATCCTGGCCAAGGAGCCGGGCGGCGCCCTCCTGCGCGTCGCGGTCAATGGCGGCGGCTGCTCCGGCTTCCAGTACGCCTTCGACATCGTGGCCGCGCGCGCCGACGACGACCTCCTCATCGAGAAGGACGGCGTCGGCGTGGTGATCGACCCCGTGTCTCTGGACTTCCTGCGCGGCGCGCGCATCGACTTCGTCGACGACCTGATGGGCCAGGCGTTCAAGATCGACAATCCCAACGCGTCCAGCTCCTGCGGCTGCGGAACCAGCTTCTCGGTCTAGGCCGAGTTGAGGTCCGCGTACTGCACCGGCGAAGGCGTCGCGCGGCGGATGGTCATGCGCGCGACGTTCGGCCCCAGCGAGGAGCCGCGCTCCTCTTCATGCGACAGCGTGCGATCGATGAGGCGCAGGATCGGGCTGTCCTCCTGCCATTCCACGCCGCGGCGGATCACGCCGAGCACCCACATCATCGCAGCGACCCGCTGCTCGCATTCCTCGAGCCGCGCGCGCAGCGCATCCTGTTCGCGCCTGCGTCACGGTGGCGGAAATCGCCGAAGGCTTATCGAAAGACTTGAATGTCATAAAATGCGCCTTTGAAAACGGCCGGCGAATCCGGCCCGGAAAATGCAAACCGAATATAGGCGCGAGCGCGCCAAGCGTAAGCATGAACAATGTCGCGCAGCCCGATTGCCGGCGGGGTGTAGCGCAAAGGCCTCTTTCGTAAACCTTCGCGCGCACACGTCGTTACAATGGGATAAGCATGAGCGAGGCGAGATGAATTCTCTTTTTGTCGGACAGACTTACATTGACGTTACGATCCTCGCCGACGCGATGCCGTCGGGCGACGACAAGGCCGTGGCGCGCGATTACGCGATCTCGTTCGGCGGCAATGCGGTGACGGCGGGCTTCTGCGCCGCCCGCCTCGGCCACGGCGTCGACATGCTCACCTCGCTGTCCGACGACTGGCTCGGCCGCATGTTCCTCGACATGGCCGCCAAGTACCAGATCTCGGTGCACGGCCGGAAAGTGAAGCGCTCCTCGCTCTCGGTCGTGCTCCCCAACGACGGCAAGCGCGCCATCCTGCGCGCACGCGACGACGACTATCTTCATCCGCTGCCCAACCTCAACATCGGCGGCATACGCGCGCTGCATCTCGACGGCCATCAGGCCGACGCCGCGATCCACTACGCGAAGCTCTGTCGCGAGATGGGCGTGATGACCTCGCTCGACGGCGGCGGCCTGCGCTCGAACACGCACGAGCTTCTCGAATTCATCGACGTGGCGATCTGCTCGACGCGCCTGTGCGAGCAGATGAAGATGAGCACCGGCGAACTGCTCGACTACCTGAAATCGCGCGGCTGCCGCATCGGCGGCGTCACCGAGGGCGAGCACGGCATGCTCTGGTACGACGAGCGCGGCGAGGTGCAGCGCCTGCCGGCGCTCGACGTTCCCTCCGAGAAGGTCATCGACACCTCGGGCGCCGGCGACGTGTTTCACGGCGCCTATGTCGCGTCATATCTCGACAGCCCGCAGGCGCCGTGGATCGATCACTTCCGCTTCGCCCGCGCGGCCTCGGCCTTCAAGGTGCAGCACCTTGGCAACGAGGCCGGCCTGCCCTCTTGCGAGGACGTGGCGCGGATGCGGGAGACCTACGAGCGGGGGTGAGCCGGCGTTCCTCACGCCGGGTCGTATCTGTCCTGCGCCTGCGCCTCGACCACCGCGATGGCCGTCATGTTGACGATGCCGCGCGCGGTCACCGACGGGGTCAGGATGTGCGCGGGCTTCGCCGCGCCGATCAGGATCGGCCCGACCGGCAGCGCGTCCGCCAGCACCTTGACGAGCTGGAAGGCGATGTTGGCCGCGTCGAGATTCGGCATGACCAGCAGGTTGGCCTCGCCCTTCAGCCGCGAGTGCGGCATCACGCGGTCGCGGATCGCCTGCGACAGCGCCGTGTCGGCCTGCATCTCGCCGTCGACCTCGAGATCGGGGCGATCGCGCGCATCAGTTGCAGCGCCTGCCGCATCTTCAGCGCCGACGGCGTGTCGAGCGCGCCGAAATCGGATGTCGGCGAGCAGCGCGATCTTCGGCTCGATGCCGAAGCGGCGGACGTGCTCGGCGCAGGCGACCGTCATGTCGGCGATCTCCTCGGCGTCGGATCGGAGCGCACATGGGTGTCGGCGAGGAAGAAATTGCCGCGCTGCGTGATCAGCAGCGACAGCGCCGAGAAGTCGTTGACGCCCGGCGCGAGCCCGATGATGTCGCGGATGTGGCGCAGGCGCGTGTGGAAGCGGCCTTCGAGCCCGCAGATCAGCGCGTCGGCATCGCCGCGCTGCAGCGCGAGGGCGCCGATCACCGTGGTGTTGGTGCGCACCAGCGTGCGCGCCGCGTCCGGCGTGATGCCCTTGCGGCCCGCGACCTCGATCAGCGTCGCACATAGTCGCGATAGCGCGGATCGTCCTCGGGATTGATGAGCTCGAAATCGCGGCCGGGCTGGATCGACAGGCCGAAGCGCTTGATGCGCGTCTCGATGACGGCCGGGCGGCCGATCAGGATCGGCACCGCGATGCCCTCCTCGATCACCACCTGCGCGGCGCGCAGCACGCGCTCGTCCTCGCCGTCGGCATAGATGACGCGCTTCGGGTCGGTCTTCGCCTGCGCGAACACGCGGCTTCATGATGAAGCCGGAGCGGAAGACGAAGCGCGTCAGCTGGTCGGCGTAGGCGTCGAAATCGACGATCGGGCGCGTCGCGACGCCGCTGTCCATCGCCGCCTTCGCCACCGCCGGCGCGATGCGCAGGATCAGCCGCGGATCGAACGGGCTCGGGATCAGCGAGTTCGGCGCCGAAGAGCTGCGCCTCGCCGCCATAGGCGCGCGCCACCACGTCGGACGGCGCCTCGCGCGCGAGCGCGGCGATGGCCTCCACCGCCGCGAGCTTCATCTCCTCGTTGATCGTCGTCGCGCCGACGTCGAGCGCGCCGCGGAAGATGTAGGGGAAGCACAGGACGTTGTTGACCTGGTTGGGATAGTCGGACCGGCCGGTGCAGATCATCGCGTCGGGCCGCGCGGCCTGCGCCTCCTCCGGCATGATCTCCGGGTTCGGGTTGGCGAGCGCCAGGATGAGCGGGCGCGGCGCCATCTGGCCTGCACCATCTCCGGCTTCAGCACGCCGCCGGCCGACAGGCCGAGGAAGACGTCGGCGCCGGCGATCACCTCGGCCAGCGTGCGCGCGCTCGGTCTCCTGCGCGTAGACCGCCTTCCAGCGGTCCATCAGTTCGTTGCGGCCCTTGTAGACGACGCCCTCGATGTCGGTGACCCAGATGTTCTCGCGCTTGCGCGCCGAGCGAGACGAGCAGGTTGAGGCAGGCGAGCGCCGCCGCGCCGGCGCCCGAGCGTCACGATCTTCACGTCGTCGATCTGCTTGCCGGCGAGTTCCAGCGCGTTGAGCACCGCCGCCGCCGACGATGATCGCCGTGCCGTGCTGGTCGTCGTGGAAGACCGGGATGTCCATGCGCGCGCGCAGCTGCTCCTCGACCTCGAAGCACTCCGGGCGCCTTGATGTCCTCGAGGTTGATGCCGCCGAAGGTCGGCTCCAGCGCGGCGACCACGTCGACGAGCTTGTCGACGTCCTTCTGCGTCGACCTCGATGTCGAACACGTCGATGCCGGCGAATTTCTTGAACAGGACCGCCTTGCCCTCCATCACCGGCTTGGAGGCGAGCGGGCCGATGTCGCCGAGGCCGAGCACGGCCGTGCCGTTGGTGATCACGCCGACGAGGTTCTGGCGCGATCGTGAGGTTGGCCGCCTCGGCCGGGATCGGCGGCGATGGCCTCGCAGGGCGCGGCGACGCCCGGCGAATAGGCGAGCGCGAGGTCGCGCTGGTTGCCGAGCGGCTTGGTCGCCTGGATCTCGAGCTTTCCGGGCTTGGGCATGCGGTGATAGACCAGCGCGCCTGTGCGCAGGTCGTCGGACATCTTGGACGCCATGAAGTTCCCCTGCCCGCGACGTCCGCGCGGGTCTCCTGTTAGCGTCCGCCATAAACGACGAGCGCCCGGTTTCGCACAAGCGCGTTTTTTGCGCTTGCGTCCGGACGGCGCGGGCGCGCTGGCGCAAGACGCTCGCATCGCCTAACTTCCCCGCCGAGCCGGCGCCAAGCCGGCCGGGGACGAAAACGTCGAATTGAGGAGGGGAACCGATGGACAGACGCGCGTTCGTGAAACTGGGGCTCGCCGGCGCGGCGGCCGTGACGCTGGCGCCCGGCGCGATGGCGCAGGCGAACTATCCCACCCGGACGATTCGGCTGGTCGTGCCCTTTCCACCGGGCGGCGTGAACGACGCGGTCGCCCGCCCATGGGCCGAGTTCGTGAAGAACAGCCTGGGCTCGGTCGTCATCGAGAATCAGGGCGGCGCCGGGGGCGGCGTCGGCGCGGCGGCCGTCGCCCGGGCGACCCCCGACGGCTATACGATCCTGTTCGGCTCCGGGGCGACGCATGTGGTGCGCCCCATCGCGGCGGGAACCCAGAGCTACGACCCGGTCAAGGATTTCGAACCGATCGCGGTGATTTCGACGGGCGGCATCGGCGTCGCCGTGCATCCCGCGCAGCCGTTCAAGACCCTCGGAGACCTGATCGACTTCGCCCGCGCCAACCCGGGCAAGCTGTCCTACGCCTCACCGGGCGTCGGCGCGGCCGGCCACATGGCGGGGGAGCTGTTCAAGTCCACCGCCAAGGTCGACATCGTCCACGTGCCCTATCGCGGCGGCGGCCCGGCCCAGAACGACCTCGTGGGCGGCCAGATTCCCATGGGCATGATCAACATCACCGGGCAGGTCATCGCCCTGCACCAGACCGGCAAGATCAGGCTGCTGGCGATCACCACGCCGGCCCGCATTCCGGCCGCGCCCGACATTCCGACCTGCGAGGAAGCCGGGGCGCCCGGCTGCGTCGCGCTGAACTTCGCCGCGCTGTTTGCGCCGGCGGGGACCCCCAAGCCCATCGTGGAGCGGATTTCGAAAGCCACGCAGGACGCCATGAAGGACCCGAAGTTCATCGAAATTCTCGCGGCGTCGGGCTTTGATCCGTCGAGCGACACGACGCCGGAGGCGACCGCCCGCTTCCTCCAGGACGAGCTGAAGCGCTGGACGCCCGTCATCAAGCAGATCGGCCTCAAGCTCGAATAGGCCCCGAGCCGGGCCGGGCCGCCTCGAGGCGCGACGCCCTGGGGGCGTGACCCGGCCCGCCCCGTCTGTTAGATGAGGCCCGCCGCCGGGAGCCCGCCGGCGATCCCCCATCTGCGCCATCAGGGAAGCTGTCCGCTTGTCGCTCACTTCGAACCCGGCGATCGAGCGGCCCCACGAAGCGCTCGCCTACCGCCCCGACATCGACGGCCTGCGCGCCATCGCCGTGCTCGCCGTCATCATCTTCCACGCCAGGCTCGGGCTGTTCCCCGGCGGCTTCGTGGGCGTCGACGTCTTCTTCGTCATCTCCGGCTACCTCATCGCCTCCATCATCCTGAAGGAGGAGGAGAAGGACAGTTTCAGCCTCGCCCGCTTCTACGAGCGGCGCATCCGGCGCATCTTCCCCGCGCTCTTCGTGGTGATTCTCTTCTGCGCGGGCATGGGCGCGCTGCTGCTGACGCCGACGGACTATCTCGCGTTCGGGCGCTCCGCCTTCGCGGCCATGGCGTTCTGGTCGAACTTCTACTTCACGCGGCAGGGCGGCTATTTCGCGCCCGCCGCCGAGACGCAGCCGCTCCTGCACACGTGGTCGCTGGGCGTCGAGGAGCAGTTCTATCTGCTCGCCCCGTTCATCCTGCTGCTGCTGTCGCGCGGTCTGCGGCGCTGGCGCGCGCCGATCTTCTGGTCGCTGTTTGTCGCCTCGCTCGGCGTCTCAGCGTGGGGCGTGCACACGGAAGCGCGCTGGGCGTTCTTCCTGCCCCATTCGCGCGCCTTCGAACTCATGTGCGGCGTCGCGCTCGCCATGGGGCTTGTCCCGCGCGCGTCGAGCGCGCGCGCCAACGAGGCGCTCGCCGCGCTCGGCCTCGCGCTGATCGCCGTCGCTGTCGTGTTCTACAGCGCGGCCACGCCCTTCCCGGGCTTTGCGGCGCTCGTTCCTGCCGTTGGCGCTGCGCTTCTCATTCACAGCTCGACCAGCCTGACGCAGACGGCGGTCGCGCGCGCGTTGTCGTTCGCGCCGGTGGTCTACGTCGGCAAGATTTCCTATTCGCTCTATCTCTGGCACTGGCCGCTGCTGGCGTTCGCCGAGTACGAGTTCGGCCACCACCTTGCAGGGCTGGCATCGCGTGCTGCTGCTGGGCGCCGCCTTCGCGCTTTCGGCGCTGAGCTATCGCTATGTGGAGCAGCCCGCCCGCCGCGCGGGACCGCCGCTCACGCGCAGGCTCGTCTTCATCGGCGGCGCCGCCGCCATCGTCCTGACGGCGGCGCTGAGCCAGATCATCGTGAAGGGCCGCGGCCTGCCGGGGCGGTTGTCGCCGGAGGTGGCGGAACTGGCCCGCGCCACGCCGACGCGCGTGATCCACGGCGGCCTGTGCGGGTTCCAGGCCGACGGACAGGACCGCCGCACACGCGGCGAATGCTTCGTCGGCGACCAGTCGGCGCCAAGTCCACGCTTCGCCCTGTGGGGCGATTCCCACGCGGCGACCGTCTCGCCGGTCATCGCCCGCTTGGCCACCGAGGCGGGCGTCAAGGGATACAACGTCGGCCGCGGCGGCTGCCCGCCGCTGCTGGGGCTCGAAAAGGAAAGCTCGGTCTTCCGCCGCTGCCTTGCGGGTCCGCGCGAGATCGAACGCATCATCGCCAACCCGACGTGACCGAGATCGTGTTCATCGGCCGCTGGGGGCTCTACGCCGAGGGCGTGCCGTCCCAGAACGAGGCCGCCACGCGCCCGCGCCGCTTTGTCGAGCGCGACGACGCGGCGAACCGCGCCGCCTTCGCGCGCGTCCTGCGCGCGACGGTCGAAAAGGTCAGGGCCGCCGGCAAGCGCGTCGTCATCGTCGGCCCCGTGCCGGAATTCGACGTCAACGTGCCCGCCGCCTTCATCAAGGGCGCCATGCGCGGCAAGCGCGACGACATCGTCATGGCGCGCACGGACTTCGACGAGCGCCAGCGCGGCGTGCTTCCCGTGCTTGCCGAACTGTCGCGCATGGACGGCGTGCGCGTTGTCTATCCGCACGAGCAATTGTGCGACGCGAACGTATGCCGCGCCACGGCGGGCGGCCGGGCGCTGTACGTCGACGACGACCATCTCAGCCCCGACGGCGCGCGGCTCCTCGAACCCGCGCTGCGCTCGGCCCTTCAGGATTTGCGCCGATGACCGCGCCGGCGCCACGAAACACACGATCGCACGAACACACGCGCGCAAGCGTCACACGGGGGATTCTTCCATGAGCGAAGACCTGATCCAGCAATACCGCCTGATCCACAGCCGCGAGGCCTACGGAAACACCAGCGTCAAGAACCTGCCCTATATCCTGCCGCTGATCGACGAGCTGAAGCCTTCGTCGATCATCGACTTCGGCTGCGGGCAGAGCAGCCTCGCCGACGAGCTGGCGAAGGCCACCGGCGCGCGGACGGCGCGCTATGATCCGGCGATCCCCGAACACAGCGTCAAGCCCGAAGGCAAGTTCGACCTGCTGGTCAACGTCGACGTGCTGGAGCATGTGCCAGAAGAGGAACTGGAGCCGATCATCGCCGACATGGCGGCGTTCGCGAAGAACGCCATCATCATCATCGACACCGGCCCCGCCGTTCTCGTGCTGCCCGACGGGCGCAACGCGCATGTGACGCAGCACGACCAGGACTGGTGGGCGATGAAGCTGGGCGTGCACTTCCCCTATCTCGAGCCGATCCGCGTGCGCTCCAAGCGCCGGGCGGCCTTCAAGACATGGAAGAGCCGCGAGGAACGCGGCCTGACGAACCTCATGATCTTCCTGCGCGAGGAATTGAAGTACAAGCTGCGCAAGCTGAAGGGCGTGTGAGCGGAAGCGCGCCATGCGCATCCTCATCCTCTCCGACGGGCGGCCCGGCCATTATCGCCAGAGCGAGGCGATTGCGGCCGCCATTGCGCGCAAGCGGCCGGTGGACGTTGCGCGCGTCGAGGTGCGGCTGGCGAAGTTCATCCCGCGCGCGCTGAGTCCGCGGCTGGCGCGCGTGCTGCCTCCGTCGGCCTATCTCGTCGCGGCGCACGGATTGTCGGAGAGTGACTTCCCGCCTTGCGATCTCGTCGTGTCGGCGGGGGCGCTGACGTTCGGCGCCAACATCGCGCTGGCGCGGTTGCGCAATGTTCCCAACGTGATCGCGGGCTCCCTGCGCGGGCTCGATCCCCGCAAGGTCAGCCTCACGCTGCTGCCCTATGCGCGCGCGCGCAAGCTGCCCAACCACGCCTGCCTCATCAAGCCCGCCGCGATCGACCCCGACGCGCTGCCGCGACCGCGCCCATGGAGCGGGTTTTCAGCGGCGGGCGACAAGTCCCTCGGCGTGCTGGTTGGCGGCCCGACCGCGAACGCCGATTTCCAGCACGTCGACTGGGACGCGCCTCGCCGGTCTCCTGTCGCACTGCGCGCAGGCGCCGGGCGTGAGCCTGCGCGTCGCGACCTCGCCGCGCACGCCGCCGGAGGCCTACGCGGCGCTGGAGCCGCTTGCGGCGCGGCCCAACGTGGCCTTGATCGACTTCCGCGCGGCGGGTCCGGGCTCGGCGGGGCCGGTGTACGAATGCGACGCGATGCTCGTCACCTCAGACAGCATGTCGATGATCACGGAAGCCGTTGCGGCGCAGCGCCCCGCGATCGCGCTGAGGCCCGCGCGCACCAGGCCGCACGCGGACGACGAGGCTGTCGAGACGCTGGTGAAGGATGATTACCTGCGCATCGTGGCGCTGGAGGGCGCGAGCCCCCGGGCGCTCGATGACGCGTTCGCGCAGATCACGCCGATGCGCGAGAACCACCTCGACGTTCTCGCGCAGACGATCCTGTCGCGCACCGGGCTTTAGATGAGCCTCACGCCTCCGGCAGGTTGAGCCGCAGGTGCAACTCGCGCAATTGCTTGGTCGAGGCGTCGGACGGCGCGCCCATGAGCAGGTCTTCGGCGCGCTGGTTCATGGGGAACAGCGCCACTTCGCGCAGGTTCTGCTCGCCCGCCAGCAGCATGATGATGCGGTCGACGCCGGCCGCCATGCCGCCGTGCGGCGGCGCGCCGTACTGGAACGCGCGATAGAGCGCGCCGAAGCGCTCCACAACGTCCTGCTCGCCGTAGCCGGCGATCTCGAACGCCTTCACCATCGCGTCGGGGCGATGGTTGCGGATGCCGCCCGAGGCCAGCTCGTAGCCGTTGCAGGCCACGTCGTACTGGAACGCCTTGATGGTGAGCGGATCCTGCGAGGTGAGCGCGTCCATGCCCGCCCTGCGGCATCGAGAAGGGATTGTGCGAGAAGTCGACCTTCTTGTCGTCCTCGTTCCACTCGAACATCGGGAAGTCGACGACCCACGCGAATTCGTAGGCGTTCTCGTTGACGAGATTCAGCTCGCGCCCGACGCGAATGCGCGCGTCGCCGGCGAACTTGGCGAACTTCTCCGGGTCGCCCGCGGCGAAGAACACCGCGTCGCCCGCCTTCACGCCCAGTTGCGCGCGAATGGCTTCGGTGCGCTCAGGGCCGATGTTGTTGGCGATGGGGCCGGCGGCTTCCACCTTGCCGTCCGCCTCGCGCCAGAAGATGTAGCCCAGCCCCGGCTGGCCTTCGCTCTGCGCCCACGAGTTCATGCGGTCGCAGAACGTGCGCTGTCCGCCGCCCGGCGCGGGCACGGCCCACACGCGGTTCTTCCCGGCTTCCAGCATGCGCGCGAACACCTTGAAGTTCGAGCCGCGGAAATGCTCCGACACGTCCGCCATTTCCAGCGGCGCGTTCGTATAAGGATTGCGGATGCGCAGGTCCGGCTTGTCGGTGCCGTATTTCTGCATCGACTCGGCATAGGCGATGCGCGGCCACGGGCTCGGCGTCACGGTCTTGCCGTCGGCGAACTCCTCGAACACGCCGGCGATGACGGGCTCGAGCGCCGCGAACACGTCTTCCTGCGTGACGAAGCTCATCTCGACGTCGAGCTGGTAGAACTCGCCCGGCAGGCGGTCGGCGCGCGGGTCCTCGTCGCGGAAGCACGGCGCGATCTGGAAATAGCGGTCGAAGCCCGCCATCATCAACAGCTGCTTGTACTGCTGCGGCGCCTGCGGCAGCGCGTAGAACTTGCCCGGATGCAGGCGCGAGGGCACGAGGAAGTCGCGCGCGCCCTCGGGCGAGGACGCGGTGAGAATGGGCGTGGCGAATTCGTTGAAGCCCTGCCCCTTCATGCGACGGCGCAGCGAATCCACCACCTGCCCGCGCAGCATGATGTTGCGATGCAGACGCTCGCGTCGCAGATCGAGGAAGCGATAGCGAAGACGCGTTTCCTCAGGATAATCCTGATCGCCGAACACCGGCAGCGGCAGTTCCGCCGCCTGCCCCAGCACCTCGGCCTCGGTGACGTAGAGTTCGACCTGGCCGGTCGGCATGTCGGCGTTCTCCGTGCCCGCCGGGCGCCGGCGCACCTTGCCGTCGAGCCGCACGACCCATTCGGACCGGAAGGTCTCGACGAGCCTGAACGCCGGCGAGTCGGGGTCGACCACGCATTGCGTCATGCCGTAATGGTCGCGCAGGTCGATGAACAGCACGCCGCCGTGGTCGCGGATGCGATGGCACCAGCCCGAAAGCCGGGCGGTCTGGCCGTCGTCGGTGTCGCGAAGCTGGCCGCAGGTATGCGTGCGATAACGATGCATTTCAGTCTCGGGCAAAGGGTGGGCCTGCGCCCGGCAAGGCCGGTCGCCGCGTGTCGCGCGTGCCTAGCGGAAAAACCGCCCGGGGGGAAGCGGGCGGCCTGCTGAAGCTTGGCGGCGGCGACGCCCGACCGCGTGTCCCGGCCTATCCGCCCTGCGCCGTGCGCTCGTGGTGATCGTGCAGGAAGGTGGCGATGTCCTGGCGCAGGCCGGCATCCCCGCCCGGCGCGCCCAGCGCCGTCGCCCGCTCGAAAATGGTTCGCTGGGTCTCGCGCGAAATGTTGTTCCATTCGGCGACGATGGCCGCGCCGAGCAGCGAGAGTATCTGCGCCTCGTCGTCCGAGAGCGCGCCGGCCGATTGCGCATCCGACGTCTTGTCCATCCGCGCGAGCGCCGTCGCGATCGCCTGGTTGAGCCTGTCCTCCGCCATGTGCCGTCTCCCGTGCCCATTCAAGATGCGCTCGCCGTCAACGCCGCGCCGCCGCGAAGGTTCGGCCCGCGTCTCCTCGAACCGCTCGGCGCCCGGCCCCTCGAACCCGGCGCTGCGACATGCGTTGGCCCAAGGGGGCGTTGGCGGGGGATCAGGGAGACGGCGCATGAATATCAAGGTTCTCACGGCTATTGCGGCTGGACTTGCATTGACGGCCTGCGCGACACAGCAGCAGACCGCAGGCACCGCGACGGGCGCAGTCGCAGGCGCGATCGTCGGCGGGCCGGTCGGCGCCGTTGCAGGCGGCGCGGTGGGCGCGGCGGTGACCGCTCCGGGCGGACCGCTGGCGCCGGGCGTCTGCTACGTCACGGATCGTCAGGGCCGCGTGCTCGTGGATCGCGCCGGCCGCGCGCGCACGCGCCGCTGCTGAGCGCAGCACGCAAGCCAGAACAAAACGCCAAAACAAAACCGCCGGCCCTCGAGCCGGCGGTTCTTTTTGTTGTCTAGTTGACTTCAGGATGCGCGCGAACGGCTCTGGAACGCGCTCCAGATCACCAGAACGACGACGGCGCCCACGACCGCGCCGATGAGGCCGGCGCCTTCATCCGCGCGATACCATCCGAGCGCCTGCCCCAGATACGTCGCCACGAAGGCGCCGACGATGCCGAGCAGCGTCGTCAGGATGAAACCCGACGGCTCGTTCCGGCCGGGCGTGACGAATTTTGCAATCAACCCCGCCACGAAGCCGATGATGATCGTCCAGATGATGCTCATGCCGCTTTTTCCCTTCTGTTGAGCAAACTCAGTACCTGCGCCAGACCACTTCGCGCTCGTCGTCGAACCCGTCGCGTTCATAGTCCTCCGCGATGTCCTCGCTGGCGTGCATGCGCGACAGGCCGACGGCCGCGCCCACTGCGAGCGCGGCGACGCCCAGCAGGTACGCGTCACGCCGATCGCCCGACGTGCGCTCGCCATACGAACGATATTCGTCGCTCGGGTACGGCAGATCGGCGGTCGGCGCGCGCATGCCACGGCTGGCAACGCCCAGCGCCTCGGGATCGCGCGTCTGCGCAAACGTCGGCGTTCGCCCGTCACGGGGCGGCGAGGACGTCGAGCCGATGGACGCGACGCGTTCGGCGGCGCTTTCGACGACGCCCTCCGCCGCGGCGGTCCATTCGTGCACCTTTTCCTCCATCGCGCCGACGGCGCTTTCGCGCAGTTCGGCGACCTGCGCGGCGGCGCGGTCCTTCAGCTCCAGCGCCTTCTCCGACGCCGTTTCCATGAGCCTGCGCGGATGCATGGAATCGTCGTCCGGATCGGTGCGCATGAGGCTCGCCAGGCCAAGCCCGACGAGCACGGTCGTGATCGGCGGATGCTTGTAGAGACGCCACGCGATGCCCGCGCCGATGGCGGCGACGGCGAGCGGATTGGCCGCCGCCTTCGCCTTCCACGTGTCGAGCATGCCGTTGCCGTAGCCCGTCGCCTTGTCGCGCATCTGGTCGCGATAGCCGTATGCGGCGTCGAAGATGCCCGCTTTCGCGGCCTCGAAGGTTTCGGGCGAGCGGAGCATCGCGATGTCCGCAGCCACCCGGGCGCGCGCCTGTTCGACGTCGCGCTCGAGTTCGTCGATGGATTTTTCGTCAGCCATGCGATCTGGTCCCCGCTGGTTCACGTCTGTCTCGAACTCATCCCTGCGCCCGCCCGGCGTGGTCGAAGATCCCGCTGTGCCGCCGGTGGTGGAGCCCTGCGAGCCGCCGCCCGGCTTGGCGGGAGATGTCCCCGCGCCGCCCGGCGCCGCGGCGGTCGACACGGACGATGCGCCGGTGGAGCCCGAAGAGGTCTTGTTGGCGGCGCTTGACGTTCCGCCCTGCGAGGAGCCCGACGCCCCGGACGAAGATCCGCTCTGGCCGGTCTGGCCGCTTTGGCCGCCCTGCTCGGCGCCCACTGCGGCGCTGGCGAACTTGCCGCCGACGTCGCGGGCCATTTCCGCTCAGGCCTTCCTTGCTGAGGCCGTGGCTTTCGGCTGTGCGCCAGGCTTCGTCGTAGGCCTCCTCGGCCGCTTCGCCGATGCGGCTGGTGGCGCTTTGCGCGGCGTCGAGCAATTGGTCGCGGGTCTCGCCCATCGCGCGATTTTCGAGCGAGGTCGAGGGCAGCGTCGCGCCCAGCGCAGCGCCGACGGCGACGCCGAGCGCGGCGAGCACGAGCGGATGATCCTGCACCGCTTCGTCGAGTTCTTCGGGAAGCGTGCGCGCGCGTTCCGCAAGACGCTGCGAGCGGCCCATCAGGCCTTCGCGCGCGTCGTCGGCCCATCGCGTCGCGGAGGATGCGTAGCTCGACGCCGTGTCACCGACGCGCTGCATCATGCCGGACGCATAGTTGGTCATGCTTTCGGCGGCGTCGCTCGCCGTTTCACCGGCCTGGTTCATCGCGCTGCGCGCCGACGACATCATGCCGCTCGACGACTGGCTGGAGGACCAATCGCTGCCGTCATCGCCCGTCGCCTGATAGGAGCGCCGGCCGCTCGTGCGCGAGAAACTCCGGTCCCTGCGCCAGTCGGCCTGGCTGTCGCCCTGCCAGTCGCCGCTGCGCGAAGACGTGAAGCCGAAACCTCGGCCCCGCCGCATCATCAGGGCCAGTCCCGCGCCGATCAGAAGCAGCGCTTCGGGCTTGCGTTGCACCATGTCGATGATGCTGCCCGCGCCCATGTTCCAGTCCATGCCGCTCGAGTGGCGGCGGCGAGCCGTGCGTGCGTAATATGATGTCATTGCATCTGCTCCTTGACGACCCGGACGTCTTCACTCACCTGCGTCATGCTGCGCTGAGGCATCGTGTCGCCGGACATTTTCGACTTGCCTGCGAAGAACATGATCGCGCCGATGATTGCGAGGCCGGCCGCGACGATGAAAGCCGACCAGTGCATCGCCAGCCCGAAGCTCGCGATCAGGAATACGAGTTCCCGCGACGAGCGTGAGCAGCGCGACGAGGAAGACCACGCCGGCCACGATCATCCACACAGACCCCATCACCTTGTCGGAGATGTTCTTTGCAAGTTCGCCCTTTGCGAGAGCTATTTCCTTCCGCATCAGGTCCGAGAAATCGGTCAGCAGCATGCTGACCAGCGCACCCGGACTTCTGTCGGCATGATGCGCACCGGCGCGCGACGTGAAGCGATCATCCGGCATAGGAGCCTCCGGTTGTGCGCGTCGCCGGCGTGCCCGTCGATGTCGAGGAGGACGGCGAGCTGGAGGACGAGGAGGGTGACGCCGTTGTCGATGTCGACCTGCCGCCGGACGATGCGCCGGAAGTTCCGCCGTACGACCCGCCATAGCCTGACGATCCCGCACGCGCGCCGTAGTCGGATCCGCCGCGCCGCGACTCGTCCCGCCGGTTCATGCTCGCGGTGTGCTCGGCCGAACTCTTGGCGAAGCGCGTCAGCAGGAAGCCCGCCGCGATCGCGCCGCCGAGGAACATGCGCGGATTGCGCCGCGCGAAATCCCACGCGACGTCGAACATCTCGTTCACCTGGCGACGGCGCAGGTCGTTGGCGAAGCCGTCGGCGCGGTCGGCGATGTCGTGCACGAGACGCGCAAGCTCCGGCGCCTTGCCTTCGAGTTCGCGCGCGGCGGTGTGCGCCGTCTGCGACACCATGCGCACGTAATCCGCGCCCATCTCCATCTGCTGCTGCATCATGCCCGTGGCCTTGTGCTGCGCTTCGCTGGCGAGCGCGGACGCCGCCTTGCTGGCCAATCCGCTGGCCTGACCCGCGAGGTTCGACGCCGATTCTGCGGCGCCGCTTGCCGCCTGCCGCGCACGGCTCATGGCGTCGCTCTCGGCGCCGCTCTGCCGACCTGTATTGATGTCTGTCATGTGAACCTCCGGATTGGCTGCGTTGAAATGCCCGCGTTACGCACTTTGTTCCGGCGAAGGCTGCGCAAGGCTACAAACCTGCGCCGCCCCGCCATGCTCATGAGGGCGCCGGAGCGTCGGCGACCACCGCGCCTCGCTGCCCCATGGGCTTCTCAGGCCCCTTGGTCGTGTCCGCCTCCGTCTGATGTTCGGCTTCCGCGTTGATCTCCGCGCCGACGAGCACGATGGTCACGGAGATCCACAACCAGGTCATGAAGCCGATGACGGCGCCGAGAGACCCGTAGGTCTCGTTGTAGGAGCCGAAGTTCTGCGCGTAGTAAGAGAACGCCAGCGACGCGAGAAGCCACACCAGCGCGGCGACGATCGCGCCCGGCGAAAGCCAGCTCCAGCGCGGCTCATCGCGGCTCGGCCCGTAGCGATAGAGCAACGCGAGTCCGACGCCGAGCCCGAGCAGAAGCAATGGCCAGCGAGCGATGGAGATGAGCGACTGCAGCGCGTCGCCAAGCCCGAGGAATTCAAGCGCCGGCGGCAGGACCACGACGGCCACCATCGCAGCGATCGCCGCGACGATGGCGAGGATCGTGAACGTCATCGATTGCAGGTTGAGCCTGATGAACGAGCGCTTCTCCTCTTCGCCGTAGGCCACGTTGAGCGCATCGAAGATCGCCTTCATGCCCGCGTTGGCGCTCCACAGCGTTACGGCAAGGCCGGCGATGAAACCAAAGCCGAGCTGCCCGCGCGGCTGCGAAGCGATGCGCGTCACCTGCTCGCTGACAACCTCGAGCGCGCCTCCCGGAAGCACCGCCGACAGCGCGCGCAGATGCTCGTTGATGGTCGCGGGATCGGCGACGAAGCCATAGATCGACACGATGGCGGCGATCAGGGGGAAGATTGCGAGCAGACCGTAGAACGTGACGCCGGCGGCCACCGCCACGACGCGATCCTTGCCGATCTGCTCCCACACCCGCGCGAAGATTTCCTTCCAGCCGCGGGCCGGAATTTGCGTCGGCTCATCGGCCGTCTGGCCCCGGTCGCCGCCGCTCCGCGCGTCTGCGGCCTGCGGACGGGAGGCGCTCCTTGCGAGCGGGTCGCCAGCTTCGCGTGCGCCGTCGCGAACGCTGCGGGCGCGCGGCTCGCCGATGCTGCGCCTTGCGGCAGGCGCGGCGCCGTCAGGGGTTCGGGGCGAGGATACGAAGCGGCTCGCGAAAGCTAGAGCCGCAGCGGGAAGAAATCCGGGTCGGTGCTGCATGGGTCCACGGGTTGGGGCGGCCATGGTTCGGCCGCCTTCCGTGAACCGGTTACGCTGATCTTCGTTCCGCGCGCGTCAGCGTTCTTCCACGAGAACGCACACCGAGCGGGCATTGAGCGTATGAACGGGGGGCGTGTCGTGACCGCACTGCCCCGTCGCGCTGTCGAGCGCGCAACGCCAGCTCGCAGCCCGGCTCGCGCCTGCGGAAGCATCAAGGCGCGCGGCTCGAAAGCGCGGTTGAATGCGAAGATCGCGCGCTGCGTGTCGCCGCCCCGTTCCGCCGCCGTGAGCAGGACGAGACAATCGCCGTCCATCCAGTCGGACACCTGCTTGGGGCTGCCATCAAGGCGCAACCAGACCGCGTCCGGATGATGCGCGCCCTCGCGCGCCTCGCCCTCCAGCGCCTCGTCGTCGCACAGGATCGCGAGCCGCCCCCGCAGCGCCACGAGCGCAGCGGTGAAGGCTGGCGAGACCGTCGTCCATGTTCGCCCAGTCGAGCCAGGTGATCCCGTTGTCCTGGCAATAGGCGTTGTTGTTGCCCTTCTGCGTGCGGCCGAACTCGTCGCCCGCCGTGATCATGGGCGCGCCCAGCGACAGGATGGTCGTCGCCAGAAGCGCGCGCACATCGCGGTCGCGCGCCCGCTCGATCTCCGCGCCCGCGGGACCGTCGATCGCCGTGATTCCACGAGTGATTGACGCTCGATCCGTCGCGGTTTTCTTCGCCGTTCGCCTCGTTCCGCTTGTGCGAATACGTGACGACGTCGCGCAACGCGAGCCCGTCATGGGCCGCCGTGAAGTTCACGCTCGCCGACGGCGGGCGGTGCGAGCGGCCGAAAACATCGCGCGAGCCGGCGAGCCGCGTCGCGAACGCGCCGATGGCGCCGAATTCGCCGCGCCAGAAACGCCGCACGTCGTCGCGGTAGCGATCGTTCCACTCCATGAACGGCGCGGGGAACCCGCCGAGCTGGTAGCCGCCCGGCCCAATGTCCCACGGCTCGGCGATCAGCATAACGTCGCGCAGCACGGGGTCCTGCGCGATGGCGCTCAGCAGCGGCGCCTGCGCGCTGAAGCCGGTCTCGCTGCGGCCCAGCACGGGCGCGAGATCGAAGCGGAAGCCGTCGATGCCGGCGCCTTCGACGAAGCGACGCATGGAGTCCATCACCAGCCGCACCCCGGCCGGGCGATTGCACGCGAACGTGTTGCCGCAGCCCGTGTCGTTGACCAGCGCGCCGGGCGCGTCGGTCTGGTGCAGGTAATACGTCGCATTGTCGAGGCCGCGCAGCGACAGCGTCGGGCCTTCGAGATCGCTCTCTGCGGTGTGGTTGAACACGACGTCGAGCAGCACCGCGATCCCCGCCGCGTGCAGCTTGCCGACGGCCGCGCGCAGGTCCGCCATTCCGCCCGGCGCCAGGCGCGGATCGAGCGCCATGAAGCTCGCGGGATTGTAGCCCCACGCGTTGGAGAGCCCGAGCTTCACGAGATGGGGCTCGTCCATCCACGCGGTCACCGGCATGAGCTCGACATGGCTCACGCCCAGCCGCACCAGATGGTCGATCATCTGCGGCTGCGTCAGTCCTCCCAGCGTGCCGCGCAATTCCTGCGGAACGTCATCGCGCAGCATCGTGAACGCGCGCACGGGGAGTTCGTAGATGAGCCGCGGCGCGCGGCGCGAACCGGCGAGCCGGGACGCAGGCGCCGGCGCCTCTTCCACCACCGCGCGCGGCATGAAACGGGCGGTGTCCTGCGCGCGCTCGCGCGGCAATGAAAGCTCGGGCGACCACGCGACCACGCGGTCGAGGCGCGTGGCGTAGGGATCGATCAGCAGTTTGGCCGGGTCGAAGCGATGCCCGCGCGCGGGCTCCCACGGGCCATCTGCGCGCAGGCCATAGCGTGCGCCCGCCTTCACGCCCGGAACGAAGCCGTGGAACACGTCGCCGTCGCGAACCGAAAGCCGCCAGCGTTGCGTCTCGCGCTCGCCCGCCTCGTCGAAGAGACAGAAGAAGATCGCGTCCGCGTGCCGGGAGTACACGGCGACGCTGGCCCCATCATCCAGAAGGCGCACGCCAAGATGAGACGGCGCCCGTCCTTCGACGGGCGCCGCATCCATCACGCCTGCAGATGTCGCTTGCGCGTCCATCAGCCGTTGCGCCAGTGCGGGACCTTCCAGATTTCGTCCGCATACTGGCGGATCGTGCGGTCCGACGAGAACCAGCCCATGTTGGCCGTGTTGATGATGGCGCGGCGCGTCCAGTCCGAGCTGTCGCTCCACATGCCGTCGACGCTGCGCTGCGCGCTCCAGTAGGCGGCGAAGTCGGCCGCGACCATGAACCAGTCGCTGTTGTAGAGCGTGTCGACGAGCCCGTGATAGCGCGTGCGATCGTCGGGCGAGAACTCGCCGCCTGCAATCGCGTGCAGCGCTTCGGCGAGCACCGGATCGCCCTCGATCACCTGGCGCGGCTGGTAGCTGGAGCGCCGCAGGGCCTCCACTTCAGCCGCCGTCATGCCGAAGATCACGATGTTGTCGTCGCCCACGTGCTCGAGCATCTCGACGTTCGCGCCGTCCAGCGTGCCGATGGTCAGCGCGCCGTTGAGTCCGAACTTCATGTTGCCCGTTCCCGACGCCTCCATGCCGGCGGTCGAGATCTGCTCGGAGAGATCGCACGCCGGAATGATGATCTCGGCGAGACTCACGTTGAAGTTCGGCAGGAACACGACCTTGAGGAGGTCGCGCGTCACGGGATCGTCGTTGATCGTCTTCGCGACGTCGTTGATGAGCTTGATGACTGTCTTGGCCATCACGTAGCTCGCGGCGGCCTTGCCGGCGAAGAACTTGACGCGCGGCGCCCAGTGGCCGGTCGGATTGGCCTTGATCGCCTGGTACAGCGCCACCGTCTCGATGATGTTGAGAAGCTGGCGCTTGTATTCGTGAATGCGCTTCACGTGGACGTCGAACATCGCCTGCGGATCGACGCGCACGCCCATCGTCTCATGCACGTATTCGGCGAAACGATGCTTGTTGGCCAGCTTGATCGCGCGGAAGCGCTCGCGCGTGCCCGCGTCGTCAGCGAAGCGCGCGAACGGCTTGATCTTTTCGAGGTCCTCGAACGGAGCCTCGCCGACGCAATCGCGCACCAGTTGCGCAAGCTGCGGATTGGCGTGCTGGAACCAGCGGCGCGGCGTGATGCCGTTCGTCATGTTGGTGATGCGGCCGGGCAGCAGCGCATGGAGGTCGTGGAACACCGTCTCCTTCATGAGTTCGGTGTGCAGCGCGGAAACGCCATTGATCTTGTGCGAACCGACGAAGGCGAGATTGCCCATGCGCACGCGGCGGCCGTGGTTTTCATCGATCAGCGACACGCGGGCGATGCGATCGTTCGGCGCGCCGGACGTGCGCACTTCCTCGAGCAGCCGCGCGTTGATGGCGTAGATGATCTGCAGATGGCGCGGCAGCACGCGCTCCATCAGATCGACCGGCCACGTCTCGAGCGCTTCGGGCAGCAGCGTGTGATTGGTGTAGCAGCAGGACGCGCGCGTGATGTTCCACGCCTCGTCCCACGCGATTCCATGCACGTCGATCAGCAGGCGCATGAGTTCGGCGACCGCGATCGAGGGGTGCGTGTCGTTGAGCTGGATGGAGGCCTTCTCGTGCAGGCTGCGCACGTCGTCGAAGCGCTGCAGATGGCGGCGGATGAGATCCTGCAGCGAGGCGGAGGTGAAGAAATACTCCTGCCGCAGGCGCAATTCCTGCCCCGCCGGCGTCGCGTCGGAGGGATAGAGCACGCGTGAAATGCTTTCGGCCCGCGTGCGCTCGGCCATGGCGCCCAGGTGATCGCCGGAGTTGAACGCGTCGAGCCGCAGCGGATCGGTCGAGCGCGCGCTCCACAGGCGCAGCGTGTTGATCATGCGCGCGTGATAGCCGACGACCGGCGTGTCGTAGGCGACCGCCAGCACGGTTTCGGCAGGCTGCCAGGCATGGCGCGCCGCGCCGTCCCAGCCGTTCGACATCGACACCGAGCCGCCAAAGCCGATCTCGTGCACGATCTCGCGGCGCAGGAATTCCCATGGGTTGCGGAACGACAGCCAGTCCTCCGGCGCCTCCACCTGGTAGCCGTCGACGATCTTCTGGCGGAAGAGGCCGTGGTCGTAGCGGATGCCGTAGCCAAGGCCCGACACGCCGACGGTCGCCATGCTCTCCATGAAGCACGCGGCGAGACGGCCGAGGCCGCCGTTGCCGAGCGCGGCGTCGGGCTCCAGCGCCGAGATCGCGTCGAGATCGACGCCAAGACCGGACAGCGCCTCGCGCATCGGCTCGGTCAGGCCCGTGTTGCCGAGCGCGTCCTTGAACAGGCGGCCGATGAGGAATTCGAGAGAGAGATAATAGACGCGCTTGCGCCCGCTGGCCTTGGCCTCGCGAATCGTCTGCGCCCAGCCGTCGATCACGCCGTCGCGCAGCGCCAGGATCGCCGCCGTCAGCCAGTCGTGCTCGCGGGCGCTGGCGACGTCCTTGCCGACGGAATAGGCGAGCTTGGAAAGGATGCGGGCGCGCAATTCCTCGACGGACGGGCGCGGCGCCCCTGCCGGCCGGGCCATCTCGCCGACGCTGGCCTCGTTATGGGCAATGTCCTGGGACCGAACGCTCATCTGCAACTCCAAAAATACTTCATGAAACGCGTGGAGCTTCCCACAAGTTGGTAAACAATCGGGAAGCGGCGCGCTTCAATCCGTCGCGCGGGCGCAGGCTCCGCTCATGGCGTGCTGTCTACAAGCTTGGCGCCATTTGCCCGCAACGCAAAATCAGAACATTCAATAGTGGCGGAGAAGCGGCCCTTTTACACAAGACTTTCAGCGGCTTGAATGAAGAAGCGACCTGCGCGCCGCAGGCGGCGGCTCCCGCCCCAACCTTTAACGCCAGCTTTACCTTGACCATATATTGATGGCGAAATTGCTCCCGCTCCCGGTGTGGCCCGCCCCTTGCATCATTTCTTGCGCATGCCATTCGACGCCCAGACCATCGCCGGACGCACGTCCAGCCCCGCAGGCGCCGCAAGTTCGCGGCGGCGGATCCTGTTCGTCACGCCGGAGATGTCGGATTACGTGCAGGCTGGCGGTCTTGGCGAAGTGTCCGCCGCCCTGCCCCGCGCCCTGCGCGGCGCCTGCGATGTGCGCGTTCTGATTCCCGGCTACCCACAGGTGCTCGCCAAACACGCGGGCATCGAGAAGGTCGCGAGCCTTCCCGCCGCCGGCGACATTCCCGCATGCGCGATCGGGCGTGTGGCGCGGCCCGACGGGCTGGCGGTCTATGTCGTCATATGCCCCGAGCTCTATGATCGTCCGGGCACCCCTTATGTCGATGAGCGCGGCGAGCCCTGGCCCGACAACGACATCCGCTTCGCGCGCCTCTCGCTTGCCGCGGCCGACATCGCCTGCGGCTTCGGCGAGCCGGGCTGGACGCCCGACAATCTGCATCTCAACGACTGGCCGACCGCGCTCGCCGCCGGCTATCTCGCCTGGCGCGGCAGCCGCGTGCCGAGCCTGCTCACGATTCACAACCTCGCCTACCAGGGCGTGTTCGACGCCGCGCGCATGAGCGCGCTCGCCATTCCCGATGCGGCGTTCGACGTCAACGGCGTCGAATTCTACGGCAAGGTGTCCTTCCTGAAGGCAGGCCTGTTCTATTCCTCGCACCTCACCACGGTGAGCGGCACCTACGCGCAGGAGATCACGACGCCGGAGTTCGGCTGCGGCCTGCACGGATTGCTGACGGAGCGTAATGCGCAGGGCAGGCTCACGGGCATCCTCAACGGCATCGACGAAAGCTGGGAGACGGAAGCGGGCGCCGGCGAGGCCGCCGAGCGCTGGAAGAGCGACCACGCCGACCAGATCCGCAAGGACTTCGGCCTCGCCCTCTCGCGCGGCCCGCTGTTCGCGATCATCTCGCGCCTCGTGCACCAGAAGGGCCTCGACCTCGCCATCGAGACCGCCGAGACCATCATCGCCCACGGCGGCCAGCTCATCGTGACAGGGCAAGGCGAGCAGCGGTTCGAGGACGCCGTGCAGGCGCTGGCGCGCCGTCACAAGGGCATGGTCGGCGCGCGCATCGGCTTCTGCCCGAAGGAAGCGCGGCGCATGTTCGCGGGCAGCGACTTCCTGCTCATGCCCTCGCGCTTCGAGCCGTGCGGCCTGTCGCAGATGTACGCGCAGAAGTTCGGCTCCCTGCCGATCGCCCATCGCACCGGCGGGCTCGCCGACACGATCGAGGATGGGCAGACCGGCTTTCTCTTTACCTCCCCCACCGCCAACAACCTCAATGGCGCGATCCGCCGCGCCTTCGACGTGTACACGTCGAACCGGCGCTTCTCGTCCATGCGCCGCGCCGCCATGGCGCGCAGCTTCGGATGGGACCTGTCGGCGCGCCGCTACGACGAGGTCTACCGCCTCGCGCGCGCCGTCTGAACGCTACCGGCGCAGCGGCGAATCGGATACCAGCTTGAACTGAGCCTTTTGCGCGGACATGCCTCCGCCTGCGGAGGACGCCCCTTGTCTGCCGCACGACAGCACATAGCCGCGCTGGACCCCGACAGTCTTCGGGCCATCGAGAGCGGCGCGCATGCCGCGCCCTTCAACGTGCTTGGCGTGCAGCGCACGCCTGCCGGTCGTCTTCTGCGTGTGAACGCGCCCGGCGCATGGCGCGTGGAAGTCCGCTCGCGCGTCGACCGCTCGATGCTCGCCGTGCTCGACCAGAGCCAGACGCCCGGCCTCTTCGCCGCGCCCTTCGAAGACGAATTGCCCTACGTGCTGCGCATCTACTGGCCCGGGCGCATCGAGGAGCGCGAAGACCCGTACTCCTTCCCGCCGACGATTTCGGACGCCCAGTTGCGGGCCCTGAGCGATGCGGGCGCCCGCGGCGCCGGCGACATCCTCGGCGCCCGCCCCGCCCTGCTCGACGGCGTGCCGGGCGTGCGTTTCGCCCTGTGGGCGCCGCATGCGACGAGCGTTGCGGTCGCGGGCGATTTCAACGAATGGAGCGACCGGCGCCATCCCATGCGCCTGCGCGCCGACGCGGGCGTGTGGGAATTGTTCGTGCCGCGCGTCCATGCGGGCGCCCGATATTGTTTCGCCGTGCGCGAAGAGGGCGCGCAGGCCTGCAAGCTCGTCGTGGATCCCATGGCGCGCGGCGCCGAACTGACGCCCCGCCCGGCCGCGATTGTCAGCGGACCGTTGAAACATGCGTGGCGTGACGAGCGGTTCATCGCCATCCGCCGCGCGCGCCGCGATTGCGCGCCGCCCGTCGCGATCTATCGCATCGAACCGGACGCATGGCAGGCGCAGGAGGACCGCGCCGCCGACTGGCGCACGCTGGGCGAGCGACTGCCCGCCTATGTGTCCGCACTCGGATTCACCCACGTGCAAATCGGCCGCGCCGCCAGCGCTGGGGACGCGTTGGAGCAGATCACCGCAAGCTCGTGGCTGTTCGCGCCGCCGCCCGGGCATGGCGATCGCGAGGACTTCGCCGCCTTCGTCGATTCCTGCCATCAGGCCGGTCTCGGTGTGATCCTCGAATGGGAGGCTGCGCGCGCGTTCGAGGATGCGAGATGGGGCGCGCTCACGCAGAACATCCTCGTCGACAGCGCCATGCACTGGCTTGAGACATACCATCTCGACGGCCTGTCGCTCGCGCCGGCCCGCGGCGCATGCGAGCTTCTCAACCGGCTGCACGAAGAGGTCGCCGAGCTGGCGCCGGGCGCGATCCTGATCGTCGAGGACGCGCTTCACGCGGCGCAGCCCTATGGTCTCCTGTGGCGCGACGACATGATGGCCGCGTCGCTGGGCGCGGCGGCCGCGCCGCTCGTCGGCCAGAGCGCCGCCCAGCTCGAAGGCGCGCTGCTTCCCGTCACGCCGCACGCGCTCGCAAGCTTCAACCCTTCCGCAGACGCCGCCGACCCTCTCGCCCCGCTGCGCGCCGCCTATGCGCTCGCCTGGCTCACGCCCGGCGCAAAGCTCATGCACATGGGCGCGGAGCTTGGGCAGCACGCCTGGAGCGACGGCGCCGTGGCCTGGAGCATGCTCGACGACGCGCGCTGCCTCGGCTTTCTCAAGCTCGTCCGCGATCTCAACAACACATTGCGCAGCGAAGCGCCGATCAAGCTCACCGCGCGCATCTCGCAGGAGATGATGTGGCTGCTGGCCGACAAGTCCTGCATCGCGTACCTGCGCTCGGGGGAGGCCGCCGCGCCGCTCCTGGTGGCGCAGAACCGGACCGCGGAGCCGCGAACCGTCAGCCTCGAGGTTCCCTGCGGCGGCTTCTGGCGCGAATTGCTCAACACCGATTCCCGCCATTACGGCGGGGCCGATGTCGGCAATTGCGGAGGCGCCCATGCCGCGCCCGACACGCGCAAAGAGGGAACCTTCCGCCTCGACATCGTTCTACCGCAGTGCGGAACGCTTATCCTCCGCCAGGATTGCTGACGCCGCGCCTCGACGAACACGCCCAAATCCGACAAGCTCGCCCCGGGAACACGACACATGGACGATCACCTCGACGCAGACGCCTCCATCCGCAAGCTGGCCGCGGCCTGCGGATTGTCTCCGTCGTGGAGCGATCACACCGGACGCGAGCGCACCGTCTCGGGCGACGACCTGCGCCGCATTCTCGAAGCGTGCGGCGTCGCCTGCGCGAGCGCTGGCGACATCGCGCAGAGCCGCGCGCGCCTGATGCAGGAGGCGGTCGCCCGCCCGCTTCCCCCGATGATTGTTGCGAGCGCGGGCGAACCGCTGCTCATTCCCGCCGATCATCTGGAGCCCTCGCACGCGCGCATCATCTTCGAGGACGGCGACGCGCAGGACATTCGCCTGCACGAACACGCCGACGGTTTTCTGCGCGCCGACCCTGTTCACCGCACGGGATACCATCGCCTGCTCATCGGCGACGCGCAGACGATTCTCGCGATCGCGCCGCCGCGCTGCTTCACCGCCGCCGACGTGTCGGGGGGCGCGCCGGTCTGGGGCCTCACGGCGCAAATCTATGGACTGCGCACGGCGGGCGATGGCGGCATCGGCACGTTCGCGGGCGTCGAGGCCCTGTGCGCGGCGGGCGGCCTGCGCGGCGCCGACGCGCTGGCGTTGAGCCCCACGCACGCGCTCTTCGCTGCGGACCCCAACCACTTCTCGCCCTATTCGCCCTCGACCCGGCTGTTCAGGAATCCGCTGCACGCCGACGCGGCGGGCCTGTTCGGACCGGGCCGCGTCGCTGCGGCGATCGCCGCGTCCGGCATCGCGCAGGATATGGCTGCGCTCGAAGCGCTCGCGCTCGTCGACTGGCCGAAGGCGGCGGCGGCCCGCATGCGGATGCTCGCCGCGCTGTATGACGATTTCTGCATCAACGACGAAGCGCGCGGCACGCGGCTCGCGTCGGCCTTCGCCGACTTCAGGCACGAAGCCGGGGACGCGCTCGTCGATCACGCGCGGTTCGAGGCGCTGCACGCGCATTACTTCTCGCGCGACGCGTCGCGGTGGGACTGGCGCTCGTGGTCGCCCGAACATCGCGACAGCCGCTCGCCGGCGGTCGCGGACTTCGCCGCCGCGCACGCCCGCGACGTGCGCTTCCACATGTTCCTGCAATGGATCGCCGACGCCTCGCAGGCGAGCGCGCAGGCGATGGCGCGCAAGTGCGGGCATGCGCATCGGCCTGATCTGCGACCTCGCGGTCGGCATGAACGCGGGCGGCAGTCACGGCTGGATGCGGCCCGGGGATCTCCTCGTCGGACTCAACATCGGCGCGCCGCCCGATCCGCTGGCCCCGCGCGGGCAGAACTGGGGCCTCACGACGTTCGCGCCGCGCGCACTGCGCGCCTCGGGCTATGCGCCGTTCATCCAGACGCTGCGCGCCCAGTTCCGCCACGCGGGCGGCGTGCGCATCGACCATGTGATGGGCCTCGCGCGCCTGTGGCTCGTCCCCGAGGGCGAGGATGCTTCGCACGGCGCCTACATGGCATATCCCTTCGGCGACATGCTGAAGCTCGTCTGCCTCGAATCGCAGCGCCATCGCGCCATCGTCATCGGCGAGGATCTCGGCACCGTGCCGCACGGTTTCCGCGACACGCTGGAGAAGGCCGGCGTCTACGGCATGCGCGTGATGCAGTTCGAGCGCAACGGCGAGGGCTTCCACAAGCCGCAATGGTATTCGCACGCCGCGGCGGCGATGAGTTCGACCCACGACATCCCCGCCATCGCGGGCTGGTGGAGCGGCGCCGACCTCAGGCTGCGCGCCGAGCTCGACCAGTTCGGGCCGGGGCAAACCCTTCGCGCAGAGGAAGACAACAGGGCCCGCGAACGCGACCTGATGTGGCGCGCCTTCGAGGACGCCGGCGCCGCCGAACGGGCCACAGCGCCCGGCGCGAACGAGGCCGACAGGGCGACGGACGCGGCCATGGGGTTTCTGGCCGGCGCAGCTTCGCAGCTTGCGCTGGCGCCGGTCGAAGACATCCTTGGCCTCGTCGAGCAGCCCAATCTTCCCGGCACGACCGACGAGCACCCGAACTGGCGCCGCCGGTATGCTCCGGATGCTCGCCGGCTTCTCGATCATGCGGGCGAGCGCATCGAGGCGTTCGTGCGGGCAAGGCCGCGGGCGCGACCGTAGCATCGCGCAGGCGCAGAGCGTCCGCGCCTCTTCAAAGAAGCCGCATCTTCAAAGCAGGGTCCGAACCATTCCGTGTACGTCGCCGTTGACGGGGCAGCCCAGCGGCTCGCCGCCCTGGCGGCTCGAGCGCGCGCTGACGCGCGACTCGTCGAAGACAAACGGAGAAATCACATGCTTTGCAGCAGCACCCGCACGTTCCTACTCGCGACCTGCATCGCGGCCGCGCCAGCTTACGCTTTGGCGCAGAGCCCCTCGCAGCAGAACCAGAACCCGCAGACGCAGCAGCAGACCTCGCAGCGCAGCGCCAGCCAGATGTCCGGCAAGTTCCTCTCGGCCCCGCAGATGGGGCAGATGCGCGCCGCCGACCTGCGCGAGGCCGACATCTATACCGAGGACAACCAGAAGGTCGGCGACATCGACGACATCCTGCTCGACAGGCAAGGCAAGATCGTCGCGGTTGTGGTCGGCGTCGGCGGCTTCCTCGGCATCGGCGAGAAGGACGTCGCGATACCGTTCGACGCGCTTGAGATCCAGGACCGCGCCGCCGCCTCGGCGAGCGCCGCCACGCACGACGTCGACAACCACCACGACGACAACGACGGGCGACCGCATGGCGACCGGCAACGTGCCGGACAACCGCGCGGCGACCGATCAGGAGCGCCAGCGCACGACCGCGCAGCGCGCCGAGCAGATGAGCAACGAGCAGGCGGCGCGTCAGGGCGCCCAGCAGCGCCAGACGACGACCACCACCCGGGAGCCGGCCCAGCGCACCGCGCAGGCCACGACCGCCATGTGGAAGCCGGAGCGCATCCTGCTGAAGGGCGTGACCAAGGCCGACCTGCAGAACGCGCCGGAGTTCAACTGGGACGAGAGCAGCGCCTCGCGCTCGCGCTCCAACACGAACAACCCGCCGGCCCGCAATCGCTGATTGCGATCGGTTGAAATGCAACGGGCTCCCCCCTCACCGGGGGGAGCCTTTTTCGTTCAGACTTCCGTGTGGCCCTTGGACTTGCGCCACTTGTAGGAGACTTTGATGCGCATAAGGAAGTCCGTGCCGAAGATCGGCGCGAGACATGCCGCGATCAGCCCCTGCGTGGCCGTGTCCTTCACCTTCTGAAGCACGGCGCCGTCCGGAAAGTGCGACTGGAAGAACAGCAACAGCAGTGCGGCGCTCACCGCGATCACGATCAAACTCGCGATGGTCGCGCGCAGGCACCGCTTGAAGAACGCCTCCGGCCTGTCGCAATAAATCCATGTGAACACGAACGGCGAGATCACCATCGCCGCCAACAGGGCGACGGATGCAAGACCGATCCACTGACTTTCCGCGCTTTCCATTCGCTTGACCTCAGGCCGCCAGTTCCTGGTTGACGAGCCGCAATTGCGGCATCACCTCGCGCGCGAACAGTTCGACCGAGGTGCGAAGCTCCTCGAACGTCTGGTCGCCGAACGCGATCTGCGCGACGCAGTAATTGCACTGCGACTGCGTGAGCTGATTGGCGAGGAACGCGGCCACCGTCGCAGGCGATCCCGCCACGCCCTTCCCCTGCCCGTGCAGCATGTCCCAATTGTCCGGGCGCGGATGCCGGTTGGTGCGGCCGAGCCGCCGGAACAGATGCGTGAAGCCCTGATGCCAGTGCGGATACGCGCGGCGCGCGATGGCCTCCGCCTTCGCGTCCGTCTCGGCGACGACGACAAACCGGCCAAGACCCATGAGCGGCAGAGGACGCGCGCCGTGAACGTCGCGCCATGTGGCGCGGAACGCGTCGCTGCACTCGCGCGCCTCTTCGGCGGCGTCGAGGCTGATCGTGTTCCAGCCGCGCTGCGCCGCACGCTGCGCGCTGTCGACTGCGTGAACGCCGTACCACACCGGTGGATGCGGCTTCTGGTAGGTGTGAACCTTGAGCGCGAACTCGGCATAGGGCTCGACCTGCTCGGGCGCGCGCATCACGCCAGTCTCGAGCGCCTCCAGCACGCGCGGCAGCATCTTGCGATACTGGTCCTCGGTTTCCGTCGGCTCGACGCCGAAATAGCAGATCTCCACCGGCGAGGACCCGCGGCCGAAGCCGATCTCCATGCGCCCGCGCGACATCTGGTCGAGCATGGCGATTTCTTCGGCAAGCCGCAGCGGATGATACAGCGGCAGCGCATACACCATCGGCCCGAAGCGCAGCCGCTTCGTGCGCTGAGCCACGGCCGCGAGCATCACGTTCGGCGACGGCGCCATGCCCAGCGTGGTCGCGTGATGCTCGGCCACGTGCCAGGCGTGGAAGCCGAAGCGATCATACAGCTCGATGATCTTCAGCCGCTCCTCGAAATAATCGGCGAGCGGCAGATGATCGTTGTCGAGATGATCGAAGATGCCGAATTCCATGCCCCTGCCGTCTCCGCCCGCGTGGTGGCCCGGACTTCCCGCAATCCCCTTCCGGGATGACGCACGGCCCGCCGACCTCTATACTTCGCAATCTAATAACAGGAAACGGCCCCGGGAGAAGCCATGCCCATGAGTGTGCACCCCCTTTCGCCCGCAATCGCGGCGGAAATCAGGGGCGTCGACATTTCCCGCGCCCTCGCGCCGGAGGAGACAGCCGCCATCAGCCAGGCCTGGCTGGACCATTGCGTCCTGCTGTTCCGGGACCAGTCGCTCGATGCAGAACAGCAGCGGGCGTTCGTGCGCAATTTCGGCGAGTTGGGCGGGCGCAAGGTGCGGGTCGAGCCGGACAATTACCGCCGGCAGGAGAAGCCGGCGGGCCCCGACTACAACGCCGACGCCATGCTCGTGTCCAACATCCGCGAGAACGGCAAGCCCATCGGCGTGCTGCCCGACGGCGAGATGTGGTTCCACCACGACATGTGCTACTCGCCCCAGCCCAATCGCGCGAGCTTCCTGTATTCGATCGAAGTGCCGAGCCATGGCGGCGACACCATGTTCGCCAACATGTACGAGGCCTATGCGCGCCTGCCGCAGAGGCTGAAGGACCGCATCGAGGGCCGCACGGTGCTGCAGGCGTTCGATGAATACCAGGATCGCCGGATCGATCTTCGCGAGCGCCCGCTGTCGCAGGTGCCGCACTGCTTTCAGCCCATCGTGCTGCGCCATCCCGACACCGGGCGGCGCGCCATCTACGTGAACCGCCTCATGTCGCACCGGATCGAAGGCCTCTCCGACGAGGAGAGCGACGCGCTGCTGGAAGAATTGTTCGCCTACACGGAAGACCCCGCCATCCGCTATCAGCATGTGTGGCGGCCGGGCGACCTGCTGATGTGGGACAATCTGTGTTCGACCCACGCCCGCACGGACTTTCCGCGCGAGGAGCGCCGGCTCATGCGGCGGTACACGCTCGCCGGCGCGCCGGTGACGGCGGCATGGAGCCGCGAGACGGCGTAGGCCGCCCAGCAAAAAAGCCCTCTCCCGCAAGGGGAGAGGGCTTGCCGTCATGGCGCGGCGTTTACGCGCCGCGCGTCGTCGACGTGCTCGGATCGGAGCGCATCACGCCCGGCGACGTTCCGGTCGTGGTCTTCGTTTCGGCGGCGCCGCTCGTCGAAGAACCGGTGGAGCCGGTCTTGCCCGCCGTGCTGGAGGTCGAGCCGCTGCCGGCCTGTTCCCGAGGCGCCCGTGCTGCTGGTGGTGCGGCTCGACATCGTCGATCCGCCCTGCTCGCCGAATGCGCCTTCGGTCGCGTGGCTGAACGAGCCGAGCGTGTCGGACGACCCCGTGTGCTGCTGCACCCGCAGATTGTTCTGCACGTGCATGACGCCGGAGACCGCTTCGGCGAGGTCCTCGGCGCGGCGCTTCTCTTCGCGTGAGCGCACCGTGCCCGTCAGGGTGACTTCACGCCCGGACACGGCGACCTCGATGTCGGAAGCGTCCACCATCGGGTGATCCGTCAGCCTGTCGCAGACATCCTCGTTGATGCGCGAATCCGAGCGGGCGTAATTGCGCGGACCCCGACCGCTGTGCCGCCGGTCCATTTCGCGCCGGCGCTCGGCGTCCTCGTCGCCGAACCAGGACGAGACCTCGTCGCTCGCCTTGTCCCAGAAGCCGCGATCTTCGCCATGGCCGCGCTGTCCGCCCCAATCGTGCGGACCGCCGTAGCCGTAGCCCTGCTCCCGCGAGCCTCTGTCCCAGGCGGCGCTCGCGCCATAACCCGAGCCGGAGCCGTAATCGCGCTCGGACGTCATCCCGGAGTACTGGTCGTATTCGCGTCCGCCCCAGGGCCCTGACGAGCCGGAAGACCCGCCGCCGTAGCCCATGCCGGAGCGCCCGCCATAAGAGCCCGAGCCGTAACGCGACCCGCCGTAGCGCGAGGAACGTTCACCGCCCATCGAGCCGTATTCGCCGGCGCGCATGGAGCCCGCGTAGTCACGGTCCTGCCGGCTGTCGCGCCGCCATGATCCACCCATGGGTCCGCCCAATGAGCCGCCCATGCCACGCTGCGACGTCTCGTGGCGCCGGCCGCCGTAAGGGCGTCCCTGCTCGCCGCGATCCATGTCGCGCCAGCCCGACTGCTCCCAGTCGGAGCCGGACCGCTCGCCCCAGCGCTCGGGTCCGCCCATGCCGCCTTCGCGGCCGCCGTAGCCGCCCGAACCATACGAGCCCGAGCCGTAGGAGCCCGACGACCATTCGTCGCGATCCCGGTTGCGCCATGCGGAGCCCTCGCTCCAGCCCCGGCCTGAGCCCTCGCCGCCGCGATATTCGCCGCGCGGATCGTTCTGGCTGTACCGGCGGTTGTCGTCGTCCCTGCGCATGCGCTCGCGCCAGCGCCTGTCTTCGTCCTGAGCCATCTCGCATCTCCCCGTCATTGGTCGCCCGCAGCCTCGAGGGCAACGCGACGCGCCAGAGCGCGGTTCCCGCCGCGCGGCGGCGCCGGGAATGCAGAAGTGCCTGTAAATTGCTGGTTTCTCGAGGCTCTAGCGGAGCGCCGCGTAGGCCGTGAACGTCGGCGGCAGGATCGGTTGCGCGCCGGTTATCATGCGCGGCAGCCTGATCTGCTGGCGCTCGTCGCCCGCGCTCACGCGATCGGGACGGCGCGGCGGCATCGGCGCGTCGAGTTGCGCGATCTGCACGTTGGCGGCGAGCGCTTCCTCGCCCGCGTCGTCGAGGCCCGCGGGGCGCGCGGGAGGCAGCGGCGGCTCGATGGCGCGCAGGTCCGCAGGCTGCAACGCGGCGGTCATGACGGGCCGCTGCGGCGCAAGCGTCGCCTCCGGCTGCTGCGAGCCGCCAGCGCCGAAGAACGAGCGCACGCCATCGACGAGCGAGGCGACGGCCGCCCCTTGCGCGGGCGCATTGCTGGCGACGACGGTGGTCGCCGGCGTCTGCCGCGCGCGGGCGATCATCGTCTCCGGCGGCTGCGTGCAATCGCGCACGCCGAGCTCGATCAGCTCGGCGCCGGTGAGCGAACGGTAATGCCGCGTCAGGTGATTGCCGAGGCGCTCGCGCACGGGCGTGGGGTAAGCGCTGAGCAGTTCGCGCGAGACGCTCTGGTCCACCTGCTTGGTGTCGCGGTGATAGGCGGAATGGAAGCGCAGCACGCTCGTGGGATAGACGCACACGTTGGGAAGGCTCAACGCCAGCGTGCAGGCGGAGCGGCATTCGTGAAGCCGGACCTCGCGGTTCTGCTGGCGGTAAAGCTCCGTCATCGTCCGGTATTCGGAGACCAGCCCGCCCAAATCCTTGTGGACGACGACCGGCAGGTTCGGGGACGGGGGCGGATACAGGTAGCTCAACGAAACTTCACTCCACACACCCCGCAATTCAGCAGGTCATGGTTGACGATCACTTAACCGCATGACCTGCGGCTGCTTCGAGCGCCTTGATCGGCTTCAAAACGGGCGATTTTGTGTAAGCGGCGCCGTCAGGCTTGAGCGGCGCTGGCGAGCCGCTCCCTCTGCTCCCGCCGCCACTCGGTCGGCGTGCGGCCCACATGCCGCTTGAAGAAGCGGCAGAAATAGGCCGGGTCCTCGAAGCCGAGTTCATAGGCGAGCGCGCTCACCGGCGCGCCCACGTGCACGAGCCTGCGCCGCGCCTCCAGCAGCACGCGATTCTGCACCACCTCGAAGGCGGAATGCCCGGCCAGCGACCGGCAGATGCGGTCCAGCCGGCTTTCGCTCGTCGCCAGCGCCTGGGCATAACGCGAAACCGGCCAGTGCTCGACGTAATGATCCTCGACCATCATCCGGAAGCGCGCGAACACCTCGCTGCGCGGATCATCGCCCCTGATGGGGCTTTCCCCGGCGATGCGCCGGCGCGCCATGGTCATCAGCACGCACGCCGCCAGCCATTCGCTCATGAGCCCGTGGCCGGCGCGGGTGTCGCGCATTTCGGCCAGCAATTGCTCGAGCAGCGTGCGGCAGGCCTGCGCGTCGGCGTCGAGATCGATCACGGCGGGCTCGGCCATCAGCCCGTCGAACAGGCCGATGGCGCGCTCGGCCCCCTTGGGCCCGGACCACCCGGCGGCGAGCGTGAGGACATAACCTTCGGCATCGGGCTCGAAATTGAAGGCGTGCACCACGCCCGGCGGCACGATGATGACGCAGGGCGCCTTCGCTTCAGCGCCGCGATTGTCCAAGATCGCGTGGGCGGACTTCCCGAACAGGAACACCGCCTGGAACAGGCCGCGATGGGTATGGCGGCCGATCTCCCAGCCATGCCGCTCGCTGCGCGCGCTCAAGGGTTCTATGTGCAGAAATTCGGCGTCCGCGGACCCGCCTGTTTCGCCGTAAAGCCGGAACACGGGAATGGTCGCCGTGCGCGCGCTGCGTGCGTCAGTCCGTGTCATGGATCATGTCCCCCGGCGTGATCTGTGCCGAAAAAGTACAATTTTTCTCCGGCCCCGTCCATTCCGGAAGACAACGCCCGCGCGCTAGATCACACTGGTCGTGTTCAGGCGCTCGAAGACGCGCCCCGGCGGACGGAGGAAGCCATGTTCGTGTTCGATCCCTACTCGCCGCAAGTCGACGCCGACCCGTTCCCTTTCTACAAGACGCTTGCGCGACGAATACCCGTGCTACTTCTCGGAAAGCGCGAAGACGTGGATCCTCTCGCGCTATGAGGACATCTCCAACGCCTGCGCCGACTGGAAGACGTATTCCTCGGCCAAGGGCAACCTCATGGACGAATTGCCCAACCGCGCCGGCGGCACGCTGGGCACGACCGATCCGCCACGCCACGACCAGATGCGCGCCGTCATCCAGCACGCCTTTTCGCGCCGCTCCATCGACGGCCTCGCCGCGCCGATCGCCGCATCCGCGAACGCCGCTCTCGACGACGTGATGGGCAGGACGAGCTTCGACTTCGTCACCGAAGTGTCGACGCGCGTGACGATCGACGTGCTGTTCAGCCTGCTGAGCCTGCCGCGCGAGAACGAACGCGCGGTGCGCGACCACGCGGTGCTGGCGGTGCAGACCGACCCCGTGACGCGCCAGAAGACGGCCGAGCACGTCGCCGCATTCCAATGGCTGCAGGACTACACGAAGGTCATCCTCGCCGAGCGAAAGAAGAAACCGGGCGACGATCTCCTCAGCCATTTCCAGGAAGCGGAAGTGGACGGCGAAAAGCTCACCGACCGCGAGGTGCTGCTGACCACGGTGACTCTGATCCTCGCCGGCATCGAGTCGCTGTCGGGCTTCATGACCATGTTCGCGCTCAACATGAGCGACCATCCGGACGCGCGCGCAAAGCTCGTCGCCAATCCGGCGCAGACCGCCGACGCGATCGAGGAATCGCTGCGCTTCAACACGTCCGCCCAGCGCTTCCGTCGTTGCCTCACCCGCGACGTCGAATTGCACGGGCAGACGATGAAGGCCGGCGATTTCGTCTGCATGGCGTACGGCTCGGGCAACCGCGACGACAGGCGCTTCCCCAAGCCCGACGTCTACGACATCGCGCGCAAGCCGCGCGGTCATCTGGGCTTCGGCTCGGGCGTGCACACATGCCTTGGCACGCAGATCGGCCGGCTCGCCACGCGCGTCCTGTTCGAGACGATGCACGCGCGCCTGCCCGTGTACGAGCGTATCGATCAGCAGTTGAAGTGGATGCCCTCGACGACGTTCCGCAGCCCGCTGCGGCTGGAGCTGCGCGCGGCGTGACTTAACCGGCAGACTGCGCGGCGGGCTCCGGCCCGCCCGCGATCTCCTGGATGAGCTTGCGGCGCACGGCGTCGGCGAACACCTCGAACTCTTCGCCGGCACAAGGAACGAGCCCGGCCCGCCGATGACCTCGTTCTTGTAGTGATCGTCCAGATCGAATTCCAGCGAGAGGATCGGCAGGCCATTGACGACCACGCCCGCCGCCACCGCGTCGTCGCGCGCGCGTGACACCGGGCGCCCGCTGGTGTTGGCGCCGTCGCCGGATACGTCGATCACCCGCCGCATGGAGCGGAACCCGCTGTCCTTGAAGACGCCGACGCCGTAGTCGAGCGCGCCCGCGATCGACGTGCCCCCGCTATAAAGCCGGCGCGGCGCGGCGTCGATCATGTCGGCGAACCGCTCGCAGGAGGCGCGGCTGTCGATCTTCGTCCAGGGCGCGACGACGACCTGCATGCGCGGGCCGGTCCACTGGTAGATCATCACCGCAATCGAGCCGAGCATGCCGGACGTGATGGCTTTCAACACCTGCGGATCGCGGAACGCCGCGACGTAGCCTTTCTTCTGCAGTTCGAAGCGATGGGCGTTCACCGAGCCGGACGCGTCAACGGCCAGCGCAAGCTGCAGGTCGACGTCCTCGGGATCTTCAGCCCTGACCCGCCCTGCCCCGGCTGCGGCAAGCGCGCCGCCGGCAAGGACGGTGAAGGCGCGGCGTGTCGGTCTTCCAAGCTCACCCACGGCGCACTCCTGTCGCGACCGCCCTCGATTGGCTCCGCCCGCTCGCTCGGTCATGCAAGCCCGGCGCCGCCTATCCCGGGAGCGTCAGGACGACGTCTCCGTCCTTTACGTCGACGGGTATCTTGCGCAGACGCACGGCCGGGTCGCCCTGATGCAGCCCGGTCTCGATGTCGAACTCGAACCCGTGCCACGGGCACACGATGTTCTTGCGCGCCGAGAAGCGCAAGCCGAGGCTCTTCTTCTCCGCGTCGAGCTCCTCCTCGACGCGCGGGAAAATCTTGCCCTGGCACACCGGCCCGCCCGCATGGGGACAATGGTTTTCCCACGCGAAAAGCTTCTCCCCGACGCGGAACACGCCGACCTCCCGCTTGCCGGTTGCGAAAACGCGATGCTCCCCGTCGGCGATCTCGTCGAACCGGGCGACCCGCACGTCAGCCATCTTGCGCCACTCCCCCGTCTTCAAATTTACGTGCGCGCGTGCCCGCCGGAGCGGCTGAACCACAGCGCGACGTCGAACATGTTCAGATTGACGGCGCGGATCATCGCGCACGCCGCCACCACAGCTTCCGTCGCATTGACGCCCGAGGCGTCGAACGGGGAGAACTCGGCGCCCGACTTCTCGACCCGCGCCGCATAGGCCTTCACGCACGCGGTGAGCGCGCGCTGCAGATCGGCCTCGCCGATCGTGTGGCCCTCGCCGCTCGCAAGCGCCGCCTCGATGCGCGAGATGAGGTCGTCGCCCATCGCCCTACTCCGCCGCCGGGGACAGGCCCTGCGCGGCGCTTGCCGCAGGCCCCTGCCTGGGGACGCCGAGCTTGTGCGCGGGCACTTCGAGATTGAGCAGCTTCGCCGCGTTGAGCCCGAGAATATTGCGCTTCTGCTGCTCGTTGATGAACGGCAATTGCGTGATCGAATTGGGCAGGTCGAAATCCCAGTGCGGCCAGTCCGATGCGTACAGCAATTGCGTCTCCGCGTTGATCGCCTCGAACGTCGAACTCGAGCAGCTTGAGGTTGTCGCGCTCCATGGGCTGCGTCGTGAAGAACATCTCGCGGATGTATTCGCTCGGCTTGCGCTTCAGCAGCGGAGCCTCGGACGTGCGCATCATGTATTCGGCGTCGAGCCGCTGCATGATGAAGGGCACCCACGCGAGCCCGCTCTCGATCCAGATCACCTTCAGCTTCGGGAACCGCTCCGGGATGCCGTTGATGACCCAGTTGGTGATGTGGACGATGTTGAAATAGACGAACGAGATCGCGTGCATCGACAGGAAGCGGTTGCACTGCTTCATCGATTCATCGCCCCAGTGGAAGCCCGAATGGAACGTGATGGGCTTGCCGGAGGCCTCGATGGCCGCATAGAGCTTCATGTAATCGTCGTGATGCACCGGCTTGTAGCGCGTCGACGTCACCATGAAGCCGACGACGCCCGGATGGTCGCCGTACTTTTCGACTTCCCGCAGCGCCGCAGGAGGATCGTTGAACGGCAGGTAGATGAAGTTCTTCATCCGCTTTTCCTGCGGAAGCATGTCCTCAACCATCCACTTGTTGAACGCGCCGCCGAGCGCCGCCTCGATTTCCGCCTGCGGATGCATGCCCAGCACCAGCATGGGCGTGGGCAGCACGACCATGTAGTCGATGCCCATCGTGTCCATGGCGCGCTGCACCAGCGTCACCATCGCATGCGAGCCGTCGGTCTTTTCGGCAAGGCGCTGCTGGTGCGGAATGCGCCCGAACATGTCCTGGTAGAGCATGCCGGGCGTCGCGTTCATCAGGCCGGGGGGCGAGCCCGGGCGATTGCGGAAGCTCTGCGCCATCTGGCGATAGACGTCGTTGTCGATGCGGTCGACGATCTCGCCCCAGAACGCGAACTCGCTCAGGTGCGCGTCGACGTCGACGACGAACGTGTCCTTCAGCGCGTGGGCGTCCTTCGCCGCATGGGCGAGCAGGTCGCGCGTGTCGGTGAAATTGTCCACGCGCGGCAGTTCAAACACGCCGGGCGTGCGGCTCGTTGCGTCGTCGGCCATCATCGTCTCCTCAACTCAGCTTACCGCCAGCCCTGCGCGTCCGGCCCTTACGGACCCTTGCAGACGATGTTCAGCGTCGCGGACCGGCCCTCGTCGATCGCCTTGAACGCGCGCTCGATCGCCCTTGGCACTTCGGCCGGATCGCTGACGGAGGCGCCGTAGCCGCCGGCGACTTCCGCCGTCTTCTCGAACGCGAGATGCTCGGTGAAATAGGTCAGCGGCTCGCGGTTGCTCTTGGCCGCAAAGCCGGACGGATACACCTCGCGCGTGTTGCGCTTCACCGCGCCCCACATGGCGTTGTTGAACACCATGGTCAGCGTCGGCCAGCCTTCGGCCTTCGCCACATAGAGCGCGGGCGTCGGATTGCCGAACATGTATGCGCCGTCGCCCACGCACGTGATCACGCGCCGTTCCGGCTTGGCCGCCTTCATGCCGAGCGCCATGCCAAGGCTCCAGCCCAGCGCGCCGGCCGCGCCCGTGAAGAACAGCGTGCCCGGCTTCTTCATCGTCAGGTGCTCGTAGGTGATCGGGCCTTCCTTGAGGATGATGTCGTCGTCGGACTTCACCTCGTTGAGGCAATGGGTCACCCACGCCGGATTGATCGGCGACTCGGTCTTCGCCTTCTCGAGCGTTGCCGCCCAGCGCTCGCGCTGCGCGGCGCGGCGTTCTCCGAGTTTCTTGCGGCGCGCCTCGATGCGATCGCGCGCGGGGCCGAGTCGCGTTTCCAGCGCATTGGCGAGCGCCGCCATCGACGGGCCGATGGAGCCGGAGATCGCCAGATCGCAGGGGAAACCGCGCAGCGGATAGGACGTGTAGAGCGGATCGACGCCCAGATGGATGATCTTGCAATCCTTGCCCGGCGCCTTCTTGTGCGGAATCCACGGCACGTCCGCATCGATGACGACGATGAGGTCGGCGTCGCCCAGGAAGGCGTCCGGCTCGAAGCCCAGATGCATCGGGTGATCGGTGGGCAGCGCCATGTAGCGCGGCTTGCGCTGCGTCACGGGAATGGCGAAGAGTTCGGCGAGCGCGGCGAGACGCGCGGGCTCGTCATGGTCGCGCCCGCAGCTCGCGGTGATGATGAGCGGGTTTTCCGCCTTCGCGATCATGTCGGCGGCGCGGTCGATGGCGTCGAGATCGGGGAAAGGCGCGCTCGCCGCCGCGTGGCGCGAGGGCGAGGAATACTTGAAGTTCTCGATAGGCGCGGCGAGCACTTCGCGCGGCAGGGCGAGATACACCGGGCCTTTCGGCTCGCTCATCGTCAGGTTGAAGGCGCGGTCGACGGCGGATTCCAGAACCTGCGCGTTCTTGAGTTCGTAATCCCATTTCACGATCTCGCGCAGCATGCCCGCCTGGTCGCGCATTTCCTGCGGCCAGTGGATTTCGCCCGAGCGCGCGCCCATCAGGCCGCCCTCTTCGCTGTAGGGCGTGCGGCCAGACGTGAAGACGACGGGAAGATTGCCGCGCCATGCATTGAGCACGCCGCACATGGCGTTCGCCATGCCGACGTTGACGTGCACCATGACGAGCTGCGGCTTGCCGGTCTGCAGGTAATAGCCGAGCGCCATGTGGATGGCGACGTTCTCGTGCGGCACGGTGACGGGGCGCGGCATCTTGCGGCCCTGCGCCTCGAACTTCGAGAGGGATTCGATCAGCGGCGCGAAATCGGTGCCGGCGTTGGCGAAGAGGAAGTCGACGCCGCGGTCGGCGAGGATTTCGATATAGGCGTCGGCGATCGTGCCGCTTTCGATGACCTTCTCAGACATGGACTTCGATCCTCCCGGGATTCAATTCGTTGCCGCTCTGGCTAAAGGACGCGCGGGCGGATGACAATGAGTTTCAGGCGCGCTGCGGCGGCCCCGTCCAGACGGCGCGCGGCCCGATGTCGGCGACGCTCGCGCATCCGGTGAAGGCCATCGTGGCGTCGATCTCCCGGCGCAGCAGCGAGAGCGCGTGCAACGCCCCCGCTTCGCCCGCCACCGACAGCCCGTAGAGCGTCGGACGGCCCGAAAGGACCGCGCTCGCGCCAAGCGCCAGCGCCTTCACCACATCCCCGCCCCGGCGCACGCCCGAATCCAGCAACACGGGGATGCGCCCGGCCACTTCCGCCGCGATCTCGGGCAGAACATCGATGGGCGCCACGGCGCTGTCGAGGTTGCGGCCGCCGTGGTTGGAGACGATCACCGCGTCGAGCCCTTCAGCGACGGCGCGCGCCGCGTCCTCCGGCAGGTGCACGCCCTTGATCATCAGCGGCCCCTTCCAGACCTCGCGCAGGCGCTTCACGTCGTCCCAGGTGAGATTGTCGCCGCGCAGGTTCGGCACCGCGCCCTTGGGCGGCGCTGTTCCAGGGGCCATGCGGCTCGGCGCGCCCTGCGGATAATGGGCGAGCGTCGGCATGCCGTTTTTCGCGAGGTAGCGCGCCATCACGGTCGCGAGCCAGCGCGGATGCAGCGCCATGTCGAGAAGCGCGCGCGGGTTCGGCTGGAACGGCATCGAGAAACCGTTGCGGCGATTGTATTCGCGGATGGGCGGCGCGGGCGTGTCCACCGTCAGGATCAGCGCCTCGAAGCCCGCGTCCTTCGCCCGCTGCACCAGCGCGTAGGACAGTTCGCGCTCGCGCCACATGTAGAGCTGGAACCACTTGCGACCGCCCTCCACCGCCGCGATCGTCTCGATGGACGTGACGGAGGGCGTCGCCAGCGTGAACGGCACGCCCGCCTTCGCGGCCGCCCGGGCCAGCTCCGCCTCGCCTTCGTACCAGCACACGCCCGCCACCCCGGTCGGGGCGATGGCCAGCGGCATCGACATCGGCTTGCCGAACAGGGTCGTGGCCATGGACCGGCGCGAGACGTCCACAAGGACCTTGTTGCGCAGCTTGATGCGCGCGAAGGCCTCCCGGTTGCCCCTGAGCGAGGCCTCGTCCTCCGACCCGCGGTCGAAAAACTCGAACACCCCGCGCGGCAGCCGCCGGCGGGCCGCCTCGCGCAGGTCGGCGATGTTCTGGCATTTGTCGAGGATTCGCGGGACCTTGGCGCTCGCGGCGCCCGCTTGAGCGCCAGCGGAAGCGCTCGCCTGGGCGCCCGCCCCCGATGCGGCCTCCGGCTTTGCCGCAGCGACCGGCGTCGACATGCACTCTCCTGCTTTCCGCGATTTCGTCCCTTCCGGCACATTAGGGCCGGGCCGGAAGCCCGGCAACATTGCGCAACGCTCGCAGACCAGTCACGAAAGTATCTCGTCCTGCGGCCTTGATTCGGATATATCCGCGCCGATGAGCCTTATTTCCTCCTCGCACGAACTGGCGCAGGCCTGCGCCCGGTTCGCCCGGCACTCCTTCGTAACCGTCGACACCGAATTTCTTCGAGAGACGACATTCTGGCCGAAGGTTTGCGTGATCCAGATCGCCTCCGACGAGGAAGCGATCGCCGTGGACGCATTGGCCGACGACATCGACCTCGGGCCGTTCTTCGACCTGATGCGCAATGAGGCCGTGGTGAAGGTGTTCCACGCCGCCCGGCAGGACATCGAAATCGTCTGGAACCTCGCCAAGACCATTCCCGCGCCGCTGTTCGACACGCAGGTCGCCGCCATGGTCTGCGGCTTCGGCGATCAGGTGTCCTACGGCGAGCTGGCCCAGTCGCTCTGCCGCGTCACGATCGACAAGTCCTCGCGCTTCACCGACTGGTCGCGCCGCCCGCTGTCCGATGCGCAGATCACCTACGCGCTGGCCGACGTCACGCACCTGCGCGACATCTACCGCTCGCTGCTGGCCAAGCTGGAGCAGACCAGCCGCACCGACTGGCTCGCCGACGAGATGCTGGGCCTGACCTCGCCCTCCACCTACGAGCAGCATCCCGAAAATGCGTGGGAGCGCTTTCGCCACCGCGCCCGCAAGCCGCGCGACCTTGCGCTGCTGATGGAAATCGCCGCCTGGCGCGAACGCGAGGCGCAGAGCAAGGACGTGCCGCGCTCGCGCATCCTCAAGGACGACGTGATGATCGAGGTGGCGCTCGCCGCCCCGCGCACAGCCGACGCGCTCGCAAATCTTCGCGCCTTCCCGCGCGGCATGGAGCGCTCGCGCGCCGGCGCCGAAATCCTCGCCGCCATCGAGCGCGGCCTCGCGCGCGATCCGAACACGCTGCCGCGCATCGAGCGCGAGCGCCGCTCCGGCGCCTCGACCGGCGCGACCGTCGAATTGCTGAAAGTCCTGCTGCGGCAGGTCAGCGAGAAGCACGGCGTCGCCGCCAAGATGATCGCCACGGTCGATGACCTCGAAGCCATCGCTTCCGACGATCGCGCGGACGTCGCCGCGCTGCGCGGCTGGCGGCGCGAGATCTTCGGCGTCAAGGCGCTGGAACTGAAGCGCGGCAAGCTCGCTCTAACGGTCGAGCGCGGCCGCGTCGTGACGCTCGAATGGCAGGACGCGCCCGGCGAACAGGTCGAAGTCGCCTGAGCGCACGGCCCGCGCGCCGTCGCTCCCCACCGTAGGAATACCGTCGCGTCTGCGCTGATTGCGCCGGGAATTCAGGCTCCCCACCTAGTGGCTTCAGGCTTGGAGAACCCGCACATGGACCCGCAGAAACTTCTCGAACAATTCCTCGGCCCCGGCGGCCTCTCGCAGCAGGCCCAGCGCGCGAAGGACATGCTCGCGGGCGCCAGGGGTGGCCAGTCAAGCGGCGGCGGGCTCTCGGGCATGCTCGGCCAGCTCGGCGGCATGCTCGGCGGCCAGCAGCAGGGCGCTCCCTCGCAGACGGGGCAGCCTCAGCCTCCCGCGCCCGTCCAGGGCAATGCCGGCGGCGGCATCGGCGGCATGCTCGGCAATATTCCGGGCGGGACCGCCGGAGCGCTCGCGGGCGCCGGCCTGCTGGCCGTGCTGCTCGGCCAGAAGAGCGTGCGCAAGATGGCGGGCGGGCTCATGGGCGTCGGCGCGTCGGCCGCGCTCGGCGCCCTCGCCTATCGCGCCTTCCAGAACTGGAACGCGGGCCAGCCCGCGGCGGCAGCGCCCATCGCCACGGCGGCCGATGCGCCGCCGCAGGATTCGCCCTTCCTGCCCAAGACAGACGCCTCCGGCGCGCCGTTCGCGCTGGCGCTGATCAAGGCGATGATCGCGGCGGCGAACGCCGACGGCCATATCGGCCCCGAAGAGCACAAGCAGATCTTCGACGCGGCCAACCGCGCCGGCTTCGACGCCGACGCCAAGGCCTTCATCTTCGACGCGCTGGCGAACCCGCCGAGCGTGCGGCAGATCGCGTCGATGGCGAACGGCATGGAGCAGTCGGCGGAGCTGTATCTCGCCGCGCGCCTTGCGATCGACCCCGATCATCCCTCCGAGAAGGCGTTCCTCGAGGCGCTGGCGCAGGCGATGCAACTGCCCCCGCAGTTCGTCGCGCATCTCGAGCAGCAGGTGAGCGGCGCGGGAGCGTGACGGGCGGGCTGCACAGGCCGTCATGGTCGGCGCAAGCGCCGATCGTCCTACGACGGCAAATCGCTGCGGTCCTACCGCCTGCCGGCGAGCCAGCTTTCGGCTGGCATGACGGCTGGAGGACGCGGCCCCTACCCGCCGATCCTGATCTCGGAATCCCGGCCGATGATCTTCGCCAGCGCCTTCAGGCGGCTGGCGAGGCGGTCGTTGGCGAGGGGGGCGAGGTCGGAGGGCATGTGCAGCGTCAGCTTCGCGCGCGTGCAACTGAGCTTGGTGCGCGGCAGGACGTCGGGCATCGCCGCGCTGATGGCGTAGCCGACGCGCGTCGCCGCGCCCAGAAGGCGCGCCCTGTCGAGCAGGCGCGCGGTGGCGAGCGTGCGAAGATAGGGCGCGACGTTGTGCTCGGTGCTCATGTGCCGATAGCTCGCCGCCAGCGCGAGAAACGCGCGGCCGGGATGGTCGATGGCCACGAACGCCGCGTTGGCGATGATGTTGAGCGCCTGTTCGCCGCGATAGTCGGGATGCGCGCGCCAGCCGATGTCCGAGAGCAGGCAAGCCGCATGGCGCAGGCGCTTCTCCTCCTCGAGTTCCATGAGCCCGCTCGCGGTCATGAAGCGGTCCGTCCACGCGCACAATTCCTCTCCGTGGCGCGGAGAGCGCGAGCGCAGGGTGTTGAGGTCGCGCGCGGCTTCGATCAGCGGATCGCGCTTGCGCATCGTTTTCGAAAGACGCTCGAAGAGCAGGCCTTCGCGCAGGCCCAGCGCGGAGACGACGATCTCCTTCGGCTTGGCGATCCGGATGATCTCTTCCAGCACCACGGCGCCATAGGCCAGCAACGGGCGCCGTCCGGTCGCGACCGTCTCGATGGCGACAAGCGCCTCGGCATTCACGCGCTCGACCAGCGAGGCGAAATCGGCGGCGTCGCGCGAGGGGATCACGTAGCCGTGCATGACGTTCAGCGGATAGCTGCGCTGGCTCATGTGAAGCCGCGCCAACGCGCGCCACGTGCCGCCGACCGCGTAGAACGTGCGGCCTTCGAGCTTGTGGAGCAGCTTCACCTTCGACAGGGCCTCGCGGACGATCTTCTGCGCCTTCTTGGGCGAGCCTTTCGACACGTCCGTGAGCGCAAGTCCGCCCAGCGGCAGAGACACGCCCTTTCCCAGCTTGTCGCCCTTCACGTCGGCCAGCTCCAGCGAGCCGCCGCCCAGGTCGCCTACGACCCCGTCCGGCTTGTAGAAGCCCGAAACCACGCCCATGGCGGCAAGTTGCGATTCCCGCTCGCCGGACAAAAGCTCGATCTTCGCGCCGATGGCGCGCGAGGCCGCCTTGAGGAATTGCGGACCGTTGGAGGCGTCGCGGGCGGCGGCGGTGGCGAGCACGTGAATGTCGCTCACCTTCATGTTGCGGCAGAGCACGCGGAAGCGCTCGAGCGCCTTGAGCGCGCGCACCACGCCCTCCTCGTTGAGCTTGCCGGTGGTGGCGACGCCCTTGCCGAGCCCTGCCAGCAGCTTGTCGTTGAAGATGGGATTGGGCGCGCGGGTCAGGCCCTCATAGGCCACGAGGCGCACCGAATTGGAGCCGATGTCGACGATCGCGATCGGGTCGAGGGCGGGCAGGCGCCCTTGCGCCTCGTTGGGTGACTTCATGAATCGGCTGGCTTTGGTCTCTTGTACAGCGTCTTCGGGGAGGAGGTCTTCAGCGACTTGCCACGGCCGGACAATGACGGGTTCGTCATGAAATAGCTGTGCGCGTTGAAGGGCTCCTCGCCCGCGCGCGGCAATATGCGCTCGCTGCCCCCGTCGGGCAAGAGCCTGTAACTCTGCTGGTTGTCGATGAGGTTGGCGACGAGGATCTGGTCCAGCACCTGGGCGTGCACGGTCGGATTGTCGAACGGCAGGAGGACTTCCACCCGGCGATCGAGGTTGCGCGGCATGAGGTCGGCCGAGGAGATATAGACCCGCGCCTTCGCGGTGGGGCAGCCCGTGCCCTGCCCCGAAGGCGTACATGCGGGCGTGCTCGAGGAAGCGCCCGACGATCGACTTCACGCGGATGTTGTCGCTGAGGCCGGGAACCTGCGGGCGCAGGCAGCAGATGCCGCGCACGATCAGGTCGATGTTCACCCCCGCCTGGCTCGCCCGGTAGAGCGCGTCGATGATCACCGGGTCGACGAGCGCATTGCACTTGCCCCAGATCGCGCCGGGCCGTCCGGCCTTCACGTGCGCGATCTCCTCCTCGATATGGTCGAGCAGCTTCTTCTTCAGGCTGATCGGCGACACCGCCATGCGCTGGAGATGAGCGGGCTGCGCATAGCCGGTGATGTAGTTGAAGATCTGCCCGACGTCGGCGGCCAGCACCGGGTCGGCGGTGAAGAACGAGATGTCGGTGTAGATGCGCGCCGTCAGCGGGTGATAATTCCCCGTGCCTATGTGGCAATAGGTGACGAGGCCCGCGCCTTCCCGGCGCACGACCATCGACAGCTTGGCGTGGGTCTTCAGTTCGATGAAGCCGAACACGACCTGCGCGCCCGCGCGTTCGAGGTCGCGCGCCCACCTGATGTTGGCCTCCTCGTCGAAGCGCGCCTTCAGTTCGACGAGCGCGGTGACGGACTTGCCCGCCTCGGCGGCCTCGATGAGCGCGCGCACGATGGGGCTGTCGGAGGACGTGCGATAGAGCGTCTGCTTGATGGCGACGACGTTGGGATCGCGCGCCGCCTGCATGAGGAATTGCACCACCACGTCGAAGGATTCGTACGGGTGGTGGACGATGAAGTCCTTCTGCTTGATCGCCGCGAAGCAATCGCCCGCGTTGTCGCGCACGCGTTCGGGATAGCGCGGATTGTAGGGCTTGAACTTCAGGTCCGGCCGGTTGAGCGCGACGATCTCGGAGAGTTCGTTGAGCGCCAGCATGCCCTCGTGGACGTAGGTGTTGTCCTCGCCCACATCGAGCTGCGCGGCGACGAAGCTGCGGATTTCCTCGGGCATGTGCGCTTCGATCTCGAGGCGGATCACGCGCCCGCGCCGGCGCCGCTTGAGCGCCGACTCGAAGAAGCGAACGAGGTCTTCCGCCTCTTCCTCGAGTTCGAGATCGCTGTCGCGAATGACGCGGAAATGCCCCTGCCCCACGACCTTGTAGCCGGGGAAGAGCCGGCCCGTCTGGCTGGCGATGAGCGATTCCAGCGTGACGAGCCGCACGCCGCCCGTCTCGAAATCGGGCAGGCGCACGTAGCGCTCCACCTTCTGAGGCAGGCGCACGAGCGCGTTGAGCCGGCGCGCATCGCCCGCATGCACGAGATCGAGCGCGACGGAGAACCCGAGATTGGGAATGAACGGAAACGGATGGGCGGGGTCGATGGCGAGCGGCGTCAGGATCGGGAAGATGTGCTGCATGAAATGATCATTCAGCCAGTCCCGTTCGCGCGGATTGAGCTCGGCTGGCTCGGCGATGACGATGCCCTCGCGCGCCAGCTCCTGGCGCAGTTCGCTCCAGCGCTTCTGCTGTTGATTGACGAGTTCGCCGACGCGCCGCCTGATCTGCACGAGCTGTTCGGATGGCGTGAGCCCGTCGTCCGACACCGTGCTCATCCCGGAGCGCACTTGCCCGAGAAGGCCGGCGACGCGCACCATGAAGAATTCGTCGAGGTTGTTTGCCGAGATCGACAGGAAGCGCAATTGCTCGAGCAGCGGATGGTTCTCGTTCGAAGCCTCCGCCAGCACGCGGCTGTTGAACTCGAGCCACGACAATTCGCGGTTGATGTAGCGCCCGGCCGGCAGCTCGCGCGCAGCTCCCGCCGCGCCCGCGACGCTCGGGATGCTGGCCTCGGCGAGCGCGGTGGCGCTGGAGGCGGCGAGCACGGGCGCGGGCGCATCGTCGGCGTCGGACTTCACGTTCACTCTCCTCGTTCGTTCCGTCGCCAATGTGCCCTGCCAAGCATGTCGTTTACATGACGCTCACGGTTCGACGCCGCTGCGGCGCAGCACCTCCGCCGCCATGGGCCGGGTGACGGGACGCCGGGCGGCCAGCGCCTCCTTGTCGAGCACATCGACAACGCTCCGGGCCGCGTCCAGGGACCGCTCGATGCGCATCGCCAGATATTCAATCACGGATGTGTCCACGACCAACTGCCGATCGAGAAAAAGCTTAACGAGAACCGCCCGGATGAGCGCGTCGTCGGGCTCGCGGATCTCGATGGCGGGGGCCAGCCTCAACCTTGACAGCAGATCCTTGGTCCGCACGCCCCAGGCGTCCGGCCAGGCCCGTGCGGTGATGGCGAGGTAGCCCTGCCCTTCGCCCAGCAGGTTGATGAGATGGAACAGCTCTGCCTCCGCCTGAGGCGCGCGGTCCGCGTCCTCGACGAGAACAGCGCCGGAGGCGGCGATGGCGGGCAGGTCCGCGAGCCGCAGCGCGGACGCCGAGAGCGTGCGCGCGTTGGCCCGCTGCGCCCAGATGGCGGCCAGATGGCTCTTGCCCGCGCCCGTGGGGCCGAGCAGCAGCAGCGTGCGGCCCGGCCAGTCGGGCCAGCGCTCGAACACGTCCCATGCGGTCTCGTTCGAGGGCGAGACGAGGAAATCCTCGCGCCCGAAGCGCGGCTCCAGCGGCAGGTGGAGCGCCAGCTGGCTCGATGGATTTTTCCGGGGCGGCTTCATCAGGGAAACGTGTCCGGTTCCTTGGCGGCGAGCCGCTTTTCACCCGTGTAGACCGGGCTCGCCATGTATTGGCGCACGCCGAACCGCGTCAGCACGCCGATCACGGCGGCGATCGGCACCGCCAGAATGAGTCCGGTGATGCCGAACAGGCTGCCGAACGCGAGCAGCGCGAACATGATCCACACCGGATGCAGCCCCACGGCGCCGCCGACGAAACGCGGCGTGAGGATGTTGCCCTCGATGAACTGCCCGGAGAACTGAACCGCCAGCACCATGGCCAGCAGACCCCATCCCGGCCCCTGCACCAGCGCGACGCCCACCGAGAGGATCAGCCCCACGAGCGAGCCCACATAGGGAATGAAGCTCAGGGCGCCGGCGGTGATGCCGATCAGCATGCCGAAATTCAGCCCCACCATGGTGAATCCGAGCCCGTACCAGAGGCCCAGGAAAAGGCAGACGAACGATTGCCCGCGGATGAACCCTGCCATCGCCGCGTCGATCTCGCGCGCCAGACCGCGCACGACCTCCCGGTGCTGCACGGGCACGAGATCGTCGAGGCTCGCCAGCAGGCGTCGCCAGTCGAGCAGGAGATAGAACGTCACGACGGGCGTGATCACGAGGAGCGACACGACGCCCACCAGCGCCTGCCCGCCCTGCCAGATCGAGGCCAGCAGCGTTCCGATCCACCGCGCCCCCTGGCCGACGAGTTCGCCCGGCTTGGGAAGCGCCACCTCGCCCTCCCCGCCCAGGGGCTGGAGCCCGAAGAATTCGAGCGCCGGCTGGACGCGGGCGCTGATCTGGTCGCCATAGCGGCCCAGCAGTTCGGTCAATTGCGCGGCGTAGGCCGGCAGGCGTTCGATGAACTGCGCCGCCTGCTTGAGCAGGATCGGCAGCAACGCGACGACGGCGGAGAAGATCAGGAGCCCGCTTATCCCCACGATCAACAGGGAGGCGACCAGGCGGCTCATGCCGATCCGCTGCAGGCGGGTGGCGATCGGATCGAGGAGATAGGCGAGAGTCAGGCCCGCTGCGAACGGCAGCAGCACCCCCGACAGCAGCCACAGCAGCACCGCGAAGACGAGCGCCGCCACCAGCCAGAATTGGATTTGCCGTTCGACCTTCATGCCAGCCCCCGTCGCGGGCGCGCGACAGCCCCGATCCGCATCGCCCCGAGAGATTGGCCCCTCAAAGGTCCATGTGGCGGATCCACTGGTTCAGATAGGCGGCGGCCGAGGCCAGCGTCAACGCCGCCACGAGATAAAGGGAGATCGTGAACCACAAGCCGAGCGGGAAATCGAACGCCTTGGCGGCCAGAACGGCGGCGGCGAGCGCGATCTGCGCCAGCGTGTTGAGCTTGGAGACGAGCAGCGGGCGGATCGCCACGGGCTTGTCCAGCACCCAGGAGATCATCACGGCCCCCACGATCATCACGTCGCGGGAGACGACGAGAATGGCGATCGTGGCAGGCAGCACGCCGATCACGGCGAGCGACACGTAGATCGAGACGAGCAGCGCCTTGTCGGCGAGGGGATCGAGATAGGCGCCCAGCTCCGTGCGCAGATCGAAGCGCTTGGCGAGCCAGCCGTCGATGCCGTCGGACACGCCCGCCACCACGAACAGCGTGAACGCCAGCCCCCATTCTGGCTGGACGATCAACGCCACGATGATCGGCACGAGAACCAGCCTGCCAAGACTGATGAGGTTTGGCACGCTGGCCAGGATGTGGTGAGCGCTCATGTCAGCGCAGAACTAGCACACACGCAACGATACTCCAGCGGCGGCGGCGCTATTGGCTTCCCTGAAGTCCCAGACTCTTCACCAGGTTTCCCCATTTTTCGCGCTCGCTGGCCAGGTACGTCCGCAGTTCTGCGGGGCTGGGCGTGTCGAAGGGGATCAGGCCGAGCGTCGCGACCTTCTCGGTGATCTGCGGCTCCGCCATGATGCGCTTGATCTCGGCGTGCATCTTCTGGACGATGGCGTCCGGCGTACCTGCGGGCGCAAGGATCGCGTGCCAGGACACCGCCTCGAAGTCCTTTTCACCGGACGCCTCGGCGAAGGTCGGGACATCGGGCAGGACCGGCAGCCGGGTTGCGGAGGAAACCGCAAGCGCGCGCAGCTTTCCGTCCCGGATGAGAGGCAGCCCGGCGCCCGCCTCGACGAAGCCGAGCTGCACGTGGCCCGAAGCGATGTCGAGGATCGACTGCGGCGTGTTGCGGTACGGCACGTGCGTGATCTGCAGGCCGAACTTCGCCTTCATGTATTCGATCGACAGGTGCTGCGCGACGCCCGCGCCGGGCGAGGAATAATTGAGATCCTTGCGCTCGCGCGCATAGGCGATCAGCTCCTTCACGTTCTTCACCGGCAGATCGGGATTGACCACGAGAATGAACGGCGACTTCACGTAGAGCGCGATGGGGATGAAGCTCTTCTCCGGATCGTAGCTGATCTGCTTGTAGAGAACGGGATTGATCGCCAGCGATGATGTCGTCGCGAGGCCCAGCGTGTGTCCGTCGGGAGGCGCCGCGGCCAGCGTCTGCGCGCCCAGCATGAGGGCGGCGCCGGGACGGTTGTCGATGACGATCGGCTTGCCGAGGGATTGCTGAAGCCTGTCTGCGTAGAGCCGTGCGATCGTGTCCATGCCCGAGCCCGCCGCCAGCGGCACGATGATGGTGACCGGCTTGCTCGGAAACTCCTGCGCGCCCGCCGGCTGGCCTGCGGCCAGCGAAGCCGGCCGCCAACGCGATCGCGCCGAACACGCGTGATGCTGCTCCCATCGTTCCCTCCCCTGTTGGCGATGCGCCGCGGCGCCCGCATCAGGACAATAAACGCCGGCGCCCGCAGGCGCCAGCGCGCATCGAGGGCACGGGGAAGTCGTCAGACCCTCGCGGGCTCCAGACAATAGATGTCGTAGAGAACGGCGATGATGCGCCGCACATCGGGGTTGGCGATCGAGTAATGGATCGTCTTTCCCTCGCGGCGGGTTCTGACGAGGCCGTCGTATCGCAGGCGCGCGAGCTGCTGGGAAACCGCCGACTGGCGCATGTTCAGCAGCATTTCCAGCTCTCCGACCGATCGCTCCTTCTCGGACAACATGCACAGAAGCAGCAGGCGGCTCTCGTGCGACAGCGCCTTCAGCATGGCGCCGGCGGCCTGCGCCTTGCTCATCAGAAGTTCGAGGTCCGCGGTGCGTCCCACGGAACCCGTTTCGTGCGTCATCGCGTCCATAGTCTCGTCCAAGCCTCATGGCCGCCAGCGCTGTTTCGAAGCACAAAAACGGTCAAGCTTTTATCGCGCTTGGAAGTCGCCGTTTTGCAAGGTCTTTTGCGAAATCGCAAGCAAACTGTGGCGCCACGCGCGCGGCTCTCTTTGGCCCTAGGGCTGGTCGGAATGCAGCCGCCGCACGCGCCGGATCGCCATGAATATGCCGAGGATGACCAGCGGCACAAGAAAGGCCAGCGTCAAACCCACGTCGAACGGCCAGTAACCCGCGTCCTTCGCGCCCTTGATCGGATAGGCCGCAAGCCCGAGCACGTAATAGCTGATCGCCGCGACCGACAATCCTTCCACCGTCTGCTGCATGCGGGTCTGCAGGCGCGTGCGCTGGTTGAGCGCTTCCAGCAGGGCGTTGTTCTGGCGCGCGAGCTCGAGGTCGATTCGCGTGCGGATGAGATCGGCCGCGCGCGCGCAGCGAGAGGCGAGATCGGCGAGCGCCTTCTGCATGCTCGAGCACGTGCGCATCGCAGGCGTCAGCCGCGTCATGAGGAACGCGCCGACCATGGGCCGTGTCCCGTCGGCTCGTTCGTCGAGCGAGCGCACGCGATCCTCGACGATCGCGCCATAGGCGAGCGCGGCCGAAAAGCGGAACGACGCGGACGCCAGTTCCGCCTCGACGCGCGCGGCGAGCTTCGAGAGATCGAGAAACATCGGCTCGCTGGAGCTTTTCGGCTCATGGCCTTCGATGCGCTTCGTCACTTCGCCGAGTTCGGCTTCGAGTTGCTGGACAAGCGTGCCCGTCTGCCGCGCGAGCGGCAGGCTCATCAGCGCGATCATCCGGTAGCTTTCGATCTCGAGAATGCGCTGGCACAGGGTTCCCAGCTCGTCGGCGGACATGTCCGCGTGCGCGACCTCGAAGCGCACGAAGCCGTGCTGATCGGCATGGAAGTCGGTGGAGATGCGCGCGCGGCCGCCCATCACCATGGATGAGCAGACGTCCGGCCCTTCTGCGACGCCCTCATCCTGCGACAACGGCTTGACGGCGATCGCGATGCGCGCGGCGAGCGGGCCGGCGATCGCCTGCACTTCCGGGTCCTCGGTCAGGCGCCGCCAGATGAGTTCGCTGCGGCCATCGCCGGGCGAGACGAATGTATAGGAGACGAATTCGGTGTGCCGCTCCCAGCGCAATTCGCGGCCTTCGATGACGATGGAGTGATAACGCGCCTGCGGCGAAGGCGGCGCGACGCCCTGCGCCTTGCAGATGATGTCGATGCGCCGCGGCAGGGTTCGCGCGCGGCCCTCGTCCAGCGCATAGACGAGCCGCGTGACGTGGCCCGTGGGATCGACCCGTGGCGCAGGCCGCGCATGAAGTTCGGCGATGGCCGCTGCGCGGGCGGGATGCTCTTTTTCAGCAACAGCGGAATTCAGGTCTGCGTCCCTCGCCATGAAACTGCCCCTGGAGCGCGGAGAAGAACGAGCCCCGCCCTCAAATGTCATCTAGCATGCGACGCGATGTTGACGAACTCCGCCGGGCGGTCAAAAAAGTCGCACATTGCGGGATACGTGGCCATTCTTCATCCGGTTCATGGATATGTTGCGGGGCAACCAGACAATGATCGCGCGGACACGGGCATCACACATAGCGTTCGGGCGCCTCCCGCGTCCTGCGGCGATCCTGCCCCTTGTGCTCGCGGGTTTTCTGGCGCCTGCGCCTGCGGCCGCCCAGGGCCCGCCCAGAGGGCGATACTGAACTGGGCCAGTATCTGTCCTCGGAATGCGTGACCTGCCATCAGGAATCGGGCCGCGCAGCAGGGCGTGCCCGCCATCGTCGGCTGGCCGGACGAGCAATTCGTCGCCGTGATGCTCTCCTACAAGAACCGCGAGCGCCCCAACCAGATCATGCAGACGATCGCCGGACGGCTCTCGCAGGCCGAGATCGAGGCGCTGGCGGCGTGGTTCGGCGCCAAGGCCCCCGGCGGAGCCCGCAAGATAGCGGGACGTCATCGGAACCCGAAAAATTTGTCGCGGGCCGCTTCCCGCCACGCCTGCGCTGCATTATAACGTCGTCAATCCGGTAATATACGTATTATCCAATCCAACAATGTATTTTATGGGGTCCGCAATGATCATCGACAGACGCCGTATTCTCGCTGGCAGCGCGAGCCTTCTGGGCGCCTCCGTCCTCGCCGCGCCTGCCGTGCTCGGACAGGGCAAGCCGCGCGTCGTCGTCATCGGCGGCGGGCCGGGCGGCGCCACGGCGGCCAAGTACATCGCCCGCGACAGCAACGGCGCCATCGACGTCACGCTGGTCGAGCCGGCGAAGGAATTCGTCACCTGCTTCCATTCGAACCTCTATCTCGGCGGCTTCCGCGATCTTCGCCTCGATCACCCACACCTACGACAAGCTGGCCTCCGCCTACGGAATCCGGCTCAACCACCAGATGGCGACCGCCATCGACCGCGAGAAGAAGCAGGTCGTGCTCGCCGACGGATCGCGCATCTCCTACGACCGCCTCGTCCTCTCGCCGGGCATCGACCTCAAGTACGATTCAGTGCCCGGCTGGGGCCGCGAACACGAAGAGACGATGCCGCACGCGTGGAAGGCCGGCCCGCAGACCGTGCTGCTGCGCAAGCGTCTCGAGGCCGTGCCCGACGGCGGCCTGATCGTGATGATCGCCCCGCCAAACCCCTATCGCTGCCCGCCGGGCCCCTACGAGCGCGTCTCGATGATGGCGCACGTGCTCAAGAGCCAGGGCAAGACGAAGGCCCAGCATCGTCATCGTCGACCCGAAGGAAGCGTTCTCCAAGCAGGGGCTCTTCCAGGAGGGCTGGGAGAAGCATTACCCGGGCATGGTCGAATGGCTCGGCCCGAAGATCCACGAGGGCGTGAAGTCGGTCGATCCGAAGACCAACACGGTCGTGACGGGCTTCGAGACCTACAAGGCGGACCTGGTGAACGTCATTCCCGCGCAGACCGCCGGGCTGATCGCCGTGAACGCCGGCCTCACCAACCAGACCGGGCTTCTGCCCGATCCTGCCGGAGACGATGAAATCGGCCAGCGACGACAACATCTACATCCTCGGCGATGCCTGCATCGCCGGCGACATGCCGAAGTCGGCCTTCTCGGCCAACAGCCAGGCCAAGGTCGCGGCCATGGCGGTGCGCGGCGAACTGACGGACGCGCGCGTCTTCCCGGCGCGCTACTCCAACACCTGCTGGTCGCTGCTGGCCCCCGACGACACGGTCAAGATCGGCGGCTCATTCGAGCCCAAGGAGGGCAGGATCGCCTCCGTCGACGCCTTCGTCTCCAAGACCGGCGAGTCCGCCGACCTGCGCAAGCAGACGCAGGAGGAGAACATGGGCTGGTACGCGGGCATCATCGCCGACGTGTTCGGCTGACGGCCACTTCCGCCCTCGCCTTGCATCGGCGCTGCGCCCGGGCTAACCCCGGGCCAGCGAAAGGATCGTCATGCAAGAGCCTGACAAGCCCGGCCTCACCTATGCCGACGCGGGCGTCGACATCGACGCCGGCAATTCCATGGTCGAGAAGATCAAGCCGCTGGTGCGCTCCACCCGCCGGCGCGGCGCGGACGCCGAGATCGGCGGCTTCGGCGGCCTGTTCGACCTCAAGGCCGCCGGGTTCACCGACCCGATCCTCGTCGCCGCCAACGACGGCGTCGGCACCAAGCTGAAGATCGCCATCGAGAGCGGCATCCACGACACGGTCGGCATCGACCTCGTGGCCATGTGCGTCAACGACCTGATCGTGCAGGGCGCCGAGCCGCTCTTCTTCCTCGACTATTTCGCCACCGGAAAGCTCGATCCCGAAGCGGGCGTCGCCATCGTCAAGGGCATCGCGGCGGGCTGCCGTCGACGCGGGCTGCGCGCTGATCGGCGGCGAGACGGCGGAAATGCCCGGCCTCTATTCCGCCGGCGACTACGACCTCGCCGGATTCGCGGTGGGCGCCGCCGAGCGCGGGCGCCTCCTGCCGCAAGGGAGAACTGAAGCCCGGCGACGTCGTCTTCGGCCTGCCCTCCTCCGGCGTGCACTCCAACGGCTTCTCGCTCGTGCGCCGCATCGTCGAACGCACCGGGCTTGCATGGGACGCGCCCGCGCCCTTCGCGCCGGGCAGGACGCTGGCGCAGGCGCTTCTGACGCCGACGCGCATCTACGTGAAGGGCCTGCTCGCCGCGCTGAAAGAAACCGACGGCGTACTCGCCCTGGCGCACATCACCGGCGGCGGCTTCCCCGACAACATTCCGCGCGTGCTGCCCGACAGCGCGGCGGTGCGCCTGAACCTCGACGCCATCGACGTGCCGCCCGTCTTCGCCTGGCTGGCGAAGGAAGGCGGCGTTGTCGAAAGCGAAATGCTGCGCACGTTCAACTGCGGAATCGGCATGATCGTCGTCGCGCAGGCCGCAAAGGCGAGCGAAGTCGAGAGCGCGCTGCGCAACGCGGGCGAAAAGCCCGTGCGCGTGGGAGAAATCATCGCGCGCGAGGGCGAGGCCGTCGTCACCACCGGGCGGCTGAAGCTGTGAGCAAGCGGCGCACGGCGATCCTCATCTCCGGGCGCGGCTCCAACATGGCCTCGCTGATCGAAGCTTCGAAGGAGCCGCAGTTTCCGGCCGAAATCGCGCTGGTCCTGTCGAACAAACCCGAGGCGCCCGGACTTCTCGCCGCCAAGGCGCAGGGCATCAACGTCGCGGCGGTCGACCACAAGATCTACGCCGGCCGCGCGGCTTTCGAGGCCTCGCTGCAGAAGATGCTCGAGGCCCATCGCATCGACTTCATCTGCCTCGCCGGCTTCATGCGCATGCTGACGCCCGCCTTCGTCGAGCAATGGGAGGGGCGGCTCATCAACATCCACCCCTCGCTCCTGCCCTCCTACAAGGGCCTGCACACCCACGAGCGCGCGATCGCGGACGGCGTGAAGATCCACGGCTGCTCCGTGCACTACGTCGTGGCTGAAATGGACGCCGGTCCGATCATCGCGCAGGCCGCCGTCAGCGTGCTCGACGACGACACGCCGGAAACGCTCGGCGCGCGCGTGCTCGAACAGGAGCACGTCATCTATCCGCTGGCGCTGCGCCTGGCCGCGAGCGGCGCGCTGAAGATCGACAACCTGCGCGTCCTCGGCGCAAAAGGCGCGGCTTGCGCCATGGTGTCGCCGAAGGTGTGAGGGGCTCCTCCGTCATGCCAGCGAAGGCTGGCATCCACGACAGGCCACGCGCACCGCCAATCGGGGATGGTCGGCATTCGCCGACCATGACGCGCCCTAAGCCATCGCGCTTTCATACTCGTGGCTCATCGCAAGCCATTCATCCTCGGCGCCCGCCAGCGCGCGCTCCAGCTCCGCGCGCTGCTGCGCGAGTTGCGCCGCTCTTGCAGGGTCCTTCGCGAAAGCGTCGGGATGCGCCAGCGCCTCGTCCACGCGGGCGAGCAGCGCTTCGAACTTCTTCATGCGCTCTTCGGCCTGCTCGATCTTCTTCTTCAGCGGCGCAAGCTCCTTGCGCGTCTTGGCCGCCTCGCGGCGCTGCTCGGCCTGCGCGCCGCCATTGCCCTTGCGCGCTGAATCCCCATCGCTCGCGCGCTCCAGCACGAAGCGGCGATAATCGTCCATGTCGCCGTCGAACGTCTTCACGCCGCCGTCCGCGACGAGCCACAGCCGGTCGGCGCACGCCTCGAGCAGATGCCTGTCATGGGAGACGAGGATGATCGCGCCCTCGTACTGGTTGATCGCGTCGATCAGCGCGGCGCGGCTGTCGATGTCGAGATGGTTCGTCGGCTCGTCCATGATGATGAGGTGCGGCCCGTCGAACGTCGCGAGCCCCATCAGCAGGCGCGCCTTCTCGCCGCCCGACAGCAATTCGATGCGCGTGTCGGCCTTGACGTTGGGAAAGCCGATCTGCGCGCAGCGGGCGCGGATCTTCGCCTCCGGCGCATCCTTCATGCGCTTTGCCACGTGGGTATACGGCGTGCCGCGCGCGTCGAGATCGTCGATCTGGTGCTGCGCGAAAAAGCCCACGTCGAGCTTGGACGCGCGGGTGACCTTGCCGCCCATCGGCTCGAGCCGCCCGGCCACGAGCTTGGCGAAGGTCGACTTGCCGTTGCCGTTCGAGCCCAGCAGCCCGATGCGGTCGTCGTTCGAGATGGAGAGGGAAAGCCGCGTCAGCACGGGCTTTCCGTCATAACCGACGCTCGCCCCGTCCATCGCCACGATGGGCGGCGACAGCGGCTTTTCGGGCGAGGGAAAGTTGAACGGCTGCACGTCGCGATCGACGATGGCGTCGAGCGGCTCCATCTTCTCCAGCATCTTCAGACGCGACTGCGCCTGGCGCGCCTTCGTCGCCTTGGCGCGGAAGCGATCGACGAACGCCTGCAGATGCGCGCGCTTGTCCTCGTCCTTGCGAATCTGCTTCAGGCGAATGGCCTGCTGCTCGCGGCGCTGTTTTTCGAAGCTCGTGTAATTGCCCTTCCACAGCGTCAGCTTCGACTGGTCGAGATGCAGGATGTGATCGGACACCTCGTCCAGCAGGTCGCGGTCATGGCTGATGACGATGATCGTCGCGGGATAGCGCGACAGGTAATCGATCAGCCAGAGCGTGCCTTCGAGATCGAGATAGTTCGTCGGCTCGTCGAGCAGCAGCAGGTCGGGCCGCGAGAACAGCACCGCCGCAAGCGCGACGCGCATGCGCCAGCCGCCCGAGAACTCGCTCAGCGCGCGGTTCTGCGCCTCGTGGTCGAAGCCAAGGCCCGAGAGGATCGCGGCCGCGCGCGCAGGGGCGGAATGCGCGTCGATGTCGGCGAGCCGCGTCTGGATGTCGGCGATCCGCATGGGATCGGTCGCGGTCTCGGCCTCGTCCATCAGCCGCGCGCGCTCGAGGTCCGCGGCCAGGACGAAATCGACCAGCTTGCCCGGCCCGCCCGGCGCCTCCTGCTCGACGCGCCCGATCCGCGCCAGGCGCGGCAGGCTCGTCGTCCCGCCCTCGGGCGCGATCTCCCCGCACACCAGCCGGAACAGCGTCGTCTTGCCGGCCCCGTTGCGGCCGACGAATCCCACGCGCGCCCCCGGCGGGATCATCGCCGAAGCGTGATCGAACAGGAGCCGGGCGCCGAGCCGGTAGCTGAGGTCGTCGATGGCGAGCATGGCGCCCTTGTGGGGGCAGACGGGCCGAATCGCAAGAGGGGCGGGGCGCGCGCACCGAAATCGGGTGGCGCGGGCGCCCGCGTGCGGCTAGCCAAGGGACCGGAGGAAACGCATGCAGAACCCGCGGCAATATCTCGGCCCCGCCCTCATCGGCGGCTTCGTCCTGTCGCAGGCGCTGCGCGATGTCTACCTCGCGCAGGTGTTCCGCAGCGTCGACGTGTTCGCGACCATCCTCGCCACGTTCCCGCTGATGGCGCTTGTCTTCGGCGGCATCGCCCTGTGGCGCGACCGCGCCGGGCTCGCCAAGCTGCGCAGCTTCGGCGGGCTCGTGGTGGCGATGAACGTGACGACCGCGCTGGCGTGGACCTCGTATTTCTTCGCGCTCAAGTTCGTGCAGCCCTCGGTGCTGAACGCGCTGCACAGCGGCTTCGGCCCGCTCACCGTCGTCGGTGCTCGGCCTCGCGGGCGTCGCGCTCGCGGGACAGGACAAATGGAGCCGGCTGGAAGGCGCCTGCTACGCAGGGCTCGCCGCCAGCATGGCGTTTCTCTGGTGGGTCGTGCTGTCGGGCGAATCCGGCCGCATCGATTATTCTCTCGCTGCGGCGGCCGGCGGTCTTCTCGCGCTCACGATGAGCGGCGTGTCGATCACGATCAGCCATCTGCTCGCAAAGCGGCTGAACGACCTCGGCGTCGGCGCCAACGCCGTCACCGGCGCGCGCTACATTCTCATCTCGCTCATCGCGCTCGCTGTCGTCGCTTCGGGCGCCCGTCCCACGGGCCTTGCAGGCGCCAATGACTGGCTGTGGCTCGCAGCGCTCGCGACGCCGCTCATCGCCCTGCCGCTCTACGCGCTGCAGGTCGGCATCTCGATGACGAAACCGCTCACCGCGCAGGTCCTGCGCGCGCTCGGGCCCGTTGTCATCTTTGCGCTCGAACTGACGGACCCGCTCATCGTCTGGTCGGGCGCCGCGCTCGGCGGCATCATCGCCTATTCGATATTCGCCACCGCAGCAGGCCTCGTGCGCGGCGCGGGCGCGCAAAAGAAAAGGCCGGGCTGAAGGGCCCGGCCTTGATACAATTCAGTTTGCGGCGATCAGTCGAAGTCGCTCGCCAGCGACGCGCGCACGTTCTCCGGCAGAACGGACATGTGCGAGTAGTTCGGGTGCGAGAAGCCGACAACCACCTGCGCGCCGGACTTCTTGAACGCCTCGATCTGCGCCGGCGTGAAGTTGAAATGCACGAACTGCACCGACGACGCCTTGCCGTCCGTCGTCGTGCGGTCCTGGTCTTCTTCCGCGGCGCCCACGACCTTCTCGCCGTTCACGGTGATGAAGGCCGTCTCCTCGATGCCGCCGAGGCGGCCGAGCACGCGCTTGCGCCGGACCGGATCGTCGATCTCGATCATGAACGTCGCGCACAGCTCGCTGCCCTGCGGGATCAGCGGATTGTAGGCCGTCAGCTCGTCGGCGACCTGCTCGTCGCCGCCCTTCTCGATGTAGAGCATCTCCTGGACCTGCATCCACATCGTGTCGAAGTTCTCGAAGTAGAACGTCGCGAGCGGACCGACGTCGACGCGGCGGTTCGTCTTGATCTCGGCCATCTGCGTGCGGCGTCTGCGCGCGCACCTTCACGTATTCGGCGAGCGGCAGGATGTCGGTCGCGGTGATCTGGTGCTTGTTGGCCATCATCGTCATTCCGTTTCCTTGTGGTCGTTGAGAAAGGCGCAGCGCGCCTTTCAGCTTTCGATGCCGTAGCTACGCGCGAAGATCTGGATCGGATGCTTCACGACCTGCGGCCGCGGCTTGTCGCCGCCCAGCGCATCGACGCCCTGCACGATGTGTTCGCCGGCCAGCGGACATTCGGAGGCGACGAAGCCTTGTCGTTCTGCGCGCGTCGTGCGCGCCACGGGCTTGCCGACCTTCATCGCCGATCTCGAAATTCTCCTTCGTGACGCCCCAGATGCCGCCATGGCCCGAGCAGCGCTCGATCACCTGCGACGTCGGTCTTCGGGAAGCAGCCGCAGCATCTCGGCCGCCTTCTGCGCCCATGTTCTGCGCGCGCGCGTGGCAGGCGAGGTGGACGCGTGACGCCGCCCTCGAGCGGCTCCAGGCCGGGCGCCAGCCCGTTCTTCTTGGCGATGTCGACGACGTACTCGCTGATGTCGAACGTCGCCTGCGACAGCCGCTTCGACGTTCGTGTCCTCGGGCAGCGATCAGCGGCCATTCGAACTTCAGCATCAGCGCGCAGGACGGCGTCGAGCGCGATCACGTCGTAGCCCTTGTCGATCCACGGCACGCAGCGCGGCGGCGACACGTCTTGCGCGCGCCTTCGGCCACGTCGCTCGATGTCGCCCTGCTCGAGCTTCGGCATGCCGCAGCAGGCGGGATGGACGACCTCGGTCTCGACGCCGTTCTTGGCCAGCACCGCGCGCGCGGCCACGCCGATGTCGGGGTTGTTGTAGTTGACGAAGCAGGTCGCGTAGAGCACGGCCTTGCGCTTGCCGAAGGCCGGCGCCGCGCGGTTGATCTCGGGCGTCGCGGCCTTCGCGCTGGCTCGTCAGACGGTCTCGGCCGGCATACTTCGGCAGCGCGGCGCGTCGCGATCGATGCCGGCGACCGTCTCCATCAGCGGGCGCGTCAGCGTGTTGGCTCGTGCGCGTCGCCCAGTTGGCGAGGCCGGCGCGACGGGAGCGGCGAGCTTGCCGTTGCGGTCGGTCTCGGCGAGCTGCCGGTCGACGAAGCCGACGTCCCGTTCTTGCTGCGCCTGCGACGGCGCGATAGCGCAGCATCAGGTGCGGGAAGTCGAGGTCGAATTCGTGCGGCGGCACGTAGGGGCACTTCGTCATGAAGCACATGTCGCAGAGCGTGCAGGCGTCGACGACCTGGGCGTGAAGTCTTCGCTTCGACACGCCGTCGAGTTCGCCGGTCGGGCCGTTGTCGATCAGGTCGAACAGCCGCGGGAAGCGAGTCGCACAGATTGAAGCAGCGCCGGCAGCCGTGACAGATGTCGAAGACGCGCGCGCATCTCCGTCGTCGAGCTTCGCCTCGTCGTAGAACTCCGGGTTCTGCCAGTCGAGCGGGTGGCGGATCGGGCGCTTCGAGGCTGCCTTCGCGCATGGTCCGCCCGCTCTGCGTGTCAGATCGGTAGCTGCGCGATGAATGAAAGCGGACCGCGCGCGGGCCTCCGACCACGCGCCGAGCCGGTCGATCGAGCGAAGTCTTAGGCCATCGTGTCGAGGGCCTTCTGGAAGCGGCCGGCGTGGCTCTTCTCGGCCTTGGCCAGCGTCTCGAACCAGTCGGCGATCTCGTCGAAGCCTTCCTCGCGCGCGGTGCGCGCCATGCCCGGGTACATGTCGGTGTACTCGTGCGTCTCGCCGGCGATCGCGGCCTTGAGGTTGTCGGTCGGTCGTCGCCGATCGGCAGGCCGGTGGCCGGGATCGCCGACCGCCTCGAGGAACTCGAGATGGCCGTGCGCGTGGCCGGTCTCGCCTTCCGCGGTCGAGCGGAACACGGCGGCGACGTCGTTGTAGCCTTCGACGTCGGCCTTCTGGGCGAAATAGAGATAGCGGCGGTTGGCCTGGCTCTCGCCCGCGAACGCGGCCTTCAGATTGTCCTCGGTCTTGCTGCCCTTGAGAGCCATGGCTCACCTCCAGAAAAGACGTCTTGAGATCGGTTCGCGATAAGCGCCACACCTTGAGCGCGGCGCCGCGCCGACACGCACGAAAAAGGCGTCGCGGCTCCGCTTTGTCAATGAGCGCGCCCCTCTGCCAGTTTATTTTTGCTCTAAACTGGCAATCTGCCGCAGCGCATCATCGGCGGCGACGATGGAGCCGATAGGAGCAGCCTATCGGTCCTGCTCAGCCCTTGAGGCTGCGCACCCCCGCCGGCAGCGAGGTGCGAACGATGCGCGCAAGCTCGATCAGCGCCTTGGTGCGCGGCGAGCGGCGGCGATAGACGAGCCGCACGCGGCGATAGGCGTGGTCTCCCGCCAGCGGCCGGGTCGCGAGCCGGTCCGTATCCGCCCGCCCGCATTCGATCGCGAGGCGCGGCAGCAGGGTCACGCCCTGCCCGGCCGCCGTGAGATGCAGGAGCGTCTCGCAGGCTCGTGGCGCGCATGTCGGCCATGACGCCGCCGCCGACCAGCGGATGGCTGCACAGGTCGAGCGCCTGGTCGCGCAGGCAATGCCCGTCCGTGAGCAGCAGCAGCGCCTTGGGGTCGATGTCGCTCGCGGCGACCTCGCTGCGCGCCACGAGCGGATGGTTGGCGGGCATGGCGACGAAGAACGGCTCGTCGTAGAGGTCCATGGAGAGCAGTTCGGGCGCGTCCTCCTGGGTGGCGACGATGGCGGCGTCGAGCTTTCCCTCGCACACCTGCGGCACGATGTTGGCCGTCGTGTCCTCCACCAGCACCAGCGGGGCGTTGGGCAGCTTCTCGGCCGCCAGCGGCAGCACGTACGGCATGAGATAGGGCGCGATGGTGGGGATGACGCCGATCCGCAGCCGCCCGCTCAGCGGATCGCGATTGGCGCGCGCCGCGTCCACGATGTCCTGCGCCGCCGCCACCGCCCGCCGGGCGTGGGCGACGATCTGCTCGCCGGCCTCCGTGGGGCGGATCGTGCGCCCGACCCGGCTGAAGATTTCGACGCCAAGCTCCTGCTCCAGCTTGCCGATCTGTCCGGAAAGGGTGGGCTGGCTGACGTTGCAGGCGCTCGCCGCATGGCCGAAATGCCCGTGATCCGCGACGGCGACGACATAGTGGAGATCGCGAAGGTTCATGGACGCCCTGATCGTTACAGGCGATCATTCTATCACCGCGCGATAGGCGGCGCCAATGGCCGCGGCGCCCTCCTCCGCCCGCGCCGGCACGCCTTGTGCGGCGCAAGACAGCCCGGTATAAGCCGCGCTCTTTCATTCATATGCAGGTCCACCGCCATGGCGCTCGAACGCACGTTTTCCATCATCAAGCCCGACGCCACCCGTCGTAATCTGACCGGCGCCATCAACGCCAAGATCGAGAAGGCCGGCCTTCGCATCGTCGCGCAGAAGCGCGTCCGCATGACCCGCGAGCAGGCCGAGACGTTCTACGGCGTCCATCGCGAGCGCCCCTTCTTCGGCGAACTCGTCGAGACGATGACCGCCGGCCCCGTCGTCGTGCAGGTCCTCGAAGGCGAGAACGCGATCAAGACGTACCGCGAGATCATGGGCGCGACGAACCCCGCGAACGCGGACGCGGGCACGATCCGCAAGGATTTCGCCGTGTCCGTCGGCGAGAACTCCGTGCACGGCTCCGACGCGCCCGAAACGGCGGCGATCGAGATCGCCCAGTGGTTCGCCGGAAACGAGATCGTCGGCTAACGTTACATCGATTTGAGTCAAATATTGTTGAGGTCGCCTGACGCGTCCGTGAACAGAGTTTCCGTCCAATCGATATGCTACCCCTCCGTGCATCATCGTCCCGGAGGGTTTTGTTTTATGACGATGCATCGCCGCTCGCTCTTCGCCGCCGCATTTGCGCTTGCCGCCATCGCGTTTTCTCCCGCCTCCGCGCAGGAGCGCTGGCCATTCGAAATGAAATCGTTCCAGCAGGCGCAGGCGCAGGGCAAGCCGATCCTCATCGAGGTCTTCGCGCCGTGGTGCCCGACCTGCCGCCAGCAGAACCCCATCATCGGCGAAATTTCGAAGAAGCCCGAGTTCAAGGACCTCGAAATCTTCGTTCTCGACTTCGACAACCAGAAGGATGCGCTGAAGGCGCTTCGCGTCAGCAGGCAATCGACGCTGATCACCTTCAAGGGCGCGAAGGAGACCGGCCGCGCCGTCGCGATCACCGATCGCAAGGCGATCGAGGACCTGATGCGCCTGGCGCTCTGATCAGGGAGGCGTAACGCATGGCGACCGCTGGCTTTGCATTCCTGGCAGGCGTCCTGTCGCTGCTCTCGCCCTGCGTCCTTCCGCTCGTGCCGATGGTGCTGGCCGCCGCCACCGGCGAGCACCGGCTGGGCCCGGCGGCGCTGGCCGGCGGCCTTGCGATTTCCTTCACGGCGATCGGCCTGTTCATCGCCCTGTTCGGCTTCGCGCTCGGGCTCGACGCCGATGTCTTCAGGGCCGCGGCCGCGGTTCTGATGATCGTCATCGGCGCCGTGCTGCTGGTCCCGGCCATGCAGGTGCGCCTCGCCGCGGCCGCCGGTCCCGCGGCGAACTGGACCGAACACCGCTTCGGCGGCTTCTCGACGGCGGGCCTGGGCGGCCAGTTCGGCGTCGGCCTGCTGCTCGGCGCCGTATGGGCGCCGTGCGTGGGCCCGACGCTGGGCGCGGCGTCGCTGCTGGCCTCGCGCGGCGAGAACCTCGGGCAGGTTTCTCTCACCATGCTCGCTTTTGGGGTCGGCGCCGCCCTGCCCCTGCTTCTGCTCGGTTTCGCCTCCCGCGAGACGATCATGGCCTGGCGCGGCCGCCTCATGAGCGGCGGCAAGGCGGGCAAGGCGATCATGGGCGCCCTCCTCGTCCTGGTGGGCGTGGCGATCCTCACCGGCTTCGACAAGAAGATCGAAACCGTCCTGACCCAGGCCGCGCCCGCCTGGCTGATCGATCTGACGACGCGGTTCTGATAGGACTTCTGCGTTCGCACCGGAGACCCCGATGAACGCGCCCTCGAAGATCGAACGCAAGCCCTCCGTCTGCCCGCACGATTGCCCGTCCGCCTGCGCGCTGGACGTGGAGGTGATCGATGGCAAGACCATCGGCCGCGTTCATGGCGCGAAGGACCAGACCTACACGGCGGGCGTGGTGTGCGCGAAGGTGGCGCGCTATGCCGAGCGCATTCATCATCCCGACCGCCTGCTCCATCCCCTGCGCCGCAGCGGCCCGAAGGGCTCGGGCCAGTTCGAGCCCATCACGTGGGACGAAGCGTTCGACGAGATCGCGCGGCGCTTTCTCGAAGCCGAGCGCGACTTCGGCGCGCGCAGCGTCTGGCTGAATTATTACGCCGGCACCATGGGCAAGGTGATGCGCGACGGCATAAACCGCCTCGCGCACGCCAAGAAATACTCGCGCCACAACGGCACGATCTGCATCAATCTCGCCTGGCCGGGCTTTCTCGCCGGCACGGGCCGCATGGCCGGCCCCGATCCGCGCGAGATGGCCAAGAGCGATTGCGTCGTCATCTGGGGCACGAACGCGGTCGCCACGCAGGTCAACGTGATGACCCACGCCATGCGCGCCCGCAAGGAGCGCGGCGCGAAGATCGTCGTCATCGACATCTACGACAACGACACGATGAAGCAGGCCGACATGGCGCTGCGCCTGCGTCCGGGCACGGACGGCGCGCTCGCCTGCGCGACCATGCACGTGCTGTTTCGCGACGGGCTCGCCGATTGGGATTACCTCGAAAAGTACACCGACGATCCACGCGGGCTCGAGGCGCATCTTCGCACGCGCACGCCGGAGTGGGCCGCCGCGATCACCGGGCTTTCGGTCGGCGAGATCGAGGCGTTCGCGCACCTCGTGGGCGAGACGAAGCGCACGTTCTTCCGCCTCGGCTACGGCTTCTCGCGCCAGCGCAACGGCTCGGTGAACATGCATGCGGCCTCCTGCATCGCCGCCGTCACGGGCGCATGGAAGCATGAAGGCGGCGGCGCGTTTCACAACAACGGCGCTATTTACAAATGGCGCCAGCCGCTGATCGACGGCTCGGACGTGATGGACCCGGCGATCCGCGCGCTCGACCAGAGCCAGGTCGGCGCCATCTTGACCGGGGACGAGACTGCGTTGCAGGGCGGCCCGCCCGTGAAGGCGATGCTGATCCAGAACACCAATCCGATGTCGGTCGCGCCCGACCAGAACCGCGTGCGCGCGGGCTTTTCGCGCGAGGATCTGTTCGTCGTCGTGCACGAGCAATTCATGACCGAGACGGCGCGCATGGCCGACATCGTGCTGCCCGCGACGCATGTTCCTCGAACATGACGACATCTACACGGGCGGCGGCCATTCCTATGTGGAGCTGGCGCAAAAGCTCGTCGATGCGCCGGGGCAATGCCGCAGCAATCACGAGGTGATCTGCGAACTCGCCCGCCGCGTCGGCGCGCAGCATCCCGGCTTCGAGATGAGCCCGCGGCAATTGATCGACGCGACGCTGCGCGACATCGGCTGGGGCAGTTTCGATGAGCTCGCCGCGATGAACTGGCGCGACGTGCAGGTCGACTTCGACGAAGCCCATTACACCGGCGGGTTCGCGTGGCCCGATCGCAAGTTTCGGTTTCGCCCGCGCTGGAACGAGATCTCCTTCCGCGGCGCGCTGTCGCCTCTCTGGCGCGAAATGCCGGAATGGCCCGATCATTGGGCAGTGATCGAAGAAACGGACGACGAGCATCCGTTCAGGCTCGCCACCTCGCCGGCGCGCTCGTTCCTCAACTCGACATTCAACGAAACGCCGTCCTCGCGCGCCCGCGAAGGCAGGCCCGGCGTGCTCGTGCACCCGCGCGACGCAAGCGCGATGGGCGTCGGCGACGGCGACAAGGTGATCCTCGGCAACACGCGCGGGCAGGTGCGCCTGCACGCGAAACTGTTCGATGGCGTGCAGCGCGGCGTGCTGATCTGCGAAGGCATCTGGCCCAACGAGGCTTACGAGGACGGCAAGGGGATCAACTGCCTCACCGGCGCGGATTCGCCCGCGCCCTATGGCGGCGCCGCGTTCCACGACAACAAGGTGTGGATGAAGCGGGCGTAGACTGTCGCGGCCGTCATGCCAGCGAAGGCTGGCATCCACGACAAGCCACACAGAGCCACATTCCCGGGGCGCGCATGAGCGCGAACCCGGGATCCAGTTTCGTGCGGCCCCGGGGTCCCGGATCGGGCGGCGCCCGTCCGGGAATGTGGCCTGTGATGGCGAGCGCTGCATTCGTGGCTTGTCGTGGATGCCGGCCTTCGCCGGCATGACGCGCTACTGAGAGCGTCTCACGGGCAAGACCGCATGCCCCCTACCTCCGCACGCCCACGACAAGCACCATCGCCACCAGCGCGGCGAGTCCCGCGAAGATCATCTCCGTCGCGAAGAACCCCCACGCGGCGATCATGAACGTCTGCGGGAATGGCGTCGCGTAGATGCCCAGGTAAAACGCCGCCGTGCCGATGGCCTGCGGTCCCGCGCGCTCGGCCGGTTGCAATCCCTCGCCCAGCCAGGCGGAGACAACCGGGAACATGATCGCATTGCCGACGCCGAACGCAACGCCCGCAAGGCCCATCACGAGAGGATCGCGCGCGATGGCGATCAGCACGAACGACAGCGCGTACACCGCGAGACTCGCGATCACGAGCCGCGGCGGGCGCATAGCCGACAGCCAGCGCATGGCGATGAAGCGCACCGCCACCATGCCCACCGACGAGGGCACGAAGAACGCCGCGAGCGTGATCGCCCGCGCCTGGAGGTCGACGGCGAGATAGCTCACGGAAAATCCGTAGAGCGCGCCGCCCGTCGCCACGGCGATGTAGGGCAGGATGAAGCTGCCGCGAAACGCGCCCGTCAGCGCAAGCCCCGCCGCCTTGCCCGTGGACGGCGCAGCGCGAAGCCCGAACGTCAGCGCAATGCCGATGAGGCCGGGAATGGCGGCCTGCAGGAACATCGCCGCTTCGCCGAAATGCCGCAGCGTCCATTCGCCAAGCGGCGGCGCGATGGCGGCGGCGAGCGGAATGCCGGCGGAAAAAACCGTCACCAGATACACGAAGCGCGCGCGCGTGATGCGGCTCTGCACGTAAACCATCGCGGCGGGCAGGAAGAGCCCGACGCCAATCGCCTGCACGACGCGCGAGATCAGCGCGAGCGTGAAATTCTCGCGCGTGAGGGCGAGCGAGCACAGCCCCGCGACGGTGAAAAAGATCGCCCAGCGCGCCGCCGCCAGCGGCCCCAGCCGCGAAACGATGGCGCTCGAAAAGAAAGCCGCCGCAATCGCTGGCGGCGCGAACAGCGACAGCAGCAGGCCGGTCGCCGGCAGGTCGTGGCCCGAGCGCTCGAACACGATGGCGAGCAGCGCGGAATAATTGTGCGTGACGGAGAACAGGAATCCCGCGCCGCACATGGCGAAGAATTCGCGCCGCGCGCGCGCGTCGATGAAGCCCGCCTCGAGCGCGCCGGCGTCCGCGCGCCGCGCCTGTGTGTCGCTGGTGTTCAAGAGACGTTTCCCCGGGGAGGCGTTCGCTCAGGCCTTCTTTTCCCAGCCGCCGGTTTCCCCCTGCTGCCAGTAGGACAGCGTATAACCTGCTTCCTTGAGGGATTTCCACTGGGCGCGCGCATCCGCCACGGCGTCCTCGTTCGTGCCGTCGAACATGAGGATCAGGCGGTCGTACTGGGCCACGGCGCCGCTTGCGGCGGCGTCGGCGGCCCGGGCGCCGTCGGCGAAGATTCGCATCTTTGCGCCGTTGGGATTTTCATCGCCCGTGGTCAGGTAGACGGCCTGCATCTCGCTGTCGCCGTCGTCCGCGGTCCCATGCGGAATGAAGGATTCGTCCGACCACGTCCAAAGCGTCTCGTCCAGGGCGGCGACGCGCGCGGGCGCGCCCACCTGCACGCAGATGCGGATGCCCCGCGCCACCGCCTTCTCCAGCAAAGCCGGAAGCACCTTGTCGAGAGGCTGGCGCACGAGGTGGTAAAACCAGACCTCGGGCATGGCTCAGTCAGTTCCCACGATGATGAAGGACCGGTCCGACAGGGTCCACACCACGCCGATCTCGCCGCGGCCGACGTGCCGGTCGACTTTGCCGGAGATGAAGATGTCGCCGCGCTCCTGGGAAGCGCGCAGGTATTCGGCGGCGTCGGAGGCCATCGAAGTGACGACCTGCGACGCGCGCGCGCGCGGCCAGCCCAGCGCAGCCATCGCGGCCGCCACCTGGATGCGGTTGAAGCCGTCGACGAGGCGCGGCTCCGCCGGCTGCGGAATCTGCGCCTCGAAACGCAGGAAGCGTTCGCCGACGCAGATCAGCCGGGAATCGACGCCGAACTCGCTCACCATGTCGCGCGCTTCCGCGCCCGCCTCCGCCGCTCCGCGCGAAACGACGACGGGCCGCACGAATTGCGCCTTCAGCTCCGGAGCCGATTTGCCGAACGCCTCCATGAACGCCGAACACGCGGGCGCCGCGAGCGCGGCGCCGCTGGACAGCGCGGCGAAGACAAGTGTGGCAAGCGCGACGCGCGCCGGGCGCATGGCGGACCCCTTCAGGAACGAACCTTCATGTCTCGTAATGGTCCGCGACGAGCCTGTCGAGAAGCCGCACGCCCCAGCCCGATCCCCAGGTCTGGTTGATGTCGGTCGTCGGCGAGGCCATGCCGGTGCCCGCGATGTCGAGATGCGCCCAGGGCTTCTTGTTGACGAAGCGCTGCAGGAACTGCGCCGCCGTGATCGAGCCCGCGTGCCGGCCGCCGACGTTCTTCATGTCGGCGAACCTGGAATCGAGCATCTTGTCGTAGACGGGGCCAAGCGGCATCCGCCAGACTTTTTCCCCGGTTTCCTTGCCCGCCGCGGTGAGGCGCTCGGCCAGCTCGTCGTTGTTGGAGAACAGGCCGGCGTGGTCCGAGCCCAGCGCCACGAGAATCGCGCCCGTGAGCGTGGCGAGGTTCACCATGAACTGCGGATCGTACTGGTCCTGGATGCGCCACAGCACGTCCGCCAGCACCAGCCGGCCCTTCGGCGTCCGTGTTGATGATCTCCACCGTCTGGCCCGACAGCGACTTGACGATGTCGCCGGGGCGCTGGGCGTTGCCGTCGGGCATGTTCTCGACCAGCCCGATGGCGCCGACCACGTTCACCTTCGCCTTGCGGGCGGCGAGCGCGTGCATCAGGCCGACGACGCAGGCCGCGCCCGCCATGTCGCCCTTCATGTCCTCCATGCCGCCGGCCGGCTTGATGGAAATGCCGCCGGTGTCGAACGTGACGCCCTTGCCGATGAAGGCCACGGGCTTGGCCTTGGAATCCTTCGCGCCGTTCCAGCGCATGATGACGAGGCGGCTGTCGCGCACCGAGCCCTGCCCGACGCCCAGCAGCGCGTTCATCCCGAGCTTCTGCATCGCCTTCACGTCGAGGATCTCCACCTCGACGCCCAGCTTGGTGAGCGCCTTGGCGCGCTTGGCGAATTCCTCCGGGTAGAGGACGTTCGGCGGCTCGTTGACGAGATCGCGGGCGATATCGACGCCCTCGGCCACCGCCTCGCGGCTCTTCGCCAGCTTTTTCGCGGCGGCGGGATCGGCCAGGGCAATGCGGACGGTGAGCGCGCCCTCGGGCTCGGCATCCTCGCCCTTCTTCGTCTTGTAGCGCTCGAAGCGGTAGGCGCGCATGCGCATGCCCAGCATCAGGTCGGCGGCGGCCTCCGCCGCGTTGGCGGGCGCCTCCGGCATGTCGAACACGACCACGGCTTCGCCCTTGCGGCCGAGCTTGCCCATGACGTAGCCGCCCAGCGACAGGGAATCGGTGGGCGCGGGAGCGGCGGGCGGCTGCTTGGGCGCGGCGCCCACGACGATGAGCCGGTCCGCCTTCAGTCCGGCGGGACCCCACATTTCGAGCACCGACGACGCCTTGCCCTTGAAGGAGGCCGCCGCGGCGGCGCGCTTGATGTGCTCGACGCTGTCGCCCAGCAGGCTCGCAGTCTCCTTGCCGAAGGCGAGATCGGCGCCTGCGAACACGACGAGCGTCCGCGGCTCGGCGGCGCCCTTTGCCCGCCCCGTGCGGGCGGCGTCCTTCAGTGAAACGAATTCTACGGCAAGCTTCGACGTCATCTGCATCCTCGCGCATGGGCGCTTCGCGCCTTCGCCATCATCATGGTCACGGCTTGGGTCGCAGGCAATGGCCGAACGTCCCAAACCGGCCCCCGGCGGCCGTTATTTCGCCGTCCTGCGCGTAAACAAGTACGTGATCCTGTGAAGTTCGCGCCGGAGCCCCGGGCGCCGTATAACAGGGCGATTCCAGCAGGCCGGGCGCCAAGCGAACATGGGCATCGTCGAACGGTACATTCTGCGCGGGGGATTTCTCGCGTTTGCGGCGAGCCTGACGGTGCTCACAGCCATCGTCTGGGTGTCGCAGGCCTTGCGCGAAGTCGATCTCATGACCGGCAAGGGCCAGACGATCCTCGTCTTCCTCAGCGTCACGGCGCTGACGATTCCCTCGCTCGTGTCGGTGATCGCGCCCATCGCCCTCTTCGCGGCGGTCCTCTACACGCTGAACAAGCTCAATGGCGACAGCGAACTCGTCGTCATGTCGGCAGCGGGCATGCCGCCGGCGCAGGTCGCGCGGCCGTTCATCATTCTGGCGCTCGGCGTCGCGATCATCGTGGGCGCCATGTCCACATGGGCCATGCCCGCGAGCTATCGCCAGATCAGGGACGTCCTGAGCAAGGTGCGCGCGGACTTCCTCACCTATCTCGTGCGCGAAGGGCAGTTCGTGACCCTCGACCAGGGTTTCGTTTTCCACTACCGCGAACGCGGCTCCGGCGGCGCGCTGCTCGGCATCTTCATCCAGGACCGGCGCGATTCCGAGAAGATCAGCACCTACATCGCCGAGGCGGGCGTCACGATCAATTCGGCCGACAACAACTTCCTCGTCCTCGAGAAGGGCTACGTCCACCAGCAGGCCCGCAACGAGCGCACGTCCGCGATCGTGCAGTTCGAGAGCTATGCGCTCGATCTCGCCCAGTTCGCCGGCGGATCGGAGGCCGGCGCCCTGCGCCCGCGCGAGCGCTCGACGCTCGATCTCCTGCGCCTGACGCCGGCCAACGCGGACACGTTCGCGCGCCAGTACTACGGCCGCTTCCGCGCCGAACTGCACGAACGCCTCTCCGCGCCGCTCTATGTGCTGGCCTTCGCGATGATCGCCTTCGCGGCGCTCGGCCAGGCGCGCACCACCCGTCAGGGCCGCAGCGCGGCGATCATCGCGGCAATCGGCATCGTGCTGGCCTTGCGGGTGGCGGGCTTTGCCGCATCCAACATGTCGGCGCGCAACGCCGGCGCGGTCGCCCTCGTGTACGCGCTGCCGCTCGCGGGCATCGCCGGATCGCTGTTCTACGCCTTCGGCCAGGTCCCGGACTGGGCCCGGCGCCTTTTCCACCGCCCGGCGTCCAGGACGCAATCGGCATGATCCTGTTCTCGACCCTTGGACGCTATCTCGCCCTGCGCTTCCTGCGCAGCGTCGGCGCCGTGTTCGCGATGCTCTTTCTCATCATCTACCTCGGCGACTTCGTCGAGCTGCTGCGCCGGGCGAGCGACGCCCAGCGCGCCAGCGCGACCCTGCTCGCATACCTTGCGCTCCTGCGCACGCCCACGATCGCCGAACAGGTCCTGCCCTTCGCCGTGCTCGGCGGCGCGATGTTCGCCTTCGTCGGCCTGTCCCGGCGGCTGGAGCTGGTGATCGCCCGCTCGGCCGGCGTGTCGGTCTGGCAGTTCCTGGGGCCGCCCATCGTCATCGTCCTGCTGATCGGGGCGGTTGCGACGACCCTTTACAATCCGATGTCGGCCTCGCTCAAGCAGAAGGCGAGCCAGATCGAGACCCGCATCTTCGGCCGCTCCACCCGCGCCGACGCCGACACGAGCATGTGGATCCGCCAGCGCGGCCTCGACGGACAGTCCATCCTGCGCGCCGAACGCTCGAGCGACGGCGGCACGAAGCTCTCGGGCGTGACCGCCTTCGTCTATGATCCGCAGGGCCGCTTCCTCGAACGCGTCGAGGCCCAGCGGGCCGTGCTGGAGCCCGGATTCTGGACCATGCTGGACGCCCGCGTCTTCGGTCCGGGCGAAGAACCCAAGGTTTCTCAGACCTATATTCTGGCCACCAACCTCAACCCGGAACAGGTGACCCAGTCCTTCGTGCACCCCGCCTCCGTGTCCTTCTGGAAGCTGCCGGAGATAAGCCGCCGGACCGAGGCCGCGGGACTTGACGCAATTGGTTACCGCATGCAGTTTCAGACTCTTATGGCTAGACCTTTGCTTCTTCTCGCGATGGTTCTCATCGCTGCAACCGTTTCCTTAAGATTCTTCCGGTTTGGTGGGATCGGCCAAATGGTTTCAGGTGGCGTGGGTGCGGGCTTCGTGCTTTATGTGGCCACGAAGCTCACCGGTGATCTGGGCGGCGCAGGCCTGCTCAGCGCGCCGGTTGCCGCATGGTCGCCGGCTATCGTGGGCAGTATGTTGGGTACGCTTGTCTTGTTGTATCAGGAGGATGGCTAATGGGGCGCCTTGATGGCCCCAGAAGCGTTAGCGGCCGTCGTTCCTCCTCCGCCGGCTGCCTTGGAATACCTGCGCGCAGTGCTCTGCTCGCAGCGATTTTGCTCGCGGGAACAGCAGTTTCCACGCCTCTCCTCGCCCAGACCATGAGCGACCGCATCGCCCGCAGCGCGCGCGGCGATTCGACCCAGCAGGACCGCATGCTCGTCGACGCCGACGAGATGCAATACGACCGCGACGCCAACACCATCACCGCGCGCGGCAACGTGCAGATCTACTATCAGGGCCGCGTCCTGCAGGCGGACCGGGTCATCTACAACCAGACCACCAAGCGCGTGTTCGCCCAGGGCAACGCGAAGCTCACCGAGCGCGACGGCTCGATCGCGCTCAGCGACCGCTTCGAGCTGTCCGATGATTTCCGCGACGGCTTCGTCGACAGCCTGCGGACCGTGAGCGCCGACAACACCCGCTTCAACGCCGAGCGCGCCGAAAGAATTGGCGGCGAGACCACCGTTTTCGAGAACGGCGAATACACCGCCTGCCCCGAGTGCAAGACCGACCCCTCGAAGCCGCCGCTATGGCGCGTGCGCGCGAAGAAGATCATCCACAACAACTCCGAGCAGACGGTCTATTACGAGGACGCGACGCTCGAAATCTTCGGCATGCCCATCGCGTGGCTGCCCTATTTCTCGACGCCGGACCCGTCCGTGAAGCGCAAGAGCGGCGTTCTCGCGCCGCGCTACATCGCCAGCAACAGCGCTCGGCGTCGGCGTCGCGATCCCCCTCTACTGGGCGCTCGCGCCCAATTACGACCTCACCGTCACGCCGACGTTCCTGACGCGCCAGGGCGTGCTCGGCACGGCCGAATGGCGTCACCGGCTGCTGAACGGCTCCTACAACGTCCGCGCCTCGGGCATTTTCCAGCAGGACCCCGACGCCTTCCAGCCCGCCCCCTACGGCCCCGGCAACCGCGACTTCCGCGGCGCGATCGAGACCAAGGGCCAGTTCAACATCAACACGCAGTGGAAGCTGGGCTGGGACATCACCGTGATGTCCGACCGCTGGTTCACGCGCGACTACAAGCTGCCGAGCGGCGTGCTGGCGCAGAACTATTTCAAGGAAGCGATCTCGACCGTCTACATGACGGGCCAGGGAGAGCGCGGTTACTTCGACCTGCGCGGCTACTATTTCCGCGGCCTGTCGGCGTCCGACCTTCAGGAGCAATTGCCGGTCGTCGGGCCGCTGATCGACTACAACAAGACGTTCGACGTGCCGCCCGACCGCACATGGGGAATCGGCGGACAGGTCGAACTCGACTTCAATTTCACCAACGTCACGCGCGACCTCACCGCGTTCGAGTCGATCGGCGCGCGGCAACTCGACAAGGCCTACGGCCTCTACGACGTCTGCGCGCCCGGAGCCCTCGGCCTCTACTATCCGAACAATTGCCTCATTCGCGGCATGGCCGGCAATTATGCGCGCGCCAGCGCGCAGGCGACCTGGAAACGCCAGTTCATCGATCCGATCGGCCAGGTGTGGACTCCGTTCGCCTTCGCCAACTTCAACGGCTCATGGCTGAAGCTCGACACCTCCGGCAGCTCGACCTTCGTGGGCGACTGCGGCGATCCCCTCAATTGCTCTTCGACGATCCGCAACGTCAGCCAGATCAACTTCTTCGGCCAGGACAATTCCGTCTTCCGCGGCCAGTTGCTGCCGGGCGCCGGCGTCGAATACCGCTACCCGTTCCTCGCCCGCACCGAAAACGTGTCGCACGTGATCGAGCCCATCGCGCAGGTCATCGCGCGTCCGGGCGCGATCCGCAGCCGCACGCTCGTCAACGAGGACGCGCAGAGCCTCGTGTTCGACGACACGAACCTGTTCAACTGGACCAAATATTCCGGCTACGACCGCGTCGAGGGCGGCACGCGCGCCAATTACGGCGCGCAGTACACCGCGACCTTCGACCGTGGCGGCTACGCCAGCGTGATGTTCGGCCAGTCCTACCAGCTTGCGGGACCGAACTCGTACAACAACCCCGACGTCGCCAACACGGGCAAGGACTCGGGCCTGCAGACGACGCGCTCCGATTACATCGCGCGCGCCTCGTTCGCGCCGAGCTCGACATACAGTTTCGTCGCCAAGGCGCGGTTCGACGTGGACACGTTCGACATGCGCCGCTTCGACCTTGCCGCCCACGCGAACTGGGGACAGATCGAGGCGACGCTGCTCTACGCGCGCTATGACGCGCAGCCCGACATCGGCTATTACAAGCCGCGCGAAGGCTTCGGCGCCGCCTCGAAGATCAAGTTCAACGAGAACTTCTTCGTCAACGGCAGCATCATCGTCGACATGTCGCGCCAGTTCTACTCCACGATCAACAACAACACGCAGCCAAGGCAAGCGCCGCTCTTCTCCGTCGCCGGACTTGGCGTGGGCGCGGGCTACACCGACGAGTGCACGACCCTCGCGGTGACCTACACGTCGATCCTGCAGGAGAACACGCTGGGCGTGCAGCAGCGCAACCAGACGATCAGCCTGCAATTGCAATTGCGCACGCTTGGCGATGCGCGTGTTCGTTCGGGTCTGGGCCAGACGCTCATCCAGGACGGCCTGTCGTCACGCAACTCGCTTTGACGAAACAGAACAAGGAACGGCAATGCCCGCCATCTGCGTCAATCTTCGGCTAGCGGCGCTGGCCCTGGCCTCGACAGTCATGCTTGTCGCGGGCGCCGCGCCTGTGCGCGCGCAGTCTCTCGTGGCCACCGTCAACGACAGTCCGGTCACCACATACGATCTCGAGCAGCGGATTCGCCTGCTTCGCGTCCTGCGTCAGCCGGCCACGCCGGCGGCCGCGCTCGAAAGCCTCGTGGAGGACCGCATCAAGGCCGCGGAAATCCGCAAGTACGGCATCGCGCCGAGCGTGCAGGACGCCTCGCAGGAACTCGCCCGCATCGCCAGTGAGCGCAAGATACCGCCTGCCTCCCTCGGTCCCGCGCTGCAATCCGCCAAGGTGGACGCCCAGCATTGGCAGGAGCACGGCAGGGCCCAGATCGGCTGGCGTGGGTACGTCTCCGCGCTGAACAAGAGCGTCGGGGTCAGCGAGACCGAAGTGCGCGCTGAACTCGACCGCCGCGGCGCGGCGAAGTCGCAGGAATACAACCTGCGTCCTATCGTGTTCGTCGTGCCGCGCACGGCCAGCGGCGCCGAGGCCGAGGCGCGCGCCCGCGAAGCCGCGAACCTGCGCACGCGCTTCACCGATTGCGACAGCGGCCTGCAGTTCGCCCGCGCGCTGCGCGACGTCGCTGTGCGGCCCGCGATCACGCGCACGCCCTCCTCGCTGCCCGACGCCATGGCGGCCGTCATCGAGAAGACGCCCGTCGGCCGGCTCACGCCGCCCTCGCGCACGTCCGAAGGCATCGAGATGCTCGCGGTCTGCAGCAAGGGCCGCGCCGGCACCGACGGCAGCGCCGCGCAGGAAGTGCGCCAGGAACTGCTCGCCAAGAAACTCGCTGGCGTGGGCGAAAAGCTCTACGAGCCGCTTCGCAAGCGCGCGATCATCGTGAAGCGCTGAGGCCATGGCGGACGCGGGCGCAACCGCCGGCCCGCCGATCGCCCTCTCCATGGGCGATCCCTCCGGCATAGGACCGGAAATCGCGGTGATGGCGTGGCTGCGCCGCGCGCCCGGCGACAGGCCCTGGTTCGTGCTCGGCGACCCCGCGCACATCGAGCGCACGGCTCGCCGCATCGGTCTCGACGCGCCCGTGCAGGCGTGCGCGCCGGAAGACGCCGCCCGAATCTTCGCCACGGCCCTCCCCGTGTGCGCGCTCTCCTCGCCCGTGACGGGCGAGCCGGCGCGGCCCGACCCAGCCGACGCGAGGCCGACCATCGAGGCGATCGAGACCGGCGTGCGCCTCGTGCGCGAAGGCCGCGCGCATGCGCTCGTCACAAATCCGATCTCGAAGGACAACCTCTACAAGGCGGGCTTCACCCATCCGGGCCACACTGAGTTTCTGGGCGAACTCGCCATGCGCGACTTCGGCGTGAAGGCGCTGCCGGTGATGATGCTCTGGTCGCCCGAACTCGCCGTCGTGCCCGCCACGATCCACGTTTCGCTGCGCCAGGCGCTCGAAGATCTCGACGAAGACCTGCTCGTCGAGACCGGCCGCATCGTTGCGCGCGACTTGCGCGGGCGCTTCGGCGTGAAGGCGCCGCGTCTGGCCTTCTCCGGGCTCAACCCCCACGCGGGCGAGAATGGCGCGATGGGCCGCGAGGACATCGAGGTGATCGCGCCCGCCGTCGCGCGCCTGCGCACTGAAGGGATCGACGCGCGCGGTCCGCTTCCAGGCGACACGATGTTCCACAAGAGCGCGCGCGAAACCTACGACGCGGCGATCTGCATGTATCACGACCAGGCGCTCATACCGATCAAGACGATCGCCTTCGACAGCGCCGTCAACGTGACGTTGGGACTGCCGTTCGTGCGCACCTCGCCCGACCACGGCACGGCCTACGACATCGCGGGAACCGGCAAGGCGAACCCCGCGAGCCTCATCGCGGCGCTGCGCCTTGCCGGACGGCTGGCGAACGCCGATTCCGGCGCGCGCGCGTGAGCGGCCTCGACGACCTTCCCCCGCTGCGCGATGTCGTGAGCCGCCATGAGCTGGCGGCGAAGAAATCGCTGGGGCAGAACTTCCTTTTCGATCTCAACCTCACCGGCCGCATCGCCCGCGCCGCGGGGCCGCTGCGCGACGTCACAGTCATCGAAGTGGGTCCGGGACCCGGCGGGCTCACGCGCGCGCTGCTCGCGGAAGGCGCGCGCAAGGTCGTCGCCATCGAGCGCGACGAGCGATGCCTCGCTGCGCTCGCGGAGATCGCGAGCGTGTGTCCCGGCCGCCTCGAAGTGGTCGCCGGCGATGCGCTGGAGACCGATTACGCGGCGCTGGCGCGCGAGCATGCCGACGGCGGACCCGTGCGCATCGTCGCCAACCTGCCCTACAACATCGGCACGCCGTTGCTCGTGAACTGGATCGAGAGCGCGCAATGGCCGCCGTTCTGGGAAAAGATGGTGCTGATGTTCCAGCGCGAAGTCGCCGAGCGCATCGTCGCGACGCCGCAAGAGCGCGCCGACTACGGCCGCCTCAGCATCCTGTGCGGCTGGCGCACGCGCGCCCGCATCCTCTTCGACGTGCCGCCCTCCGCCTTCACGCCGCCGCCGAAGGTGACCTCCTCGATCGTGGAGATCACGCCGCTCGAAAAACCCCTGCCCTGCAATTGGGACACGCTGGAGCGCGTCGCGCAGGCCGCCTTCGGCCAGCGCCGCAAGATGCTGCGGCAATCGCTGAAATCCCTTGGCGTCGACGCGCAGGCGCTGCTGGAGCGCGCGCAGATCAAGGAGACCGCCCGCGCGGAGGAGATCGACGTCCCCGGGTTTGTCGCGCTCGCCAACGCGCTCGAAGCGCTGAAGGCGGGCAGGTAACCAGCCGGACCTATTCCTTCAGAAGCTTTTCGACGAAGCGCGAGATGCCCGCTTCGCTGCGCGTGCGCTTCAGCCTCTCGGCAAGGATGATCGCCTTCACTTCATGAAGCGCGCGCTGAATGTCCTCGTTGACGATGACATAATCGTACATGGGCCAGCGCGCGATCTCGTGGCGCGCATTCTCCAGCCGCTTCGAGATGACGTCGGGCGCGTCCTCCGCCCGTCGTTCGAGGCGCGCCTTCAGTTCCTTCATCGACGGCGGCAGGATGAAGATCGTCACCGCGTCGGCGGCGGCCTTGTCCAGCACCTGCTGCGTGCCCTGGTAGTCGATGTCGAACAGCATGTCGCGGCCTTCGCGCAGCACCTTCTCCACCGGCTCGCGCGGCGTGCCGTAGTAATTGCCGTGCACCTCCGCCCATTCGAGCAGATCGTCGCGGTCGCGCAGCTTCTCGAATTCGTCCTTCGTGACGAACTTGTAGTGAATGCCGTGCACCTCGCTGCTGCGGCGCGTTCGCGTCGTGACGGAAATAGACAGCGTGAGATCGAGCGCGTCGTCGCTGAGAAGATCGCGCGTCAGCGTTGTCTTTCCCGCGCCCGACGGCGAGGAGAGGATGAGCATGAGTCCTCGCCGGCGGATCGGATCACCCTCCCCGCTTTCGCGCTCGTCGGCCTTCCTGGCGGATTGTGTCATGGCGCTCTCATTCGACGTTCTGGACCTGCTCGCGAAACTGCTCGACCTCGACGCGCAGCTCCATGCCGAGCCGCGTCAGCTCGGGATCGTTCGATTTCGCGCACAGCGTATTGGCTTCGCGCCCGAGTTCCTGCGCGAGGAAGTCGAGCCGACGGCCGACCGGCTTGCCGGACGCGACGAGTTCGCGCGTCGCGGCCACATGGGCCTTCAGCCGGTCGAGTTCTTCGCGAATGTCGGCCTTGGCTGCGATGAGCACCGCTTCCTGATGCAGTCGCGCCGGATCGAGACCGGACGAGGATTGCACGAGCGCGGCGACCGCCTGGTCGAGCCGCGCGCGCACGGCGTCGGGCTTGCGGCCCGGGCACGCGTCCGCGGCGTCGGCGAGAGCGGCCATCGCGTCGAGGCGGCGCGACAGCACTTCGTGCAGCGCCTTGCCCTCGATGCTGCGCATGGCGACGATGCCCTCGATCGCTTCCTCGAGCGCTGCGAGCGCCGTGGAATGGACCTGCGCCATCACCTCTTCTGAATCCGTGCTGTCGACGATGTCGACGACGCCCTTGATCGCGAGCAACCCGTCGAGCGAAGCGGGACGAACATTGTCGCTGGCGGGCAGCTTTCCAATCGCATCGACAAGGCTCGCGAGCGCCGCCTCGTTGACGCGGATCTCCGGCGCCCCGCTCTCGCGTTGCGCGGTGAGCGTCGCGTAGCAGGCGCCGCGCGTGAGCTTCTTGCCGATCAGGTTGCGCGCCTCCTGCTCGAGGGCGTCGAACCCCGGCGGCGTCCGCAGCCGCAGGTCGAGGCCCTTGGCGTTGACCGACTTGATCTCCCAGGCGAGGCGCCATGCGCCGAATGTGCGCTGAGACCGGGCGAAACCGGTCATGCTCTGAAGGCTCATGCTGCTCCGTGGCGCTGCGGCGGCGGCGCAAAGCGCCGGGGCGCGCAAGATAAGGCGCGAGCGCCGCCGGCTCAACACCGCAGCGCGCAAAGAATGCGGAAAGAGCCCTCGGCGGGCTAGTCGCCGTTGCGGAAACGGGCGGCGCGCGATTCCATCTCGCTGAGCCGCTTGCTGGAGACGGGGACGAGTTTCATCGTCGCCGGCGTCGCTTCAGCTTCGGGATCGGAATCCTCGAGGACGGCGTCGGCGCCCTGCGCCTCCAGTTCCGCAGCGTTCGCCAGCGCCCGGGCCGCGGAGGCCGGCCTGCGTGTGCGATCAAAGCCGTTGAAGTTCGGCACGCCGGCGTACCCGAGGCCAGACACGGGAGCGAACGCGGAGACGGCCTTCGGCGCCTCGTCGCCCGGCGCCTGCGCGTGGATGGCGCGAAGCGCGGCGCGCCCGCCGCCGGCCGCACGGTCCAGGTCAGCGAGGGTCGTGGGCAGGAGGGACGCGGCGAGCGGGGCCTCGCGGTAGGAGAATGCGGCGAGCGGCGCGGGTTCGTCGCCCCAGCCGGCAAGCCGGAAACCGTTTGCGCCCCAAGGCGAATACGCCGGGTCGCCCTGGGCCTCCCGTACAAGGGCGCTCACCGGGTCGACCGGCGGGGACAGAGCGCCGAATGCGCGCTGCGCGGGCGCTTGGCTGCGGCGCTGCGGCTGCCTCGGCGCGGCGGGCGCAGGAGCGGCGCCTTCGTCCGGAGCCGCGCGATCGACCGAAACAGGCGCCGCCTCCTGGCGGTCGCGCATCTCGCGCTCGATCTCGCGCCAGCGCGCGACGTTGCGATTGTGCTGGTCGAGCGTCTCGGCGAACACGTGCCCGCCCGTGCCGTCGGCGACGAAGAACAGGTCGGTCGTGCGCGAGGGATTGGCCACCGCTTCAAGCGCGGCGCGGCCGGGATTGGCGATCGGGCCGGGCGGCAGTCCCTCGATCACATACGTGTTGTAGGCGGTTGGCCGCGTGATCTCGCCGCGCTGGATGGGCCGGCCGAGCGTGCCCTTGCCGCCCACGATGCCATAGACGATCGTGGGATCGGACTGCAGCCGCATGCGGCGGTTGAGACGGTTGTGGAACACCGAGGCGACGCGCGTGCGCTCGTCGGCGCGGCCGGTTTCCTTCTCGACGATGGAGGCGAGCGTCACCATCTCGTACTTCGAGCGGATCGGCAGGTTCGGCGCGCGCTTCTCCCAGATCTGGTCGACGAGCCGATTGTGATCGAGCTGCATCTTGCGGATGAGATCGTTGCGCGACATGCCGCGCGGCACGCGATAGGTCTCGGGAAGCATCGTTCCCTCGGGGGGAATCTGCCTCACGTCGCCGGCCAGGATCTCGATCTCCTTGAGGCGCGCGACGATCTGTTCGCTGGTCAGCCCTTCGGGGATGGTCACCGAGTGCAGGAGCTGGCGGCCCGACACGAGCAGGTCGATGACGTCGCGCAGGCTCGCCTCGCGCTTGAACATGTACTCGCCGGCCTTCACCTGGCTCCAGCGCCCTTCCAGCCACAGGCTCGCCTTGAGGAGCGTCGGCTGGTCGATGACGCCCGCCGACGAAAGCTGGTCGATGATGTCGACCACCTCGGTGCGCGGCGCGATGAAGACGACCTTGTCGGCGGCGAGCGGGCCCGGCGCACTGAGCTTGCGTTCGGCCGCGGCGAACATGACGACGCCGCCAATGGCCGCGAACATCAGGAAGGACAGGAAGCCGCTGATTGCCGACAGGGCCGGCCGCCGCTGGCTCGGACGCTTGCCCGGTTCGGGCGGGGGCGGCGGCGCAGCCTCGGGCTGCAGCGCCTCCTGCGGGGTGCGCAGGTTCGCACGCCCGAAGAAACGCGTGGCTGGGCGCGCCTGACCGGACTGCGAATCATTCTGTTGGTGTGAGTCCGACATTCCTTACTCTGACGCTCGGAGACCGACTCGACGGACGGCGTGCGCCGGGACGCCCCCACATCCGGGCGCGCACAGGCCATCGTACCCTATCCGGGAATGTGGCGAAATGAGGTGCCCGACCCGGCCCCCTGCCCTGTGGACAAGATTAACGGTCACGAGGCCCGGCGGAAGACGAGCGAAGCATTCGTCCCGCCAAAGCCGAAGGAATTCGACAGGGCGACGTTGATGTCCCGCTTGCGGGCCTGCTTCGGCACGAGGTCGATGACTGTCTCGACCGACGGGTTGTCGAGATTGAGGGTCGGCGGCGCGATGTTGTCGCGGATCGCCAGCACCGAGAAGATCGCCTCGACCGCCCCGGCCGCCCCCAGAAGATGGCCGATGGCCGACTTCGTGGACGACATGGAAATCGTCGCCGCGGAATTGCCGACGAGGCGCGTCACCGCGCCCAGTTCGATCTCGTCGCCGAGCGGCGTCGAGGTGCCGTGGGCGTTGATGTAGTCGATATCCGACGTGGAGATGCCCGCGCGCTTGATCGCCGCGCTCATGCAGCGGAAGGCGCCGTCGCCGTCCTCGGCGGGCGCGGTGATGTGGTAGGCGTCGCCCGACATGCCATAGCCGATGAGTTCGGCGTAGATCTTCGCGCCGCGCGCCTTCGCATGCTCGTATTCTTCCAGCACGACGCAGCCCGCGCCCTCGCCCATGACGAAGCCGTCGCGATCCTTGTCGTAGGGACGCGAGCCCTGTTCCGGCCGGTCGTTGAAGCCGGTGGACAGAGCGCGGCAGGCCGCGAAGCCTGCCATGCCGATGCGGTTGACCGCGGATTCCGCGCCGCCCGCCACCATCACGTCCGCATCGCCCAGCGCGATCAGGCGGCCCGCGTCGCCGACAGCGTGCGCGCCCGTGGAGCAGGCCGTGACGACGGAGTGATTCGGCCCCTTCAGGCCATGCATGATGGAGACGTGGCCCGACGCGAGATTGATGAGGCGGCCGGGGACGAAGAACGGCGACAGGCGCCGCGGCCCCTTCTCCTTCAGGACGATGGAGGCCTCGTAGATGCCGCCGAGTCCGCCGATGCCCGAGCCGATGAGAACGCCGGTGGTGTTCTGCTCGTCCGGCGTCTTCGGCGCCCAGCCCGCGTCGGCGAGGGCCTGAGTCGCGGCGCTGACGGCGTAGATGATGAAGTCATCGACCTTGCGCTGTTCCTTCGGCTCCATCCACGCATCGGGATTGAACGTGCCGTTGGACCCGTCGCCGCGCTTCACCTGGCAGGCGATCTGGCAGGGCAGATCGGAGACTTCGAAATTTTCGATCCGGTTGGCGCCGCTGCGTCCCGCGAGAATTCTCGACCAGGTCTCCTCGGCGCTGCCAGCCAGCGGCGACACCATTCCGATGCCGGTCACGACGACTCTTCTCACCCGAACCTCCACCATCCATTCATGGCCGCGCGGATCTCGGAACCAGAAGGTCTGGCGGTTCCGGACGCGCTGAGGGCCGGGAATCCCGGCCCTCCACTGAGACGGGCGCGAACCCGTCCGTCTTCAAGGTGTTCCGAATGCGTCCCGCCTCAGGCGGCGGACGCCTTCTCGAGGAACTTCACGGCGTCGCCGACCGTGGTGATCGTCTCGGCCGCGTCGTCGGGAATCTCGACGCCGAACTCTTCCTCGAACGCCATGACGAGTTCGACGGTGTCGAGCGAGTCGGCCCCGAGGTCGTCGATGAAATTGGCGTTATCAACGACCTTGTCGGCGTCGACGCCGAGATGCTCCACAACGATCTTCTTCACGCGCTCGGCGACATCGCTCATCTTGAATATCCCTGTTCTACATTTAATCGCGAATTGCCGCGTCGTCTGCCGAAGCCTCAACCGCTCCGGAACCGACCGCCCACGGCGACCCCCAAACTCACGATCCCTTTCAACCGAGGGACCCCCGGACTGCTCCGGAAATCAGCGCCTGCGTCCTGTGCGCATGCTCCTCTTTCCCGGCAGATTTCGCGCCTCATAGCACGCTTCCCAAGCTATTGCGAGAGGCGGAAAACGCTCAGATCATCGCCATCCCGCCGTTCACGTGGAGGGTCTGGCCGGTGACGTAGGCCGCTTCCCGGCTGGCGAGGTAAACCACGGCAGCGGCCACGTCCTGCCCCTCTCCGAGCCGGCCCGCCGGGATCGTGGCCATGATCGCCTCTTTCTGCTTTTCGTTCAGGGCGTCCGTCATGGGGCTGGAGATGAATCCGGGGGCCACGCAATTGACGGTGATGTTGCGGCTGGCGACCTCCGCCGCGAGCGATTTCGACATGCCGATCATGCCCGCCTTCGAGGCGGCGTAATTGCCCTGGCCGGGGTTTCCGGTCACGCCCACCACCGAGGTGATCGAGACGATGCGGCCGAAGCGGCGCTTCATCATGCCCCGCAGGCAGGCGCGGGAAAGCCTGAACGCCGACGTGAGGTTGACCGCGAGCACCTGCTCCCAGTCCTCGTCCTTCATGCGCATGAACAGGCCGTCGCGGGTGATGCCGGCGTTGTTCACAAGAATATCGAGCTGGCCCATCGCCTTTTCGGCGTCCGGGACCAGCGCCTCGACCTGCGCGGCTTCGCCCAGATTGCAGGGCAGGACATGGACGCGCGTCCCCAGATCGGTCGCCATCGCCTCGAGAGCCTGCGCCCGCGTGCCCGAGATCGCGACGGTCGCGCCCTGCGCATGGAGCGAGCGGGCGATGGCGCCCCCAAGACCTCCGGTGGCGCCCGTCACGAGCGCGGTCATTCCGGTGAGATCGAACATTTAATCTGTTCCTTCAAAGATTTGGCGGCGTTTGCGGACTCAGTTTTCCAAGCCCTTGATTCAATCTGCGAACACGGCTGGTCTCGTTCAGGCGCCGGCCTGCGCCTTGAAGGCCTCGATGTCGGCCGGCGCCCCGATGGCCGTTCCGCTCGCCTCGGGCGCAATGCGTTTCACGAGGCCCGACAGCACCTTGCCGGCCCCGAGTTCATAGAACGAGACCACGCCCTGCGAGGCCATGAACGCGACCGATTCGGCCCAGCGCACCGTGCCGGTCACCTGTTCGACGAGCCGCAGGCGGATTTCCTCGGGGTCGGTCACAGGCGCCGCCAGCACGTTGGCCACGAGGGGAACCTGCGGCGCCCTGATCGTCACCGCGGACAGGGCGTGCGCCATCGCGTCCGCCGCCGGCTGCATCAGCGCGCAATGGAAGGGCGCGGACACGGGAAGCGGAATGGCGCGCTTCACGCCGCGCGCCTTGGCGATCTCCATGGCCTTCTCGACCGCCGCTTTCGCGCCCGAGGCGACGACCTGCCCGCCGCCGTTGTCGTTGGCGATCTGGCAGACCTGGCCCGTCTCGGCCGCCGCCTGCGCGCAGACCTCGCGGCCGCCGGCCAGATCGAGACCCAGAAACGCCGCCATCGCGCCCTCGCCGACCGGGACCGCCTTCTGCATGGCGTCGCCCCGCAGGCGCAGGAGCCGCGCCGTGTCGGCGAGCGTGAACGCCCCGGCCGCCGCCAGAGCCGAATATTCGCCGAGCGAATGCCCGGCGACGAACTTCGCCTGGCGCGGCAGGTCGAGGCCCGCTTCCGCCTCCAGCACCCGCAGGACGGCGATGCTGACCGCCATCAGGGCGGGCTGGGCGTTCGAGGTGAGCGTGAGGTCGGCCTCGGGCCCCTCGAACATCAGGGCCGAGAGCTTCTGCGACAGCGCGTCGTCGACCTCGGCGAACACGGCGCGGGCGGCGGGAAACGCCTCGGCGAGCGCCTTGCCCATGCCCACAGCCTGGGAGCCCTGTCCCGGAAACACGAACGCGCGCGCCATCACCAGCCCCTTCTAACAAGCGGCGTGCGAGTCGCACCCGTGGGGGCGCAAGTCAAGAGCGCGACCGCCCGAGCGGGACCCGACACAAGTCCCCGGGGCAAGAGCTGACGCGGCCGCCGGCGCGCCCAAGCGTGTGCAAATAGCTGGTTGCGCCCATGACACGGGGGGCGGCCTCCGCTAACTCTTGGGTTTGCGCGCTGGCGCCGAATCGGGAGTTTGCAGGAAACATGAGCGCCGTTCCGGGAAAGAGCTGCGGCTCGTGCACCATGTGCTGCCAGGTGCTCGTCATCGAGGACCTGAAGAAGGACGCAGGCATCCTGTGCTCCAACTGCACGTTGAACGCGGGCTGCAAGATCTACCAGACGCGCCCTCAGGTCTGCCGCGACTACCTGTGCGAGTGGATGATGGACCGCACCATGCCGGCCCAGCTTCGCCCCGACCGCACCGGCGCGATCCTTCAGGAAGACCCCGATTCCGAGGAATTCCAGGCGGTGGTCGATCCCACGACCCCCATGGCCTGGCGCCACCCGCTCGTCTTCAAGCTGCTCCTCGCCAAGGCGAAGGAAGGCAAGGTCGTCGTCGCCAAGTCCGGCGCCAAGACCTGGCGCATCTTCGACAACGGACAGGTCGCCCCCTGGACGTGAGAGCCAGCTGAGACGTGGCCATATCTTGCTCGTTCCCGTAACGAGCACATATTCAACTCGCTTCGAATACTTTCGGCATCATCCTGAAAGTTTGCGTCTCAGAGGTCTTCCACCCTCTGGGGCGTTTTCGTTTGAAAACTCAAAAGTGGACCCGGCTCCCAATAGCCGGGTCCACCCCGTCACCTCGTGTTGGCTTAGTCGCGGACGCTGATCAGCGTCGCGATGAGTTGAGCCAACATCAAGGTGATGGCTACTACTTCGAACACCGACATCATCCCTCCTTCCTGTCCACCCGTTTGGATTTCTCGCCCCTTCCACAAGGCGAGAACGATCATTGCCGACGCATTATTCGCAAGCCTTTGGGAACCTGCGAAGCGCGGGACTTGCATCCAACGCCAACAATGCGCGGACAGGCCAAGATGAAACAAAAAATAGTCTAGCTCAAGTTGTACGTGGATCGTCTCTCAAACGATAGGACTTCTTGCCTGCCCCTCCCCCGCCCGCGCATGATTGCGACAGCAAACAAGACGAGCGGGAGGACGAAACATGGGGGCGGAGCACAAGGCGCCTGATCTGGAACACGCGCCCGGGCGCGGCGGCTCGCGGCAAGGTCGTTCTTGTCATCGGCGGCGGCTCGATCGGCCCCGGCTGGGGCAACGGCAAGGCCGCGGCCGTCGTCTACGCGCGCGAAGGCGCCAGGGTCGCGGTGGTCGACTGGCGCGAATCCGCGGCGCAGGAAACCGTCGACATCATCCGCGCCGCCGGCGGCGAGGCGATCGCGCTGTCGGGCGACATGACGAACGAGGTCGGACGTCGCCCGCGTCGTCGCAAGCGCGCTCGAAGCCTTCGGCCGCATCGACGTGCTGCACAACAACGTCGGCGGCTCCGGCACGGGCAAGAGCCTCGCCAACATCACAGTCGAGGACTGGAACCAGACGCTGGCGCGCAACCTGACGAGCGCGATGCTCACCTGCCGCGCCGTGGTTCCGCACATGGAGCGCGCCGGCGGCGGCTCCATCGTCAACATCTCCTCGATCTCGTCCATTCGCCATCTGGGCACGCCGACGGCGGTGTATTCGGCAGCCAAGGGCGCCCTCAACGAACTGACGAAGAACATCGCAGTCGAATGCGCGCGCAAGCAGATCCGCGCCAATTGCGTGCTGCCCGGCTACATCGACACGCCGTTCATTCGCCGCGACGTCGGCGGCGTGCCAAGCTACAGGCGCAAGGGTTTCGAGAGCGCGGAAGTCTACGCCGCCGCGCGCAACGAGATCGTGCCCATGGGCAGGATGGGAACGGGCTGGGACGTGGCGTATGCGGCCCTCTTCTTCGCCAGCGACGACAGCGCCTACGTCACGGGCCAGATGCTCGTGGTGGACGGCGGCGTCACCTCGACGTGTCCCGGCGTCTAGCAAGAGCGCGCGGCGCAACGCTTGCATCGCGCGTCCCGGGGCGCATGATGGCCGCCCACCGGGGATGAGACGATTGACCGAGAACAAGGCGTCCACGCCACCGCTTGCCGCGCGCCTGCGCGCGCCGCTCGACGCACGGTGGGACGCGATGCCGCCCAGCGCGCGCGGCGCCTTCCTCGTCTCGATGGGCTCCATCGGCCTCGTGCTGATGGCGGTGATCGTGAAGTTCCTGGGCAACAGGCTGCCGCCGTTCGAAATCCTGTTCTTCCGCTCGGCCGTGGGCTTCGTGTGCGCGCTGTGGGTGTTTCGCGCCGACCTGTTCGAGCCGCTGCGCACGAAGCGGCAGGGCGCCCATTTCCTGCGCGGTCTGGTCGGCGCGGGCGGCAACGCCTGCTTCTTCTGGACGATCACGCACATGATGCTCGCCGATTCCATGGCGCTGCAATTCTCGCGGCCGCTGTGGATGATTCCGCTGGCGCTGTGCTTCCTGTCGGAAGTGGTCGGCTTCCGACGCGTCGCGGTGGCCACAGTGGGCTTTGCAGGCGTGCTGCTCTACGCCAAGCCCTTCACCGCGGGGTTCGATCCCAACGCCATCGTCGGCGCGCTCGGCGGGCTCTTCGCCGCGCTCGTGGTGGTCGCCATCAAGAACCTGCAGAAGAGCGAATCCACGCGCGTGATCATGTTCTACTACGCGTTCTGGAACGCGTTCTTCGCGCTTCTGCCCGCGATCTTCACGTGGGTCACGCCCAACGGCTACGAACTCGTGCTGCTGATCCTCATCGGCGTCATGGGCATGGGCGGACAGGCGCTCATCACCCACGGCCTGAGCATGGGCGATGCGACCGCGCTCGTGCCGCTCGACTATCTGCGCGTGCTCTACGCCGCCGTGCTCGGGTTCATCATCTTTGGCGAAGTGCCGGGTTTGTCGAGCTTTGCCGGCATGGCGCTGATCCTCGCGGCGTCTCTCTATCTGGTCCTGACGGAACGGCGCGCGCGCAAGGTCTGAGCGTGGCTCCCGCGTTCACATTGCGTTCTTTCGTTGCGTCAGCGGGGCTTACGGGTCGCCGTTCGCGCTTCGTACCGGCGTGAGCTTTGCGGTTCGCGATGCGCGGATCAGCACCTCGTCCTGGTTGAGCCGCTCCTCCAGTTCGCGTTGAAGCTCGCGCCAGAAAGCGGCGTCGAGCCCCTCGGCCACCACCTCGATCACGACAACGTCGTCGCGTTCGCGGCGCCCAGCCTCATCCTTCCACTCGCCCCGCGCCGGCGCTCGCGAAAACGCCGTCGCGCCGCCGAAACGCTCCGTCAGCCGTCGCAGCAGTTCTTCGACCAGGCCCGGTGTCTGCGGCCCGACGGGCGCGAACACCTCGACCAGCCAGCGTTCGACGAACGCGCTCTCACCGCGCTCAGGTGTAATGGGCGTCGACCTTCTGGCTGAAGCCGGGCTCCGCGAACGGATCTTCGCTCGCTGAATAGCGCGGCGCGCTCATCAGCCGCTGATCGTCCACGCCGACCACGTATCCGCCTACCGCCGGCTCGTACTTCAGCGCCCGCCACGGAAGCGGATGATGGCTGCCGCCCAGACCGAGGAAGCCTCCGCACAGCATCACAGCGTAGGCGACCTGCCCGGTGTACTTGTCGACCATGAAATTGTGGATCGTCCCCAGTTCCTCGCCCTGCGCGTTGAACACGGGCGTGCCCTCCACCTTGTTGGAGGCGATGAGGCGCACGGTTTCGTCGATGGCGACGCCTTCGCCGGAAGGATCGAGCTCCATGGAGCCCGGCGCGCGCAGGCGATGTTCGTCAGGTATCTGAGTTGGCATGCTGTTCTTCCTGTTGCAGCGCCTCAACGGCTGCGCCGCGCGACCTGTTCCCGCGGCCGGAACGGGCTCGGGCGATACACGTTGAGCCAGCGCCAAGGAGGACGACATCATGTCAGACACGAATTTCAGGCCGGGGTCTTCAACCGGCTACGGGGCGGGTTCCGGATCGGCCGCCGGCGTCGAGCACCCACGCGCCAGCGGCATGAGCTACGAGGCCGAGCAGCGCATGCGCGGGGCCCGGCAGGGCCATGAGCAGGGCTACATGGAACAGGCGTCAGACATGGCCGACGACGCCTGGCGCGGGGCCCAGGAATATTACGACCAGGGTTCGCGCCGCGTCAGCGAATGGGCGGATGAACACCCCAACCAGCTCTGGGCCGCGATCGCCATCGCCGGCGCCTTCGCGCTGTGGATGGCCTACCGTCCGCTCTTCTCGGGGAGCCGGTCGCACTCGAACTTCGACCCCTCGCGCTATCGCTACCGCCGCCTGCCCAGGCCCTCCGGCCGCAGCGCCTTCATGGAAAGCGGCGCCGCGTCCGCCACCAACCGGCAGAGCCGCCGGGACTGATCGCGCGCGCAGGCGCCGACTTCCCGTCGCAAGGCCGCGGGCGCGTAACGCCCGCGGCCATTTGCCGTTCAGCTTGCGCAGCGCCCCGCGAGGCTTGCCTGCGAGCCTTGCCTGCCTGCCAGAACTCTGTATAAAGCGCGCTTCGCAGCTTCCGGCCGGGGGCTGAACGGAAGGCCGCGTCGTGGGTTCGCCCGTGAACGCGGCAGAGGTTCTCACCTCGTCTTCCCGTGTCTCCGCCTTCGAATACGTTCCGTCGGGCCTTTCTCCGGGCTCGGAGGGCTTCGCGCCGGCAGCTTCGGTAACGAGAGAAAGGCAGATCCATGGCTCTTTACGAGCACATCTATCTTGCCCGTCAGGACGTGACCGCCCAGCAGGTCGAGACCATGACGGAGCAGATTCAAGTCCGTCATCGAAGCGGGCGGCGGCACGTTCGCCAAGGTCGAGTACTGGGGCGTCAAGACGCTCGCGTACCGCATCAAGAAGAACCGCAAGGCTCACTTCACGCTGCTCAACATCGACGCTCCGGCCTCCGCCGTCGCCGAGATGGAGCGCCAGATGGGCATCAACGAGGACATCCTGCGCTTCCTGACCATTCGCGTCGAGGAGCACGAAGAAGGCCCGTCCGCGATGATGCAGAAGCGCGACCGCGACGATCGCGACGATCGTGACGGCGACGCGGCGGCGGCGCGCTTCGGCGGCGGCGGCGGGCGCCCGGCGCCGGCGATCGTCGGCGGCCGCGCGTCGGCGACCGTGAACGGCGTCTCGACCGGAGCGTGCACGTCCTGGCGATGGAGGCCATCTGATGTCCGCCGCAGCTCGCCGTCCCGTTCTTCCGTCGCCGGAAGACCTGCCCGTTCTCCGGCCCGAACGCGCCGAAGATCGACTACAAGGACACGCGTCTTCTCTCGCGCTACATCTCCGAGCGCGGCAAGATCGTCCCGTCCCGCATCACGGCCGTCTCGGCCAAGAAGCAGCGCGAACTCGCCCAGGCGATCAAGCGCGCCCGCTTCCTCGGCCTGCTGCCCTACGTGATCCGCTGATCGCGACGCCCGTGCGCTGACGCGCCGGGCCTTGTCGACATTCCTGCGCGCATGCGCGCGCAGGGCTCTTCACGACAATCAAGCCGGGTGGCGCAGCCATCCGGCGTTGGCTGGGCGGAACGATCCGCTCTAACCGCATGACGCGGGACACCCGGACCCAGATGAACCAGCAATTCTTCATAGCGATCGGATCAGGCCTCGCCGCCGCGCTGCTCTTCTTCATTCCGGTGAAGGGCACGGCGTTCGCGATGACGATCGCCATGTTCGCGGCGCTGCCGCTGATGATCGCGGGCCTCGCGTTCAGCCCCGCCGCCGCCTTCGTCGGCGCAGTCGCCGGAACCTTCGCGCTCCTCTTCGGCCTCATGCTGTTCGCCGACGTCGATTTCGGCGCGGCCTTTGTTTTCTGCGCGTTCTTTGCCCTCACCGCCGCCCTGCCCGCCTGGTGGCTGACGCGCCTGGCCTGGCTCGCCCGCCCGCCGTTCGAGGGCGAAACGCCCGCGTCCGACGGCATGGTCTGGTATCCGCTCGGACGTCTTGCGATGTGGATGGGCATCCTGGCTGCCGGCGCGGTGTGCCTTGGCGTTTTCGCCGCCGTCGCGCGCACGGGCTCGTTCGAAGCCTTCGTCACTCAGTCTGCGCAGCGCATCCAGCCGGTGATCGAGCAATTGTTCGGCGGCCCCAAGGGCATGCCTGCGGGCCTGCGCGCCGATGAACTGGCGCGCACGTTCGTCCTCGCCACCGGCCCGCTGATGGCCGCGTGGACCGCCGCCGGCCTCGCCCTCAACCTGTGGCTCGCCGGGCGCATCGCGCTGGTGTCGGGCCAGATGCGGCGGCCCGTGGTTCGACGTGCCGGAAAATCTCGAACTGCCGCGTGAAATCCTGCCGGCGCTGGCGATCTCGCTCGCGCTGATGCTGATCGACGGCCTGCCGCGCGCGCTCGGCGGCGTCGGCGTCGCCGCCATCGGCGCGCTGCTCGTCTTCAAGGGGCTGGCCGCCGCTGCACGCCAACACGCGCCGCTCCGGCGCCCGCGGCGCGATCCTCGCCGCCGTCTACGTTCTGCTTCTCGTGCTTTTTCCGCTGCCCCTGCCGCTGTTCGCGGCGCTCGGGCTTTCAGCGATGTTCGCCAGATCCGGCCGGCGCCCACCAGCGCCGCCCGCGCCCCGCAACGACAATTGAACTGTGACAGGAGAGTAAAATGGAAGTCATTCTGCTTCAGCGCGTTCCCAAGCTCGGCCAGATGGGCGAGTCCGTGCGCGTCAAGGACGGCTATGCGCGCAACTTTCTGCTGCCCCAGGGCAAGGCCCTGCGCGCGACCGAGGCCAACAAGAAGCGCTTCGAGGGCCAGCGCGCGCAGCTCGAGGCCCGCAACCTCGAGCTGAAGGCCGAGGCCGAAGGCGTGCACGGCACGCTCGACGGCAAGACCTACATCATCATCCGCCAGGCGGGTGAAACCGGCCAGCTCTACGGTTCGGTGTCCACCCGCGACATCGCCGACGCGATCACGCGCCGGCGGCGTCAACGTCAACCGCAACCAGGTGAACATCACCTCGCCGATCAAGGCCATCGGCCTGCACACGATCCCGGTGCAGCTGCACCCGGAAGTCGAGGTCGAAGGTCACGATCAACGTCGCCCGTTCGCCCGAAGAGGCCGATCGCCAGGCTCGCGGCGAGGAGCTCAACGCCCGCGAAGAGACCAACCTGGACGACCTCGGCCTCGAAGTCGGCGCAGCTCTGGCGGAAGCAGGCGGCGACGACGACCGCTGATCTCGCCTTTCATCGAAACAGGAAAAGCCCGCGCTCGCCGCGGGCTTTTTCATTGGGGCCTTGCTCCGCGCCAGGGGCGCGAGCGCGGCCATACTTCAGTCACGCCGGACTATTTATACTCGACGCCCCGGGTGATTCGGAGCGGCGCGCATCGGGCGATTCCCAAGGGGTCGGTCGAAAGCGCCGCCGCCCAGCGCGATGAAGGAGTCAAGCGTCGCATCGACCATGAAAATTCGTCATGTGGAAACCTGTGCGCTCGATTGAAACGACTCCCTGCGGGCGGCCGTCCGTGCCAAAACTCGTCCGTGGAACTTTGTTGCTCACCGTTCCCGCACAGTTCTACGCGTTGAACCAAACCTCCATTCGATCACATCGGTAGCCATGTCAGCCGTCGAAAACCTCGGCAGCCGGTTCGTGCAGCTTGCGAACCCGTCCGAACAAGCAACGTACCGTCTCGCCCCGCACAACATCGAGGCCGAACAGGCCCTGCTGGGCGCGATCCTCGTCAACAACGACGCGTTCGACCGCGTCTCGGATTTCCTCGCGCCGAACACTTCTACGAAGAGATTGCACCGGCGCGTCTTCGAGATCACCGCGCAGCTGATCCGCGCCGGCAAGGTGGCCTCGCCCGATCACGCTGAAGACGTTCCTGGGCGAGCACGATCTCGGCGGCCTCACCGTGCCGCAATATCTCGCGCGCCTCGCCGCCGAAGCCACGACCGTCATCAACGCCGAGGATTACGGCCGCACGATCTACGACCTCGCCGTGCGCCGCAACCTCATCGGCATCGGCGAGGACGTGGTGAACGCGGCCTACGACGCGCCCGTCGACCTGTCGCCGCGCGCGCAGATCGAGGAGGCCGAACGGCGCCTCTACGAGATCGCCGAACAGGGCCGCTACGACGGCGGCTTCCAGAGCTTCTCGGAGGCGCTCACCACCGCCATCGACATGGCGGCCGAAGCCTACGAGCGCGACGGAAAACTGTCGGGCGTCTCGACGGGCATGACCGACCTCGACCGCAAGATGGGCGGCCTGCAATCGTCCGATCTCATCATCCTCGCCGGCCGTCCCGGCATGGGCAAGACGGCGCTCGCCACCAACATCGCCTTCAACATCGCCAAGGCCTACGAGGACGAAGTGCAGGCCGACGGCGCGCATCAAGCCGCCAAGAATGGCGGCATCGTCGGCTTCTTCTCGCTCGAAATGTCGGCCGAGCAACTGGCGACCCGTATCATCGCCGAGCAGTCGGGCGTGCCCTCCTACAAGATCCGCCGCGGCGACATCCAGCGACCACGAGTTCCACCGCATTGCCGAAGCCGCCCGCGAGATGCAGTCGATCCCCTTCTACATCGACCAGACCGGCGGCATCTCGATCGCGCAGCTCGTCGCCCGCGCGCGACGGCTCAAGCGCCAGAAGGGCCTCGACGTTCTCGTGGTCGACTACCTGCAACTGCTCAGCGGCTCGCAAGACGCGCGACGGCAACCGCGTGCAGGAACTCACCGAGATCACCACGGGCCTCAAGGCGCTCGCCAAGGAGCTGAACGTGCCCGTCATCGCGCTGTCGCAGCTGTCGCGTCAGGTCGAAATCCGCGACGACAAGCGCCCGCAGCTCTCGGACCTGCGTGAATCGGGCTCGATCGAACAGGACGCCGACGTGGTGCTGTTCGTGTACCGCGAGGAATATTACCTCAAGAACAAGGAGCCGCGCGAGGCACCGAAGAGTTCACTCAACTGGCAGGCGGAGATGGAGCAGGTCCACGGCAAGGCCGAGGTCATCATCGGCAAGCAGCGCCACGGCCCCACGGGCACGGTCGAACTGCAGTTCGACGCGGAAGTGACGCGCTTCTCCAACCTCGCCCGCGAAGACGCATTGCCGGAGCAGATGTGAGCGCGGACGGCGGCACGCGATGGCCGGGGCGGCCTGAGCTCGCAGGCTGTTCTCACGATCGACCTCGCGGCGCTCGTCGCGAACTGGCGCATGCTCGCAGCGCGCGCGGCTCCTGCTGAATGCGCCGCGGTGGTGAAGGCCGACGCCTACGGAACCGGGCTCGAAGAAGCCGTGCGCGCGCTCTCGAAAGCCGGGTGCGGGACATTCTTCGTCGCGCACGCGAGCGAGGCGCGCCGCGCTCGCGCCGTGCTGGGCGCCGGCGACGCGCGCATCTATGCGCTGAACGGCCTGTTGCAGGATGCCGCTGTCGCGCAGGCGCTTCTGGCGTGCGACGCGCGCCCGATCATCGGCTCGCCGGAGGAATGGAGCGCATGGACGACGCACGCGCCCGGGCGCCCGTGCGCGCTGCACATCGACACCGGCATGAACCGGCTCGGCGCCAGCGCCGATGAGGCGCGCGCCATCGCGGCCCACGCGGATGCGCGCCTGATCGAACTCGTCATGAGCCATTTCGTCGCCTCCGAAGAGCCGGCGAACCCGCTCAACGCGCGCCAGATCGCCGCCTTCGACGCGCTGCGTCCCCTGTTTGCGCACGCGCCGCGCGAGCCTCGCCAATTCATCGGGCATCTTCCTGCCCGCAAAGCCGCACTACGATCTCGTGCGCCCCGGCTTTGCGCTCTACGGCGGCAATCCGACGCCCGGCGCGCCCAATCCGATGCAGCCGGTCGTCACGCTCGAGGCGCCGATCCTGCGCGTGCGTCCCGTGCCCGCGGGCGCGACCGCCGGTTACAACGCCACGTGGACAGCGGCGCGCGACAGCGTGCTGGCGGTCATCGGCGCCGGCTATGCGGACGGCATCTTGCGCAGCGCGTCGGGCGCGCATGGCCATCGCGGCGGCGAGGCGATCATCGGCGGCGCCCGCTGCCCCTTCGTCGGGCGCGTCTCGATGGACCTGATCGTGATCGACGCAACGCAGGCTCCCCCGCACGCCGTGAAGCCCGGAGCCATCGCGCGCGTGCTGGGCCCCGAGATCACCGTCGATGATCTCGCCGAACGCGCCGGCACCATCGGCTACGAAGTGCTGACGAGCCTGGGGCGCAGGTATCATCGGGTGTATGTGGGCGGGTGATTGTTCCGCGTCATGGTCGGCGCAGGCCGACCATCCACGAACGACAAACGCATCCACTTGCCGCCTGCCGTGGTTCAAATCCTCGCCTGCGCGAGGATGACGCCCCAACCGCTAAAGCCCCCTTATCTTCGGCATCACTTCGCTTCTGAACAACGCCAGCGAGCGATGCGCCTGCGCCGCCGTCATCGCGCCGAAGAACAGGTACGTGATGAGATAATTGATTCCCGTCACCGCCACCTGCCGCTCGATCTCGCGCACGACGGTGTCGGGCGAGCCCGCGACCACCATGCCCATGTCGCGCCAGCTTTCGAAGCTCTCGCCGCGATGCACGCCGGTGCGATTGGCGAACTCGGATATGCCGTGATGCTTGCGCATCCAGTTGAGCGATCCCGCGTGATGCTCGATAGCGGGCTTTGCGATGCGCTCGGCCTCGGCGTCCGTGTCGGCGACGACGATGTGGCGCAGCATGCCGATCGCCGTGCCGCCGCTGAATTGCGCCTTCGGCTGCGCCGGCCCGCCGCGCGCCGCGAGCGCCTTGAGAAACGCGTCGATGTTGACCTTCGCGCGTTCCGGCGCGCCGTTGGCGGTGAAGTGCATGCCCTGCTCGCCCGCCCAGGTCGCCCCTTCCTCGTTGGAGGAGCCATACCAGAACGCGGGCCAGGGCTGCTGCAGCGGGCGCAGCGCCATCGGCACATCCTTGTACTGGTAGCGCGCGCTCTCGTAGCTGAAGACGTCCGATCCCAGCGCGCCCTTCAGGCACGCGTAGGCGTCCTTGAAAATGTCGCGCGAGTCCTCGTGCCGGATCTTGTGATAGGCCATTTCGAACGGCGACACGCCGCGCCCCACGCCCACTTCGAGCCGTCCCCCGCTGAGGTGATCGAGCATGCAGATTTCTTCCGCCAGCCGCAGCGGCGAATAGAGCGGCAGCAGATAGACGAGCGGGCCGAACCGCAGGCGCTTCGTCGCGCGCGCAATGGCCGCCAGCCATATCCCCGGCACGGGAACCATGTTGAGCGGCGAGGCGTGATGCTCGGCCACGTGCAGCGCGTAGAAGCCAGCCTCGTCGGCGGCGGCCGCGAATTCGAGCCGCTCGTCGAACTGCGTCGCCAGCGGCCGGTCTTCCGCGCGCTCGAGATGGTCGAACAATCCGATCTGCATGCTGCCCTCGTTTCCTGGCCTCGCGCCGGTCTCCGCCGGTCGCCCGCGCATCTAACGCCAAATGCCCAATCCGTACAAAGCGCGGGCGGGGCAAGCGGACCGCCCCTTGCCAGAATTCAATGTTCCTGTATTGTTCTCGTACTGGATTCGCCTCGGAGGGGCACATGACTAGTCAGATGATTTGCCAGACCGCTTGTGAAGACTTCGGCTTCGAGCAGCCCGCAGCAGTCCTGCAGTTCCGCCCCCAGCGCACGTTCGCGGAAACGGCGGCCTCCATGCGCCGCGCGTTCGACGAATTGCGCGCCGCCGAGGACGCGCTGGAGCGCCAGCTCGCCGAAATTCGCGCCCACATGGACGCCTGCGGCCTGCCGCATCCTCGCGCCGCCTGAAGAGATTTAGATGGCGAAATCGCGCGGGTCGTTCGTCTGCCAGAACTGCGGCGCGCTGTCCCAGCGCTGGCAGGGCCGCTGTGAGGCATGCGAGGAGTGGAACACGATGGTCGAGGAGGCGCCCTCCTCCGGCATCGGCGCGCGCGCCGGTCGCGGGCGCCGGCAAGGGCCGCGTCTTCCCGCTCGAGGACCTGCAGGGCGCCAGCCGCGAGGCGCCGCGCATCCATTCGGGCATCAGCGAACTCGACCGCGTCACCGGCGGCGGCTTCGTGCCGGGCTCCGTCATTCTCATCGGCGGCGAGCCGGGCATCGGCAAGTCGACGCTGCTGATCCAGGCGTGCGCGAAGCTCGCCATGCTCAGGGCCGCCGCGTCGTCTACATCTCGGGCGAAGAAGCGATGGCGCAGGTGCGCCTGCGCGCCGCGCGCCTCGGGCTCGCCCAGGCGCCCGTGGAGCTCGCGGCCGAGACGAGCGTCGACGACATCGTCGCAACGCCTGCGCCAGGGCGAGACCGCCGGCCCTCGTCGTCATCGATTCCATCCAGACCATGTGGACCGGCGCGGCGGACGCTTCGCCCGGCACCGTGACGCAGGTGCGCGTGTCGGCGCAGGCGCTGATCCGCTACGCCAAGACGACCGGCGCCTGCGGTGATCCTGGTCGGCCACGTCACCAAGGACGGGCAGATCGCCGGCCCGCGCGTCGTCGAGCACATGGTCGACGCCGTCGTGTCCTTCGAGGGCGAGGGCGGCCATCAGTTCCGCATCCTGCGCGCGGTGAAGAACCGCTTCGGCCCCACCGACGAGATCGGCGTCTTCGAAATGACCGGCGCCGGCCTCAGCGAGGTCACCGAACCCGTCCGCCCTGTTCCTCGCCGGCCGCGACGGCTCCGCGCCGGGCGCCGCCGTGTTCGCCGGCATGGAGGGCACGCGCCCGGTGCTCGTCGAAATCCAGGCGCTGCGTCGCCCCCACCTCGCTCGGCACGCCGCGCCGCGCCGTCGTGGGCTGGGATCCCGCGCCGGCTGTCCATGGTGCTCGCCGTGCTCGAAGCCCATGGCGGCCTGCGGCTCGGCCAGCACGACGTCTACCTCAACGTCGCCGGCGGCCTGCGGATCGACGAGCCGGCCGCCGACCTTGCCGCCGCGGCGGCGCTGGTTTCCTCGCTCACGGGCGCGGCGCTGCCGTCCGACAGCGTCTATTTCGGCGAGATCGCGCTGTCGGGCGCCGTCCGGCCCGTCGCCCAGGCCGGGCACCGGCTGAAGGAGGCGGCGAAGCTGGGGTTTCAGCTCGGCCATCGCGCCGCCGCGGCGCTCTCGACGGGCAGGAAAACGCTGCGCTGCGAGTGTCCGGCTGTCGGACATATCTCCGCGCTCGTTGCCGATATTGCGGCAATGGCGCCACGCAGATCGGCGCAGAGGCGCGCGGCGGTGGGTTGACGCAGGCTTCGGGGTGACGCTCGGGCGGCGCTTGCGTATAAGTCCCTTCGCGCCGGTGCAGGGAATGCGCGACCAGCCTGCCGGCGGTCATCGTCACGGAAAGCATTCTGATGCCGTCATATCTCGACCTTGGACTGATCGGAGTCGTATTCATTTCCGCGATTCTGTCGATGCTGCGCGGCTTCACCCGCGAAGTTCTCGCCATCGGCTCATGGGCCGCGGCCGCTGTCGCCGCGTATTATCTTCACCCCATGGTTCTTCCCTACCTCAAGCCGTACATCACGAAGGACACGTTCGCGCTGGCGGCGGCCATCGGCGTCGGTGTTCCTCCTGACGCTGATCGTGGTGTCGATCATCACCGTGCGCATCTCCGACGCCATCCTCGATTCGAAGGTCGGCGCGCTCGACCGCACGCTGGGCTTCATGTTCGGGGCCGCGCGCGGCGTGCTGCTGTGCGTCGTCGCCTTCCTGTTCTTCAACTGGCTCGTTCCCGAGAAGACGCAGCCGGAATGGGTGCGCGAGGCCAAGACGCGGCCGTTCCTGCAGTCGACCGGCGACCAACTGATGGCGATGCTCCCCGAGGACCCGCTCAACACGCTCCAGCAGCGCGTCAACCGCAGGCTGCGCGAAGGCGAGCCGCCGCCGGAGACGGAAGCTGCGCCTGCGCCCGCGCAGCCCGCCCGCCCGCCGCCTCTGAGCCGAGGCGAGGCGGCGGCGCGTCGCATTGCGCCGAACGGAGCAGGAATTTGTTTGTGAGCCGCGACATTTGTGCGTTGCAGCGGGCCTGACAAACATCGCCCGAAGGACTATGTAACGTCTACGGGCGAGGTCCACGAGTTGGGCGCCGAGTCGCTGCCCCGCCCGCACCGCCGTCTTTGTTGGGGGACAGCCATGTCGCACGCGACGAACGAACACGCTCTCCCCGACCCGCGCTCGGGCGCGGACTTCGATCTCGACGGCGACACGCCTTCGCGAGGAATGCGGCGTCTTCGGCATCTTCGGCCATCCCGACGCCGCCGCCGATCACCGCGCTCGGCCTTCACGCGCTGCAGCATCGCGGCCAGGAAGCGGCCGGCATCGTCACCTTCGACGGCAAGCGCTTCTCATTCCGAGCGCCGCATGGGCCTCGTCGGCGACAACTTCTCCGAGCCAGTCGACCATCGACCGCCTGCCCGGCGTCGGCCGCCATCGGCCATGTGCGCTATTCGACCACCGGCGAGACGATCCTGCGCAACGTGCAGCCGCTGTTCGCCGAGCTCGACGGCGGCGGCTTCGCGGTCGCGCACAACGGCAACCTGACCAACGGCCTCACGCTGCGCCGCGACCTCGTCCGCGACGGCGCGATCTACCAGTCGACCTCCGACACCGAGGTGATCCTGCACCTCGTCGCGCGCAGCCGCCGCGCGCGCATCCTCGAGCGCTTCATCGAGGCGCTGCGCCAGATCGAGGGCGCCTATTCGCTCGTCGGCGCTCACCAACAAGAAGCTGATCGGCGCGCGCGATCCGCTCGGCATCCGCCCGCTGGTGCTCGGCGAACTCGACGGCCATTACATCCTCGCCTCGGAGACCTGCGCGCTCGACATCATCGGCGCGCGCTTCGTGCGCGACGTCGAGAACGGCGAGATCATCGTCATCTCCGAGAGACGGCATCGAGAGCCACAAGCCCTTCCCGCCGCAGCAGACGCGCCCCTGCATCTTCGAGTACATCTACTTCTCGCGGCCCGATTCCGTCGTCCACGGCCGCCCGGTCTACGACGTGCGCAAGCGCATGGGCGCGGAGCTGGCGCATGGAAGCGCCGGTCGACGCCGACGTGGTCGTGCCGGTGCCCGATTCCGGCGTGCCCGCCGCGCTCGGCTTCGCCCAGGAATCCGGCATGCCGTTCGAACTCGGCATCATCCGCAATCATTATGTCGGCCGCACCTTCATCCAGCCGACGCAGTCGATCCGCGAACTGGGCGTGCGCCTCAAGCACAGCGCCAACCGCTGCGTCGTCAAGGGCAAGCGCATCGTGCTGATCGACGATTCGATCGTGCGCGGCACGACGTCGGTGAAGATCGTGCAGATGATGCGCGAGGCCGGCGCCAAGGAAGTGCATTTCCGCATCTCCTCGCCCGCCGATCACCCATCCCGATTACTACGGCATCGACACGCCGCGAGCAGGACAAGCTGCTCGCCGCGCAGATGACGAAGAACGGCAAGATCGACATCGAGGGCATGTGCAAGTACATCGGCGGCGACTCGCTCGCCTTCCTGTCGGTCGACGGCATCTACCGCGCCATGGGCGACGAGGGCCGCGACGCCGCAGCGCCCGCAGTTCACCGACCATTGCTTCACCGGCGACTATCCGACGTCCCTGACGGATATTTCCGGCGATGCCAACAGGCAGCAGTTGTCGCTGCTGGCCGAGGCGGGTTAAGGGTCGCCCGGCCGCCGGTCGCCTTCCGGCGCGCCGCCCGGAGCCTCTGTCATGTCGCGTCCTCTCGAAAACCGAATTGCGCTCGTCACCGGCGCCTCGCGCGGCATCGGCCGCGCCGTCGCGGTGGAGCTTGCCCGGCAGGGCGCCCACGTGATCGCGCTGGCGCGCACCCAGGGCGGGCTCGAGGAGCTCGACGACGAAATCCGCGGGCTTGGCGGCGCGGCGACGCTCGTTCCGTGCGACCTCAACGACTTCGACGCGCTCGACCGCCTGGGCGCGGCGATCTTCGAGCGCTGGAGCAAGCTCGACGTGTTCCTCGGCAACGCCGCCCTGCTCGGCTCCATCTCGCCGCTGCCCCATCTCGACCCGAAGGAGTGGGACAAGGTCATGGCCGTGAACGTCACGGCCAATTACCGGCTCATCCGCTCGCTCGACCTGCTGCTGCGCGCGTCCGACGCGGGCCGCGTCGTGCTGATGACGTCGGGCGCCGGACACAAGGCGGACCTGTCGCCCTACAAGGGGCTCTACGCCACCTCGAAGGCCGCGGTCGACGCCATCGGCCGCACCTACGCCGCCGAGACGAGGACGACGTCGAACGTCTGCGTCACGCTGGTCACGCCCGGCTACGTGCGCACGCGCATGCGCGCGCAGGCGATGCCCGGCGAAGATCCGATGACGCTCCCGACGCCCGAGGACATCGCGCCGCAGATCGTGAAGCTCTGCACGCCGGCGTGGACGGAAACCGGCGTGCTGTATGATCTTCCCGCCGACGCCGTGCGCCGGTTTCAGGGGCCGGCGTAGCAGGCGGGCGCAGCGCGCCGGGAGCTACAGCTCCACGCGCGCCAGCGCAGTGCAAGCTTTCCGCGCGTCATGGTCGGCGCAGGCCGACCATCCACGACAGGCAAACGCGCGCCTGTGGCCTGTCGTGGATCCTCGCCTTCGCGAGGATGACGGCGTTTCTAGTTTGGCGACTTGCCCTATCGCCCCATGTCGAACACGAGCGCTTCCGCCTCGCCATCGCGCGCAACGAGCGTGATCGCCGCTTCGTCCGCAATCGCGACGCCGTCGCCTTCCTCGAGGCGAACGCCGTTCACCTCGAGCGCGCCGCGCGCGACCTGCACCCAGCCGATACGGCCCGGCGCGAACGCATGCGCGGCTTCCTCGCCGCGCGACAGCACGCCCGCATAAAGGTCGGCGTCGCTGTGGATCGTCACCGAGCCGTCGCGTCCGTCGCGCGAGGCGACGAGGCGCAGCCGCCCGTTGCGATCATCGAACGACTTCTGCTCGTAGGACGGCGCGATGCCGGTCGTCTCCGGCAGCAGCCATATCTGGAGGAAATGCACCGGCTCGGCATCGGACGCGTTGAACTCGCTGTGCCGGATGCCCGTGCCCGCGCTCATGCGCTGCACGTCGCCCGGGCGGATGGTGGAGCCCGTGCCGATGGAATCCTTGTGCGCCAGCGCGCCGTCGAGCACGTAGGAGACGATCTCCATGTCGCGATGGCCGTGCATGCCAAAGCCGCCGCCCGGCGCGACGCGATCGTCGTTGATCACGCGCAGCGGCCCGTAGCCCATGAAGCCGGGATCGTAGTATTCGCCGAAGGAAAACGTGTGCCGGCTGTCGAGCCAGCCAAAATCCGCGCGGCCGCGCTCGGCGGCCTTCCTGACCTGCATCATGACGGAGGACTCCTTGTCCTTGGCGCCGGAGCAATGGCGCCGGCGTCTCGTCCCTGCATATCGGTGAGCGGCGCGGCGACAGCAATCTCAGGCGGCGCAATGGCGCGCTTGCAGGCGCGCAAGCGTCCGCCTGCGCTTACCTGTGCTTGCTCGCCCTGCCCGCGTAGGGGTTCTCGCTCGTGCGCTTGGAGATGCGGATCGGCACGCCGGGCAGCTCGAATGTTTCGCGCAGGCCGTGCACGAGAAAACGCTCGTAGCTCGTGGGCAGCGAGGTGAGCTGGTTGCCGAACAGGATGAAGAACGGCGGCCGCGCCTTCGGCTGCGTCATGTAGCGGATCTTGATGCGCCGTCCCGACACCGCGGGCGGCGGCGTGCGCTCGACGACCGACGTCAGCCAGCGATTGAGCTTGCCCGTCGAGATGCGCTTGTTCCAGACCTCGTGCACGCGCACGATGGCGCCCATCAGCTTCTCGAGCCCCGCGCCCGTAAGGCCGGAGACCGGAACAACCGGCGAGCCGCGCAATTGCGGCATAAGGCGATCGGCCTCCTCGCGCAATTCCCGCAGCTTGTTGTGCGGGTCTTCGACGAGGTCCCACTTGTTGAGCGCGAACACGAGCGCCCGGCCCTCGCGCTCGACGAGATCGGCGATCGTGAGATCCTGCTTCTCGAACGGGATCGTGGCGTCCAGCAGCACGACGACGACTTCGGCGAACCGCACGGCGCGGATCGCGTCGGCGGCCGCGAGCTTTTCGAGCTTGTCCTGCACGTTCGCGCGGCGGCGCAGGCCCGCCGTGTCCCACAGGCGCATCGTGCGCGGGCCCTGCGGCGCGGCCCAGGTGAAATCGACGCCGATGGAATCGCGCGTGATGCCGGCCTCGGGTCCGGTGAGCAGGCGCTCCTCGCCCAGAATGCGGTTGATGAGCGTCGACTTGCCCGCGTTCGGACGACCGACGACGGCGATGCGCAGGGGCTTGGTGACGTCGAGTTCGGTGCCGTCCTCCTCGTCGTCCAGCACGAGGCGCGGGCCTTCGTCTTCCTCGACCTCGGCGGGCGCGGCTGTCTCTTCCGGCAGCGCCGTCAGCAGCGCCTCGTAGAGCGAGCCGAAGCCGTCGCCGTGCTCGGCCGACAGCGGCACGGGCTCGCCGAGCCCGAGTTCGTAGGCGTCGAGCGCGCCGGCTTCGCCCTGCTTGCCCTCGGCCTTGTTGGCGATGACGATGATGGGCTTGTCGGCGCGGCGCACGAGTTCGGCGAAGTGCCGGTCGGTGGGCGTCACGCCCGCGCGCGCGTCGATGACGAAGAAGACCGCGTCCGCGGCTTCGATGGCGGCTTCGGTCTGCGCACGCATGCGCCCCGTCAGCGAGGCCGCGTCGCTCTGTTCGAGCCCCGCCGTGTCGATGATCGTGAACGTGAGGTCGGCCAGTCGCGCCTCGCCTTCGCGGCGGTCGCGCGTGACGCCGGGACGATCGTCGACGAGGGCGAGCTTCTTGCCCACCAGCCGGTTGAACAGCGTCGACTTGCCGACGTTGGGCCGTCCGATGATGGCGACGGAAAAGGTCATCAGGTTTCCAATGGCTCCACAGGGAGCCTACTTGAGCGGCCCCGCCGCAACGAGGCCAAGCATGGTGCCGGCGCGTTCGCGCAGGCCCTGCGGCGCCTGCGGGTCGGCGACGATCATGTCGAACCAGCGCCCGGCCGCCTCGAAGTCTCCCGCCTTGAGGGCGGCGAGGCCGAGAAGTTCGCGGGCGGAATGGCGAAACGCGGAGGTCGGCGCCGCAAGCGGCTCGATGCGGCGCTTCATTTCGGCGTCGTCGACCGTATCGACCAGAAGGAAGGCCGAACGAAGGCGCGCCACGTTCTGGAGCACCGGGTTGACGCCCGGATCGACCGAGAGCGCATCGTAGATGGTGACGGCCTCGGCCTGGTTGCGCCCCGCGATCTCCGCGGCGGCGCGGAACCGGGCCAGAACGGCGTAGCCCCTGGGGCCGGTGCGGGCGATTTCGAGGAACGATTGCTCGGCCTCCTGCCCCTTGCCCTCGCGGGCCATCTGGACGGCGGTCTCGAAGCGCGCCCCGGCGGCTTCCTGGGCCGCCTTCTGCTGCGTTTGCGTATAGCGCCAGGCGCCCGCTGCGACGACGATCAGGATGGCGAGGCCGATGATCCAGTTCTGGTATCGTTTCCAGAACTCTATCGCCTTGTCGCGGCGGTATTCTTCCTCGACCTCGCGAATGAAGTCAGTCATGTCGTTCCGTGAGTTTGGCAGCTGGGCCCCAGTGGGGGCGGATGGCTAGCGGTTAGCACGACGCCCGCCCGATTGCGAGCGTATTGGCGGTCCCGCTCCCCGCGGCGGGCCGCTTCGCCCCCGCTCCGCCGCGCCCGGCATTTTGTCCCGCTCCGCCCGCGCGCGCTGTTGGCGCCGCCCATGCAACGGCCTATCGTTCGGGCGAGGAGACGCACGGAGTGAAGCAGCGGGCAGATTCGATTTCGTGGCGGATTCAGGCGCCTGTCTATGGCGCAGGCATGTTCGCCAGCACCGTGACCGACGTCATATCGATCATTCTGCCCGTCTGGCTTGCCGGCACCGGCAAATCGGCCGCCACGATCGGCCTCATCATCGGCGCCAAGCACATCCTGCCCATCCTGCTGGCCATCCACGGCGGCGCGCTGATGGACCGCTTCGGGGCCCGCGGCGTGATGGTGGGCTGCCTCATGCTGAGCGTCCTCACCCTGCCGCTCTTTCCCATAGCAGGCTGGATTCCCCTCATCGTCGTCCTGCAGATGATCAGCGGCTTCGGCTCGTCCATGGGCTGGCTCGGCGCGCAGACCATGTTCGGCCAGATCATGCGCCGCGACCACGTCTACGCCGGCCGCTTCGCCTTCGCCCTGCGCATGGGCGGGTTCGTCGGCCCGCCCATCGCGGGGCTGGTGTGGGACAACCTGGGCGTGGGCAGCGGCTTCCTGTTCCTGGGGCTCTGGGCGCTCGGCGCCGTCATCATGGCGCTGCTGGTGCCCAAGGAGAGCATCGCCGCCCCCGAGCGCTCCCAGAAGGCGCGGATCGTCGACATGCTGCCCCGCTGGTCCGACTATCGCGCGGCGTTCCGGCTGGCGACGATCCCGGCGATGACGGTCGTGCTGATGATCACGGTGGTGCGCATCGCCGCCTCCAGCGTGCAGGATTCCTTCTATCCCCTGTACCTGACGACGATCGGCTATTCGGCGACGCAGATCGGCTTCCTGATGACCATTTCGGCGGCGACGGCCGCGGCGAGTTCGCTCTCGATCGGCTGGGTGACGCGCCACGCCTCGCCCATGTGGGTGCTCATCGTCAGCGCGGGCTTCTCGGTGATCTTCGTCTCGGTGACGCCGCTCATGCCCTCCTTCACGGCGCTGGCCGCTATCGCCGCGCTGCGCGGCCTGTCCATGGGCGTCAGCCAGCCGCTGATGATGTCCATGCTGATCGGAGCGGCGGGCAAGAGTTCGCAGGGCAAGGGCGCGGCGCTGCGCACCACCGCCAATCGCGTCGCGGCGGGCGTGACGCCGGTGCTCATGGGCGCCATCGCCGGCTTCGGCGGGCTGGCCAATTCGTTCTACGTCATCGGAGCGCTGCTGCTGACCGCCAACATCATCATAGCGATCTACGTCTGGCGCCGGCCGCAACTGGCGCGGGACGCCTGACCCCTGCCCTGACGCCTTGATCTTGACTGCGGAAACGGTGCATGGTGCGCCAGTCCGGGGAGGCCAAGCTCAAGGATTTACGCCATGCCTTCGATCATGCCTTCGATCAAGCCCTTTGCCATCGCCAGCTTTCTGGCCGCAGCCGCGGTGTTTACCGCCTCTCCTTCGAACGCCATGGGCCTTGCGGCCGGCGCATCGTCCGCCCGCGCCTCGGCGGAAGACACGAACATCGTCAAGGCGCAGTACCAGCGCCAGCGGGTCGTCCGCCGGGCGCCTGTCGCCCGCAGCAACGTCGCCGTGCGCCGCAGCGCATCGAACCGCCGCGCCGTCGCGGCCGGCGTCGGCGCAGTCGCGGCGATCGGCGTGATCGGCGCTGTCGCCGCCGCCAACAGGCGCCCGGCTCGCCAGCAATATTATTACGACCAGGGCTATTACCCTGCGGCGGCGCCCGTGTACGCCCAGCCGGTCTGCCGCGTGCGTAACGAGGAATTGTACAACCGGAACGGCGTCTATCGCGGCGTCTTCCAGGTCCAGGACTGCCGCTGAGGCCATTTTCCGCGGGAGCCGCGCGCTCCCGCGGAACGAAGGCCCCTCGCCTGCGCGTTGAATCCCGTGGCCGCAGGCGCGAAGCGCCCGGCGCGCGTTGCGCTTGGCGGTCGGGCGGGCTCGCGCCTATCATGCCGGCGCCGGCGTCCAGCCGGGCGCGTGGCGAGGAGAGGCGAAATGGCGTCGCAGCCGGAGTGGAGAATTCCGGTCGGCCTGCAACCGAAGGCCGAGGATTACGCCTTCGATCTCGAGGGCGCGATGATGTCCGTCGTCGCGGTCACGTCCCATGTGCCCGAGGAGGCCTTCACGGCCGAGACGCTGGGCACGCTGCGCCAGGGCAACGGCGTCGTGATCCGGGAAGACGGACTGATCCTCACCATCGGCTATCTCATCACCGAGGCCGAGGACATCTGGCTGCGCGCCAATGACGGGCGCACGTTCCAGGGGCATGTCCTCGCCTACGATCAGGAAACCGGCTTCGGCCTCATCCAGGCGCTGGCCCATCTCGATCTTCCGGCCTTGCCGCTGGGCTCGTCCGCCGACGCGCGCACGGGCGATCCCGTCATCGTCGCGGGCGCGGGCGGGCGCGAGAAATCCGTCGCCGCGCGCATCGCCGCCAAGCAGGAATTCGCCGGCTATTGGGAATACGTGCTCGACGAGGCGATCTACACCATCCCGGCCCATCCGAACTGGGGCGGCGCGGCCGTCATCAACGACAAGGGCGAACTCATCGGCATCGGCTCGCTGCATATCGAACAGGGCGAAGGCTCCGACCAGCGCGGCCACCTCAACATGGTCGTGCCGATCGACCTGCTGAAGCCGATCTTCGACGACCTGACGACGCTCGGCCGGCGCCGCGCCCCGCCCCGCCCATGGCTCGGCGTCTATGCGTCCGAGGTCGAGGATCGCGTCGTGGTCGTCGGCCGCAGCCAGCGCGGGCCGGCCCGCAAAGCGGACCTGCGCAACGGCGACATCATCGTCGCCGTCGCGGGCCAGCCGATCTCCTCCCTCGCCGCCTTCTACCGGCGCATCAAGGAACAGGGCGAGGCGGGCGTGGAAGTGCCGCTCACCATCCACCGCGAGGGCAAGACGTTCGAACTGCGCGTACCCTCCAGCGACCGCGCCCGCATGTTCAAGGCGCCGCGGTTGCATTGAGGCCGTCTCTGCACGCGGGCGTTGACTCAAAGCCACGCCCAAGGCTAACCCCAAGCCTACGCTTAAGGGGAGCCTTCATCCATGCAGAGCGAGATCGCGCTCGACGCGCGCGCCTGTCCCGCGTGCGACAGCGAGCGCGCAACGACGCGCCATGAGAGCGGGCCATGGCGCATCGTCGCCTGCCAGGAGTGCGAATTCGTCTACCTGCCGGTCGCCGCGAAGGCCGAGTATTTCGCCGAGGGGCAAGGCGCGTGGGAAAGCTCCGTGCGCGAGAACCATGCGCGCAAGCTGCAGGATGCGCCGGTCACCACGAAACTGTCGCTGTCGACGCGCTTCCGCACAAAGTTCCGCAAGAAGACGCCGGTGCAATACATCGAGGCGCGGCTCGGCGCGCGCGAGGGCGAAAAGCTCTCGGTGCTCGACGTCGGCTGCGGCTCTGGACACTACCTTGCCTCGCTCGACGCGCGCTTCGTCCCATACGGCATCGAATTGTCGAAGGGCCTCGCCGACAAGGCGCAACGGGCCTTTTCCCCCCGCGGCGGGCGGGTCGTCAACGCAAGCACGGTGGAGGCGCTGCCGGAATTTGCGCCCGCAAGCATCGACGCCGTCGTGATGCGCTCCTACCTCGAGCACGAACCGCAGGCTCGCGCGGTCCTCGCCGGCGCGCACGCGGTGCTGCGACAGGGCGGGATCGTGGTCGTCAAGGTTCCCAACTACGGCTCGCTCAACCGCATGATCATGGGCGAACGCTGGTGCGGCTTCCGCTTCCCCGAACACGTGAACTATTTCACGCCGCACTCGCTGGCGAGAATGGCTGCCTCCGTGGGCTTTGCATGCGAGCAGGGCATTTTCGACAGGATGCCGACAAGCGACAACATGTGGGCCGTGCTGCGCAAGGCATGAGTGCGCGCTCGGTCAACCGACTTTCAGATAGCCGAAGCCCTTCGCCTGAAGGTCGGCCACCGTCGCAACGCCTGATGGAACAAAGATGATCCACGGCCGCTTGCGCGCGTTCGCCGGATCGAGCTTGAGGCGCTTGAACGTGATCTCGCACAGATAGATTTTCAATCCGCGCAAGCCGAGAGGTTCGAGCAACGCGAACGTCGCGTCAAGGTCAGGCTCGTTCTCCCAGGGCGTGCGGGCCTTCGTCTCCATGAAATACTTTACGCCCTGGCTATGCACGACGAGGACGAGTTCGATGTCCTTCGGATTGGAATAGACATCGAAATGATTGCCGAGGTTCGTGCACAATTGCGCAAAGCGCGCGCGATCGCCGAAATCGCAATGATACAGGCACGCCGTGCGAGCGTTCCGCTTCAACTTGGACAACGGCGTGACGTCGACGCTCGATTGCGCAAGTGCGGCGCCGCCGCCCACCGAGGCGAGAAACGCTGCAATAAAACTACGACGATGTGGAGTTGTCATATGTGATCTCCCGTCACGTTTCGTCAATTAAAATTTCAGCATGTCTGCGAGCGCGCAGCGTTACGCCACGATTAAGCCAAATGTGCGGCCTATCGTGTCTTTAGTGTTGCGTATGATTGGGGGCTCGCTTGTCTGCCAAAAATCGAAACGAGCGATTGTGGCCACCCGGAAACACAGACGGCAGAACGATTTCTCGCCGCGGCAGCGGAAATAAGAATTCTTGTCCTGCTCACAATCGTTCTACTTACCTTTATCGCGGCCGCCGGTACTTACTTGTACCTGTATGAAGAAGCGGCGACCGGTGCGCTCAGGCCCGACGAACGCATCGCGAGCACACAGCAAAAGGCGCAACGCGAGTACTTGCGCGCGATTCCGGGAGATAATCCCTCTCGAGCGCCGCCGGAAACGTTCGGTTCATTGCCTCCCGAGCTCGGCGCCAACCTGAAGGCGGATCTGGGTGTGGCGCCACCGCCTGCGCCCGCGCCATTGCAGCAACTCCCTCGCAATGAATCCTCCGATGCGTCGCGCGACGCAAACCCGGATACGCAAACAGAAGCCTTTCGCGACACAGCGGGAGAACGGCAAAGAGACGCCGCCATTGCCCGGGAGCCTGCAGCGCAGAGCCAACCCGCGCCGTTGACGGAGGCGCCCCCGACCGCGGCGCCGGCGCCCGCCCGCCCCTCTCTCTCGCCGGACCTCGTCGCCGCCCTGCGCAAGCGCGCGGCCGAGGCCATGGGGCGCAACGACATCGTTGCCGCGCGTTTGCTGCTCGAACGCGCGTCCGCAGGCGGCGATCCGCAGGCGCTCGATGACCTCGCGCGCACCTACGACCCCGCTGTCCTCGAGAAAATGGGGTTGCGCGGCATCTTCCCCGCCGACGCGGAAAAGGCGGCGCGCCTTTACAAGGAAGCGCAACAGGCGCGCGCAACCGCACAGGGCGATCTCACCTTCGAGGTAATAGGCAAAGGATTCCGTCATGCGTTATTTTGTTGCACTTGTTGGCTTGCTCGCAGGCATCGCCTGCGGCGGCATGGAGGCGGCGGCCCAGAAGGGGCAGGCGCAAAAGCCGCCGAGCAAGAAGGACATCAACGAATGGACAGTAGGCCTGGCTGGCGGCAATCTCGAAGGCGCGCCGATCCGCTTCGCAGCCGAGATCGCGCGCGCCGTCGACGATGCGGAAAAGCTGCACGTGCTGCCCATCGTCACACGCGGCCCGACTGAAAACCTCTCCTCGCTTCTCTACCTGCGCGGAGTCGACGTTGCCCTGATCAACCTCGACGCGCTGGAGGAATTCAAGGCGCAGACGCCCAATATCAACCAGCGCATTACCTACATACTCAATCTGTTTCCATCGGAACTGCATGTGTTCGTGCGCCCGGAGATCAAATCGCTGGAGGATCTGGCGGGCAAGAAGGTCAACTTCAACACGAAGGGGACGGCGGCTGCCTATTCCGGCCCGTTGATGTTTGAAAAGCTGGGCGTGCGCTCGGACAACATGTTCATTCCTCATCCCATTGCGCTGGAGCAATTGCGCAGCGGCGAGATCGCGGCGGTCGTCTTCGTCAGCACCAAGCCCATCGACACATTCACGCGCGGGAAATGGGACGCCGGTTTCAAGTTCCTGCCGATCCCGTTCAACGAGAAACTTGCGGAATACTATTTACCCTCGCAGATCACGGCGGCTGATTACCCCGGCCTTGTCCAGCCCGCCGCGCCCATCGAGACCATCGCGGTGCCAACGATCCTAGCGGCGTTCAACTGGCCGAAGAATTCCGATCGCTACCGGCGCGTGGCGCGTTTTTCCGAAATGCTGTTCGAAAATCTCGACGCGCTGAAGCAGCCCGGCTTCCACCCGCGATGGAAAGAGGTGAACGTCGCCTCCGCCGTTCCCGGCCTGCAGCGGTTTCCCGCCGCCGAGGAATGGCTGCGCGCGCGCATGCAGCCGGCGTCCCAGACCAACGAATCCTTTCGCGAGCAGGCGCGGCGCGCGGCCCCCAACGATCCCCGCGAGCAGGAACGCCTGTTCAACGAGTTCCTGAAATGGCGCAAATCGCAGGGACGATAGCGCCAGCCGCCCGGCGGGCGCGACGCACGCGCTCCTACCTCACTTCGCTCGCATAGACATCCGGCTTGAAGCCGACGACGAGCTTGCCGTCGTGCTCCAGCACCGGGCGTTTGATCATCGAGGGCTGCGCCAGCATCAGCGCGATGGCCTTCTTTGCGTCGATGTTCGTCTTGTCGGCGTCGGGCAGCTTGCGGAACGTCGTGCCCGCGCGATTGAGCAGCGTCTCCCAGCCCTTTTCGCTCACCCACTTTTCGAGATGCGCGCGGTCGACGCCCTGCGTCTTGTAATCATGGAAGTCATACGCGACGCCCTTCGTGTCGAGCCAGTCGCGGGCTTTCTTCATCGTGTCGCAGGCCTTGATGCCGTAGATTTTGGTGGGCATGAACGCTCTCAATGATCGGGGCTGCTCCGCGCAGCGGCGCGCTTGCGCGCAACGACGATCATTTTATTGCGAATCTTGAACAGGCGGAAGAACAGATCGGCGGCCGGGGCAAGCCGCTCTCCCAGCGCCGCGCTCCCCACGAGCCTGCCCAGGTAGAAGGAATAGGGAAAATTCAGCTCGTGAATCTTTCTGCACACGATGATCTCGAAGCCCGCCGATTCGAGCAGCGCGCGCATTTCCGCCGTCGAGAATATCTGCTTGTGGCCGAACGGACGCTCCGAATACATGATGTTGAGGAAGGTCGGGAAACGCCCGAACGTCGCCGCGTAGGTCGCCGCGCCGGCGCGATGATAGAATAAATCCTTGGCGGGCGTGTCGATGAGGAGCGCCCCGCCGTCAGCCAGCGCATCGCAGGCCGCCTGCAGCACCTTTTGCGGAAAGTTGACGTGCTCGATCACGTCCCAGAGCGACACGGCGGCGAACTTGCCCCGGTAAGTCTGGCGGAAGGCTTCGTTGCAGATGTCCTCTTCGAGCACGTTGAGGCCGTGCGCGGAACGGCAATAATGCGCCCTGTTGGGCTCCATCTCGACGCCCGTCGTGACGTAGCCGGCCTCACGCGCCGCGATCAGGAATGAGCCTCCCCCACAGCCAACATCGAGAATCTCCCGGCCGGGTTCGACCTGCGCGCGCAGCAAGGCGAGAAGATGCGCCGGCCTTTGCGTGTTGGCCTGCAATTGCGTCTCCAGATACGCGTGAAGCGCGGCGCGCTCGTCGTCCGACAGGACGGGCGCCGGCCTGTCGCCTGAATCAAGAAACTTCGAGAAAGTGAAGCCGGCGGGAGACCTGTAGACGGTCGCATTCGCAAGCCGGAACTTCGGCGGGCCATCGAAGGACAATTTGTCGTGGTCGATCGACATGAACGGCTCCTCAAAAACCAAATAAAAAAATCATCTAATAAAGGCGCAAACTTCCTGATCTGCGCCGAAACGGCAACAGGATTCGCGCCCCGCGGCCGCAAGGCCTTGGTTAGGCGATCAAAAACACAAGGAATTCAAACCGGTAAAAAGCAAGCGACGCCTTCCGCTTCTTTCAGGCCCGACAGCATGACCGATTTGTCTGAGTATTTGCTGTCCGCCGCAAGGCCGCCGGGGCGCTACGCCGTCTCGCTCGACACGGTGTTTTTCGGCGCCTATCGTCTTGCCGGCAATGGCCGGGGGGGCCGACATGAAAGACATTCCGGATTCGAAACCGGCCATGTGGCTGCGCATCCTGCAATTTCCGCTCACCCGCCTGCTCCTGCTCGGCGGGGTGTTGTTCCTGATGTTGGGCATGAGCAACGGCTACAGGTTCGGGTTATCGGGCTCGCCGCTGACCGCGCTCGCCGTGACCGCGGGCATGGTGACCCTCGGCCTCGCGGTGTACGTCCTTTTCGTGCGGTTCATCGAACGCCGTCCGGTCAGCGAGCTTGCCCTGCCGGGCATGGGGCGGGAACTGGGCGTCGGCCTCCTGGTCGGCTCCGGCCTCTACACCGCCTGCGTCCTGATCCTCATGGTCCTCGGCATCTACCGCATCGAGGGATTGAACCCGGTGAGCTTCATGCTGCCGGCCGTGGCGATGGCGTTGAGTTCGGGGGTGTTCGAGGAACTGCTCTTTCGCGGCGCCCTGTTCCGCATTGTCGAGGAGTGGCTGGGCAGCTGGATTTCGCTGGCTGTGTCCTCGTTCGTATTCGGCTTCGTTCACCTGCTCAACCCGGCGGGCACGATCATGGGCGCCCTGTTCATCAGCATCGAAGCCGGCGTGCTGCTTGGCGCCGCCTACATGGCGACCCGGCGCCTGTGGATGAGCATGGGCTTCCACATGTCGTGGAACTACACGCAATCGGCCGTCTTCTCCGGCGTCGTGTCGGGAAGCGTCTCCGAGCCGGGCCTGATCAAGCCGGTCATCAAGGGGCCTGACGTCCTGACGGGCGGCAGCTTCGGCCTCGAATCCTCGCTTATCGCGTTCCTGCTCTGCACCACGGCTGGCGTCGTGCTGCTGATCCTGGCGGTGCGGCGGGGGAATATCGTGCAGCCGTTCTGGCGGCGGGCGGGGTGAGGCGGGCCGCGAGCCGGTCCTTCCAACGCAACTCAATCATCGCGTCGCAGGCCCGGATTTCGGAGAGCGTGATGGACGTCGTCGCCTCTGGCTGAGGGCTTCAACCGGCAGGTTCTGTCTCTTCCCCGATCAACCGCTCGATGATGCGCCGCGCGCGGAAGGAGCCGGCGTCGATGGCGAGCGTGCGAAGCGGCGCGTGCGGCATGGCGTCGATGCGCTGCTGCTGCGCCTCGAGCACGACGCGGTCCTCCTCGAATATCTTCGCGTTCGTCTCGCGCTGCAGCGCGGTCAAACTGGCGTCGTTCAGACGGTAATTGCGCACCAGCGACCAGAAATACATGCACGTGTTTTCCGTCTGCGGCGAAATCGTGTTGAGCACGCGCAGGTTCACACCCTTCGAGCGGTCGCCTTCCAGCGCGCCTGTTCCCGTCGGCGCAACGCCGACGTCGAGCACGATGGTGCATGGCGGCTCGAAACGGATGATCTGCCATCGATCCACGTTGCCCGGCTTGCCGAGTTGCGCGCGCCAGAACGGCGGGGCGTCGATGTCGCGCATGAAGCGCTGGACCGTGACGATGTCCCCCGAATGGCTCGTCTCCATGGGCGTTTCGGCGACGGCGGTGTTGCCGATGCTCGTCGCGTGCACGAACGTCTCGTGCGTGAGGTCCATGAGGTTGTCGACGAACAGCCGGTAATCGCATTTGGCGAACAGCGTCTTGCCGTCGCCGGTCCAGTCCGGGTCGTCGTTCCAGTGCATGTCGGGCACGCGGGCAAGATCGGCCTTCGCGGGATCGCCCGGCCAGATCCAGACGAAGCGATGGCGCTCCACGGCGGGATAGGCGCGCACAGCCGCGCCGGGGCTCACCTCCTGCGCGGGCATGTGTGTGCAGCGGCCGTCGCCGGCGAACCTCAGGCCGTGGTACTTGCACACCACTTCGCCGTTATCGAGCCAGCCCAGAGACAGCGGCGCGAGCCGGTGCCAGCAGGCGTCGTCGACGGCGGCAATCCCATTGTCCGGCTTGCGCCACAACGCAAGCGGCCGGCCGCAGAGCGTGCGGGCGAGAATCTCCCGCTTGCCCACTTCATGGCTCCAGGCGATTGCGTACCAGGCGTTGAGAGGAAATGTCGGCGCGTGCGGCATGTTTGCTTCCTCCTTAACGGGCGAAACCGTTTACTGGAGTTTGCTTCGTCATTCTAAGTCGCAAGAAGCCCCCTCACTCCCACTCAATCGTCCCCGGCGGCTTGCTCGTCACGTCATAAACAACGCGGTTGATCCCCTTCACCTCGTTGATGATGCGCGTGGCCGCGCGGCCGAGCACGTTCATGTCGAAGGGGAAGAAGTCCGCCGTCATGCCGTCGACGCTCGTCACCGCGCGCAGGGCGCAGACGCTGTCGTAGGTGCGCCCGTCGCCCATCACGCCGACCGTGCGCACGGGCAGCAGCACCGCGAACGCCTGCCAGATGTCGTCGTAGAGGCCCGCCTTGCGGATTTCGTCGAGATAGATCGCGTCGGCCTTGCGCAGGATGTCGAGCTTCTCGCGGCTGATCGCGCCGGGGATGCGGATCGCGAGCCCCGGCCCCGGGAACGGATGGCGCCCGACGAACGCCTCGGTGAGCCCCAGTTCCCGGCCCAGCGCGCGCACCTCGTCCTTGAAGAGTTCGCGCAGCGGCTCCACGAGCTTCATGTTCATGCGCTCAGGGAGTCCGCCGACGTTGTGATGGCTCTTGATGGTGACGGACGGCCCGCCCGTGAACGAGACGCTCTCGATCACGTCCGGATAGAGCGTGCCCTGCGCCAGGAAATCAGGCGCGCCCTTGCCGTCGGAGGCGATCTTCTTCGCTTCGGCCTCGAACACGTCGATGAACAGCTTGCCGATGGTCTTGCGCTTGGTCTCCGGATCGCTGACGCCTTCGAGCGCGCCCACGAACATCTCGCTCGCGTCCACATGCACGAGCGGAATGTTGTAATGATCGCGGAAGAGGCCGACGACCTGCTCCGCCTCGCCCATGCGCAGGAGGCCATGGTCGACGAATACGCAGGTGAGCCGGTCGCCGATCGCCTCGTGGATCAGCACGGCGGCCACCGCCGAAATCGACGCCGCCCGAAAGGCCGCACAGCACGCGGCCATGGCCGACCTGCTTGCGGATCGCGGCGATGGCCTCGCCGCGGAAGGCGGCCATCGTCCAGTCGCTGCGCAGGCCCGCGACCTTGTGCACGAAATTGGAGATGAGCTTCGCGCCGTCGGGCGTGTGCACCACTTCGGGGTGGAACATGGTGGTGAAAATGCGCCGCTTCTCGTCGGTGGCGATGGCGAACGGCGCGTTCTCGCTCGTCGCCTTCACGGTGAAGCCCTCGGGCAGCTTCGTCACGCGGTCGCCGTGGCTCATCCACACGGGATAGCGCTTGCCGATCTCCCAAAGCCCGTCGAACAGCGCGCTCTTTTCCTTGATCTCGATGTCGGCGCGGCCGAACTCCGCCGCGTGCCCGCCTTCGACGGCGCCGCCCAGTTGCACGGCGGTCGTCTGCTGGCCGTAGCAGATGGACAGGATCGGCAGGCCCGCGTCGAAGATCGCCTGCGGCGCGCGGGGCGAGCCCGCGTCGGTCACCGAGGCCGGACCGCCCGAAAGGATCACGGCCTTCGGCTTCAGGTCGTCGAACGCCTTCTGCGCCGACTGGAACGGCGCGATCTCGCAATAGACGCCGGCCTCGCGCACGCGGCGGGCGATGAGCTGGGTCACCTGCGAGCCGAAATCGACGATGAGCACCTTGTCGTGGTGGCTGACGATTTCTGCGTGTGCGGCGGAGCTGTTCGCGGTCATGAAACGGGTCTCGGAATAAGGGGCCAAGGCCGGATTAGGCCATGGCGCCCCGGGGCGCAATGCGCGGGGCAGTCCAATCCCCCGCTCGTGAAACCTTTAGCTCAAATCCGAGCGATCCGCTTGAACGGGGCTAAAGAGCCAGGCGCTAGCGTCACCGCAAATGGAGACGGAGCCGGCCATGCGGACGAAGGACCAAGCGACCACCAACCAGCGCCTCAGGGCCGGAGACTTCGCGACCCTGTTCTCGGAAGGCGCGGAGGAGAGGATCGAGCCGCCCGCGCCGGCGCGCCGGGCCCACCCGTATCGGGGCCGCCGCGAACCGCATCGTCGCGCGCCTGCGCGCCTGGCTGGCGCCCGCCGCCCCGCCCCGGACGCGCGCAACATGAACGGGATTTAACTTGAACGTTACGCTCCCTGCCGGCAGCCTGCTCTTGCGAATTTGAGAACTCTGCGAGCGTTTTTCACAACGGCGACATCGTCCCTGCGGCCTTTTTTGCCGCACCCGGCGCGCACGAACGCAATCTGGCGGCGTGGACTGACGGCGCACATGCGCCGCACAGAGCGCTCCCGCTTTGCGCTTCGCCCGCCGTGACGTCCGCCGCCACGCCTGCCGGCCCTCTTTCGCGCGGGCATCGCACCTGCCGCGCCGGCAGCCGGCCCGTTTCCGCGAGTGGCGCAAAGGAGACCGGCCGTGCAACGCAGACACTTCATCCAGGGCGCAACAGCATTGGCGGGCGCCGCGATCAGCGCGGGCTTTCCGCTGTCCCGCCGGGCCTCGGCGCAGGCTCCGGCGGCGCCCGGCAAGAAGGGCCTCATGCTGCTCAACCGCATCGGCCCCTCGCAATCGGAATTGTACATCGCCAACGCCGATGGGTCCGGCGAGCGCAAGCTCACGTCGGATGCGACGCTGGAGTACAACGCCCGCTTCTCATCCGATGGAAACTGGGTCGTCTTCACGTCCGAGCGCAACGGCGACGGACAGGCCGATATCTTCCGCCGCAGGCTGGATGGAACCGGTCTCGAACCGCTCGTCGAACACGCGACGATGGACGACGCCGGCGCCCTGTCGCCCGATGGCGCCCGCCTCGCGTTCGTGTCCACCCGCGACGGGTCACCGGGCGAACATCTGGATCAGGACGCTGAAGGACGGCGCGCTCCGCAATCTCACCGCGGCGCCGAACATCCAGGGCGATCCGGCGCGGCCCAACGGCTTCTTCCGGCCCGCATGGTCGCCGGACGGCCAGTGGATCGCATTCTCGTCGGACCGGAACACAGACTGGCGGGGCCACAGCAACGGGCGCGGCTGGGAGCATACGCAGGAGCTGTCGATCTACGTCGTGCGCGCCGACGGCGAAGGATTCGCCCAGATCGCGTCCCGCCCCGGCATGTGCCTCGGGACGCCCTGCTGGTCGCCCGACGGTCGCGAAATCGCCTTCTACGAGATGACGACGGAAGACACCTGGGGCGCCCGCCGCCCAAATCTGGTCGGCGCCGTCGCCTCGCAGATCGTGTCCGTCAATGTCCAGACGGGCGAACGGATTGTGCGAACCAGTGGCCCCGGCCTGAAGATGTTTCCCCATTACGCCGGATCGGGCGAAATCCTCTATCATCGCAAGGGCGGCGCGGACGAAGGGCTTTACTCGACCACACGCGGCATGCTGCGCAAGGACGTCCTTCGATCCCCAAGCTGGTCCGCGGACGGCAGGTTCGTCGTCTACGAAAAAGTCGTGTTGAAGCCCCGCGCGCAGAATGTGCCGCTCTACAGCTGGGATCGCGAGCGCGACTACGCGCACACCGACGTGTTCCCGGTGCTGACGCGTGACGGCAAGCTCGTCCTGACCGAGAAAGCCGCGACCTCCTCGATCGTGATCATGAACCCTGACGGCAGCGACAAGCGCACGATCTACGACACGAAATCGTCCGGCCTCGATCCCCGGAGGGTGGCGATGGGCATGGCGGGAGCCTTCAACCCGACGGTCTCGCCCGACGGCTGGGTCGCCTTCGGACTTGGAGAATGGTTCCAGGCGCGCAACGAGAGCAGCGCCCGCATCATGCGCATACGCCGCGACGGATCGGGGCTGGAAGCGCTCACCGATGGCTCCATCCACTCCGGCTTCCCCAGCTATTCCGCCGATGGGAAGCAGCTCGTCTACCGCGTCTGGAGCGAACGCGAGAAAGGGCTGCGCATCCTCGATCTGGAAAGCCGCTCGACGCGCGTCCTCACCACCGGCTACGACAATCTGCCCGCCTGGTCGCCTGACGGGTCACGCATTCTCTTCACCCGGCGCGGCGAGGATTCGAATTTCGACATCTTCACGATCCGTCCCGATGGCGGGGACCTGTTGCGCGTCACGACGAGCCGCGCCATCGACGGTCACGCCGTGTGGACCGCCGACGGCAAGATCATGTGGAACAGCGGGATGTACGGCTTCCGCGACGAAGCCGCGCTGTACGACAACACGTTCCAGCAGTACGGGCAGATTTTCATCATGAACGCCGATGGCGGCGACAAGCGCATGGTCACCGACAGCCGGTGGGAGGATTCGATGCCCCTCTACATCCCGGCGAGCTTGCGGTGAGCGCGCAGGCCTGGCGAACAGGTCAGGCCTTCGCCAGCAGCGCCACGTAGAAGCCGTCCGTGTTGGTCGTGGCGGGCGACAGGCGCAGCCCCGGCCCCAGCGTCGAGACGCGTTCGGCAAGCGCCGGCAGGCCTGCTTGCCGGGCGGCGTGGGCCATGTCCACGGGCAGGAAATCGGGATGGCCGGCTAGAAAAGCCTCCACCCGCGCCTCGTTCTCCACGCGCAGCACCGAGCAGGTGATGTAGGCGATGCGCCCGCCCCTGGTCACGAAGCGGGCGGCGTCGCGCAGGATGGCGTCCTGCTCGCTCACGCGCTGGTCCACGGCGCCCGGCCGCACGCGCCACTTGGCGTCGGGATTGCGGCGCCAGGTGCCCGCCCCTGTGCACGGGGCGTCCACCAGCACGAGGTCGCAGGCGCCCTCCAGATCCTTCAGGATGTCCTGCGTCCCCTTGGGCGAGCGCACCTGCACGTTGCGCACCCCTGCCCGCTCCATGCGGTCCCAGATCGGCGCCAGACGGCGTCCGTCGCGGTCCGTGGCGTAGATCTGGCCCTTGTTCTCCATCATCGCGGCGAGCGCGAGCGTCTTGCCCCCGCCCCCTGCGCACAGGTCCAGCACCTGCTGGCCGGCATGGGCGCCGGTGAGCAGGGCGGCGATCTGCGAGCCCTCGTCCTGCACCTCGACGAAGCCGCGCACATAGGACGGCTCGGCCGACAGCGCCGGCTGGCGCCCGTCCGCGCCGACCTCGATGCGCACGCCCCAGGGCGAATACGGCGTCGCCGTCGCGCCGAGGTGATCGAGTTCCTTCAGGGCCTCCTCGCGGGTCGACTTCAGGAGATTGACGCGCAGGTCCACCGGCGCGCGCTGGGACAGCGCCCGCCCCTCCTCCGCCGCCCGCTCGCCCCAGGCCTCGCCCAGCGGGCCGCTCAGCCATTCGGGGTAATCGCCCTGCACGTGGGCGGGCGCGTCGGAGACGTCGCCGAGGATGATCCGTTCGCGTTCGTGGTCGCTCAGCGGAGCCGGCGCGTGGCGCTCGCCGGTGCAAAGCGCCGAAATGGCGGACACGTCCAGCCCGCGGGCGCGGACCAGCGCGCCCAGCACCTGCGCGCGCGGGTCCTGCGCGCCCATCAGCCAGGCGGCGGAGGACTTCACCCGCAGCGTGTCCCAAACGAGCCCGGCGATGGCGGAACGGTCCTTGGAGCCGGCGAAACGGTGGCTCTGGCCCCATTCGCGCAGGGCGTCGCCGGCGGGGCGGCGGCGGGTCTCGATCTCGGTGATGATCTCGATCGCGGAGGCGATGCGTGCGGCGGGGGTCATGTGCGGGGGAGATCCTGAAGCGACGAGCCGGACTTGCCGAACAAACGAAGCCGCGAACTGCGTTCGCGGCTCTTGTCGCCCCTAATGCCGCTGTCGCGCCCCAAAAGTCCAGCGCGGCGACCGGCTCAGCCTTCGCCGCCGTCGCTCATGCGCTTCATGCCCAGGCACCCGACGCATACCGCGCCGAGGATGACCGAGATGACCCAGGGTCCGAAGAAACCCGCGATGATGATGGCTACAATGAAGCCGACCATCGCGCCTTCCGCAATATTCGCAATCATAGCGCTTTACTCCGACGCGCGCCTGTCAAACCTACTCAGCCCAACATGAACCATGCTGGAACAGGAGTGGTTTACGACCGGTTAAGCGCGCCCGAAGCCATGGCCTCAGGACGCCGGAGGCTTGACGTGCGCCACGCCGATCATGGCGTCGCGGCTGACGATCCCGACAAGTTGCTCCTCGCTCATGCCCTCCGTGCCCTCGGGGCGCTTCGGCACGACGAGATAGCGCAGGTCCGCGGTTGAATCGCGCACGCGCAGTTCGACGTTGTCGGGAACCTTCGTGCCGAATTCCTCGAGGACCGCGCGCGGCTCGCGCACGATGCGCGCGCGATAGGCCTTGCTCTTGTACCAGGACGGCGGCAGGCCGAGCAGTTCGCGCGGATAGCACGAGCACAGGGTGCACACGACGACGTTGTGCACGCTGTCGGTATTCTCCAGCGCCACGAGATGAGTGGTGTGCATGGGAAATCCGAGTTCCGCCGTGGCCGCGTTCGCGTCCTTCATCAGCCGCTCGCGATAGGCGGGATCGACCCACGCGCGCGCGACGACCTTCGCGCCGTTGGCGGGCGTGATGGAATCGCGCAGCTCGATCGCCTCGCGCACCTCGTCGGCGGTGACGACGCCCTTCTCGATCAGCAGTTCCTTCAGCGCGACGCCGAGGATCTGGTAGTACGAATGCACCTTGTCGTCGGGCTGCGGCGGCGCGTGCTCGTGCCCATGGTCGTGATGATGATCATGTGAGTGATCGTGCTCGTGATCATGGTGATCGTGACCATGCGCCTCGCCTGAACCCTGCGTCATTTCCTCAACTCCCACGAAGGGGAAGGCGCACGCGAGGCGCGCCTTCCTTTTGGCTGCGTCAGGACGTCAGCGTCTCGCTCACGCGCTCGGGCGTGAACGGCAGATGCCGCATCCGCTTGCCCGTCAGTCTGAAGAAGGCGTTGGCGATGGCTGCGCCCAGGAACGGGTTGCCGACTTCGCCAAGGCCCGTCGGCCGCTCGGTGCTCTCCAGAAGATGCACCTCCATCACCTCCGGCAGGTCCGACATGCGCATCAGGTTGTAGTCGTGGAAATTGCTTTGCTGCACTTCCCCGTCCTTGATGGTGATGCGCTCGTGCAGCAAACCCGAGAGGCCATAGATGATGCCGCTCTCGAGATTCGCCTTGGCGGGACCGGGCGTGACCACGGTGCCGCCGTCGACGGCCAGCCACACCTTGTGGACCTTGATCTTGCCCGTGTCCTTGTTGACCGAAATCTCGACGACGCCCGCCCCCAGTGAACCGGAGCGTTCGCTGAGCGAAATGCCCAGCGCGCGGCCATCCTCGCGCCGCGCGTTCCAGTCGCACATCTTCGCGACCTGCTCGAGGCATCGGCGCAGTTTCGGAATGGCGGCCATCTTCTCGATCCGGAACTGGATCGGGTCCATGTTCGCGGCGACCGCCATCTCGTCCACGAAGCTTTCGATGGCGAACACGTTGAACACGTGCCCCACCGCGCGCCAGTGCTTGAGACGGATGCCGTGGGAGACGCCGCGCCGCTCGATGTCGATGTTGGGCAGGTTGTAGTAGGGGATGCGAACGCCGGTCAGCAGCAGCACGCCGCCGTCGCCCACGACGCTGTGCTTCCAGCCGACGACCTTCCCGCTCGCGTCCTGCGCGGCTTCGAGGTGTTGGAACGAGGCCGGGCGGAACATGCCGAACGACATGTCCTCCTCGCGCGTCCACACGAGCTTCACGGGCTTCTTCACCTGCCGCGCGATGGTCGCGCACTCGGCGGCGTAATCGCCGAGCGAACGCCGCCCGAAGCCGCCGCCCATGTAGCACTGGTGTACGGTGACCTGCGGCGGCGCGAGCCCCAGCGCCTTGGCGACTTCGTCGCGGGTGAAGTCGGGCGCCTGCGTGCCCTCCCACACTTCCGCGCTCTTGCCGTCCTCGGCGATGCGCACGACCGCGTTCAGCGGCTCCATCTGCGCGTGGTAGCCGTAGTCGGCGCGGAAGTCGGCCTTGAACGTCTTCGCCGCGCCCGCGAACGCCGCGCCGATGTCGCCCTTCTTCTCGACGGAAGCGACAGGCGCCTTCGGATCGACGGCGACCCTGGCGTAGTTTTCGAGCGCCGCGTCAAAGTCGAAGTTTGCGGCGGCGCCCTTGTTCCAGTTCACCTTCAGCGCTTCGCGCGCGGCCTTCGCCTCGACGAAGCTCGCCGCGACGATGGCGACGCCGTTGGGCACGCGCACGGTTTCGATCACGCCGGGCATCTTCCTGATGTCGGCGTCGTTCCAGTCGATCGGCTGGCCTGTGTGAACGGGAGCGTGCAGCGTCGTCGCGTACACCATGCCCGGCAGCTTCACGTCGATGCCGAACACAGCCGATCCGTTGACCTTCTCGGGCGTGTCGCGGCGGGGGACGCCCTTGCCGATCATGCGCCATTCGCTGCGCGGCTTGAGCTCGCTCGCCTCGACCTTGGGAAGCGGATCGGGGATCGTTCCACCTGCCGCGAGTTCGCCATAGGAGAGCTTCTGGCCATTCGCCGGGTTGACGACGAACCCAGGCTCGGTCTTCAGCGTCTTCGCGTCGACGCTCCAGCGCTGCGCGGCGTTCTGCACGAGCACCTTGCGCACCTGCGCGCCCGCCATGCGAAGATCGTTGAAGTAGAGCATCACGGCGCGGCTGCCCACGATCGACATGCCGCGTTCGTTGTTGAACGTGTAGCCGTAGACGTCGCGGTCCGCGGGCGCCATTTCGATGACGACCTTGGACCAGTCGGCGTCCATTTCCTCGGCGAGGATCATCGGCAGCGAGGTCTTCGAGCCCTGCCCCATTTCGGCGCCGGCGCTGTAGATCGTCACGATCCCGTCCGGCGCGATGCGCACCCAGGCGTTGATCGCCTTCGGCGCGGCCTGCGCGTCGGCGGCGCCGAACAAGGTGCGCCCCGTCCGAGCCAACCGCGATCGCGAAGGACATGCCGCCCATGCCGGCCAGGAAGCCGCGGCGGGAGAGTGTGGTCTTGTCGATGGCGTTCATGGATCAGCCCTCCTTCGAGGCGAGCTGAATCGCCGCAATGATGTTGTGGTACGTGCCGCACCGACAGATGTTGCCGTCCATGTGCTCCACGATCTGATCGCGCGAGGGCTTGGGCGTCTTGGCGAGCAGTTCCGCTGCCTTCATGATCTGGCCCGACTGACAATAGCCACACTGCGGCACCTCGAGCTGCACCCACGCCTTCTGGAGCGGATGCGACGAAGTCGGCGACAGGCCCTCGATGGTCGTGACGGACTTGCCGGACACATCGGACACGAGCGTCTGGCAGGAGCGCAGCGCCTCGCCGTTGACGTGAATGGTGCACGCGCCGCAAAGGCCCGCGCCGCAACCGTACTTCGTGCCCGTGAGCCCGACCTGATCGCGGATGACCCACAAAAGGGGCGTATCGGGCTTGGCGTCGATCGACACCGGGCGCCCGTTCAGATTGAACGAAACCATAGTCCCTCCACCTGGCAGTCATTTTTCTGTCGTGGCGGGGCCTGCCCAGATCCCGCAGCGAAGTCATGGCGCGGGGCGAGCCCGCGCAATCGTGTCGTCAGCTGTCCGCCTTCGCAGGCATCAACCAGTTGTCCATGAGGTCGATGTCGATCGTGTCGGCGGGCGGGCCCTCGTAGTCGGGCCACACGTCGGCCTGCCGGAAGCGCACTTCGTAGACGTATTTCTTGTCGCCCTTGAAGCCGTAGGCGAGCGTCTCGGGATTGCCCCACGCGCCGTAGCGCTTCGTGACGAGCCCCTTCTTGCCGCGGATGTAGACGGGCGTGCGGAAATGACCGATCGCGTAATCCTCGCGCACGATCACCACGTCGCCTTCGCGGAAACGCTCGGTCAGCGGCATTTGGCTTCCTCCTCCGCCCGCAGCTCGAGTTCGCCGCTTTCCGCGAGGCGCTTGCGCACCTCCGCGACCTTCGCGTCGATCTCGTCCTGGGTCAGGATGCCCTTGTCGACCATCTGGCGCTGGAGCGACGCCGTCCAGCGCTCGTAATAGGCGAGCCTGTCGTACACGTCGTGCCCGAGCTGCTCGATGGTGCGCCGGTTCTCGTGGCTGGTGACGATGCCCTTTGCGCCGATCACGGCGCGCACGCCGTCGATCTGCTTTTCCCAGAACGCGAGGTCGTGGGGGGCCGTGTCGATGGGGCCGGCTTCGAGGCCGCCGACGTCGTGAGGGCCGCGCATGTCTCCTCCTGCATCGATGCCGGCTTTGAACGCCGGTTTCCGCGCCGATCATGCCGGGACGCACGGGGATGCGCAAGCCTGTGCGCAAGCGCCACCGGAGCTCGCGCATGTTGCGCCGCAAGACGCTACACTTGCAGCCAAACAACGCAAAAGGGGCTCCCATGGAGAGGGTATTCACGCATTTTGCGAACGCTGTTTCGCGGACGGCCGGACGCCCCATCGCTTTCGTCATGTGCTGCGCCGCGATCGTCCTGTGGGCGTCGAGCGGCCCGCTGTTCGGGTTTTCGGACACGTGGCAGCTGGTCGTGAACACGTCGACGACCATCGTCACGTTCCTGATGGTTTTCCTGATCCAGAACACGCAGAACCGCGACGGCGCGGCCATCCAGGCCAAGCTGGACGAACTGCTGCGGGCCGTTTCCGACGCGCGCAACGACTTCATCGGCATCGAGCACCTCACGGAGAAGGAGCTGACCGAAATCCTGGAAGAGGTGGAGAAGGAGGCCTATGGCGAGGCCGCAAGCGATCCCGAGGGGCGCAGGAAGATCGAACTCCTGCGCGCCTCGTTCGGGCGCATGTCGCGCAGATAGCCATCGACGCCGCCGCCTGGCGGCTTGGGCATGGCGAGGCAGTCAGTGCGGGGCGGAAAGCCGCCGCCATGCGGGCGCGGCGGGAGGCTGGCACCCGGCGGGCGCCTGGGGCGGCGGCGGACTGACCGCAAGGATCGGCGGGACGCGCCGGCGCATGAAATTCAGTCCCGCGACGAGGGCGTGAGCCTTGTAATCGAACGTCGACAGTGTCGATGAAAACCGTCCCCCGACAAGATAAGCCACATCGCCGCCGAATGGGCCTTCGATCATCGCGAGTGCTTCGAGTGTGGCGCCGAGGGAGATCACCAGCATCTGCCGGTCGCAGCCCGGCTTGCCGAACACCTGCGCATGATAGAGCCCCGAGGCCGTCACGCGCGCGCGGCCCGCCAGCGCCCAGCCGTGCGCGGCCAGAAACGCCTCGACCGCGCGTTCGGCATGCGCCTCCACCGATCCGCCGTCGCGATGATCGCGCAACACCTTGAGGCCGACGCTGGCGAGCAGCCAGGCGCAGGCCAGAAGGATGAGGGCGACGGAGAAGACCCGCCTCATGCGCGGCGTGGCGACGCGTCACGGCGCGCGGCGAGGGCGGCGATCCCGACGAGGGAGACGACAAGCGCGTCAAAGATCGCTTTCCCCGCGGCCCCATGGGCGATCGCATAGGAATCCTGCGACCAGCCCATGAGGACAAGACGGAGGAGCCCGGCGGATATCACGGCCAGCGTCAGCAAACCGCCCGTCAGCCAAGGGCTTTCGGGCCCGCCTGCTCCCGAGACGAGCACAAGCGCTCGCCAGCCCAGCAACGCCGTCGGGAGCAGGCTGAAGATCGAGCACGCCATCAGTATGACGATCCTGTGCCCTGCTTGCGTGGAAACCACGTTCGAGAGGCTGGCGGCGTCCTGTCCGATGAACGAAAGCAGCCATGCGGTCATGCGCGCTTCCGCAGGGAGAACCATGCCCGCGGCGAGCGGCTCGACCAGAACATGCCAGATGGACGCCGCGCTGACCCCAATGAGCAGAACGCTGGCCGTGCGCTCGTCACGACGCGCGAACACGCCAACGTAAGTCGCAAAAGCGCCGACGAGCCCCCACGCCGCGAGGCTGCTCGGCCACAGCATCAACAAGCCGTAAAGGCACGCCGCGGGCGCAAGCCACGGGAGCCTGACGCGTCCATTCCACAGTGTCAGACACGAGATCGCGATAACCAGCGCCAGCATCGGCGACACGCCGAATGCGCCGGCGGCTGCCGTTGCGAAACCTTGCCGCGACGCGCCGATGATCTGGGACGCGAGTCCGTTGAGGCAGCCGCCCGCGAGCAACACCGCGGCGACCGCGGCAGAATCCAGTCGTAGCTCGCGCGCGCTCATGTCCGGCGATACGCAAGCCCCGTGCCGATGAGCCAAAGGACGCTGGCACGCCTGCTGCATCGAATGACCTGCATTTGACCACAACGGGATTACGACATGAAAGTCATCTTCACCGCGCTTGTGTTTTTGCTGTCCGGCGCTTCGCTTGCTCCCGCACTCGCTCAAAGCGCATCGGCGGAAGCGAATGCAAACTGCAACGCCTCGTTCAAAGCGTCCTGCCCGCCAATCATTGCAACACAATCATCAACCACGGTCGTCAACGAGGCGCCGCTGCCGCTGCTTGCGGGCAGCCCGTTCGCCGCCCTTGTCCTTGCGGGAGTTGTTTACGCGCTTCGACGCCGCAAAACGTCATGAAGCCTTCTGCACGCGCCGTTCGCACGCAGGGCAATTTTCATCCTGCGTTGCGAATTGCGACGCGACTCGCGAATCGGCGCTTCGAATCGCCTCAGAGCCCGCCGGGATAGTTCGGGCTTTCGCGGGTGATCGCCACATCGTGGACGTGGCTCTCGCGCAGGCCCGCGCCGGTGATGCGCACGAAGCGCGCGCGCTTCTGGAATTCCTCGACGTTCGGCGCGCCGACATAGCCCATCGCGGCGCGAAGGCCGCCGGCGAGCTGGTGCAGGACGGCTCCGACAGGACCCTTGTACGGCACCTGCCCCTCGATGCCTTCGGGCACGAGTTTCATCTGGTCCTTGATGTCCTGCTGGAAGTAGCGGTCGGCCGAGCCGCGCGCCATGGCGCCCACCGAGCCCATGCCGCGATACGCCTTGAACGTGCGGCCCTGGTACAGAAACGTCTCGCCGGGGCTCTCCTCGGTGCCCGCCAGAAGCGAGCCGATCATCACGGCCTCGGCGCCGGCGGCGATCGCCTTGGCGAGATCGCCGGAATACTTGATGCCGCCGTCCGCGATGACCGGAACGCCGGCCTTCTGCGCCTGTTCGGCGGCCTCCATGATGGCGGTGAGCTGCGGCACGCCGACGCCCGCGACGATGCGCGTCGTGCAGATGGAGCCCGGCCCGATGCCGACCTTGATCGCGTCGGCGCCCGCGTCGATCAGCGCCTGCGCGCCATCGGCCGTGGCGACGTTGCCGGCGATGATCGCGACCTTGTTCGACACGCGCTTGATGCGCTTCACCTGGTCGAGCACGTTCTGCGAATGGCCGTGCGCGGTGTCGACCACGACGCAGTCGACGCCCGGCGTCGATCAGCATCAGCGCGCGCTCGTAGCCCTTGTCGCCGATGGTGGATGCGGCGGCGACGCGCAGGCGCCCCTGCTCGTCCTTGCAGGCGTTGGGATGCTGCGTCGCCTTCTCCATGTCCTTGACGGTGACGAGGCCGACGCAGCGATGGTCGTCGTCGACGACGAGCAGCTTCTCGATGCGGTGCTGGTGCAGCAGCCGGCGCGCCTCGTCCTGCGTCACGCCTTCGCGCACGGTGACGAGCTTCTTCGTCATCAGTTCGGCGACCGGCTGCAACGGATTGTCGGCGAAGCGCACGTCGCGGTTGGTGAGGATGCCGACGAGCTTCGCGGGCTTGCCGCTGGCGCCGCGCTCGACCACCGGAATGCCGGAAATGTGCTGCTGCTGCATCAGCGCCAGCGCGTCGGCGAGCGTCTCGTCGGGGAAGATGGTGATCGGATTGACCACCATGCCGCTCTCGAAGCGCTTCACCCGGCGCACCTCCTCGGCCTGCTGGTCGGGCTCGAGATTGCGGTGGATGACGCCGATGCCGCCCGCCTGCGCCATGGCGATGGCGAGGCGCGCCTCGGTCACCGTGTCCATGGCCGAGGAGATGATCGGCAGGTTCAGCGTGATGGTGCGCGTCAGCCGCGAGCGGATGTCCACCTCGAGGGCATGACCTCGGAATGGCCGGGCCTCAGCAGCACGTCGTCGAACGTGAGGGCCTCGACAAGCTGCGGTGTTTCGATGATGGCCATTTGCCAAGTCTCCGGGCGGTCTTGAACCGCCAATGCGGGAAGGCCGCCAGAATCAGCCGGCGGCGGGAATTGGCGCTGGGTCTTATCACGGGGTCCGCAGGGCGCAAAGCGCCGTCAGGGCCTTGGCGGGCCCTGGCCTGCGGCCGATCACCCCAGCCAGCGCACCACGCCCAGCGCCAGCGCCGGGAAACGCCGCCACGAGGACCAGCCGGGCGAGGTCCGCCGCCAGGAACGGCAGCACGCCCCGGTAGGTCTGCGCGATGGGCGTGCGCGTGGCGATGGCGCTGATGACGAACACGTTGAGCCCGATGGGCGGCGCGGTGAGGCCCATGCCCACCACCACCAGCACCATGATGCCGAACCAGATGGCGGCCTCCTCCGGCGGCAGGCCGAAATCCAGCGCCGTGACGATGGGGAAGAACACCGGCAGAGTCAGCAGGAGCATGGCGAGTTCGTCCATCACCGCCCCCAGCACGATGTAGAAGGCCAGAAGCGCGGCGAGGACCGCATAGGGCGGAAGCTGCATGTCGCCGATCCAGCCAGCGACGCTGGCGGGCAGCTGGGACAGCGCGAGGAAGGCGTTGAACACTTCCGAACCCAGCAGGATGATGAAGATCATCCCCGTGGTGGACGCGGTCTGCAGCAGCGCGAGGCGGATCTGGCGGCCATCCGAGCGCGCGTTGCGCGAGGCCAGTGGCGAACATCGCCGCCACGCCCACGGCCGCCCCTTCGGTCGGCGTGAACACGCCGCCGTAGATGCCGCCCACCACCACGAACGCGATCACGAGAACTGGCCACGCGGCGGCGACGGCCCGCAGCGTTTCGCCGGATTTCGCCTGGACGGGCGCGGGCGCAAGATCGGGCCTGCGCCGCACGACGATGAAGATCACGACGCAGTAGAACAGCGCCGCGAGCACGCCGGGGACCAGCGCCGCCATGAACAGCTTGGCGATGTTCTGCTCGGTCGCGATCGCATAGACGACGAGGATCACCGACGGCGGGATGAGAATGCCCAGCGTTCCCCCGACCGCAATGACGCCGGTGGAGAAGCCGCCGTCGTATTTGTAGCGTTCGAGCTCCGGCAGCGCCGCGCGCCCGAACGTCGCCGTCGTCGCCACCGATGAACCGCAGATGGCGCCGAACCCCGCGCACGAGCCGATGACGGCGTAGGCGAGCCCGCCGCGAAAACGGCCAACGAGGCAGGACGCGGCGCGAAACAGTTTCGACGACAGGCCCGAATGCTCCGCCAGCGCGCCCATGAGAATGAACAGCGGAATGACGGACAGCGTATAATTCGCGAACTGGTGATACGAATTCGTCTTCATGTAGCCCAGGAACGCCGGCCAGCTCGACAGCCACACGTAGCCCGCAGCGCCCGTGAGCAGCATCGCAAGGCCCACGTGCAGCCGCGCCGCGATCAGCAGCAGCATCACGCCGAAGCCTGCGAGAGCGAACCATGTGTCGCTCATGGCGCGCGACGCAACAGGCGCGCGGCTGTCGTCAGCGCGACGAGCGCGAGAAGCAGCACCAGCGCAGTCGAGATCGCCAGCGCCGGCCACAGCGGAATGCGCGAGACCATGGTCTCCTCGCCGGATTTCCACGCATCCGCGACGCCCGCGAGCATCGCATAGCCGATGACGCCCATCGCCAGCGCGTAAACGAGGTCCCAGAACGCGTCGATGCGCGCGCGGGCGCGCTCCGACAGGCGCGCCGTGAACGTGTCGACGATGATGTTGGCGCGCTCGTGCTGGCAGTACGGCAGGAACGAAAACACCGCGACCGCCGCGCCCATCTGCACCATTTCGAAATCGCCCGGCACGGGCATTCCGTAGAGCCAGCGCAACGCGACGCTCGCCGTCACGAGCAGGGCGATGGCGCAGGCGAGCGCGCCGCCCGCCAGCGCGACGATCCGCGTGAGCGTTCCCATCAGCCCGCGTACTTGGCGAGGAGCGCCTTCGCGTTCTCCACCATCGCGCGGCCGTCGAGCTTGCGGGCGTTCATCTCGTCGATCCATTGCGCTGTGATCGGCTCGCACGCCGTCATCCATGCGGCCTTGTCGGCGTCCGGCAATTGCGAGATCACATTACGCCCGCCCTTGCGCACGGCCGCCTCGACATCCGCGCTCGCCTCGTCCCACACGCCGCCGGCAATCTTGGAGAACGCCAGCCCCGTGTGCGTGTCGAGGATGGCGCGCAGTTCTTCCGGAAGGCCCTCGTAGCGCGCCTTGTTCATCACCACGAAGAACGATGCGGTGTAGAACGTCGGGCTGCCGGCGATTTCCAGATGATTGCGCGCAAGGTCGGGCAGCTTGATGGATGGCGCCACCTCCCACGGGACGACCGCGCCGTCGAGCACGCGCTGCGTGATGCTTTCGGCCACTTGCGTCACCGGCATGCCGATGGGCGCGGCGCCGGCGGCCTTCAGCGCCTCGCCGGCCATGCGCGTGGGAAAGCGCAGGCGCAGGCCCTTGAGGTCGGCGAGCGATGTTATCTTGCGTGTCGCGTGGATGACGCCGCCGTCGTGGCACCAATAGCACAGCAGCTTCACGTCGCCGGTCTGCGCGCCCATGTGGCCCTGCGCGAACTCCCACGCGGCGGGCGAATTCACCGCGCTGCGCCGGTCGGCGATGAACGGCAGTTCGAACACTTCGGTCGCAGGAAAACGGCCGGGCGTGTAGCCGGGCAGCGTGTAGACCATGTCGACGACGCCGTCGCGCGCCTGGTCGTAGAGCTGCGCCGGCGTGCCGCCCAGTTGCATGGACGGGAAGACCTGCACGCGCAGGCGCCCATCCGAGGACGCCTCGATGCGCTTCGCCCACGGGGCGAGCAGCCGCGCATGGGCGTTCGAGGCGGCGGGCAGGAAATGATGCAGCCGCAGCGTGATGGCCTGCCCCTGCGCGCTGGCGCCGGATGCGCGCAGGATCGCGGGCGCCGCGAGAACGCCGCCTGCCGCCGCCAGGATACTGCGTCGCGAATACGTCATGACCCCTCCTGCCCGGCCGCGGCGCTCGCCGCCGGCCGCGCGCCGCCCACCATTTAGCGTGGCTGCGCCCGTTCGCCAGCGTCTAGTGAGCCCGGCCGATCATTGCAAACGAAAGCTTTTGCTGCGACCTTCGCGCCAGAGGCGGATCATGGCGCACGAGGGGCATGGCAGGCAGGCGCGCAGCGGGTCGCAGGATGCGGAATCGTTTTCGCTGGACCGCTTCCTGCCCTACCAGCTTTCGGTCGTCGCAGAGGCGCTGAGCCGGCTGTTCGCGCGCCGCTACGAGGACGCCTTCGGGATCGCCGTGCCCGAATGGCGCGTGCTCGCGGTGCTCGGCGAATCCGCCGACGCAAGTGGCGACCGCCCGCAAGGACTTGCGACCCAGGCGATCATCGACCGCACGCAGATGGACGCGGTGCGCGTCAGCCGCGCCTGCGCCAGGCTCGTCGCCAAGGGTCTCGTGGTGCGCCACGTGAACCCCGGCGACCAGCGCACCCGCCAGCTCGCGCTGACCGCGCGCGGCCGCGATGTGTATGAGCGCATCGCGCCGATGGCGCTCGATCTCGAGCGCAGCCTCATGGCCGGACTCGACGCGCGGGAGCGGCGCACGCTCGAAGACCTGCTCGCAAAGATCAGGGCGCGCGCGGCGAAGGTCGCGGGCGACGACGCATAGAAAAACCGCGCGGCGTGGCTTCCTTGACCGGGCGGCGCACGCGCGAAATGATGGTTTCAGGAGGAACGCCCAATGAAAAACGCGCTCGACGGCGGCGAAGCCACGCTCGAATGTTTCCGCAGGCTCGGCGTTGATTACGTCATGTCCTCGCCCGGCTCCGAGTGGAGCCCGGTCTGGGAGGCGATGTCGCGCCAGACCGAAAGCAATGCGCCGGGGCCGCGCTTCCTCGATTGCTGGCACGAGACGCTCGCCGTCGACATGGCGCTCGGCTACACGGCCGTGACGGGACGCATGCAGGCCGTGCTGCTGCACGCGGGCGTCGGCCTGATGCACGGCGCGATGGGCCTGCTCACCGCCACCAAGTCGGAAATCCCGCTGCTCGTCATGTCGGGCGAATCCACGAGTTTCGGCGACGATCCGCAGACGCCGGTGGAGCCGCAATGGTACGGCGGCGTCAGCGAGGGCGGCGCGCACCGGTTCATTGCGCCGGTGGTGAAATACGCCACGCACGCAGGCCTTCCCGCCACGCTCTACAACACAATCGTGCGCGCCGGCGAGATCGCCCAGCGCGCGCCGCGCGGACCCGCCTACGTCAATGTCGCCATCGAGGCCATGCTCGCGGACTGGAAGCGCCCTGAAGGCCTCCACGACGTGCCGCCCGCGCCGAAATGCGCTCCCCTGCCGCAGGACGTCGAGCGGGTCGCGGCGCTGCTGCGCGCCGCGCGCAACCCCGTCATCGTCACCGAGAGCGCCGGGCGCGAGGCCGCCGGGTTCGCGGCCCTCTCGGCGTTCGCCGAAGCGTTGGCGATTCCCGTCACCGCCGTGCGTGGCGCGCCGTTCTCGAACATCGCGCGCAGCCACGACATGTGGCTGGGCTACGCGGAGTTCGGCATGTTCGCCGATTCCGATCTCATCCTCGTTGTCGACGCGCGCGGACCCTTCAATCCGCCCTCGAAGCGGCCGGGAACCGGGGACATTGTCGTCATAGGCGAGAACCCGCTGAAGACCCACATGGGCTATCAGGTGCTGCACGCCGACCATTACATCGAGGGTGACGTAGCGACCTGCCTCAACATGCTGCTGGAGGCCGCGCGCCCTGGCCCGGCCGACGCGCAGAGGATCGAGGCGCGCCGCACGCACTGGCGCCACGCGCACAACGAACTCCTCAACCGCCTTCTCGGCGAGGAGGAGAAATCGCTCTCCACCGGGCGCATCGACGCCGTCGCGCTCGCCGCCATCGCCGCCGCCGCCCTGCCCGCCAACACGATCATCTGCGACGAGACGATCACGCACATGCCGGTCATGCGCGCGCATCTTCCGCTCGACGAACCGCAGAGCTTCTTCCGCATCACCGGCGGCGCGCTCGGCCAGGGCATCGGCGTTGCGCTCGGCGTGAAGCTCGCCGCCCCCCAGCGCCCCGTCGTGCTGTTCGTGGGCGACGGCTCGTTTCTCTACAACCCGATCGTTCAGGCGCTCGGCGCCTCGAAGGCGCACGGGATCCCCGTCACCATCGTAGTCTGCAACAATCGTCGCTACGAGGCGATGCGCAAGGGACACGTCATCTATTACGCCGGCGGCGTGGCCGACACGACGCGCTTCCACCACGGCGTCGAGATCGACGGCCCCGAGTATCAGGATCTGGGCGGCCATTTCGGCTTCTTCGGCGCGAAGGCGTCGACGCCCGATGAGCTGAAGCAGGCCTTCGCCGACGCGCTGAACGCCAACGCGCAGGGCCGCAGCGCGATCCTGAACGTCGAAATGGTGCGTTAGCGACCGTGTGGACGCGCGCGCGCCGGCGTGGCAAAAACCGCGGCGACACAAAATTGGAGGATGACGCCTTGGCCAACCTGAAAGCACTCGCGCCGCTGGCGCTCGCCGCCCTGTGTGCGCCGTTCGCCGCGCCCGCGCAGGCGCAGGACGCGGGCGTCTTCTACAAGGGCCGCACGGTCACCATCGTCATCGGCGCGGCGCCGGGCGGGGGCTACGACACGTATGGCCGCCTCGTTGCGCGCCACATGGGCAAGCATGTGGCCGGCAACCCGACCGTGACGCCCAGCAACATGCCGGGCGCCGGCAGCATCGTGGCCGCCGCCGCCATCGCGAACACGCTGCCCAAGGACGGCACGCAGGTCGGCGCCATCTACGCGAGCGCGATGCTGGAGCCGCTTCTGGGCGATGGTTCCCGTCTCAAGTACGACCCGAGCAAGTTTCAAAACCTCGGCTCCGCCAGCCGCGAAGTCTACACCTGCGCCGTGCGCAACGACGCGCCCGCGAAGACGCTGGAAGACGCGCGCAAGCAGGAGCTGATCGTCGGCGCGACGGCCGAAGGCGGCACGACGGTGGATTATCCCGCGATGTCGAACGCGTTTCTGGGCACGCGCTTCAAGGTCGTGCGCGGCTACAAGGGCTCGCGCGAGGTCACGCTCGCCATGGAGCGCGGCGAGGTGCAGGGCGCGTGCGGCCTCGCGTGGTCCACGCTCTCGGTGCAATATCCGCGGCTGTTCGAGGACAAGATCTTCACGATGTTCGCGCAGGAGGACATGACCGGCCATCCCGCGCTCAACGCGCGCGGCGTGCCCGTCACCGGCAAGCTGGCGACCGCTCCCGAGGCGATCCAGGCGCTCGAACTGTTCTACTCGCAGAACATTCTCGGGCGTCCCTACGTTGTCGCGGCGGAAGTCCCGAAGGATCGCGCGGACGCGTTGCGCAAGGGCTTCATGGCGGCCCTTGCCGATCCCGAACTGCTGGCGGAGGCGAAGAAGATGGGCATCGACATCACGCCCACGTCCGGCGAAGACGTCGAGAAGCTGATCGCGAAACTCTTCGCGACGCCGCAGCAGGTTTCCGATTCCGTGAAGAAGACGCTCGGCCGCTGAGGCCGGGCGTTCATTCGTCCTCGCGCGCCTGCGGCCGTGCGCCGCGAAAGCCCGTGGCGAGCACGTAGAGCTCGGCGGAATCCGCCCGGCTCGCCTTCGGCTTCACGTGCCGCACGCTGGCGAAGTCGCGCTTGAGGATGGTGAGCAACTCGCCTTCCGCGCCGCCCTGAAAGACCTTGGCGACGAAGTAGCCGCCCGGCGCCAGCACTTCGCGCGCGAACTCGATCGCGAGTTCGGCCAGGTGCACGATGCGCAGGTGATCGGTCTTCTTGTGCCCGGTCGTGTTGGCCGCCATGTCGGACAGCACGCCGTCGGCCTCTCCGCCCAGCATTTCCTTCAGGCGGGCCGGCGCGTCGGGATCGAGAAAGTCCATCACGGTGAACTCGACGCCGGCGATGGGCTCGATGTCGAGAAGGTCGATGCCCACGACCTTGCCCTGCCCCGTGGTCGAGCCGACTTTCTTGGCCGCGTATTGCGCCCACCCGCCCGGCGCCGCGCCCAGATCGACGATCTTCTGGCCGGGCTTGAGGAGATGAAAGCGCTCGTCGAGCTCGATGAGCTTGTAGACGGCGCGCGAACGCCAGCCCTCCCGCCGGGCTGCGGCGACATAAGGATCGTTGAGCTGCCGCTCCAGCCACAGCTTGGACGACATCGAGCGCCGCGCGCCGGTCTTCACCCGCACCTTGAGGGAGCGTCCACCCTCGTGTCCGCTGGACCCGGCGCCGCCGCCCTTGCTTGCGCCCTTGCCCGCGCTCATGGCGCGATCTCGCGGACGCCCTGATTGCGCCAGACGCCGTCGGCGCTCATCAATTGCACGAGAATACCCTCCCGAAGTCCCCGGTCCGCGATGCGCACGCGCGGCGCCGGGAAGGCGCGGCGGATCGCTTCCAGAATGGCGCAGCCCGCCAGCACGAGATCGGCGCGCTCGTGGCCGATGCAGCCGTTCGCCGCGCGCTCCTCATAGGTCATGAGCCGCAATTGCGCGAGCGCGTCCTCGATCTCGTCCTCGCTCATCCAGAGCCCGTCCACGCGCCTGCGATCATAGCGCGCAAGCCCCAGGTGAACGCCCGCGAGCGTCGTGACGGTTCCCGACGTGCCGAGCAGATGAAAGCGCTCGCAGCGCGTCTGCGCGCGCGCCTTCTCCACGAACGTGGCAAGCCCCTCGCTCACATGATCGACCATCGCCTCGAAGGTTTCCTCGTCCACCTCGTGGCCGCCGAACTTCTCGGCGAGCGTCACGACGCCCACGGGCAGCGACGTCCAGATGCGGATGCGCTCGCGCAGCGGCTCCCGCCCATCCTGCGCGCCGGCAAGCCAGACGACTTCCGTCGAGCCGCCGCCGATGTCGAACAGCACGATCGCCTTGGCGCTCGCATCCGCCAGCGCCGCGCAGCCGGCGGCCGCCAGATGCGCCTCGGTCTCCCTGTCGACGATTTCCAGCTCCACGCCCAGTTCGTCCTCGACGCGGGCGAGGAATTCGCCGCCGTTGAGCGCCGCCCGGCATGCTTCCGTCGCGATGAGGCGCGAGCGCGTGACCCCGCGCGCGCTCATCTTGTCGCGGCAGACCGCAAGCGCCGAAAGCGTGCGGCGGATCGCGGCCTCGCCGAGCCGGCCCGAATGGCTCAACCCTTCGCCGAGCCGCACGATGCGCGAGAAGGCGTCGACGATGCGAAACCCCTCGTGCGAGGGACGCGCGATGAGCAGGCGACAATTGTTGGTGCCCAGATCCAGCGCCGCATAGGTGGGCGCGGGACGGCGCGGCGGCCACGGGCCCGCCGGCGGCGAGCCGCGCTCATGCCGCGCGTCGGCGCGCTCGCCCGCAGACGACGCCTCGCGCGGCCCGGCCCCTGCCGGGGCGGCCTGCGGGGCGCCCGGGTGGCCTTGCTCAGGGCGACTGCCGGCGGGCGCGCCGGTGTCGCCGCTCCAGTGCCTCGACAAAATCGAACTCCATGGCGGACGATTCGCTAACCGTCCCGCTCTTTCGCCCAAGATGTAAGCATGGGGGGGCCACCATGCCAAGGCCGTCCCGCAGGGCGGAACGCTCCGCCGGCGTTTTCACGGCCCAGCTGCGGCCTTTGTCAGCCTGCGCCCGCAACCGCGGCCGCCAAAGCGCCCCCACGGGTTGCGCTCGCGAAGCGAGGTTGCTATCAACCGCCTCGCCAGCGACCGCTCGGCCCGCTGGGGGATAGTTCAACGGTAGAACAGCGGACTCTGACTCCGTTAATCTTGGTTCGAATCCAGGTCCCCCAGCCAATTCAAGCCCTTGCAAATGCTTGAAGCTACTTTTCGTGTCGCGCAAAGCCTCGGCGCGTGTCACGGATGTGTCACACCCCTTGAGGGGCGAAGCTGCGGCCCCTCAGTCGACGTTATGGACAGGACCTGCCAACTGGCGCTCCTTAGTGCGAGCCAGAACGCTGCAGTTGGAGTCTCCGACGACCAAGAGCGGACAGGACCTTCATCTGGACTTCAGCCTCCCATCCTTCGAGCCAAAACGTCAAAGTTTGGGTATGTGCGACTGCTCTCTCAATGCCTTCGTCGCCGCTACGTCAAGCTTGCTTTCAGGGCCGATAGCAACGCCATATGACGCACGCGCAGCCTCGACGCTGACGTACCCATCCTCCACGTCGCGGCGCACGTTCTCCGGATCGCGCTCGAACGGACTGCCGCATCCGCCGCCGCCGCTGCGGCTTATCTGGAGAATATCACCTGCCTTCAATTGGGCTGTTGAAATCGCGCCGAGGGCCTGCTCGCTCGCATCGCCCGGGTTAATCACGGTCCGCGACGTCTTGGGTCCCCTGCCGCCATCGCGTCCCCAGGCAGAGGATCGATGCCCCGCAGACCGCAGCGTCAGCGAACAATCCTGCAGCACCTGCAGTTCGCGAACGTATCCAATTCCACCCCGGAAGCGCCCCGGCCCTGCTGAATTCTGCCAGATATCGTAGCGTCGGACGAGCACCGGATACTCCGTCTCGATGATCTCGATGGGCGAACCTGCCGTGAAATGGTTGATCGGCGTCACCATGCACGTCCCGTCCTGCGAATTGGTCCCCCCAAGCCCTGTGAGCGCAAGTTCATATTGCACTTTAGGCCCTTCCCCTCTCGGGCGCCATATCCCAGTGAGATTGCGCCCGTCACCATCCCGGAAGGCGCGATGCTGCGCGAGCGATTGAGCTTCCCCATTGCCGTTAAGACGCAAGTATAAGCCATCACCGCTGTAGGAAAGTAGAGGTTCACCGTCGCGGGGAACGACGGGTTCACGACGCTGGATGGCGGGAGTTTCACCTCGACGTTATCCAGCAATCCGGAGTTAACGGGAATCGAGGGATCCGTCGCCGCAAGGACCGCCAGAAGAGAGACGGAACGAGCCGTCCAGGGCGTGAGATTTACCGGCCCCTTCGTTTGGCCTGCCGATCCACTGAAGTCGATGACGAGACGATCCCCGAGCTTGCGTACGCTTACGGCGATGCGAACCGGCGTCGAAAGATCAGCGCCATCATGATCGAGAAATCCTTCGCACTCGGCGGCGCCGTCCGGCAGCGCGCTCAATTCTCGTCCCAACCGCAGAGCGGTAAAGGCGATCATCCTGTTCATCACCTCGCGCACCACTTCCGGACCGTATTCCGCGCACAAAAGCCGGAGCCGTTCCGCCCCGACCCGCGTCGAGCCAACCTGTCCCCTCAGGTCTCCTATTACAATGTCCGGCGTGCGGCTGTTGAGCCTTATGATGTCTTCGACAGCCTCGACGATGCCTTCCGACGAGCGGAAGCGGACCGGCGGCAGACGGAGTCCGTCATGAAAGATCTCGCGCGAGGCAGCCCCCGACGAACCTGGCACGAGCCCGCCCAAGTCCGACTTGTGCGCGATCGAGACCGCGAAGGCGATCACGGAGCCATCGAAGAAGATCGGCGTTACCGCGACCATGTCGGGTACATGGGGATTGCCGCAAAGATAGGGATCGTTGACGATATAGCTGTCGCCGTCGCGCATGCCCGACACGGGAAAGCGATCCAGGATTGACCGAACGGCCTGCATGTAGGGAATAATAGTGTGGAACTGGTTTGCTGCCGACCATGAGCACGCGACCATCAGCATCGGTCAGGCCTGCGGTGCCATCCCGCGATTCCCTCAAGGGCGAGTAGCCAGCGTGGTAGAGCGCGTGCTCCATCGCGGCAGCCACTTCCGCAATGCGACTTATGAGAATCTCGGTGGTGATCGCGTCAACCATCAGATCAGCATCCAGTTTCTATGATGAGTGTTCCCCGGCGATCGACTGACGCCGTTTGTCCTGCCGGCAGGATGGTCGTCGCATCGAACTGCGCAATAATCGCGGGTCCGGCGAGGCGATCGCCGGCGAGAAGGAGATCGCGGTTGTAAACTGGTGTCCCAACGAATTGCCCGGAAGTGAAGTCCCACAATTGCCGTTCACCGGTTCTAGCGCGCTCGCCTCGTCGACCTCCCGCTTCGATGTCGGGAAGATCGAGTTGCGGTGTCAACACTTCGCTTTCGAGACGGAACGTGACGATCTCGACCTCCTCCGCGCGGGCGGACTGCCCGTAGATCTGCTGGTGCCGTGCATGGAAGACTTCAACGGACAACCTCGCGGTCACTGTCGCGGAATGGCCAGGGACACGGGACGGCTAGCTGATAGCCTTGATGCAGATAGCGCAGTTCGAGGCCCCGCCGTAACATCAGCTGCGATGGATCGAAGCCCTCCAGCCTCGCGTCATCCTCAGCCTGCTGCGCGAGCTTGGCGAACAAGTCTTCGATCTCGCCCAGCGAACAACCCGACAGCAAGCGCACGTATGACCGAAGATATTGATGGCGGACGGACGTCTGCAGAAGCCCCAAGGCGCAATTGAGGCCCGGCCGCAATGGCACGAGAACAGTGGGGATGTTGACCATGCGCGCGACCTCCGCGGCATGCAGCCCACCCGCGCCGCCAAACGCCATAAGCGCAAATTGACGTGGGTCCTGCCCCTGAGCTTCCAGTTCAAGCCGCACATCGACGGCGATCTTGTTGTTAAGGATACGCACGACGCCAACGGCGGCCTCGACAAGGCTGATGCGCAGAGGCGAGGCGACATACGCCTCGAGGGCGGTCGTGGCTTTCTGCTCGTCGAGCTGCAACCCACCCGCAAGAGTTGATCCGCCGAGCGCGCCCAGAACGAGGTTGGCGTCGGTTACGGTCGGCAGCTCGCCTCCGCGTCCATAGCAGGCGGGGCCCGGCGTTGCGCCGGCGCTCTGCGGCCCCACCTTCAGGAGACCGTCCTTGCCAATCCATGCCAGCGTGCCGCCGCCAGCGCCAAGCGTGCGAACCTTCAGCATCGGCGTCCCGACATCCTGCTCGCCGACGACGCCCCCCTGCGCCTCGCCAACAACGCCCTTGGC
>CAVPAB010000009.1:0-178292 GCA_963701405.1 uncultured Alphaproteobacteria bacterium | reverse complement strand
CCGTTCATCAAGCTATTTCCATACAGAGCAAGGATGGATGCAAGGATCGCTGAAAAGTCTTATCAAGTACTGCGCCGTCAAGTCCGTTGGGGCATTCCAGTATGGCGCGCGCGCGTCAGCATACCATTCCGGCCCCGTTGGCTCATGATCAAAGATGAAATGGCGCGCGAATCCCCGAAAGGCAGGAAGCTTATGGCGGACATGTCATTCCCTCGAAAGGACCCAAACTCGACGCTACTTGGCGAGCTTTGTACTTGGTTCGCAACTCAAACAAATGGTGAGTGGGAGCACGTAAACGGCATCAGCATTCAAACCTGCGATAACCCGGGATGGTGGGTCAAGGTCAGCCTGGTGGGGACACCCCTGGAGCACCGGGAATATTCTCCGGTAAGGTTAGGGTTGGGTAAGGACGACCATCCCACTAAGCAGACGTGGCTCCACTGTTACATCGAAGACCGGACGTGGAACGGAGCCGGCGACCCGACGCAATTGCCCGAAAACTCCGGACCTTTCTTGAATGGACCCGGCTTGACCCCTGAAGGAGGGGCTGCGTCAGCGTGTTTTCCTTCTCATTTTTATTTCGAACAGTGAACGGCATGCATGCTGCTTGCGCCACTCTGAAGTGTTCGGCCTCAAGAAGGACCGAGCCGATCGAAATAGCAACCGGCTCGATTAAAGCTTAGGTTAGTTGTGCGGCGAGTGATCGAACCGCAGGAGCCGAAGGCTACATCTCTGGCAGCACAGCGATGTCGCGCACGGCGCCTGTGACACCAGTGACCTTGCCCGCCATGGTCGCCTTGCCGGTAGCGAGATCGACCTTATAGAGCGCGCCATCAGCCATCAGCCATCCCGTGCCCACTCCATCGCCTGGCGCGATGTCGAAGGCAGCCGATCCAGCCATGATGCCGAGTTTCCCGACAGCGTTCAGAATACCATCGTTTGGCGGCGCTGCCGAAGCAACGCGCCGATCGTAGCGTCGATGTTGTACGGCGTCGTTTCCTTGGCTCCCTTCACCGGGTTCGTATAGGATCCAGCGATCACGTTGGGCTTCTCGCCTTTGTGCATATCGCCGTCAGCGAACTTGAGACCACCATCCTTGGTCACCTTTCCGTCATCGACGTTGATACGCAGGTTCGTTCCATCCGCGCCCATGACGCGCAGACGGTCGGCCACGGATTGAAATCGACCGTCACCTGGCCGATGGCGGCGCCATATCCAATTTCCATTTCCGCGGTGCCATACCCGCTCTTGGGATCGATGGTCTACGCGAGCCAGTGCAGTACGGGCGTAGAGCATGCCGTCGACGGCGCACGTCGATGCCCAGAATTCGCGCAGTCGCTCCGTTCGCCTACGTACTCTTCGCGTCACTTTGAGGGCGCTGGTGTCTACAATCGCGATTGTGTCGTCGCCAACGAGCGCAGCTATCGTGGCCGCGTGTGCAGCACTGGCGAAGGAGGTCGCGCCGAGAAGCGCAACCGCAAAGATTTTACGGATCATGAGGTACTCCCGTCTGTTCCCGGGTTCGATTGTCCCGGCAAGGGGGTTACACGCGCTGGTAGCCAGCGGATGCAGCAAGAAAAATATAAAGGCGCCTGCATCGAGAGCCGCATCCCGCGTGTATTATCGAGCGACCGCGTATTTCGCTCCGAGCAAGGACAGTACTTGGACACACGGGCGCCCGCTCACGAACTCGACCAAGCGCTGCGTGCGTGCGCGGCCGGTGATCGCGCGGCATTGCAGTCGATCTATGATCTGGAAGCAGGTCGCTATGCTGGGCGTCGCTTTGCGCTTGCTGCGCCGCAGGGCGCTCGCCGAGGAGGCGCTGCAGGACGCTTTCCTGCAGATATGGGAGCGCGCAGGCACGTTCGACGCCGAGCGAGGCCACGCGCGCACATGGATTTACGCCATCGTTCGCAACCGCGCCCTCAACATCTTGCGCGGTGAGGCGCGTACGGACCTGTCCCAAAACATCGAAGACTTAATCGTCGTAGATCCAGATGACGATCCGGAACAGGCGGTCATGCGATTGTCGGATGCAAGCGCGCTGCGCCGTTGCCTGTCCGGGTTGGAGCCGGCTCGCCGCCGACTTATTGTCCTCGCGTACATCCACGGTCTGAGCCACGGCGAGCTCGCCGGGCGCATTGGATGCCCGTTAGGCACCGTTAAATCATGGCTCCGCCGCTCGCTTCTCTCGTTGCGGAGGTGCCTGGCGTGAGCGAACTCGATGACGACGACGCGCTGGCCGCAGAGTACGCACTAGGCCTCCTGGAGGATGCGCAGGCCATGGACGCGGACCGGCGGTCAGCATCTGAACCAGCCTTCGCCAACCGGGTCAGGTACTGGCAGCGCACATTTGCGGAACTCGATACAACGGCCAATCTCGTCACTCCATCGGAAGATTTATGGGGGCGGATCGCGGCAAGATTGGCGGAACCCGAGCCCCAAGGCGCACAAACGCTCGCCGCGCGGAGCAAGCAGCCGTGGCGCACGGCATCGATTGGCGACATTTGGGATAGCTTGACCTTTTGGCGCGCTTCTGCGCTTACCACTTTCCCTTGCCAGCATCCTACTCGCGGCGGGACTTGGCGTTTCCCTCTGGCGCGGCTCCAATGCCCCTGTTTTCGTAGCAATTCTCATGACAGAGAACAGCAATGAACCGGCTGCTTTGGTAAATACGTTCGCGGACGGACGCGCCGAACTCATACCATTGCGAGAAATAGCCGTCCCCGAGGATCGAGCATTGCAGATCTGGACGTTATGGGATCGCACAATAGGCCCTCGCCCGATCGGGCTGGCTCAGGCAATTCGAACCATGAGCCTCAATCTCAGCAACCTGCCGTCAACCGGCCCCAACCAGCTGTTTGAGATCACGTTGGAGCCGAAAACGGGTTCGCCGACAGGTCGTCCCACAGGACCGATCCTGATGAAGGGCCTGACAACTCCTACCCTTTAGCTCACCCGGCCGCGTCTACTGCCGCTATCGGGTTAGCGGCCAACCCTACGCAAGCTTGAGCTCAGGGCGCCAATGAGTTCAGGGCGCCGGTCCTGCGTTTCAACTTTAATCTCCAACCACGAAGTATTTCGGGAACGTGTCAGGCAAACGCGCGTTGACCACCTTCCAGATGGCCGAGATGCCTTTACGAGAAATCGTAATAGCGGAGTCATCAGGACGAAAGGCTCAGCCTCAACGCTGGGCCTTTTGTCATTTGCGCCAAAGCAGCGTGGAAGCAAGGCGCCCAGGAGAGGAGGCCGGCCATGGCGTTGATCAAACTCATTCACGTGAAGGCGCCTGCGGATCAGACGGCGGAGGCCGAAAGGATCTGGCGTGAGGAATGCGCTCCCCTGATGAGCGCGTCGCCTGGGTGTCTGTCGGAACAGCTCCTCAAGTGTATCGAAGAACCGGGCGAGTATATTTCGTATTCTGAGTGGGAGGACGAGTCGGCGATAGAGCGTTATCGTGACAGCGAGGCTCACCACGAAATCCAGCGCCACTCGAGACGTCTTCAGGGCGCAAGGGCGATCGTGAAAACCTATTCGACCATACTCTAGATTCTTGAGCAATTCGCACCCCGCAATGCCTCGCGCGCGCCAGTAAACAAGCGCGAGGCGCCTCGTCCGCCAAGGTCGAGGTGGCGCAAGCCTGGTTTAATTAGTAGCATGTCGGCTATCCAGTTCGCCCCAACCCGCTTGTCCCTCATCGAAGGAGGCAGCAATGGAACGGAAGTTTATCGACTGCCGCGAAATTCCCAGCGACATGAACTGCACGGTGGCGATCGCCGCGGATACAGAAACCGAATTGGTGGAAGCGGCGGTCCAGCATGCGATCGCAGTGCACGGGCATCAGGATACGCCCGAGTTGCGGAGCGCCATTCGAAGCGCGATCCATACCGGAACGCCTCCTGAAGAGGCTCCAGCGCGGGCATCGTAGCCACCAATTCTCAGGGGTGTTTTGGAACGCGCTTCGGCGGGGGAGGCGGCAATGTTTGTCATCATCAGGACGTTTACCAACATTCATTCGATGGCGGAGACCGCGCGACGCGCCGAATCGGGCATTGGGCAGATCGTCAGGAAGGTTCCCGGCTTTCGCGGGTATTACGTGTTCGATGCCGGACATGGGAAGGGCGGATCAATCACCTTCTTCGAAACCGAGGAAGCCGCCATCGAAGCAAATGAAAAATCGCTGGCGTGGATACGTCAAAGTCTCGCCGACCAGGTCCAGGGCGAGCCCGAGATCATCCTTGGGAAAGTAGCGGTCGCTCTCGAACCGTGAACGCAGGGCGGCATGTTCTCGGCTGACGAAACCGCCGACGTCGGGATCGACCTCGACACGCCGGTCGTCGAAGCGATCGGCTCGGAGGCGAAGTCGCGCTTGACGAATTCCCGAAACTTCCTGTCGAGGTGAAATAAGTCTCACCAGCCACGAAGGCGACTTTGCTTAATGTGGTTCTTCCTGCGCAGCGTCCGGTTTCTTTGATCTGCGATAAGGCTCCCGCGAGGACCGGGTATAGTTTGTCCTCACATCCAAGGAGGCGAACATGAAGATCGTTCTTGCATTGATCGCGGTGATCTCGGGCGGGATGGCGATGCTTGCGACGACAGAGGAAGCGCAGGCCGTCGTTTACTGCACGTACATCGGATATCCGGCGGCTTGCGTCGCAAGACCCGGCGTCGTGCTTCGTCCTCGTCCCGTGGCGCGGGCGGTGACACCTGGCGTCGGCGCGCCCGGCGTTGGCGTACGCCCCGGCGTGCCGGGAAACCGCGGCGGCCCGGTCAATCGCGCCGGTCGCCGATAGGTCGCAGCACGCGCCAGACTTCGCGGACTCGGCATTACAAAAGCGTCCGCCCGCGCGAAGCGGGCGGACACCGTTCATGACTCAACCTAGCGTTCGCGGAGGCAGAATGCCTCCGCGCTCTGGAATCACACTAGTTCGCCTTGACGTCGACGGTGCAGCCATTGCCGCGCGACAGCGTGATCGTGCTGCCAGACGCGCTGCTGGTGGATCCAAGCGTGGACCCGCTGCTCGCGGCGGATGATCCAGTCGCCGACCGCGATCCCGAACCCGCCGTCGTGCCCGTCGTCGCAGGGCTGGAAGAACTTCCGGTCGAGCCTGCGCCCGCCGTGCTGCCCGACGCGCCGCTGGAGCCGGACGTCGCGCCGCTCGCCGAGGTCGTTGTGCTGCCGGACAGGCCGGAGGTGGTCATGGCGCCCGACGCGCTTTCCGCGGAGATCATCAGCGTCATGCCGGGCATAACCTTGAAGGTCCGCGAATCGCCCAGGCTGGCGGCGCTGCTGCCGCTCGTCGTCGAAGCTCCGGACGCGGTGGAGCCCGAAGCGGCGCTTCCCGGCGCTGAGGAGCTGCTCGTCGCGCCGCCCAGAGTGCTGCCGCTGGCGCCGGAGATAACTATCTTGCACGGCGCACTGGTTGACGCGGGCGAGCTGCTGGAGCTGGCGGCAGGCGAAGAGCTGCTTGTTTGCGCGTAACCGACCGCAGCGGCCATCGACGTGGAAAGTGCGGCGAGTGCGACAGAAGTCCAGAGTTTTCTCATGCTGATCTCCCGTGAGGTCTGGTGACACAAACGCCACCAGCAATGTCAACGGACGTTGTAGCGCGCCGTTCCGCATGCGCCCTCGCTGCGAGCGTTAACGAGCTTGCCAGCGGTCGCGGGAACCCATCCGCCCAGCACACGTTCGCACACGGGGGAGTGACAAACCTCAATGGAGCTGCGCCGTGCGCACAGGACCGTCAGCACGCGAGAACACCCTGTCGGCAGGCGACGAAACCCTTCAGGCGCGCATCGATGCGCTGTCGCCATGGTTTCACAACATGGAGCTCGGCGGCCGCCACACGGCGCCCGATCACCCTCTGGGAAACTATCCCGCCAGCCACTGGCGCTATTTTGAACACGCGATACCCGCGGACCTTACCGGCAAGACCGTGCTGGACATCGGTTGCAACGGCGGCTTCTATTCAATCGAGATGAAACGGCGCGGCGCCAGGCGCGTCGTCGCGGCGGATTCCGACGAGCGATATCTGGCGCAGGCTCGTCTTGCTGCGGCGGCGAGCGGCGTCGAGCTCGAGTTCCGCCAGATGTCCGTGTATGACGTGGCCGACCTTGGCGAAAGGTTCGACGTCGTCCTGTTCATGGGCGTTCTTTATCACCTGCGGCACCCTCTTCTCGCGCTCGATCTCATCCACGACCATGTCGCCGGCGATCTCATGATCTTCCACTCGCTGCTGCGCGGCAGTTCCCAAACGCCCAGCCTCGATGATGATTATCCGTTCAGTGAACGCGCCGTGTTCGCGCAGGACGGATTTCCGGTCATGCACTTCATCGAGAAGAGCTACGCAGGAGATCCCACGAACTGGTGGATTCCCAATCGCGCCTGCGTCGAGGCCATGCTGCGAAGCGCGGGCTTCGAAATTCTCGCCCGTCCCGACAGCGTCGTTTACGTGTGCCGGCGCGTCAGCCGCGAGCCCGGCAGCGTGCGCGCGCCGAGCGTTCACATCTGACGCGCCGCACCGGAAGGCGCGGGGAACTCTCGCCAAGCCGTAACGTTCAACCGACCTGCCGATGCGCGCAGGCCGCGCAGCCAGTGGCTTGCGTCGGGCTTCATCAGGACAGGAGAACGCAGCATGAAGAGCGCCCTCAGAATTGCCGCGCCTCTGGCGGCGATGTTCGTCGCGGCTCCGGTCGCGGCTGTTGCGCAGAACGCCATCATGTCGGACGATTCAGCGCTTCGCGCCGGACCGGGCTTCGAGTATCCGCGCGTCGCATACGTGCCTGAGGATGCGAGAGTCTACATCCACGGCTGCTTGCGCGGTTACAGCTGGTGCGACGTGTCATGGCGCGGCGATCGCGGCTGGGTGGACGCGAGCCATCTCAGCTATGCGTGGAACAACCGCTACGTCGTCGTCGAGGATTGGGGCCCGCGAATCGGCCTCCCCGTCATCGGCTTCTCGGTTCAGGATTACTGGACTCGCTATTACAGGGATCGGCCCTGGTGGAACCAGCGCTATACATGGTTCGAGCGTGACGGCCGCGGGCAGGATCGAGACCGCTGGCGTGACCGTGATGACCGCGACCAGTGGCGCGAACGCCGGGGCGACACCCGCTCCGATGTCTGGCGCGAACGCGATCGCCGCGACGACCGCCGCGACGACCGCAATGAATGGCGCGACCGGCAAGGCGTCGATCGGCGCGGCGACAACATTCCGCGTCGAGACCTGCAGCAACGCGAGCTGCGCGGCCCCGGCGCTGCGCCCGGGCAGCGCGATGATCGCGTTCGTGCGGAACGCAATCGCGGCGAGAGCGGATCGACCGGGCGCATCCCCGATCAGGGTCCTCCCGGCCGCCTGCAGCAGGAACGCATGTAATCAGCGTCACGCTTGAGCGTGTCCAAGGCGCCTGCGGCTGAACTGCCGCAGGCGTTTTGCTGCATGCGTTTCGCTCGACCCGTGCAGAGTTGCGGTCTAGCATGCGCCGTGGCCAATGCGTCGGCCACGCGAGCGGGCTGGAATACGATGTCGGAGCTCAGTGGCAATCGGCGCATATGGAGATGGGCCCTGGGCGTCGCCGCGGCCCTCGTCGCTGTCTGGTTCGCACTGGCCTATCTGGTCCTTCCGTTCGTCTGGACTCACTACGAACGCCAGCCCGGCCTTGCGCCGATGCCGATGCGCACGAAGACCGCCGACGGCATTCCCGGCGATCCCATCAACGTCGGTTTTGTGGGCGCTCGCGAGACCGTGCTGCGCGCATTCGCCAAGGCGGGCTGGTCTCCCGCGGACGCGATCACGCTGCGATCGTCGATCGAGATCGCGGCGAGCGTCGTGCTCGACAGGCCCGATGCGTCCGCGCCGGTAAGCCCGCTTTTTTACGAGGGGCGCAAGCAGGACCTCGCGTTCGAGAAGCAGCAGGGCGCGAGCGCCGACAGGCGCCATCATATCCGCTTGTGGAAGACGCTGGACGCAGGCGCCGAAGGGCGTCCCGTGTGGCTCGCGTCGGCCACGTTCGATCGCGGCGTGGGCCTCAGCCATGACACCGGGCAGATCACGCACCACATCGCGCCCGACGTCGACGCCGAACGCGACTTCGTTATCGCCCAACTCACGCAGGCGGGCGCCGTGACCGATGTGTACGAAGTGTCGGGCTCCGGACCAACGCTGTCAGGGCGGAACGGCGGCGGCGACCGCTTCTTCACCGATGGCGAGGTGAAGGTCGCGGTGCTGGCCGAGAACCTCGCCGCCGCGCCGGATGCTGCGAGGATCGCCGCGTCGCCAAACTATGTCGCTCGCAAGCGCGCCCTGCTCGACCTGGTGCGCCCGCTCGCCCGCTGGATGGAGTGAGCCCCTCTCGGGGAGCGGCCGCGCGTTGCGTCGCAGCATGGCTTCACATCGCGCAATGCTCCAGTTTGCCCCCAGTGGCGCGCGCCGCGGCTGCGGTATAGGCTTGCTCCCGCACAGCGTTCGTGCGTTGGAGAAGGGGAGACGCGTCCGTGAAAGCAGGCATCAGCATCATCGGCCTCGCCATGGCCGCGCAGTTCGCGATCCCTGCGGCCCTCGCCGATGATTTCTACGCCAAGCGACAGGTCAACATGATCGTCGGTTCGGCGCCCGGCGGCGGCTACGACATCTATGCGCGGCTCGTCGCGCGTCACCTGCCGAAGTTCATCGAGGGAACGCCGAACATTGTCGTGCAGAACCTGCCCGCTGCCGGCAGTCTCGTGGCGATGAACACGCTCGCCAATTCGGCGCCGCGCGACGGCTCGACGATCGGCGCGGTGCAGAACCACATCGGCGTCGAGCCCGTGATGGGCATTACCGGGCCGCCGGAAAACGCGCGCTTCGACGGACGCAAGATGAACTGGCTCGGCAGCACCAGCCGCGAAGTGCCCGTCGTCGTCGCGTGGGGCAACTCGCCGATCAAGACGTTCAACGACGTGCTCCAGCGCGAGATGCTGGTGGGCTCGAGCGGCGTCGCCACGGCGGACGCTGTCTATCCGCGCGTCATGAATGCGCTGGTGGGAACGAAGTTCAAGATCATCGACGGATACAAGAGCGCCTCGGACCTGACGATGGCGGCCGAAACCGGCGAGGTCATGGGCCGCGCGGGCTGGTTCGTGTCGGGCATGCTCGCGTCCCATGCGGGCCAGATTGCCGATGGCAAGGTGCGCGTTCTCGTGCAGCTCGATTTCCAGAAGCATCCGGGGCTGCCGAACGTGCCGCTCATCAGCGAATTCATCACCGATCAGGGCAAGCGCGAGCAGATGGCTCTCTCGCTCAGCTTTCTCGCCGCCGGCCGGCCCTTCGTCGCGCCCCCCGACGTGCCCGCCGAGCGCGTGAAGCTGCTGCGCGCGGCCTTCATGAAAGCGGTGGAGAGCGCGGAGTACAAGGAAGAGGCCGGCAAGATGCGCCTCGACATGAGCCCGATGAGCGGCGAGGACGTGCAGAAACTCGTGGAGCAGATCTATGCGACGCCGCCGGACGTGGTGAAATCCGTGCGCGCGATCATGGCGCCGAAGTAGCCGTCTTCAGGCTCCGGAACGATCGCTGCGCCACAGACGCCGCGCGTCCCGCGCGCGGCGTCTGGCTTGCCTCTATGGCTTGAAGGGCCCGAGCGCCTTGATGGCCGCTTCGACGAACGAGTGATCGACGATCGAGGCGACGCTCACCTTGCCCTGCACGAGGCCCTGCGACGTATAGAAATCGAGGTCGCGCTGCAGGCTCTCGATGTTCACGCGCCCGTCCGGGTCCATGCCGGTCGGCGTGATCTTGCGCAAGAGGTCCGGATTCTTCACCGCCGTGTATTCCACGAGGATCGGGATGACCTCGTCCGCGGTCTCGCCGGCAAGCTTGCCGTCCTTCAGCGCGCGCACGTAGAAGCGGATGCCGCGCAGATAGGCGCGCATGAACCGGTCGGCGACGTCGCGCTTGGCCGCGAAATGATCGGCGTAAATCAGCGTGGCGATCTGGTGGTTGGGATAGATCTGGTCGTCGCGCATGATCTCGACGGCGACGCCGCGCTCCACGGCGAGCGTCGCGATCGGCTCGATCGTCGCCCCCGCATCGATGGACTTGTTTTGCAGCGCGGGGAAATGATCGGGGAAGCCGAGGTTGATCACGTCGACGTCGGCGTACTTCAGCCCCACCGATGTCAGCATGGCGTTGAGCATCGCGGTGTTGCTGACGCCCGGCGCGTTGCCGGCGACTTTCATTCCCTTGAGATCGGCGAGGCTCTTGAACCGGCCCGACTCCACGAGATCCTTGCGCACGATCAGTTTCGTCGCGCCGTAGCCGGGCGTCGATTGCGCCTTGTCGGCGACGATCTTCACGTTGATGTTGCGCGCCACCGCATTGTACATGCCCGCGGACGGCGAGCCGGCGCCGACGTCGAGCTGGCCCGAACCCATGGGCGCGACCATCACGGCGGCGGAGTTGAAGACCGTCATCGTCACCGCGAGGCCTTCGTCCTTGAAGTAGCCCTTCTTGTCGGCGATGAAGATCGGCGCGTCGCTGATCGCCCCCAGCGTGCCGACGCGAACCGGCGTCTGCGCCATCGCCACGCCCGCTGCGGCGGTGGATGCGGCGATCGCGATGAGCCCTGCGCAAAGCGCCCGGTTCAGTCTCTTCGAAAGCGAGTGCGGCTGTCGCATGTCGTCCTCCCGGCCGGCGGCGCTTCGGGCCGCGTTTGGTCAATGTATGCCAGCAAGGAGAGGGACGGACAAGGCGGGCGCCCAAAGGCTGGTCATGTGGCGCACGAGCAGGGCTCCTGACGCCAAAAGGATGTTCAATCCGTCGGCGCCGCTCCCACAAGGCATGCTTATGACGTTGCCGGCCTTCTGGCATGCCCGTTGCATCGACTGTCCGGCGAGTAGAAGCGGTCAGGGCCCCTGAGCCCGGGACATTGCTCGTCAAGCCGCCGCCATTCGTGGGGATCGGTCATGTCCGCTTCTGCAGTCGCTTCGCGTTCGACGCATTCGCATTCACGTTTCGAGGCGCCCTCCGGCGCATCGTTCGATGCATCGCCCGCGCCGTCCCCGGCGGATCGCGCCTGCCGCACTCATCCATTTTTTCCAGGAGGATTGAGCATGTCTGTCAACGCATTCGCACGCGCGCTCGGAGCCGGCGCGTTCGCCCTCGCCGCAAGTTTTTCGGCCGCATCCGCGCAGGACAAGGTCGTCTTCCAGCTCGACTGGCTGCCGGGCGGCGACAAGGCGCCCATCTACATCTGCATCAACAGGGGCTTCTGCAAGGAAGCCGGGCTCGACGTGAGCATCGCGTCCGGCCGCGGCTCCACCGAGGCCATCACCAAGCTGGGCACCGGCGCCTCCGACATCGGCTCCGCCGGCATGGAGGCCCTGATGGCCGCCAAGGCGCGCGAGAAGGTGCCGGTCGTCGCCGTCATGTCGATCTTCAACCAGGGTCCGCACGCCTTCTTCACCCTCAAGGGCAACGGCGTGACCGAGATGAAGGACGTCAAGGGCAAGCGCATCGCCACGTCGCCCTTCACCGCCTCCAACGTGTTCCTGCCCCTCGTGCTGTCGGACATGGGCATGAGCGAGAGCGACATTCGCCTCACCAAAGCCGATCCCGGCGCCCTCGGCCCCATGCTGATGACGGGCGCGACCGACGTCATCATCGCATGGATGACCGACGTGAGCCGCTACACCAACCAGGCGATCGCCGCCAAGCGCGAGATCGTCGTCATGCCGTGGTCGACGCAGGGTCTCAACCTCTACTCGGCCTCGCTCGTCGCCTCCGAGAAATTCCTCAAGGAGCGGCCCGACGTCGCGCGCAGGTTTGTCGCCGCCTACAAGAAGTCCATGGAATTCGCCTATTCCAACCAGGCGGAAAGCGTGAAGGCGGTGACGAGCGTCGTGCCCGAACTCAACGCCGTCGATGTGGAGGGCTCGCTGAAGGACATGCTCGTCCTCATGCACAACGAGGTGTCCGCGAAGGACGGCCTCGGCGCGCTGGAGCCGAAGCGTCTGGCGGAAACGTGGGCTCGCACCGCAGCCTCCCTGAAGCTCGATCCCAAGTCGCTCGATCCCGAGACCGTCGTCAATCGCAGCTTCATGCCCAAGTGAACCACGCAACGCGAGCACGAGACGTGACGCCATGAGCGAGGCTCCCGCAGCTATCCGCTTCCAGGGACTGGGGCAGGTCTTCAAGACCGCCTCGGGCCCACTGGAAGCGCTCCGCAGCGTCGACTTTTCCGTCGCGCGGCACGAGTTCGTCGCCGTTCTCGGGCCGTCCGGCTGCGGCAAGTCGACGTTGCTTCGCTGCATCGCCGGCCTTCTCAAGCCGACGAGCGGAAGCCTCGAAGTCTTCGGGCTTCAGGTCACCGAGCCGCGCGACGATATCGGCATCGTGTTCCAGAAGCCGACGCTGCTGCCGTGGGCGAATGTGGAGGACAACGTCGTCTTCCCGATCAAGCACAAGAGCGGAAAGGTGAGCGCGGAAGACCGCGTCGAGGCCCGCAAGCTCCTCAAGATGGTGGGCCTCGAAGGCTTCGAGAAACGCATGCCGGCGGAGCTTTCCGGCGGCATGCAGCAGCGCGTGGGCATCGCCCGCGCCCTGCTGCTCAATCCCGACATTCTTCTGATGGACGAGCCGTTCTCGGCGCTCGACGCTCTGACGCGCGAGGAAATGGGGTTCGAGCTGCTGCGCATCTGGCAGGAGCATCCGAAGACGGTGCTGTTCATCACGCATTCCATCAGCGAAGCCGTCCTGCTTGCCGACCGCGTTCTCGTCATGAGCGAGCGGCCGGGAAGCATCATACGCGATCTCGAGGTTCCCCTGCCCCGGCCGCGCAGCATCGAAACAATGAGTTCGAAGGTGATGCATGACTTCACAGGACAGCTCCGCACGCTCCTCCTCAAGCGCGCCTCTTGAACTGAAGACGAACTGGACGAGCGCGCTGGCCTCGCCGCGCGCACAGGCCATCCTGCTGCCGACCATCACCTTCGTCGCGATCATCGCGCTGTGGGAGGGCGCGGCGCGCTTTTTCGCCATCCCCTCGTTCGTCCTGCCCTCTCCCAGCCGCGTGATGATGGGGTTCGACTCCATCAGCGCAGGGCGCTGGTTCGAGCATGTGTGGGCGACGCTGCGCGTGGCGCTGATCGGCTATTTCATCTCGATCGCGCTCGCCATTCCGATCGCGATCGGGCTGACTCGCTCGAAGACGCTGTCCTCGTGCCTCTACCCGATCCTCGTTGTCGTCCAGTCGACGCCCATCGTCGCGGTGGCGCCGATCATCATCGTCGTTCTCGGTTCGGAAGACGCGCCGCGTATTGTCATCACCTGCCTGATCACGTTCTTCCCGCTCGTCGTCTCGACCACGACCGGGCTCATGGCGACGCCGCCCGAGCTGATCGAACTTTCCCGCAGCCTGCGGGCGCCGGCCTCGCGCGAATTCACCCAGATCCGTATTCCCTTCGCCATTCCCTACATCTTCTCGGCCCTCAAGATCTCGATCACGCTGGCCGTCATCGGCGCCGTCGTCGCCGAGTTCGTGGCCGCCGACAAGGGCGTCGGCTATTTCATCCAGTTCTCGACATCCCTGTTCAAACTGCCCGAAGCCTGGGCCGGCCTTGGCGTGCTCGTCCTCATGTCCCTCGTCCTGTTCCAGCTGGTTGAACTCGCGCAGCGCGTATTCTTCCCCTGGAGCCTGCCGAAGGAGCGATGATGACGAGCTTCCTCATCAGGGGCGCAAAGGGCATATTTACCGGGCTTTCAGGCGAACAGGCGCGCGTGCAAGGCGCCGTTCGCGTGCGCGACGGGCGTGATCGCGGAGGTTGGCGCGCTTGTCGCCGCTGCCGGGCGAGCGGATCGTCGACGCCGGCAATTGCGTGGTGACGCCCGGCCTCGTCAATACACATCACCATCTCTTCCAGAGCATCATCAAGGGCGTGCCCGAAGGCCTCGACGCGCCGCTGGCCAAATGGCTGCGCGTGGTGCCCTACACATATTGGGACAAGATCGACGAGGAGGCGCTTCGCGTCTCCGCGATGATTGGCATGGCGGAACTCGCGCTCTCGGGCGCGACCACAATCGCCGATCATCACTACATCTTTTCAGATTCGTATGACTTCGACCCGGCGCAAGTCCTCTTCGATGCGGCCGATCAATTCGGCGTGCGCTTCGTGCTCTGCCGCGGCGGCGCAACCAAGGGCCGCAATTTCGATGACGGGCGCACGACGCCCATGCCGACCGAAACGCTCGAGCAGATGCTCGGCGCGATCGAGACCGCCGCAAGACGATGGAACGACAGCGGCTCGAATTCCATGCGCCGCGTCGTGATGGCGCCGACCACGCCGACGTTTTCCCTCGACGAAGGCGAGTTGCGCGAAATGGCTGCGACTGCGCGCGCCAGCGGCCTGCGCCTGCATTCGCATCTCTCGGAGACCACAGATTACGACGAGTACACGCTCGGCAAGTATGGCATGCGGCCGATCCACTGGATCGCGCAGCACGGCTGGCTCGGCGCGGACGTGTGGTTCGCCCACCTCACGACCGCGGACGAAAGCGAGGTGCGCGCGCTTTATGAAACCGGCACGGGCATGGCCCATTGCCCGCAGGCCAACGCGCGGCTGGGCTCGGGCGTCGCGCCTGCCGACAAGCTCGCCCGCATGGGCGGCAATGTTTCGTTGGCGGTCGATGGCGCCGCGGCGAACGAGGCCGCCGACATGATCTCGGCGCTCTACGCCGCGTTCACCGTACACCGCGCCACGAAAGGCGCGGGCGCGATCACCGCCGACGAGACGCTGCGATGGGCGACCGCCGGCGGCGCGAAAGTGCTCGGGCTCGAGTCCATCGGGACGATCGAGCCTGGAAAATCCGCCGACATCGCGATCTTCGACCTGTCCAACCCGCGCTATCTCGGCCAGCACGACGCGCTCGCAAGCCCGGTCATCTCCGGCGGGCAGGCGCAGGTGCGACACAGCTTCGTGAAGGGGCGCGAGATCGTGCGCGACGGCAAGCTGCCATGGCTCGACATGGAGCAGCTCGCCGCCGACGCAAACCGCATCGTGGCGCGCATCGCAGCGCAAGTGAACTGAGGAGACCAGACGCCATTTGGGGCCCGGCCCGCCCGAGGCGAATGCACGAACACCAGAATGCGGGAGTAGAAGCAGTCAACGCCGAAGGCGTCGGTCATTGCTCCTTTGAATGGCGCGGGAAAGTCCGCAAACTCGAATGGAGAAACTCATGCAGACCGCAAATTATTCGCTCGAAGAACTGAACAAGGAAACCACGGTCGGCGGGTTGGGCGCCGAGAAGGGCCGCGAGATCCGTCGCATCGACATGTCGGATTTCGCCCGCCGCAAGAGCGTGATCGCCGACGAACTCTGGGCGGCGTCCACGGAATTTGGCTTCTTCCAGCTCGTGAACCACGGCGTGCCGCAGGACAAGATCGATTTCGCCTTCGACATGTCGGAGCGCTTCTTCGCGCTCGACGCCGATATCAAGGCGAAGTATCCCATGCGCAAGGGCACGAACTGGGGCTGGGAATACATGGCGCAGGTGCGCCCCTCCACAGGCACCGCCGACCGCAAGGAATCCTACCAGATCACCCGCTCGCGCATGGAAGGCCTGTGGCCGAGCGAAACGGAACTCGCCGGCTTCGAAGCGTTCATGCTCGATTTCGAAGCGATGAACTGGGCGCTGGCCGTCAAGGTGCTTTCGTGCTTCGCGCTGAAGCTCGGATTCGAGGACGAATTCTTCACGCAACGTCACGACCCTGCCTCGCCGCACTACCAGAGCACGCTTCGCCTGCTGCACTATCTTCCAATGGAAGACGCCAAGCCCGAGGACTTCAAGCTCTGGCGCGCGGGCGCGCACACGGACTACGACTGCCTCACGCTGCTCCATCAGAAGTCCGGCCAGGGCGGCTTGCAGGTTTGCCCGGGCAAGGAATTCTCGTCCCAGGAATGGACGAGCGTCGAGCCGCTGCCCGGCGTGATCACCTGCAACATCGGAGACATGCTGATGCGCTGGAGCGACGACCAGTTGCTGTCGAACCTGCATCGCGTACGCATGCCATTGCCGGAAGAATACCAGGGCGCCCGCTATTCCATCGCCTATTTCGCGCAGGCCAATACGGACGCCATCATCCAGGGTCCGAAGAAGCTCTACGAGCCCATCAGCGCCAGGGATTACCTGCTGCAGCGCATCGCTGCGAACTTCTCGAAGAAAATCTGACTCACATGCGTCGGGCCGCAGGCCCGCCGCCAGCGAGGCGCCCATGATCGTCTATGAATCCCCTTCGCCTGCCACGGCGGTTCCGCTGATCGACATCAGCGGCGCCAACTCGCCCGATCCTGGCGTGCGTGATCGCATCGCCCGCGAGATTCACATCGCGTGCCGCACGATCGGCTTCTTCTACATCACCGGCCACGGCGTGTCCGAGGAGTCCGTCGCCCGCGCCTTCGACGCGGCGCAGCGTTTCTTCGATCTTCCCCTCGACGAGAAGATGGCCGTCCATATGCGCCGTTCCGCCGGGCAATCGGGCTACGAGCCGATCGCCGCGCAAGTGCTCGACAGCCAGGACGCAGCTTCGGAGGCGGCGCCGCCGGATCTGAAGGAATCCTTCTATTGCGGTCTAGACCTGCCCGACGATCACCCGCTTGCGGTGAAAAGACTGCGCGGCTACGGACACAATCAATGGCCGGACTCGCTCCCGCAGATGCGCGAGCCGCTCTTGTCCTACTACAGTGAGATGAAGCTGCTCGGCGATCGAATCCTGCGCATGATCGCGCGTTCGCTCGAGCTCGAGGAGGACTGGTTCACTCCCTATTTCAATCCTCCCGCTGCGACGCTGCGGCTGATCAAGTACCCGCCGCAGCCAGCGAACGCGGCGTTCAACCAGATCGGCGCGGGCGCGCACACCGATTGGGGCAGCATCACCATCCTAGCGCAGGACAGCGCGGGCGGGCTCGAGGTGCGCAATCTCGCAGGCGATTGGATCGACGCGCCGCCGATCCCCGGCGCCTTCGTCATCAACCTCGGCGATCTCATGGCGCGCTGGACCAACGGCGTCTATTCATCGAACATGCATCGCGTGAAGAACAACCGCAGCGGCGGCGATCGATATTCGCTGCCCTTCTTCATGTCGCCGCAACCGGACGCGGTCATTGAGCCGGTGCCCGGCAGCGTCTCGGCCGACAGGCCCCAGCGCTTTCCCGTCTGCACGTCGGCCGATCATCTGAACGAGATGTTCCGCCGATCCTACGGCTACAGTCCAGCAGAACCGGTCTGACATGAGCGCCCGGCTCGCCTACGCCAACATTCTCGCCCGAGACGTCGACGCGTTGTGCGCATTCTATGCCGGCGTCTTTGGATTCCCCGAGATCGTGGGGCATCGCTCGCCCATCTACCGCTGCCTCGACGCGGGCGGCGTCGAACTCGGCTTCAACGCGCCGCTGGCCTACGAGCTTCTCAATCTGCGCGAGCGCGCGCCCAAACCAGGACGACGCCCCATTCCCGCTGGCGACTTATCTCACCTTCGAACTCGACTGCGTCGACGCGATCGACGCCACGATGCGCAAGCGCGTGGAGCGCGGCGCGCGCGTTCTCAAGCAGCCCTACGACACCTATTACAATGCGCGCCAGTGTGTGCTCGAAGACCCGGAAGGCAACGTCCTGCGCCTCAACCACAGGAAGGGGCCGCGCACGCCCGCGCATGAAGTGGCGCGCCCGCCATGGTCGGGCGCGTCCTGACGGCCGATATACAGACGATCGAGGGGGAGTGTTCATGCGCGTGTGGATCAGGTCGCCGCTTGCAATTCTGGCTGAAGGCGCGGGCGGCGGGCTCGTCATTGAGGGCGGCAGGATCGTCGAAACGCTTGCGCCGGGCGCATCGCCCGCCCGCCCCGTGGACGAGACCTTCGATGCATCCCGGCACGTGGTGATCCCCGGCCTCGTCAACACCCATCACCACATGTTCCAGACGCTGACGCGCGCCCATCCCGCCGCGATCAACAAGGAGCTGTTTCCCTGGCTCGAGGCGCTGTTTCCGATCTGGTCGCGCCATCTGAGCGCCGACAACTTCCGGCTGGCGACGCGCCTTGCCTTGACCGAACTCCTGATGTCGGGCTGCACGTGCGTCTCCGATCACCAGTACATCTATCCGCCCGGCCTCGAAGGCGCGATGGACATCCAGGCGGAAGAAGCCGCGGCGCTCGGCATGCGCATGACGCTGACGCGCGGCGCGCTCAACCTCACCGGCGAGGAGGGTGGCAACGCGCCGCCCGGCGGCGTGCAGGACATCGACACGATCCTGTCCGACTGCGAGCGCGTGATCGCGCGCTATCACGATCGAAGCGAGGGCGCGATGACGCAGGTGGCGCTCGCGCCCTGCGCGCCGTTCAACGTGTCGCGGCAATTGATGATCGAGACCGCGGCGATGGCGCACCGTCACGATTGCCGCCTGCACACGCACCTCGCCGAAACACGCGACGAGGTCGATTATTGCCGCGAGCGCTTTTCCTGCCGGCCGGTTGATTATCTCGAAGACGTCGGCTGGATGAACGAGCGCGTGTGGCTCGCCCACGGCGTCCACTTCAACGATGACGAAGTTCGTCGCCTCGGCAAGGCGCGCGTGGGCGTCTGCCATTGCCCGACCTCGAACATGGTGCTGGCCTCGGGCCAGTGCCGCACCAAGGAGCTCGAAGCGGCGGGCTCGCCTGTCGGCCTCGGCGTCGACGGCTCGGCCTCGAACGACAATTCGAACCTCATCGAAGGCGTGCGCCACGCCATGATGCTCAACCGCCTGCTCTACGGTGCGGCGAGCGTCACGCATTTCGATGCGTTCCGCTGGGCGACGGAAGGCTCGGCGCGATGCCTGGGGCGCGACGACATCGGCGCAATCGCCGTTGGCAAACAGGCCGATCTGGCGTTCTACACGCTCGACGAATTGCGCTTCTCCGGCGCCGGCGATCCGCTCGCCGCGCTCGTGCTGTGCGGCGCCCATGCGGCCGACCGCGTCATGATCGCAGGGCGATGGCGCGTGATCGACGCGGCGCCCGTCGGCGTGGACATCGCACGGCTGCGGCGTGAGCATGGAGAAGCCGCCCGCGCCTTCCTTGCGGCCCTGTGAGCCGCGCCGCGCGGGAACGAAAGCGTCGGGCGCAGGTTTGACCGCTGCGCCGGTTCGGGATGCCCGCGCGTGCGCAGATACTTTCACGCAAAGCAGGAGGCAGCATGCCTGCGAAATCCAAGGCCCAGCAGAAGGCTGCTGGCGCTGCGCTGGCCGCAAAGCGCGGCGAGCAGAAGGTCAGCGACCTCGCGCCGCCCTCCAAGTCCATGTACGAGTCGATGGACGAGAAGGAACTCAAGAAGATGGCCTCGACGTCCCGCAAGGGAAAGCCCGAGCACGCATCGAAGACATAGCCCCGCATGAAGAAAGGGCCGGGAAATCCCGGCCCTCGTCGCATTGCGCGCTTTGAATGCTCAGGCGAGCTTGACGTCGCTGGCGGCGAAGCGTTCGCGCACGGCGCGCAGGAGGTTCGTGCGCGCGGCCGCATAATTCTCGTCACGCACCCAGGCCGAGACGCCAAGCTCGTATCCGCCGCCGGTCAGCGACTTGATGGCGACGGTCGACTCGCGGTCCTGCAGGATGTTCTCCTGCGCCGCGAGCGCCTCGCGCACAACCTTGCTGGCGAGGTCCGGATCGGTGTCGAGCGACATATTCAGGCTGACGCTGACGATCCGTTCGGGAAAGCTGGACATGTTGAGGATGGGGCCGCCGAGGATGGCGCTGTTGGGCACGTAGATGTTCACGCCGTCATTGGTGCGCAGGTTGGTATGGAACATGTCGATCCCCAGCACCACGCCTTCCGAGCCGCCTGCGACCACCCGGTCGCCCACCTCGAAGGGACGCAGGAACAGCAGCATCAGACCGGCGGCGACGTTGCTCAGCGTGCCCTGGAGGGCGAGGCCGATGGCAAGGCCGATCGTGCCGAGGATGGCGAGCAGCGAGGCCGTCTGCACCCCGAACTGCTGAAGGACGATCAGGATCGTAAGGCCTAGGGCGACATAGCGGACCGCCGCGGCGATGACTGGTTTCAGCGTCGCGTCGATCTTCGTTTTTTCCAGCCCCCTGCTCGTCATCCGGTAAAGCCAGTTGGCGATGGCCCGGCCCACGACGAGGACGACGAGGGCGCCCAGGACGGGAGGCGCGTACTGGAGCACCAGGTTCCAGAGCTCCATGGTCTGTTTCGAAACTTCCGCGGCGTTCACGATCACAATCTCCGTTCAGATGCGCTCAAAGGCCGAGCTTGACGTTAATACCAAAGGCCATGCTTGGAAAGCCGGCAGCCCCGCCCGGCCAGGGCGATCGGCAAGCGTCCCGCATGCCGCAAGAGAGGCTGCCCCATTGTCCACCGGCCGACACTTGGGGATAAATAGCCTCGCTTTTCTCACCGGCTCCGCCTTGGATTGATCCGGCCGGCCGCCTACATGTGACCGGACGCCGTTAACCTCAAGCTTGCCACGCTGGTGTAAACAAGGCCTGTAGTCTCGAGCGGAGCGCACATGTCTTTGGAAGAAATCGGAACCAGCGCGCTCGCATTCGTGCGCGAGCATCAGGCGTGGGCGGCGCCTGTCGTGTTCCTGTTCGCCTTTTGCGAGTCCGTGGCCTTCATTTCGCTGCTGGTGCCGGCGACCGTCATCCTGCTGGGCCTCGGCGTCCTCATCGGCGAGAATGGGCTGAACTTCTACACGGTCTGGATCGCGGCGGCGGCAGGCGCGGTGTCCGGCGATTGCCTCTCGTACTGGCTCGGCAAGAAGTTCAGCCACCGGGTCGGAGATATCTGGCCCTTGACCCGTTATCCCGGCCTTATTCCGCACGGCGAACGGTTTTTCAGGACTTACGGCATTCCCGGCCTCTTCGTCGGGCGTTTCCTCGGCCCGCTGCGCGCATCACTGCCGCTCGCAGCCGGCATTTGCGCGATGCCGCTCCTGCGGTTCCAGGCGGCCAATGTCGCATCCGCATTCGTGTGGTCGGGCGCGATGCTGGCGCCCGGGGCCCTGGGCGCTCATTACCTCATGCGCTGGCTTTGACGCGCCGCAGCGTATTGCGTTGCAGCATAATTAGCGAAGACGAAGGCTTTGCCGAAGGCGGCGGCTATGCGCCTATTCGCGCTTGATTCTTGAATGGACTTTGTCCAATGGTAGTGAGCCTGTCATTATGAGATGACGGGCGGCTAAGCGCGTCAGCTCAATCGCGCATGGGGAGGGCCGCGGGGGCCAGTGTGTACGTCGGGTCGGGCGACGAGTGTGCATTTGCATGCCTCGTCCTGAATCGCGGCGCTTGTCCTCTGCAGCGTGAACACATGCAGCTGATCATCGACAAGAGAGAGAAGCCCACGAGCTTCACAGGCCTCAGCCTTGTGCTGTTCCTGTTCCTGTCGATGCTTTCCATGATGGCCGCTTACGAAGCCGGCAAGCCGACGGACGACATCCGCGGCGCCGACGATCGTCGAGCCTCAACGAATATTCCCTCTCAGCGCTGATGCCGAAACCGACAACTCTGACTCTGCTTGCGGACGGCCATCCCTCCACGGGCCCGGCTTTCCAGCAGATCGAGTACTTGCCGCATGCCCTCGTCATGCGTGTCGCTCTCGAAGAGAGAGCATTCAACGCCCGTGCGCCTCCCCGCGCAGAAGGCCCTGCTTCCTGATTGAAGCGGGCCGGGCCATCCGCAAGCGCGGACGCCCTGCAATATCTGCAAAAGACGAAGGACCAGCGACGCTACGCGTTTACGCGCGCGCGCATGTGTCCGAAAGGGGATGCAATGGAACAAGGTATGCTCCAGGCGGCAGTGACCGCCTTTGGAATGATGTTTGACCCATGGACGATGACGCTGCTGTTCGTCGGCTGTATCATGGGTCTGGTGCTGGGCATTCTGCCCGGCATCGGAGGGCTCGCGGGAACGGCGCTGCTGCTGCCGTTCACGTTCGGCATGGAGCCGGTCGCGGCCATGGCGCTGCTTCTGGGTCTGGGCGCAACGACGGCGACGGGTGATCCGATCCCCGCCATTCTGTTCGGCGTGCCGGGCGGAGCGGGCTCCGCGGCCACCGTCCTCGACGGGCTGCCGATGGCCAAGCGCGGCGAAGCCAGCCGCGCGCTGTCGGCGGCGTACATGTCCTCGCTGATGGGCGGCGTGTTCGGCGCCATCCTGATGGGCCTCACCATACCGATCCTTCGGCCGGTGATGCTCTACATCGGCTCGCCGGAACTGCTGGCCTTCTCGATCCTGGGCATCTCGTTCGTCGCCACGCTGTCGGGCAACGCCCCTCTGCGCGGCCTCACGGGCGCGGCGCTCGGCGTGATGATCGCGATGACGGGCTCCGACCCGCAGACGGGAACGCTGCGCTACACCTTCGACACGCTCTACCTGTGGGAAGGCGCGCCGCTCACCTCGATCGTGCTGGGCTTCTTCGCCCTGCCCGAACTCGCCGACCTCGCGATCTCGCGCACCGCCATTTCCGGCAACCTGGCCAAGACCGACAAGTCCGGCATGTTGCAGGGCGCCAAGGATTGCTTCGTCCATTGGTGGCTGATCCTGCGCTGTTCGTGGCTCGGCGCTGCGCTTGGCGCGGTTCCCGGCATCGGCGGCGCGATCGTCGACTGGCTCGCCTACGGCCATGCGGTGCGCACCGAAAAGGGCGCCCAGCAGACCTTCGGCACCGGCGACGTGCGCGGCGTCATTGCGTCGGAGAGCGCCAACAACGCCCGCGAAGGCGGCGCGCTTGTTCCCACCGTCGCGTTCGGCGTGCCCGGCTCCGCCGGCATGGCGATCCTGCTCGGCGCGTTCATGATCCACGGCCTCGTGCCGGGACCCGACATGCTCGGCAAGAACCTTCACGTCACCTATTCGATGGTGTGGTCGGTGGCTCTCGCCAACATCGTCGGCGCGGGCCTGTGCTACCTGTTCTCCGAACAGTTCGCCCAGCTCGCCACGCTGCGCTACACGCTGATCATGCCGTCGGTTCTCGGCATCATCTACATCGGCGCCTTCCAGGGCTCGCGCAACTGGGGCGACCTCTGGACCCTGCTCATCTTCGGCCTTCTGGGCTGGGTGATGAAGCAGCTCAAGTGGCCGCGTCCGCCGCTGGTCCTCGGCCTCGTGCTGGGCGACATCATCGAGCGTTACCTGTTCATCTCGATCCAGCGCTATGGCGTGGACTGGTTCGCCCGTCCGATCGTCATCGGCATCTTCGCCATCTCGGCGATGGGCCTGCTGCGTCCGCTGTTCGCCGACCTCAAGAAGGAAGGCGGCGTCCGCGGCATGCTCAGCGGATACGGCAAGCCGCACTTCGAGATGACGCATCTGATGCATGCGTTCCTCCTGTGCGTCTTCGGCTATCTCCTGTTCGAGGCGTCGAGCTGGAACTTCTCGGCCAAGATCGTTCCGATGATCGTCGGCACGGTCGGCTTCACCTGCGTGGCGATCTCGCTGCTCAACGAAGTGGCCCGCAAGCCGCACGCTGAAGCGGGCGACCTGCGCAAGGAAGCCAAGGGCGAAGTCCAGGAGAAGATCCACATGGATCTGGAATCCGACACCGGCCATCTGCCGCTGCACGTGATTCTCGTCCGCGGATTGCTGTTCTTCGGCTGGCTGCTCGCCTTCATGGCGTCCATGTCCGTCGTCGGCATCATTCCGACGGTGCCGCTCTTCGTCGTGCTGTACATGCGCCTCGAAGGACCGGAGCCGTGGAAGCTGGTGATCCCGCAGGCGATCGGCCTGACCGTGTTCATCTGGTTCGTGTTCGACCAGTTGCTGACGATCCCGTGGCCGCCGACCTATCTCGGCGGCTGGGCCCCGTGGCTCAAGGAGTTCATCCCCTCCATCTGAGGCGCGACCGCAGACATGGAAACGGCCGGGCAATCGCCCGGCCGTTTTTCGTTTCACCAGCCAGCTTCGCGCCTCACGCCGGACGCAGGCGCTCCACCTTCGCCCAGTCGATGGCGCGCGCAAAGCCCGGCTCGTCAGGCAAGATCGTTGCGCCGGCTGCGATCGCAAGCGGCTCGCGGACAAACTCCTCGCCGAACATGAGAAAGCCGGAGACTTCCGCGGGCAGCGAATCTGCGGGCAGCGCAGCGGCAAGTTGCAGCGCGGCCAGCGAACCAAGCGAGCTTTCTCCGAACAATCCGACGTTGACACTCGCCCCGCTTGCGCGGGCGAGGTCCACGATCTGCCGGTTCTCCGTGAAGCCGCGGGCCTTCTGTATCTTGAGGTTGAAGGACGCCGCGCCGCTCTCGGCGAACATGCGAGCGTCCGCAAGATCCCGGCAATCTCCGTCCACCAGCAGCGGCAGCCTGCAGGCTTCCTTGAGCGAGGCGAAGGCGCGCGCCGGGCGTGAGCGGGCATGGATCCTCCGCCATCACAACTCCCTCGTCCGCGAGGCGCGCGACATAGTCGGGAGCATCCGCGACCCGGTAGGCGCGATTGCAATCGACGTACATCACGACGTCCTCGCCCACGGCCCGGCGTATCTCGCGCAAGGCGGCGATGTCCGTGTCTGCGCCTTGCCCTCCCTTTATCTTGAGGACACGGAACCCGTGATCGGCGATTGCCGCCTCGGCCTCGCGCGCCATCGCGATCGGAGGCTGGCGCGTGACGCACCACGAAAGTTCGACGCGCGGACGCCCTCCCCACAAACGCCAGAGCGGCGCGCCGGCGAGCTGCGCCCGAAGATCCCACACGGCGACGTCGATCATCGCCTTGGCGAGATTGTTCTCGCGGACCTTCTCGATCTTCGACAGCGCCCCCTCCTGCGCAGGATCGAGCCCGATCAGCATCGGCGTGAAGATTTCATCGAATGCGAGCGAGAGCGTGCGCAGGGTCGCGCCAGTCCACGCGGTCTTCACGACGCCCTCGCTGACGCCGGCGAGACCACCCGCTGTGGTCAGGCGCAGGATCATGAAGTCGGCCGAGCTTTCCTGCGAGGAGGCCCACACCATGGTGCGCGCATAGGGCAGCCTGACGGGGAACAGCTCAACGCGCTCGATCAGTCCCGGCAAAGCCCGCCTCCCGAATGTTCGCCGCAAGCGTTTGCGGCCTGTTTGCGCAAGGATCGCACGCAAGCGTCGCCGCCGGCAAGGCGGCCCGCGCCGGTTGACATTGGACAGCGCCAACCGAATACTTTCCCAAACAAGGTCGCGCACCAAGCGCGAAAGCGCCCGGCGCAGAGCCGGCGCGGGGGAGGAGCGAAACATGAAAACCAGGATTTTCCTGCTGATCTCCACGATCGCAGCGTCAGCCGCGCCCGCCGCGCAGGCGCAGGACGACAGCCGCTTCTATGAGGGCAAGCAGGTCCGCATGGTGATCCGCTCAGGCGTCGGCGGCGGCTACGACCTGTATTCGCGCATGCTGGCCCGCCACATCGGCAAGCACATTCCCGGCAATCCCGCGGTCGTGCCCATCAACATGCCAGGCGGCGGCGGCATCGTCGCCGCAAACTTCGTCGCCAGCGTCGCGCCGCGCGACGGCACGATCCTCACCATGGTGAGCCAGGGCCTTCCGACCGATCAGGCGCTCGGATTGACGCCAAGCTTCAAGGCCGACCTGCGCACGTTCAACTGGATCGGCAACATGAGCAGCTCCAACCAGGTGACCGTGGTCTGGCATACGTCGAAGACGCAAACGTTCGAGGAAGCCAAGAAGCGCGAGACGATGATCGGCTCCACCGGCGCGGGCTCCGTCTCGACGCAATTGCCGGCGCTCTTCAACAATCTGCTCGGCACGAAATTCAAGATCATCACCGGCTATCCCGACGGGCGCGAAGTCGACATCGCCATGGAGCGCGGCGAGGTCGAAGGACGCGGGACCAACCCGTGGGCAAGCTACAAGTCGGCGCAGCCGCGCCTCGTGAAGGAGAAGCTCATCCGTCCGATCATCCAGATCGGTCTCGAAAAGGAGCCCGACCTTCCGGACGTGCCGCTGCTGCTCGACCAGCCGGTTGCGCCCGAAGACAAGCCTGTTCTCGAATTCATGTCGAAAGCCGTGATGGTCGGCAGGCCGATCGGCACGACTCCCGGCGTGCCCGCCGATCGCGTCACGACTCTGCGGCGGGCGTTCGACGCCACTCTCAAGGACCCCGAATTCATCGCCGAGGCGGCGGCGCAGAACGCCGAGATCGACTACATGAGCGGCGAACAGCTTGCGAAGATCATCGACGATCTGATCGGCGCGCCGCCATCCGTCCATGAACGCGTGAAAGCAGTCCTGCGCCCGAAGGAGTCGGACATGTCGAAGATCAGGGCGGAGCCAAAATAATCTGGCGACGCACATCTTGCCGCAACACGATCAATGAAAAAGCGGAGACCGGAATGATCGGCTCGACAGCCCGCGCAATGTCCCTCGCCTGCGGCATGGCCGCCATGACCGCCAGCGCGGCGAACGCAGATGCCGTCGCCGACTTCTACGCGGGACGCACCATCAACGTCATCGTCGCGTCCGGGCCCGGCGGCGGTTACGATTTGTACGCGCGCACGCTCGTGCGTCACTATCCCCGATACATTCCAGGCAATCCGTCCATGGCCATCCAGTACGTGCCGGGCGGCGGCGGCATCGTGGCCGCCAACAACGTGTATGGACTGGCGCGCAGGGATGGAACAGCGATGGGCCTGCTGGCGTCCAGTACGTTCCTGCTGGCTGCTGTCGGCGACGCGAACACGAAGTTCGACAACCTGAAGTTCACGTTCATCGGCAACATGAACGAGGAAGTCGACACCTGTTCCGTCTGGCACACGACCGGCATCAGGAGCGCGGACGATCTGAAGACGCGCGAGGTCATCATCGGCTCGGCGGGGCCCGGGTCGAATTCCCAGACCTTTCCCCTCGCCATGAACAACGTCCTGGGCATGAAGTTCAAGGTGATTCCCGGCTATCAGGGCGGCGCGCAGATACGCACGACCGCCATGGAGCGCGGCGAACTGCAGGGCACGTGCGGGATTTTCGTTTCCACGCTCGGCGCGCAGTTTCCGCAACAGCTCGCCGGCGGGCAGTTGAAAGTCATCCTGCAGATGGGCTTGTCGCGCCATCCCGACTACAAGGACGTCCCCAATGCGCTCGAACTCGCGACCGACGCCAATGGACGCGCGGCGCTCGAGCTGCTCTTCGCGCAACTGGCGCTGGGAAGGCCATTGCTGGGACCGCCCGAGATGCCCGCAGACCGCGCCGCGGCCCTGCAGAAGGCTTTCAACAGCACGATGACGGACGCGCAATTCGTCGCCGACGCCGAGAAGACCCGCGTGGAGCTCAGATGGTTCGGGGCGGATCGGATGAAAGACGTCATGGAACGCATGGAATCCGCGCCCAAGGTCGTCAAGGACGACGTCCGCAAGCTTCTCAACGTGCAGTAAGAGGCGGCGGTCGCATAGCCGCCGCGCCGGTTGTCGTACTTGAGAGCGGCCTTCGCGCGTTCCACCTGCGCCGGAGGCGTCGCGTAGATATCCTCGACGAGCTTCTGCACCGCTGCGCCCGACACGGGATCGATGTCGATCTGCAGCTTGACGGCCTCGGCCAGGAATGCGGGATCCTTCATCGTCGCGTCGAACGCCGCGCGATAGGCCTGCACGCGATCCTGCGGGACCTCGGGCGGCAGAACGTAGGGACGGCCGAATTCAAGCTGGCTGAAGATGACGTTCAGCGTCTGCCGGTCCGCGTCGTTCTTCACGAAGTCCCACACCTTGGTGATGCCGCGGCGATTGAGTTCGGGATCTCCCTCGGGCGAGGAGATTTGCGCAATGATGCGGACCTGCTTCGTGTCGAGCCAATGCTTGTGGCTTGTATTGAAGCTCGACCACTGGATGCCGCAGATGCCCTGCGTCTCGCCCTTCTCCATCGCCAGCGCAGCGTCGAGCGAGCCCGGATAACCGGTGATCATCTTGAACTTCGTGCCGAGCACGTTGTTCAGCACCGCCGGATACTGGCGGATCGAGGAGGTGACGCCGGACGTGCCGATGATCATCTCCTTCTCGAACATGTCCTTGAATTCCTGCACCGGCGAGGTGTGCCAGGCGACGCACACGCTCGTCTCGCGGTTGGCGCTGCCAACAAACGAGAACTTGCGCGGATCGAAGCGCGTCTGCGATGCATCGCCGATCAGCGGCTCCATCACCGCGCCCATGAACAGCGCGCCGAACGCCGTGCCGTCACGCGGCGCGCGGTTGAAGAGGAAGTTCGCCGCAATCAGGCTGCCCGCTCCGTCCATGTTCTTGGCGACGATGTTCGGATTGCCGGGCAGATGCCGTCCGAAGTGCCGCGACAGCAGGGTCGCATACGTGCCGTATCCGCCGCCCGGGCGCGAGCCCACGATGAAGTCGATGCTCTTGCCCGCAAAGAACGCCTCGACGGGCGATTTCGTCTGCGCAGAAGCAGCCTCCGCACCGGCTGCAATCACAAGGCCCGCAATGAGCATTCGGTTGAATCGCGTCATCTTTCCCTCCGCTTTGTTGATCGGCTTCATGCGGGCTCCAGCGCGCGCATGGCTTCATCATAAAATGACATGTCAACGATGCGGGCGGCCTGGATATCTGCGCTCCCCGCCCCTTCGGTTTCCGCGCGAATGGCGAGCATGTTCTCCATTCCTTCCGCGCTCAGCAGCGCATCCCTGCTGAAGCCGAAGGATGGATCGCGCAGTTGCGCCAGCGTGGCGGCGGCAAGTTCGAAAGACAGATCGAGCTTGCGCGCCAGCATCGCCTCGCACGCGCTCGTCGCGTCGGGCGAGTTGATCCAGCGCAACGATTCGACATAGCCGCGTATGAAGGCGACGAGATCGCCCCTGTGCGCATTCGCCCAGCCGCGCATCACATAGGCGCCGCCCGCTTGATAGGGGCCCAGCATGTCGTTCAATCGTCCGAGGCTTTTCATGCCGTGCATGAGAGCCTCCGCCGAGAACGGCGGGTTGAGGACGGCGCCCGCGAGCGATGAATCCTGCAGCAGCGCGCGCAGGCGCCGCGACCCGTTGCCGACAGCCTTCATATCGTAATCGACGCCATAGACCAGGCCATGCTGCGCGAGCGCGCGGCGCGCCAGCAGCGCATACGCCGTAACCGGCGAATCGACGGCCAGAGTCTTGCCGCGAAGATCTTCGAACGAATGGATGTCCGGCTGGACGACGAAATCGTTCATCCCGCCCTCGCCGCCCATGACGATCACGACATCCTCGCCAGCCACGATCATCGCCACGCCATTGTCGAGCGCCGCCTGCGCCACCTGCACGTCTCCGCGCGCCAGCGACTCGCGCTGCTCGTCCGAACTTCCGGTCTCGTGCAATTGCAGCGCAATACCGTTGCGCGCGAACAGGCCGTGCTCCGTCTCGGCCCACAGCGGCAACGCCTTGGCGTTTGGAAACGTGCTGACGATGAGCGTCCGGGGCGAGTTCGCAGCCAATATCAGCCCTTTCTGGGATCGACGATCGGCGGATCGCTCTTGATGTTGAGGCGGCGGCATTCCTGCTCGTCAAAATCCGAGTCGGTCTTGAGGCCGACGGCGCGGATGCCTGCGATCGCGCAAATGTCGTCGACCTCGTTGACGTCGCCCGTCACGCCGAGCGCGCCGATGATTTCTCCGGTTTCGTCCCGGATCAATTGCCCGCCCGCTTCGAGGAAGATCGGCTGGTCCGCGAGATCGCGCAGCGTGTCCATGAATGGCGGCTTCTCGCGCGCCTTCTGCAGCACCTGACGGGACGAGCGGTGTAGCGCAAGGCAGGCGAAAGCTTTTCCGCGTGCGATCTCGAACCGCATGATCGATGCGCCGTCCTGCTTGAGAAACGCCTTCACGCGTCCGCCAGCATCCAGCACGATGGCCGCAAGCGCGTGAGCGCGCATCTCCTCGGCCTTCTTGAACGTGTTGAGAATGATCGACAGCGATTCATCCATGCTGATGCCGCGCATGCGTTGCGTCCTCCCTCTTTCGCCTGCAGGCATTGTTCCTTGCGGCGTCCCAAATAACAACGGAAAGTTTGAAAGGCCATGCGGCGGGCGCGCCGCCGCCCGGCTCGTTCCCTACTTCGGAACCTCGATGTTCGCCGCCTTCATGATCGGCACCCACTTGTCGATTTCCGCGCTCACGAACTTGCGCAAGCCCTCCGGCGTGCGGTTTTCCGGGCGCGGCGGAATGGCGCCGATCGCCTCGAGCTTGCCCTTGGTGGAGGGATGATCGAGCGCCTTGCGCAGGGCGGCGTTGAGCGTCTCCACGATCGGCGCAGGCGTGCCCTTGGGCGCGAACAGCGCGTTCCAACCGGACGCCTGGAACTGCGGCAATCCAGCCTCGATCGTCGTCGGCACGTCCGGCAGCGCGTCCGAGCGCTCGGGGATGCCGACGGCGAGCATGCGCACCGTGCCCGCCTTCACATGTTCGACGGTGTGCGGGATCTGGTCGCACAGGAAATCGTACTGCTCGCTGAGGAGATCGTTGAACGCAGGACCCGAGCCGCGATAGGCGACCATGGGAGCGCGCGCGCCGATGAGCGAGCTCAGGAAGAGGCATGAGACATGCGATGTCGATCCCACGCCGCCGTGCCCGTTGTTGTATTTCTGCGGCTGCGCCTTCACGATCTCGATGAACGACCTGAGATCCTTCGCCGGAAAATTCTTCCGCACGAGAATGCCGATCGGCGTGTCGGACAATTGCCCGATGTGCTCGAAATCGGTTACCGGATTGTAGGCGAGGTTTGGATAGAGACCGACGCTTGCGGCGTGCGTTCCCATCTGCCCGACGAGCAGCGTGTATCCATCGGGCTTGGCGCGCGAGGCGCGTTGCGAGCCGGTCGTGCCGCCCGCGCCCGCCACGTTCTCGATGATCATCTTCTCGCCGAGAATGTTGGACATCTGCTCGGTGACGAGGCGTCCCACGACATCCGTGTTGCCGCCCGGCGCATAGGGCACGATGACGGTGATCGACTGGTTCGGATACGTCTGCGCGAGCGCAGACCCGAGGAGCGCCATCGACACGGCCGCCGCGGCTGCAAGGCATTTTCCGTTCTTCATGACTGTTCCTTTCCTTGTTCTGGTTCAGGCAGGCAGATATGCGCCGCCGTTCACGTGGATCGTCTGTCCGGTGACGTAGCGGCCATGCGGGCCGGCGAGCCACACCACCATGTCCGCCACCTCTTCGGGCCGGCCCCGCCGGCCAAGCAACGTTGCGTGATGCTTGTGATGATCGGGCTCCTTGGCGGAGTTCCCGCCGCGCACCGTGTCGATGAGGCCGGGCGAAACGAGATTTGCCGTGATGCCGTATTCGGCGAGATCGTGCGCAAGGCCGCGCGTGAGGCCGCCCAGTCCCGATTTTGCGGCCAGCACATGCACGCGCTTCTTCGCGCCCGTGTATGCCGACATGCCGCCCATGTTGACGATGGCGCCGCGCCCGCTCGCCTTCAGCAAGGGGAAAAGCGCGTTGGCAGTGAGAAAGGCGCCGTCGAGCGTCACGCCGATCACATGGCGCCATTGCGCGTACGTCATCTCGCCGAACGGCGTCTCGTGACGCACCGCGGCGTTGTTGACCAGCGCGTCGAGACGCCCGAACTTTTCGCCGATCCTGTCGCGCAGCGCTGCGACATCGGCTTCCTTCGTAACGTCACAGGCGACCGCAAGACCGCGAACGCCCTTCGCCTCCACCTCTTTCACGACTGCGTCAGCGCCCGCCATGTCGTTGACCGCCGTGATTGCAACAGATGCGCCCGCGTCCGCGAAAGCCAGCGCCACGGCGCGTCCGATGTTGCGCGGACCGCCGGTGACGAGCGCGACATAGCCTTCGAGTTCCTTGTCCATGCTCACGCTCCGGCCATGGAAAGATCGCACCTGCCGCCATCCGCGATGCGCGCGAAGGCGGCCTCCAGCGCGCCGGCCTGGCCATCCTGCCAGCCGCCGAAGCGCGCGTTGGCGCGGAACTTCGCAATGATGTCGGCCTGCGAGAGCGGATCGTGCGCGCCGCCGCGCATGTTGGCGCGGCGCTTCTCGATGACGCGTCCATTTGTGAGCGTCACGCGCAGGTGACCGGTGAACTGGTTCGGATACGGGTTGTCCGGATCGACGATGAACGAGACCTTCCCGGCCAGCGCGCGCGCCGCGGCATCCTGCGTGCGCTCGTCCGTGAATTGCCCAAGCCCGGCGTCGCCATCGAGAAACCCGACGGCGATGCAATAGGGCGTCGAGAACTTGCCGGCGTATCCATTGGGCGGATTCTGCTTGAGCTGCAGAGGCTCCCAGAGCCGGTGCACCGTGCCTTCGCCCACCTCGCACACGATCGATGCAATCTCCTCGGCGCGCACGCCGTCCTTCGCCAGTTCGATCGCGCAGTCGACGTAGGGCTGCGTCATGGTCCCGCACGCATAGGGCTTGAACGCCACCGTATCGGTCACCCAACGCTCGCCAAGACCCTCGAGCAGGTGCGAGAAGTCCGGCGTCTTCGACGGACCGAACGCTCTGTAGAATCCGTGGTGGCCTTCGAGCACCGTGAGCGGGCCGAAGAAACCGGCTTCCGCGAGGAAGGCCGCGCGCAGGCCCGCCTGGGCCGCCGCGCCTGCGTGCATGCGCTTCGTCCAACTGCCGTCCGCAAGATATTCGATGATGCCCGACGCGAGCGAGCCTGCGATGCCCATGGCGCGCGCTATTCCCTCGGCCTTCAGCCCGATGGCGGCGCCGACTGCGGCCGAGGCGGCAAGCCCGCCGATCACGGCGGTGGGATGAAAGCACGCCTTGTGCATCGCCTGCGGCGTCACGAGCGACATGCGGCACATGACTTCGACGCCGACCGCGATGCCCTTCATCACGGCGTTTCCATCGAGCCCGCGATGCTCGGCGGCGGCAAGAACAGCGGGCACGATCACCGCGCCGGCGTGCACAGGCCCGCCCTCGAACGTGTCGTCGAAGTCTTCGCCGTGCGCGGCCGTGCCGTTCACGAACGCCGCGTCATACGCGTTCATGCGCCGCCCGTGGCCGATCGCGGTGACCGGGCCGTCGGACAAGACGCTGGCAAGCGCCGCGCGCACGTAATCGGTGCTGCGCGCGGCGACGCACAGGCCTGCGACGTCGATCATCAGGTTTCGGCAGACCGTCGCGCGTCGTCGCGGGCAAGGCTTCGCCGTCGACGGAGGCGGCGAATTCACCCACCTGAAGGGCGACGGGTTTGGCTTTCGTATCAGGCATTGGCGTTTGCTTCTTTCTCTTTCCTGCGCGCGCGCGCATCCCGATGCTCGCGGAACAGCGAGAAACCCATGAACAGCGCGGCTGTGATGAGGAAGCCGACCGCAATCGGATCTTCCAGGAAGATCGCGTGATCGCCGCCCGACAGCAACAGCGAGCGGCGGTAGTTGGATTCCACTATGGGGCCGAGGACCACGCCGAGGACGGCCGGCAGGAACGGATAGCCGCCCTTCACCATGAGCCAGCCAAGGAAACCGAACATCATGACGATGCCGATGTCGATGAACGACCCGTTGATCGAGTAGACGCCGCTCATCACGAGGATGAACACGAAGGCGGCGAGCACATGCCGCGGCCGGTTCACCAGCCACATGCACAACGGCAGGATGAGAAGACCCACGGGTATCTGCGCCAGCGTCGCCACGAACGAGCCGACATAAAGGCCCATCACCACGTCGCCGTTCTGCTCGAACAGGCGCGGCCCGGGCAGCAGGCCGTGAATCAGAAGGCCGCCAAGCAGGACGGCGGCGGAATTGGAGCCGGGAATGCCGAAGCTCAGGAGCGGGATGAGCGAGGCGCTCGCCACCGTGTTGTTGGCGGCCTCCGGCGCGGCGACGCCCTCGACCGAGCCCTTGCCGAATTCCTCCGGATGCTTCGACCAGCGCTTCGCCTCGTTGTAGGAGAAGAACGCCGCGACAGAGCCGCCGCCGCCGGGCAGCAGGCCTTCGATGAGGCCGACGCCGCAGCCGATCCCTTGCGGCTTGGCGAGCCTGCGCATCATCGGGAATGAGGGGAACACGATGCGCACGGAGAGCGCGGCCTGCGAGGCGAGATCGGCCCCGCCCGACTGGCGCATGAGTTCGGCGACTGCGAACAGCCCGATCATCACCATGATCGGCTTCACGCCGCCGAGCAGGTCCGGCATGTCGAACGTGAAGCGGTTGACGCCCGAGAGCGGATCGATGCCGATGGTCGCGATCATCATGCCCACGAGCGCGGCCGCCAGGCCCTTGAGCAAGGAGCCGCTCGACAGAGAGGCGATGATCGACAGGCCCAGCACGCCGAGCGCGCAATAGGACATCGGCTTGAAGGCGAGCGCGAGGCGCGACAGCGGCTCGGTGAAGACGACGAGCATCAGCAAGCCAAACAGCGAGCCCACGACGCCCGACCACAGCGAGATGCCGAGCGCTTCCCCTGCCCGGCCCTGCCTCTTCATCTCGAAGCCGTCGATGACCGTCGCCGCGGCGGAATTCGTGCCGGGCGTGCGGATGAGAATGGCGGGAATGGAGCCGCCGTATTCCGCGCCGATGTACACGGATGCGAGCAGCACGATCGCCGACATCGGATCGATCGCGTAGGTGAAGGGAAGGATGAGCGCCATCGTGACGGAGGCCGAAAGCCCCGGCAGCGCGCCGCCGATCACGCCCCACACGAGGCCAATGAGCGCCGCAGGAATGAGCGGCGTACCAAAGAGCATGGAGAAAATCTGCGAGACAGTCTCCACCTCAGCCTCCGAACAACTTGCCGACGGGCTGCGCGACGCCGAGGAAGTAGACGAACGTCAGCCAGAAGAAGACCGCGCCGCCGACCGCAATGGCGACCACGCGCAGATTGGGCATGGCGCCTTCGTAAATCATCACCGCGAGCAGCGTGATCGCGCAGGCGACAAGATAGCCCGCGAGCCACGCGACGCCGCAAAAGAGCGCGGCGCACGCGAGAAGACCCAGGACGCGCGGCAAACTCGAGCCAGCCTCGGCCTCGTCCGGCGCCGCCGACGCAGAGGCGAACGCCGCCCGCGCCATGATGCCGAGCGACACGAGCGCCAGGAGAACGCCCAGCACGAACGGCAACCCGCGCGCGCCGACCTCGTCGGACAGCGTGCTGTGCGGAATGCCGCTCGCGCCGATGAGATAAAGTATGGCGAGAACGAGCAAGCCCGCAGCGCCGATGATCTCCTGCCTCACCTCGTTGCCCCCTACTTGATGACGCCGGTTTCCTTCAGGAAGGCTTCGGATTCGGCTGCGAACGTGTTGACGAGTTCAGCCGCCTGCGCCGCGCCCCGGAAGTCCACGATGAGGCTTTCCTGCGCGTAGACCTTCTTGTAATCGGGATCGGCCAGCAAGCTGCGGCAGCGCCTTTTCCCAGACGGCGATCACGTCGGCGGGAAGTCCCTTCGGGCCGGCAAGGCCGCGGAACTTGTGCACCACGACGTCGAAGCCCTGCTCCTTGACCGTGGGAAGATCGGGGAAGTCGGCCAGACGCTGCGCGGTGAACGAGGCGAGCAGGCGCACCTTCTTGCCCGCGAGCTGCGCGCGCAATTCCTGGATTTCACCGACGCCGGCATCCAGCGTGCCGTTGAGCACGTTGATCATCAGGTCGCCGCCGCCCTCGTGCGACACGACCGCGGCGTTGACCTTCGCCGCGTTCTTCAGGCGCTCCGCCGCCTGGCGCTCGAGCGATGCGGGGTTGGCGACGCCGAAGCGCCCGCGCGACTTGCGCGCGTGCTCGATCACGTCCTTCACGCTCTGGTAGGGACCGTCGGCGCGCGTGTAGAGCACTTCGGGATCGGCGAAGACGATGGCGAGCGGCTGCAGATCGCGATAGGTGTGCTGCGGCTTGGACATCAGCGACGTGTAGATGTAGGTCGGCGTGATCGCATAGAAGATCGAGCCGTCCGGCTTTGCGTCGCGAGCCTCGACATGGCGCGCGCGCCGCTGCCGCCCGACACGTTGTCGACGATGAACGTCGCGTTGATGTACTTGCTGAGATGCTTCACCATCTCGCGGAGGAAGACGTCGCTGCCGCCGCCCGGGCTGGAATGGGTGACGAGCGTCACGACCTTGTGCGGATAGGCGGCGGGCTCCGCCGCCGCGCCTGTGGCGCCGAGCATGGCGAACGCGAATGCTGCTGCAAGCTTTCTCATTGCGCTTCTCCCCTGTTTCGAGCACGACGCTTTTGCCGCGTGCTGCGTTGATGACGGGCGGCCTGTGCGGCCGCCCGCTTGCCTCTCAGTGATGCGCGCCTTCGAACACCATCGCCTTCGCGACGTCCGCGGCGTCTGCGACAGTCTCGATCTTGCCGACGAGCCCGAGCAGCTTCGCCTGCTGCGCCTCGCTGAGCGCGCCTTCCGCGCACATGCGGAACTTGCCTTCGAGATCGGCGTCGCTGATCGGATTGAGCGGGCCGCCGCGATAGCGCTCGTCCGCCCATTGCACGAGCGTGCGGCCGTCCTTCGTGTCGACCTCGATGCGCGAGCGGATGAGATCGTAGCCGCGCGCGTCGATCTCCGGATCGCCGAGGCATTGCGTGCGCTTCTGCATGTCCTGCATGGCGGGCGAGGCGACGAACTCGTCGAGGAACTCGTGATGGCTCGCGCGGCGCTTCAGAACCATCATGCACAGCAGCGCCGGCATCGAGAACTTCGCCTGCAGATGGTTGACCGCGAGCGGATAACGGATCGGCTCGAGGATGTTCTTGCCGGCGTAGAAGCGGATCGCCTCGACCTGTTCGGGCTTGAGGTCGTTGTCGAGGACGAGCTTCAGCATCGCGTCCATCGACTGGTGCGTGAGAATGCCCGACGGGAACGGCTTGATGCTGACGCCCGGGTCGACGATCGTGAGCGTCTTGCCGAAGCCCTGCGCGGGCTTTGACGGATCGAAGCCCTCGCCCATCACCTGGAAGAAGCCCCATTGCCCGTCGAGCACGGTCGGGTCGGCGGTGAAGCCGCGCGCGGCGAGGAGCGCGGCGGTGACGCCGTTCTCGGACGCGCGGCCGACGTGCAGCGGCTTCGTCATCGTGCCGAAGTTGGCGCGGATGCCGGCGGCGAGCGACGCGGCGATGCCCAGTGCGTGCGCGAGCTTCTCGCCCTTGAGCCCCAGCAGTTTCGCAGCGGCCGTGGCGGCGCCGAACGTGCCCACGGTGCCCGAACGAATGGTGGCCGCGCCGGTAATGACGATGCGACATCCATTCGGAAATCTTGCACTCGACCTCGAAGCCGGTCTGGAACGCCAGCATGAAACGCTTGCCGTCGACGCCGCCCAGACGCTGCGCCATGGCGATCGTCGCCGACAGCGGCGGCACGGAGGGATGCGTGAGCAGGCCATAGACATGCGCGGGATCGTGCGAGACCTGCGTGTCGTCCCAGTCGTGCGCGTGACCGGCCGTGCCGAGCACGCGGGCTGCGATGGCGGCCGGCGCCTTGTGGTTGCCGCCCGACAGCAGCAGCGCCTCTTCCTTGCCGCCCTGGTCGAGCGCGTCATCGACGAGGATGTGCACCGAATGCTCCGAGCAGCCGGCGATCATCACGCCGAGCGTGTCGACCATGCAGCGCTTGCCGATGCGAAGCGCCTCTGCGGGCAGGTCTTCGTAGGAAACCGTCTCGATGAATTCGATCGCCGCTGCGGTGATCGCCTTGTTGTCAGCCATGAACCTCTGCCTTCCTTCGTTCGAAAATGTATGCGGTTTATCGGGCGGCGACGGCTGCCGCATCGTCCTTTTGCTCCGCGGCGAGAAGCCGCTGCTTGGCGCGACTGACGTGACTGGCGAACGCCTCGCGCGCGCCTTCGGGATCGCGCCGCGCAACGGCGTCGACCATCTCGCGATGCTCCGCGTTCGACACGGCGAGTCCGCCGCCGGGCCCCAGCGAGCGGGCGCGGAACAGGTGCATCTGCTTCACGAGATCGAGATAATGCCCGGCGAGAACCGGATTGCCGGTCGAACTCGATGATGTAGCGGTGAAAGGCGAGATTGAGCGGGTAATAGGCGTCGAAATCGCGCGCCTCCGCGGCCTCGTCCATACGGGCGAGGTGACCGCGCAGATCCGAGAGAACCTTTTCAGACGCGGTCCGCGCAAGCGTCTCGCCCGCAAGCCCGAAGAGCGCGGCGCGCACGTCGTAGATGTGCGCCGCCTCTTCAAGATCGAGACGGCGCACGAAGAACCCGCGATTGGGAATGGAATAGACGAGGCCCGCGGCTTCCAGCGCGCGAAGCGCCTCGCGGATCGGCCCGCGGCTGACGCCGAAACGGCCGGCCAGCGCGTTTTCGTTGACCCTGCCGCCGGGCGCGAGTTCCCCGCTGACGACCGCCTTCTCCAGCTCTCTTTCCAGCACGCTCTGCAACGTGCTGGTCCGGAGCACGGCCAATTCGTCCATGCGAACGCTCTCCACGGCGGCCTCCCTCCGGCGTCGAGCGCGCCGGATTCGAATGGGCGAATAATCGGACGAAATTGCAGATTGTCAACAATCTGCAATTTGCTGCAGGTGCGAGACGAAGCGCCCGCGCGCGGGGCCGCGAACGGCAAGTCGCTGATCGCAAGCCTATTCGAGGATCGGCCGGGCGCGGGCCGCCAGCGCTGGCGGCGTCGAGAGCACGCGCGCGACGACGCGTTCGAGGTCTTCGGCGTACACCGGGTTCACCTCGATCTTCAGTTTCTCGGCCTCGGCGAGAAAATCCGGGTCCTTCATGGCGGCCGCGAAGGCGGAGCGCACCGCGGCCACGCGGTCGGCGGGAACGCCGCCGCCGAAAGCCAGAGGCGTGCCCAGGTACGTGCCGGCGATGATCAGCTCCACGACGCGGCGGTCGTCATCGCTCTTCACCAGGTCGAGCACGGATGGCACGCCGGGCAGGTCGGAGGGCTTGGGCCCCATCGTCGCGATGACGCGAATGTCGCCGTTCTTCACCCATTCGGGCCGCGTCGACTTCCAGCTCGACCAGAAATTGTAGCGCGCCTGCACCTCGCCGCGCTCCATGGCGAGGTTGATCTCGTTGCCGCCGGGATAACCGGTGACGATCTTGAATTTCGTGCCCGCGAACTCGTTCAGCATCGCAGGCATGGAAAAGGATTCGGCGCCGCGCCCGCTCGCGCCCGTGACCACCTCTTTCACCCGCGCGTCCTCGATTGTCTCGACCCCCGAGGTCCGCCACACGGTCATCGCGCCCGTGAGCGGGGCGGGCGAACCGATCCACTGGAACCGCGCCAGATCGAAACGGATGGCGTCGCTGCCGATCGCCTGCATGGCCGGGAAGTTATTCGGGATCATCCCGATGTTCGCGCCGTCCTTCGCCGCGACGTCGGCGAGGAAGGCGGCCATGCGCGCGCCGCCCGCCCCGGTCATGTTCTGCGGCACGAGCGTCGGCTGCCCCGGGATGTGCTTGCCGATGTGCCTCGCAACGACGCGCGCGTTCAGATCGTAGAAGCCCCCGACGCCCACGCCGATGAGCACGTTCACGTTGCGGCCCTTGTAGAAGTCTGCCGGCGCCTGCGCGTATGCGCCATGCGAGAGCGCAATCGCCGCCGCAGCCGAAACCAGCCTGATGTTCATGCGCCGCTCCGACGTATGGGCCTCAGCGAAGCGCCGCCTTGGCGCGCTCGACGACTGCTGGCGGCAACGCAAACATTTCGTCGATCGCGGTCTGCAATTGCGCGCCGGGCGTAGGATCGATCTCGATGCCGAGCTTGTCGGCCTCGGTCACGAATTCCGGATCCTTCATCATCTTGTCGAAGCCCCCGCGCAATTCGGCGACGCGCGCCGCCGGCAATCCGGGCGGCGCGATCAGCGGGCTGGCGATGCGCGTGTCGCTGAGCATCAGGCCCATGATCTGCCGGTCCGTCTCGTTCTTCACGAGGTCGATGGCGAGCGGAACGTTCGGCAGGTCGGGCGCCTTGTCGAGCGCGCCCTGCACGAGGATGTTGACCTTCTTCTCGCTGAGCCATTTGGGCACGCGGCGCTTGACGCTCGTCCACGACCAGCCGCACCAGCCTTCCGTCTCGCCACGCTCCATCGCGATGGTGAGCTCGTTGCCGCCGGGATAGCCGGTGACGATCTTGAATTTCGTGCCGAGAAGCTCGTTGAACAGGCGCGGCTGGTTGAACGTGCGCGTGCCCACCGTGGCGCCGAGGACGACCTCGCGCTTCATCGCCTCCTCGATGGTGGCGACGCTGCGTTCGGCCCACACGACGCACAGCGGCGTCTCCTTGGCGCGGCTGCCGATCCAGGCGAACTGGCGCGGATCGTACTTCACCGCAGGATTGCCGAACAGCGCCTCGAACGCGAGCGCGCCATCGACCAGCGCCAGCGCCGATCCGTCGCGCGGCGCGATGTTGTAGAGATGGTTCAGCGCGACGACGCCGCCCGACCCGGGCATGTTCTGCACGATGATCTGCGGATTGCCGGCAAGGTGCTTGCCCATGTGGCGCGAGAACAGGCGCGCGGTCGCGTCATAGGTGCCGCCCGACGTAAAGCCGACCGTGATCGACATCTTGGAAAGATCCTGCGCGGCGGCCAATCCCGCCGTCGCGGCGCTCACGAGCAGCGCGCCCATGTATGCGCACAATGCCGATCTCTTCATGGCGTTCTCCCTGGACAGCGCGCCCGCTTCAGGGACGTTCGCTTGGCGAAGGTTACAGGCGGCGCGCGTCGACCGCAACTTGGCCGCCGCCCGTCAGCAGTGGCGACGGCGGCTTGCGCGCCGCTGCCCGCGCCTTGGGTGCGCCGCCTTTGGCCGCAGACGGCGCCGGGGCGTCGCCTGCCCCGGCGCTCTTCTTCAACTGCTCGCGCAGATCGGCGGCGCGTCCGTGCTTGGCGAGGAGATCGCGGAACGCTTCTTCGGACAGCTCCTGAAAGGTCGCCATCCTGTCCTGCGCCAGCAGGCGCAGGGCGCTCCACGTCTCCTCGTCGATCTGCACGCGCTTGCCGGGCATGCGGTGTGTCGCCCCTATTTCGACGGCGGCGCGCCCTGCGTCGATGGCGGCGCGGGCGCGGGCGATCACGTCGGGCGGAGTCTTGTAGAGCTTCTCCATCAACGCGCTCATCTGCTCGCCGGTGATCGGGCTCACTTCAAGTCCCATCTTCTTCGCGTCGGCGAGAAAATCGGCGTCGGTCATCGTCGCGTTGAAGGCGGTCCTCAGGGCCGCGAGCCGCTGCGGCGGCAGGCCCGGCGGCGCGGTGTAGGGATAGGCGAAGCTCTGCCGCGAGAAGATCATCTCGAGCACCTGCCGGTCGGCCGGATTCTTCGCCAGATCGACGATCAGCGGCGCGCTTCCGATGGCGGGATTGGACTCGAGCCCCAGTTGCGCCAGAACGACGATGCTTTTCTTCGCCAACCAGTCGGCTCGGCTCGACGTGAGCGTGCCCCACGACGTTCCAGCGCTGCCCTGCACCTCGCCGCGCTCGACCGCCAGCAGCGTGGAATTGGAGTCCGGATAGCCGGTGATCACGCGGAATTTCGTGCCCAGCACCGCGTTCATGATCCACGGGAACGTTGCGCTGTCGGCGCCGGCGCCCGACGCGGAGACCAGCATCTCCTTCTGCCGCGCATCCTCGAACGTGGTGAACCCGGTCGTCGCCCAGGCGAACGTGACGCTCGTCTCGGCGGCGATGCTGCCGACCCAGCCGAACTTCAGCGCGTCGTACTGCACGCCCTGGTTGTCGAGCAGCGGCTGCATCGGCAGGCCGCGCGAGAAGGTCGCGATCTGCGAACCGTCCTTGGGCGCGATGGAATAGATGTAATTGGCCGCCTTCATGCTGGCCGCCCCCGGCATGTTCTGCACGATGACGTTCGGCGTTCCGGGCAGGCGCTTGCCCATGTGCCGTGCGAGCACGCGCGCATAGGCGTCGTAGCCGCCGCCCGGCCCGTAGCCCACGACGATCTGCAGCGGGTTGGTCTTGTAGAAGGCCTCGAGGTCCTGCGCGCCGGCGCCGCCCGCCGCGATTGTCGCCGCCGCGAGCGCCGCGGCGCCGGCCCATCTGTTGCGTCTGGTCATTGGCATGCGTCTGTCCCCTCCGGTTCGTGGACTTCGTCCATCTGGATTATTCGATGATCTTCTTCGCCTTCGCGACGATCTCGGGCGAGGCCGAGGTGATGCGCTCGATGATCTCGCGTGCGCGCTCGCCCGCCGTCGGAATGATCGGCGCATTGAGCTTGGCGGCTTCCGCCAGCAGCGCGGGATCCTTCATGCTGGCGTCGAACGCGCGGCGAACCGCCTGCACGCGCTCGGCCGGGACCGCCTGAGACATCACGTAGGGACGCCCCAGCTCTCCACCGCCGGTGAGAAAGGCGAGAATGTCCTTCTGCTCCTGCGTTTTCGCGAAGTCGCCGAGATAACGCACGCTCTCGGGCAGACCCTCGACCTTGCCTGCGGAGAAGGTCACGACCGGCGTCACCTTCTTCTCGCGCAGCCAGTCCTGCGGCACGCTGCTCCACGAGCCGCAATCGGCGTCGAGTTCGCCGCGCTCGATGGCGATCAACTGTTCCGCGCCTCCCGGAAACCCGAGGATGATGCGGATGGGAAGATTGAACAGGTTCTTCAGGATCGCCGCATTCACATACGCGCCGGTGCCGTGGCCCGTGGCGCCGATGTTGATTTCCTTGCGCGCGACCAGATCGTCCCATGTCTTGATGCCCGTCGTATGCCAGAAGTAGCAGACGCGCACGTCCGGATACATGCTGCCGATCCACGACAGGTTGGAGAAGTTGAACTTCGTCTTCTCGGGATTGACCAGGGATTCGAGCAGCAGCGCCGGGTTGAAGGCGGTCATGTAGCGCCCGTCCTTGGGCAGCGTCGCATCGAGTTGGCGCACGGCCGTGAGGCTCCCGGCGCCCGGCGCGTTCTGCACGATCACGTCGGGATTTCCCGGCACATGGCGTCCGATGTGGCGCGCAAGAAGCCGCGCGTAGACATCATATCCGCCGCCGGGCGAGAAGCCGACGACGATCGTCATCGCCTTGCCCTTGTAGAATTCAGCGGGATCCTGAGCCTGCGCGAGCGCGGCGCTCGCCGCGGCGCCGGCCACGAGACAAGCGGCCATGAGTGTGGCGAGTTTCGCCTGACGTGCTTCCATGGACATTCCTCCGCCGCGCCTCTTTCGGACGGGCGCAGACGGCACGATAAGCTGATCCCGCTTCGTTGACAAAGCGCCCATGCGGTGGAAGCCTGCCGCCCACGCGATGCAACGAGCGCGCACAAGCGCGCAACCGATGGAGGAAGCCCATGACCGAACCGCTGCCGCGGGGCGCCAATTTCAGGCGCGCGAAATTCCTCTGGGAACTGGGCCTGAATGTCGCCGGCAATCCGGACACGCCCTACGGCGGTGACCGCGACATGTGCATCACCGTGGGCAACGGCTCGGGCGACAGGTATCGCCCCGCGCTCCGCATGGCGACCGGCTCGCCCATCCTCGCGCACGACGTGGTCAACGGCGGCCTCGACATGGCGATGGTCAATCCCTGCGGATTTCTCACGCAAGCCGCGCGAGGCGTCGGCCTTTTCAAGGAGAAGCTGCCGCTGCGCACCGTCGCCGTCTATCCAAGCTGGGATCGCTTCGTCTTCATGGTGAACCCGAAGACCGGCATCCGCTCGCTCAAGGACATTCGCGACCGCAAGTACCCGCTGTGGGTTTCCGTGAAGGAAGACCCCACCCATTCGACGCGCGTCTTCATCGACCAGGCGCTCGGCTATTATGGCTTCAGCCTCGCCGATATCGTCTCATGGGGCGGACGGCTGAACGTGACGGGCGCGCCGTCCGATCCGCGCCGCATGGAGCCGCTGCGGGCGGGAACGCTCGAGGCGATCTTCGACGAGGGCCTTGTGATGACCTGGTTCGACGAGGGCCTGAAGCACGGCATGCAGCTCATCGAGCTGGAGCCGGACCATTTCGAATATCTCGCCAGCCTGGGCTGGCGGAAGGCGCCGATCGCCAGCGGCATGTTTCCGCACCTTGGCTACGAGCACCAGTGCATCGATTACGGCGGCTGGCCCCTCTATGCGCGCGAGGACTTTTCGGAGGAACTCGTCTACCAGGTGGCGAAATCGGTCGCCGCCCGGGCGGAGCAGATCGTCTGGGAGGACGCTTACCTGGGCCCCGAACAGGTCTTCACCCAATCGGAAGGGACGCCCTTCGACACCCCGCTGCATGCGGGCTCGGCGCGCTTCCTGAAGGAATTGCAGGCGGCGCGGGGAGCGTGACCGGCAGGCCCCGCCCGCTTGCCTGCCGCCGGATGCTGGAGTATCAAGGACCCAGACAACGCGGGGGAAACAATGCTTCATCTGGACTGGGTTCGCGAACTCTTCTTCATCCTCGGGATTTCTGCGGGAACATGCATCCTCGCTGCGGTCTACGCTTCGCTCGAGAACGTTTTCCCGTTCCTGCGCGGCGGCTTCGGCCGGATGAACTGAGCAGCGCCCAAAAACGGGACGCGATCGGAATGGCGTCGGAAACGACGCCATTTTTTTGTCCCGCAAACCTGTTGTGAAGACGTAGCGCCGACGTGCGCCGGAGAGTGAGGATGACCAGCACCACCGCCGACGCGGACGGCGCGCGCCAGGAGATGAAGACCCTGACGATCGTCTCGGTGGTGCATCTCGTCAGCCATTTCTACTGGCTGGCGCTCGTGCCTCTCCTGCCCGCGCTGACGAGTTCTTCTCGACGTCTCCTACCTCGAACTCGGCGTCGCGATCACGATCATGAACGCCGTGACGGCGGCCACGCAGGCGCCTGTCGGCTTCCTGGTGGATCGTTTCGGCGCCCGCCTCTTCCTGCTGACCGGCGTGGCCACCGGCGCGGCCGGCTTCCTTCTGGTCGCCATCGTGCCGACGTACCCGGCGCTGCTCGTCGCGGCGGTGCTCATTGGCCTTGGCAACAGCGTCTATCATCCCGCCGACTACTCGATCCTCTCCAACGAGATGAAGGCGGAGCGCATGGGCCGGGCCTATGCGATTCACACCTTCTCAGGTTATCTCGGCTTCGCCGTCGCGCCGCCGGTGGTCCTCGCCTTCCTCTGGCTCGGAGGCCCGCGCTTCGCGCTCGCCGCATCCGGCATTGTGGGACTACTGCTCGCCCTGCCGATGGTCCCCGGCCTGTTTCAGGAACGCAGGCAGGCGCGCGGCGCAAAGCGCGCCGCCAAGCCGCGCACGCCGGCGCTGGCGCTCGTCACGGGCTCCGTTCTGGCCCTGACCCTGATGTTTACACTGGTGAACCTGTCGACGGGCATGATGCAGACCTACATGGTCGCCGCTGTCACCGACCTGCTCGCCCTGCCGCAATCGGTGGGCGCAGCGGCGTTGACGATCTTTTTCATCGCGCTGGTGGGCGGCGTGCTCGCCGGCGGATTTGTCGCCGACCGCGCGCGCAGCAAGGCGAGCGTCGCCCTCGGCGGCTTCGGGATGGCCGCCGTCTTCGCGCTTGCGATTCCGCTGCTGGCGCCCGGCGCGTCCGTGACGCTCGCGCTGGTCGCCGCGACCGGCTTCTGCGCAGGGCTGATCATGCCTTCGCGCGACCTTCTGGTGAGCAAGGCCGCGCCGCCGGACGCAGTCGGCCGCGTGTTCGGCATCGTGACGACGGGCTTCAATTTCGGCGGCATGATCGGACCGCTGATCGGCGGCGCGCTGATCGACGGCAAAGCGCCCGCGTGGATTTTTTATGGTTCGGCCTGCTTCATGCTGGCGACTGTCGCGATCGCGCTCGCAGTTGAGAAAAAATCGGCGCGATAGCGCACACGGATTCATGTCGACACGGGAAAGGTTAAGGAGGATAGTAAACATTCTTCCGAGTTGTGTGTGGTGGCGTCATGAGCAAGCGTTCACTCGAGAACCGCATCTACACGCCCGATGAACTCGACGTTCTCTCGAAGGCCTTCCGGCGCGCCTGCGCCGAATGCGACCTGACCGGACCGGCAGGCAAGACGCTTCTTGCGAGAGCGCTGATGACAAGGTTCAAGAATGGCGTGACCAGGGAAGACGACCTCGTCGACGTCGCGCGCATCATCGTCTGGCGCCGGCGGGGACTGGGCGGCGGCCTGCACGTCGTCGCGAAGGACGGCTCCGCCAGGGAACGGGCGGCTCGTTAACCAGACCAGCAAATCTGTTCATTATTCGTTCTCGTCCGGCGGGCGAATCGCGTAAACTCGCGCCATGCCGGACGTTCTCTTCACTTTGGCTGGCGCGCAGATCTCTCTCACCGACGCGGCCCTCGCGGCTGCGGCCCTCGGTCTGTTTCTGCTGTGCGCTATTCTCATAGCCATCATGCGCACGGCGAATGCGCGCCGCTTCGAGGCTTTCGCGGCGACCGAACGCCAGCGCGAACTCGATGACCGCATGGCCGACCTTGCGCGCATGAACGCCGAACTGTCCGGACGTCTGCGGGCGGTGAGCGAAGTCGTCGCCGATCGTCTCGACGCCGTGGGCGCCCGCGTGGGCCAGGGCCTCGAACAGAGCGCGCGCTCCACCGCCGACCAGCTCGCGCGCCTCGGCGAGCGCCTGGCCGTGATCGACCGCGCCCAGGCCAACCTCTCCGCGCTCTCGCAGGAAATGGTGAGCCTCAAGCACATCCTGTCCAACAAGCAGACGCGCGGCGCCTATGGACAAGGGCGCATGGAGGCCATCGTGCGCGACGGCCTGCCGGTAGGCGCGTTCGCATTCCAGACGACGCTGTCGAACGGCGCGCGCCCCGACTGCATCGTGAAACTGCCCGGCGACGACCGCCCGATGATCATCGACGCCAAGTTCCCGCTTGAATCCTTCACCGCCTTTCGCGAAGCGCGCGACGAGGACCAGCGGCGCAAGGCGTGCGCGCGCGTGCGGGCCGACGTCGGCAAGCACGTGCGCGACATTCAGGGCAAGTATCTGCTTGCTGGAGAAACGCAGGACACGGCGCTTCTCTTCGTCCCCTCGGAGGCGATCTACGCCGACCTGCAGGAGCATTTCGAGGACATCGTGCAGAAGGCGTCCGCCGCGCGCGTGCTGGTGGTGTCCCCGTCCCTGCTGATGCTTGCGATCCAGGTGATGCAGGCGATCGTGCGCGACGCCCGCATGCGCGAACAGGCGCATGTGATCCAGGCGGAGGTGCGCCGCCTTCTCGACGACGTCGAGCGCCTGCGCGAGCGCACGGCGCGCCTCGGGACCCATCTGCGCCAGGCGAACGAGGACATGGAGGGCGTCGGCGCCAGCGTGCAGAAGATCGCGCGCCGCGGCGACCGCATCCAGCAGCTCGAATTCGAAGAACCGCCGGTCGCGCGCAGCGATGCGTCGATAGCTCCCGCCAGCGCTGCCTTGGCCGCAGGCCCTTGAAGCAGCGCGAGCGCTGAACCCTCATGGCGCTCGAATCCGCAGCGGACGCTTGCAAATCGCACTCGCGCCGCTAGCCTCCATTGGCGCGCTCCGCGCCCATATGCAGGGAGTCCCCACCGCATGAAAGAGCTCCACGTATTCCGATGCGGCGCGCAGGATCTTTACGCGATCACCGAAGACGGCACGGGGGCGAACCTTCCCACCGACCTGTGCAGTTCGCGCTGGATGCTGATGAAGTCCATGCAGTTCGAGGGCCACATGCCGCCATGGGGCATCGATGTCGCCTCGCAGGACATGCAGGGCGCCGTGCTCGCCGGCCTGTCGCAAAACGGATACTTCGTCAGCGAAGGCGGCGCGCTGCCGCCCGAGCTGATCGCGCCCGGCGAGACCTGACGCAGCGCCGGCGAAGACGACGCGGCACGCGAGGCCAGGGGATTACTTCGATGATGTTCATCTGCGACGCGCCCGGCGGCAAGACCTGGTTCCAGATCGAGACCGAGAAGGAAGCGGGCGAAGAATCGGCGCTGATGGAGCATGCTGTCGAAAAATACTTCCTGCGCGCCCGCGAGGATGCGCAGCGCTCGTACGTGCCGACGTCGCGCGCTTTCATCGAGCAGGATATCGGCCGCGCCGATCATGCGCGCCGGACGATGCCCGTCTTCGCGACATTGCGCGACGCCGAAGGCGCGGGACTGGCGACAGCGATGCTGCCGCCGCGCAGCGGCGCCACGGGCGCGTTCACGCCAATCGTCGTGGGACCCGCGAACAGGGATCCCTACCCCCAGCACGGCGAGGCGATCGCCGCTCTCGGCGAGCACCTGGGTCTCGCCCTCGAGCGTGAACGCTGTTTCCCCTATCGCCGCTAGAGGCGCGCGCTTGCGCGAGCCGTGCGCGTCTTTATCCTGCGCACTTCATCAATGACGAGAATCACCCATGCCGCCAGCCAGGACTCCCCAGCCGCCGATGCGCGACCTGGCGCTGCTCGCCGCGCGCCTTCTGATCGCAACGCTCTTTTTGATCGCGGCCTTCAACAAGCTCGTCGGCTATTCCGGCGTCATCGGCTATTTCCGCAAGCTGGGCGTGCCCGAGCCCAGCGTCGTGGCGCCGGCGGTCATCGGCTTCGAAGTGTTGGCCGGGCTGCTGCTCATCGTCGGCTATCAGACCCGCATCGTCGCGCTGCTGATCGCGGCCTTCTGCGTCGTCTCCGGCGTTCTGGGCCACGCGCAGATCAGCGATCCCAACAACCTGAATCATCTCCTGAAGAACTTCGCGATCGCGGGCGGCGCGCTCGCCCTTTACGCATCGGGCGCCGGCGCGAAGTCTCTGGACGCCCGCTGAGGCGTGTCAAAGGGTCTTCGTCACCTTGCTGAGAAACGGCGGCTGGTCGGGATCGTATCCCAGTCTTTGCGCGTGCGCCTCGAGGCAACGCCACGCAGCCGCGGCCATCGCCATCGCGTCGGTCGCGGGATGATCGGGCGCGATCCAGTCGAGATCGCCCCCGCCGCATGAAAGCGTGCGCGCGCCGCTCTGGGCCAGACTCGCCATTGTCTGCCGGACGGACGGCGCGGTCTCGTCGTCGATCTCGAAAGCCAGGACGGCGAATCCTCGCGGATGGCGGCGCGCGGGCCGTGCAGGATTTCCACGGCGCTGTAGGCGTGCGCAGGCGCCCGAGCGACCTCGGCCAGCTTGAGGGCAACCTCCTTGGCAAGCCCCAGCCCCAGGCCGCGGCCGATCACATACACATCGCGGGCCTCCAGAAGCGCCTGCGAGAGAGGCGTCCAGTCGCACGCAAGCGCGCGCTCGAGCCGGAGCGGCAGCCGATCGAGCGCGGCGTGCAGTTCGAGGTCGGCGGAGATTTCCGCGACGAGCCGTGCGCCCGCCGCCATCGTCGCCAGCACGCTCTTGGTCGCGGCGATCGATGTCTCGGGTCCCGCGCGCAGCGGGACGGCGATGTCGACGACATTGCCCAGCGTCGAGTCCGGCGCATTGACGAAGCCGATGGTGAGCGCGCCCGCCGCCTTCGCCGCGCGCGCCGCCTCGATGAGATCGGGACTTTCACCCGATTGCGAGAGCAGGACGAACCACGCGCCCGCCAGCCGCATGCGCGACTTGTAGGCGCTGGCGACCGATGGCGCAGCGAGCGAGACCGGCGTCAGCAGGCGCGTTTCGATCAGATAGCGCAGGAACAATGCGGCGTGTCCCGAACTGCCGCGCCCGCACAGCACGACGAGCGGCGGCGGCGTCTGCCGGAAATCCGCCGCGAGCCGGTGGAACGCAGGCGTCATGCCCGCCGCGTCATGGGCGACGCGGGGACATTCGGCGATTTCGTCCGCCATGCGGCTCGTCATCGATCAGCGCTGCGCACCCGCGCCAGCGCCTCCCTCAGAGTCGCCCTGCGACTGCGCCAGCACTTCGCGAGCGCCTTCCACGGACGCGCCAAGCGCGCAAAGCGCGGCGGTCTTCACGTCGTAGCCGCTCTGTTCGAGCGCGTTGCGGGCCGTCTCTTCGCTGCAGCCGGTGATCCGCATCACCATGCGCACCGCGCGTGTTCGCAGCTTCGCGTTCGCCGCGCGCATGCCCACCATCATGCCCTCGTACACGCCGCCGAGACGCATCATGATCGTCGTCGACAAAAGACTCAGCACGACCTTCTGCGCCGTGCCCGCCTTCATGCGCGTGGAGCCCGCCAGCGCCTCGCTGCCGCTCGCAATGAGAATGCGATGATCGGCCTCATCGAAGATGATCGCCCGCGCATTGTTCGCCACCGCGATCGCGAGCGCGCCCCGCGCTCGCGCCGCGCGCAGCGCCTCGACGGTGAACGGCGTCGAGCCGCTGGCGGCGACCGCGATCATCACGTCGCGTTCACACACCCCGTGCGCCTCGACGGCGCTGCGCGCGGCGGGACGATCGTCCTCGGCGCCTTCAACGCTCTTCAGCATAGCCGCCTCGCCGCCCGCCATGATGAAGACGACGCGCTCGCCAGGCCAGCCGAACGTGGGCGCGAGCTCCGCGCCGTCCTGAACGGCGATCCGCCCCGACGTGCCGGCGCCCGCGTAGACCAGCCGGCCCCCCGCGCCCAGCCGTTCCGCGCCAGCCAGAGCTGCGGCGCAGATCGCTGGCGCCGCTTCCCTCACGGCGGCGACGGCGCTCAGCTGCGCCTCCCACATGGCCTCGACCGCTTCGATGGTCGGCCAGGTCTCAAGCCCGAGGTAGCGCACGCTTATGTTCTCGGTAGCCATTGCTGTGCATCAAACCTATGTGAGGGTTTCGGGAGCGCCGCCGTGTCGCGGCAAGCTCAGGTCAACGGCGTCGGCGCGTCGCCGGTTCATCTCGCGCGCAAGGCGGAGCTTCATGGAGCAGCGAACACTCGCCCGTCTGGCCATAGTCGCGCACGAAATCTTCGACGGGTGCGCCTTGCGCGGGCCGGGCGCGGTCCTCATCGAAGGCGATCGCATCCTCGGACTTGGAGCCGCTTCCGACGCCGAGGCGACGGGCGTCGAACGCGTCGAACTCGACAAGGGCTTCCTGCTCGCCCCCGGTCTTGTCGACTGCCAGGTGAACGGCGCCGACGGCGTGCTCCTCAACGACGGCGCCAGCGAGGCCGCCATCCGCCGGATCGCGTCGACCCATCAGGCGTTCGGCACGACCAGCCTGCTGCCCACGCTCATCACGGGCGCGCGCGAGGGCATGGAGCGCTTGTGCGACATCGATCCGCGCGCCATCGCCGGCGTGCCCGGCTTTCATCTCGAAGGCCCGTTCATCAACGTCGAGCGCCGGGGCGTGCACAGCGCCGGGTTCGTGCGCGAACTCTCGGGCGCGGACATGGAGCTCTTGTCGGCGTTTGCGCAAAGAGGCGCATGCATGCTGACGCTTGCGCCCGAGCGCCTTCCGCCCGGGGGCTGTTCGCGCGATCTGCGAGGCCGGCGTCACGGTCTCGCTCGGCCACAGCGATGCGACCTTCCAGTGCGCGCACGCCGCGGCGGACGAAGGCGCGCGCGGCGTCACCCATCTCTTCAATGCGATGTCCCAGATCGTAGCGCGCGAACCCGGGCTCGTGGGCGCGGCGTTCGCGGATGAGCGCCTGTTTGCCGGCGTCATCGCCGACGGCCTTCACGTCGCGCCGCTCAACCTGTCGCTCGCCCATCGGGTGATCGGATCGAACAGGCTGATGCTCGTCTCCGACGCGATGCCGAGCGTCGGCGCGCACTCACAATCCTTCGATCTCATGGGACGCCGCGTCGAGCTTCACGAGGGCCGGCTCACGCTCGCCGACGGAACCCTCGCCGGCGCCCATCTCACGCTTGCAGAAGCGGTGAAACGCATGACGCGGCTCTCCGGCGCCCCTCTGGAAAGCGCGCTGCGCATGGCGACGCGCACGCCCGCGCGCTTTCTTGCGCTGGACGATGAGATCGGAACCCTCGCGCCGGGCGCTTTCGCGGACCTTGTCGCATTCGACGCCAACCATGACGTCGCGCGCGTCTGGCTGCGGGGCCGGCCCATCGCGGCGCGGCGCTTCGACGTCGCGAGCGCGCCATGATGGCGCGCCTTGGAGCCCGCATCGAGGACTGGCCGATCGCCGGCGAGTTCGTCATCGCGCGCGGCGCGAAGTCGAGCGCGCGCCTCGTCGTTGCTACGGTGTCCTGCGGGGGCGTGAGCGGGCACGGCGAATGCGCGCCCTATGCGCGGTACGGCGAAACGCCCGAGCGCACGCGGGACGAAATCCTGTCGCAAGCGGCCTTGCTGCGCGATTGCCCCACCATCGCGGCCATGCGCGAGCGCATCAACGCCGCCATGGCGCCGGGCGCCGCGCGCAACGCCATCGACTGCGCGCTCTGGGATCTCGAGGCGAGGACCAAGGGCGTGCGCGCATGGCGGCTCGCAGGTCTCGCACGTCCCGCGCCCGCGCTCACCGCCTACACGATCAGTCTCGGCCCGCCCGAAACGATGGCGCGCGCCGCACAAGAGGCGGGACGGCCGTTGCTGAAACTGAAACTTGGAGGCGACGACGCCGCGCGCATCGCGGCCGTGCGCGCGGCCGTCCCGCGCGCGCGCCTCATTGTCGACGCCAATGAATCCTGGACGGAGCACTCGTGGGCGGCCAACGTCGCCGCCTGCATGGAGGCGAACGTCGAACTCATCGAGCAACCGTTCCCGGCCGACGCCGATGGCGTTCTCGAAAGCCTCGAACGGCTCATCCCGGTCTGCGCCGACGAGAGCGCGCACGATGCGGCCTCGCTTGCCGGACTCGCCTCTCGCTACGACGCCGTCAACATCAAGCTCGACAAGACGGGCGGGCTGACCGGCGCCATGCACGCCATGGACCTCGCGCGGTCCCTCGGGCTGCGCGTCATGCTTGGATGCATGGTGAGCACGTCGCTTGCCATGGCCCCCGCGCTGCTCCTCGCCGCACGCGCTGACATTGTCGATCTCGACGGGCCCCTGATGCTGCTGAAGGATCGCGAACACGGCATCGAATACCCGGGATCGATGGCCTCTCCGCCTCGACCGGAACTGTGGGGATGAGGAATACGGCTGAAATCAGCCATTTTCGCCACAAATTAACACCAATTATAAACTTGTTAGACGTGCGGCGGCGCCTTGTGGCGCTCGCTGTCGCGGCGATTTGGATCGTTTTGCCGCGTGCGTGGGAATGCGGGGGGTGCGTAGAGTTCGATTGCGTGGAGGCGTGCATGATGAGATTTGTTCTGTCGGCCGGTATTCTGGCCGCGATGATCGGGGCCGCGGAAGCCGCACCGAAATGCTCACCAGGCAAGATTTATCGCGTAACCAAGAAGGTCTGCGTCGACAAGACCGCAGCCGTGCGCGAGGGAGTCATCTCCAACACACGCAAGAAGCTCAAGGAGTCGGCAGCCAAGAAATCCTCGAGGCTCGCGGTGCTTGAAACGCGCAAGGCCGCTCGCGCGCAAGCCGCGCAGCCTGTGATTCCGAAAGTTGCGGAAACGCCGCCGCCGCAAGCTGTTCAGGAGCCAGCGCAGGCGCGCACCATCATCCTGCCTCCCGTCCGGAATGTCATCGGCTCCGCGAACGCGCCGTTCGGCGCGCTTGTCGATCCGTGGACGTCAAATTCACTCAGCGCTTTGCCGGAAACCCGGTTTTCCTTGCGGACGACGGTCGAGGATTAGCGTCGGCTTCAGTCGGCGGCGCGGCGGCAAGTTCTTCGCGCTTGTCCCGCACCGCGTCACGGGCTGCTTCGATGGCGAGCATCAGCGCGCTGATGACGCGCGCACTGGTGGTTCGCCGCCGCGCACGGCGCACGCAGATCGCCACCAGGCGATCGACCTCCGTCGAGAGCGCGGCCAGTTCTTCGGGCGTCTTCGCGCGGCGCGCTTCCGAAACGATGCGGCAAAGGCGATCGAGCGCGTCATCGACGATCTCCCTGCGGCGCCGCGTGAACAAGCGCCCGATCCAGGCGAACGCGGAGCTGACGCCGCCGGCCGCGAAGAGACCGAACCACAACCAGTCTCCGTACCGGTCCATGAACGTGAGCTGTTCGCGGTTGAAGTAATCGAGCGCGCCGCGATGATTGGGCAGCACCGCGCTGGTCGCGTCGTCGGCGTCCGGCGCCTTCATCGACAGCGCAACGCGCGAGGATTTCGCCAGCGCGCTCCGGTTTTCAAACAGCCGTTCCGTCAGCACTGAAATAGGCCCGCGGTCCAGACCCGAGCGCGCCATAAGGCGCCAGGAAACGCCGATGCTGTCGGCTTCTTCCGCCGGGATGACGGGCGTGGCGAGCAGCCCGCCGGCTGGAATCTTGATCGCCGCGAAACCCGGATTGGCGGCGCTGAAAGCCTCTCCCTGGCCGATCTCGAGCAGCTTCACGGGTTTGCCGAAAGCATTAGCGACCGCGCGCGCCACACGGCGCGCCTCTGGATCGCCGGGAGAGGCGACGAAGGCGGCCGCGGCGATGCGACCGCCGGCCAAGGCGCGCGGCGCATCGGCTTCCTCTATGCGCTCGACGCGCACGCTGGAGGTCACCTCATAGAAATCGAGCACCGCGCGGATGGCTGCGCTGTCGGCGCCGTTGCGCGCGATCAGCGCGATGGACTTTCCCGCGAGGTCCGAGACGGAGTCGATCTTCTGGCCCGACGGATGCAGGATGAGCAGCGCTTCCTGCTTCAGGATCGCGATTGTGAGGCCGTTCGCGGGCAAGCTCAGATCGGGCCGCACGATGGCGAGGTCGACCGCGCCGGCCTCGAGCGACCGCGCGGCGTCTTCCAGCGTCTCATGCTTGCGCACGGTCAGGCGCACGCCGCGGCGATTGTCGCGCAGAATATCCGAAAAGGCCTCGATGAGCTGCGCTTCCGCGCTTTGCGGCGGCGCCACGGCGACAACGTACTGCGTCGGCCCGATCAGCCGCCAGTACGCCGCGATCACGATCACGGCTGCGATGATGATGGCCAGCGCGGAGAGCGGGTAGACGCCTCCGTCACGCCGCAGCGCCGCTATTGTACGTTCCAGCAAGTGAGCTCCGCTCCTTGCCCCCCTTTTGGATATCTTTTCTCAAAAACCCTGCGTGCAGAGTCCTACATGCGCGTCGCCTCCGCGCCCTCTTCGCCGCTCTTCTCGATCTCGGCGCCGATCGCCTCGACCGACGCGCCGGACTCGATGCGCTTGCGAATGTCCTGCAAGCGCGCGAGCTGCTGCAGAAGCTCGGGCACGTTGTCGAGATTCTCCATGAACTGCCACACGTAGACGATCATGGCGAAGATCTCGCCCGCGCTCACCTCGTCCATATAGGTGATGCGCACGAGCACGCCCACGAGCAGCGCGATGGACAGGACCTCGATGATGGACCAGTTGATCGCCTCCGCGTCGGACAGGCGCACGCGCCAGTTCCGCACGGCGGTGAAATGGTGCTTCACCACCTCGGGGTCCGCCGTCTCGATCGCCCTCACCTCGTCCTCGAGCTGATTATTCAGTTCGCGGTTGAAGCTGAAGGATTTGCGGACGTAGGAATTGTTGACGATGACGACCGGCACGAACAGGCACGCCATCATGCCGCCGATGATGAGGTCGTACCACATCAGCATCGCGAGCGAGCCGAAAATGCCCACCAGCGTGGTCACCAGCGTGGCCACGTCCTTTTCGAAGAAGGTCACGAATTCGCGCGACATGGCCGAGCGCGCGGCGACGCGGCTCGAGGGCACGCCCGCGCGCCGCTGGCGCAGGATCGTCATCTCGACGATGTGGTTGTAGACCTGCGTATAGAGCCGCGTGTCGTACATGCGGCGGATGAGGCCTATGGTCGATCGCAAGGCCCACGCGATGATGAGCGGCGCGGCCGATTCCATGTGCCCCTCGAGCACGCCGTTGATGGCGATGCCTGTGGCCCAGGGATAGGAAAGCTCAAGCAGGTCCTCGATCAGCGTCAGCGTATACGTAAGCGCGATTCGCCACTGGTAGAGCCGCAGCGCCTCCAGCGCAGAAGGTCCGGCCGCACTTTTTCGCGCCAAGGTCCAGCCTCAAAACTTTCGGGAGCCTGCAAGGATACGCCAAGCTCCAACGGGTTGTTCCTGCGGCTTGCGCCGCTCGCGGGAACAGTACGTATTGCTCAGCTCGCCCGCAACAGGGTGCACAGGATGCTTTCGGCTGACTTGGGCAGCTTGAGAGTGGCCGCGGCCCCGTTCGCCTGGACGAAAATCTGGAAATAGATCTGGTGGATCTGGTGCTCCGTCCCGCCATCGGGGTCGGGGCCGAGCGAACCATCCGGCTGGTACAGCTTCTTGCGGAAGGCCGTGGTGAAGTCATAGCGAACCTGAATCGTCGACTTCCTCTCGCCGTCGAACTTCACCGAGCAGGCGGTGCGCGCGAGGTTGAAGTCGAAGTCGCGTTCAGCCACCGGCGCGCCGACAAGCTCCTGCCGGAAATAATCGCTGATGCCGAACGTCAGGCTGCATTGGGCGTCCGGCGACAGTTCGGCGCCGTCGACCACCACTTCGAGCAGCCGGTTCTTGTACTCCTGGTACGGGTGAACCGGGTCGATCGCCATGTTGGCGAAACCGTGGATGAGGAAGGTCGCCGAGCCCGCCCTGTTGACGCCGAGTTCGAAAATTCGCGGCCGGCCGGAAAACTGCTCTGTCGACATCACATCCCCCTTCGCAGCCGGGCTGCGAGACCGGGGATGATCGAATTCACATTTGCAGGGGCTGTCAACCGAGACGCTCCTGAGAAGCGCGCGCAACAGAGCCTCGCCTGAGGGCTCCGTTGCGCCAGCTTGTCTCAGTGGGCCGCGCCGTTCGGGCGCAGCGCCTCCGCCAGCTTCTCCATGTCGATGGGGCCGGCCTCAGGGGCGACGGGAGCGTCCGTTGCGACGGGCGCTCCATCGAGCTTCGCGCGGCCTTCGAGCACGTCGAGCGCGCGCACGCCCGCCTGGATGTGTTCGAGAAGCTTTTCCTGCTCCTCGAAGCCGCGCATACCCTGCGGCTCATGAGAATCGAGGATGCGGCTGAGGCTCTGCCGGTCGGCGATGAGCTTCTTTGCAATGTGCTTCAGCACGGGGTCGAGATTGACTTTCCTGGACATGGGCGTTCTCGCGTTGGCTTGAGGACGTTGATGAGCAGCGTCGCCTATTCGGACGCGATCAATCGCGCCACCGAGGGAAGCACCGCGTTCCTCACGCCAGTCTCGTTGCCCTGCGCATCGAAATTGCCTTCCAGAATGTCGAGCGCGCGCACGCCCGCATGAATTTCGTTGAGAAGACGATCCTGCTCTTCGAAATCGCGAAGCTCGTCCACGTTGCGGGCGTCGAGAATTCGCCGCAGTTCATGACGATCGGCGTTCAGCTTCTCGGTAATCAGATCAAGAACAGGATGAAGGTCAACCAGCTTACGCATTGAACTCACTCCAACAGGTTACACGTGGCCCGCAGGGTGCGCCTTAATGCGGCGGTTTTGTGATAGGTGAGCTAAAAATCGCGCAAATTCAATGTATTGCAGAGCTTCTTCGCGCCCTTTCGTACAGCAATTCTCCAGCCCCGCTTTGCTATCGCCCCAATTCGCCGATCCACTGCGCGATGACGTCGGCGACCTCGGCCATGACCTCAGGGCGCTTGCGCCCCGACCGCACGAGCACGCCGAAGCCATGGTCGGCGCCGTCCACAACATGAAGTCGTGCGCTCGGCAAAGAGGCGCACACCTCGCGCACGAGCGTCAGATCCGCGAGCGTGTCGCGCGTGCCCTGCACGAACAGCATGGGCGCGTGAACGTCGCGCAAGTGCGCCGCGCGGAGCGTGGAAGGCTTGCCCGCCGTATGCAGCGGAAAACCGAGAAAGACGAGGCCGCTCACATCCGCGATCAACCCCTCCGCGGACGCCTGCGAAGTCATGCGGGCGCCGAACGACTTGCCGCCAGCGAACACCTTCAGCTCCGGCGCCAGCGCGCGCGCGTGAGCAATCGCGGCGCGCACCGTCGCATGCGCGACCGCCGGCGCGTCTGTACGCGCGAAGCGCCGCTCTCCAGCGTGCTCCATGAACGGAAAGTTGAAACGCAACGTCGCGATATCGCGGGCCGCCAGCGCAGCCGCTGTCTCTTCCATGAAGGCATGGGACATGTTCGCCCCGGCGCCGTGGGCGAAGACGAAAATCGATCGCGCGCGCGGCGGCGCCACGAGCAGGCCGGACACGAGCGCGCCAGAGACGGTTGCGCTCTCATCGATCCTGATCAACGTCGGTTGCGCCTGCACCCGTTTTCACCTCCTCAACATCCGGCCACGCGGAACGCCACGCGCTCGAGATGCTTTTGTCCGACAGAGCACAGCGCGAAAGGACCGGCAATGGCGAACGCAAGCAAGACGCATATCGGCAAGGGAGCGAAAGGCAAGGGCGCGGGCGTTGGCGCGATGACCACCCTGCCCGACGGCGTGCTGGAGGAGAACATGGTCCTCACGAACCGCGACAAGAGCCAGCACCCCCAGGACCGCGGTCTCGACAGCCGCACCGTCAGGAACGAGCAGCATCAGGACAACGCGCACAACCGGCGCCAGGAGATCGATGACGACGGGCCGGCGCAGGAGCCGGGGGAGCAGCGCGAACAAGGCAAGTGAGCGCGACGCGCGAAGACGCCTCCCGCGTCTGGTTTCGCACGCGCCGGCGGACCGTCAACCAAACGTTAACCATGAGCGAGGACTCTGATGGATAAGGAGAACTGCCATGAGAGCCACGCGATTCGAGACCGCGAATGAAGCTGTAGCAGTCCGTCTGTTCCTCTGGGTCGGCCTTCTCACGACCATGGCGTGTGCGGGACTTGCCGCATTCGCCGTGGCCAAACCCGTGCTCTTCTGAAGAGGTCGGGCCATGACGCGAGATGACTGGCTCGTATGCGGCCTGCTCTGCGCCGCGCTCTTCAGTTCCGTCTATCTGATCGCGGCCACGCTTTCGGTTTGATCGGCGGGCGCGCGAGAAAACGGGAACGATCTCGCTTACGGCCGGTTTTGACCGGCACGAAGCGAGGAGAGACATATGCCCATCATCTTGTGGTTACTCGGCGTGCCCCTGAGCGTGCTGGTCGTCCTGTGGCTGATTGGAATCTTCTGACCGCAGATCAGGGTTTGCGCGCCCATGCGCCGACCATGCGCGGATAAAAGAAACAATGCCGGCCCTCGACAGCCGCCCGCTTCGCGCGGGCGGAGAGCGTGTCGATCCCCACGTCCTCTTCCCTGACGACGCCCAGCGCGACCATGCGTGGAAGCAGGCTGCGAACCGTTTCGGCGAGATAGTCGTACACGTGGGCGTGCTCGCCGCCTTCGATGCGCTGAAACGCTTCGAGCGCGGGCGCCATCCCCAATGTTTCATAACAGCCGAACAGCCGTGATCCCATGTCGATCTCGACGCCTTCGCGAATATAGGCGTCGCGAATCCATCCCAGCGCCTCGTTGAACAGCGCGAGCGGCGGGGTCACCTGCGCCGAGCTCAGATCCATCTCGATGAAGGCGACGCAGCCGCCCGACTTGAGACGATCCGTGACGGCGGCGAGCGCGCCGACGGGATCCTTCACGTGCAGGAGGATGAAGCGTCCGATCACCGCGTCGAACGGGCGCTCGTCATCGAGAACGCGCAAGTCGCCCTTGCGGAACATAACCTGGCCGAAGCGCGCCTGCGCGGCGCGGCGTGCGGCCATGTCGAGAGCAGCCTGGGACTGGTCGATGCCGATCACCTCGCCGGCGTCGCCGACGATGCGGGCCGCCTCCAGCGAGACGTCTCCGGCGCCGCAACCCACGTCGAGGACTCGCATGCCGCTCCGCAGGCCGGCCTTCAGCAAGACGTTGCGGGTGAATTCTGCATAGAACTCGGCCTGCTTCTGCAAGCGCGCGAGTTCACTGTCGCTGTGGCCCAGCGAATATCCGGCGCCTTCGGTCTGCAATGTAGCCTCGCACGCGAAAATGATCTGATGAAGAACTCCGATTTTCTATAGGCGCGCAGCCTTGGCCGCAAGTCTTGAGCGCGGCCTTGCCTTAACGTTGCTCCAACATCTGGGCAAAGACTTGCTCGAATCCTTTCGAGCGCGTCGCCGGCCGTCTTGCGCCGGCTCCGCTGCGGGCCGGTTCGATACGGTTTCGTAAGCACTCCGGCATAACCTTTGCCGGACCGTAATTGCCGGTGACGCCGCTTCGGGGACCATCGATGCCAGTGACGACGCACGTGAAGACCAGCGCCGGGCGCGTGGCGGTTCGCGTCTCGAGCGGAATGCGAACGCCGATGCTCTTCATCCACGGCAATTCCATGAGCGGCGAGGCGTTCGACGCGCTGATGTGCGGCCCTCTTGGCCGCTCCTATCGTTTGATCGCCGCCGATCTCCCCGGGCATGGCGCCTCCGACGACGCCGGCGTCCCCGAGAATGGCTACACGCTCGGCGGTTACGCCGATGCGATGCTCGACGTGCTCTTCGCACTCGACATCCGGGACGCACTCGTGTGCGGATGGTCGCTCGGCGGACACGTCGCGCTCGAGATGATGGCCCGCTCCAGCGTCGTGCAGGGCGCGTTCGTGGTCGCGGCGCCGCCCGTCACGCCCGGCCCGGGCGCAATAGCCGGTTTCAACCTGTCGGCGACCTTCGCGCTCCTCGCCGCCGAACACCTGGCCGAAAGCGACAAACGGGAATTGGCGGAGATCATCGCCTGCGCGCCCGCGCCCGCATTCGTGCAGCGCGCGCTGGACCGCGCGGACGGTCGCGCGCGGCGCATTCTCGTCGATAGCTTCATGCGCGGCGACGGCGCCGATCCCGCGCGCATTCTCGCCCGGGGCGACCGTCCTCTGGCTCTGGTGTGCGGGGATCGCGACCCCATCACCTCGTGGGACTTCATGCGCGCGGTGGAAGGCCCTGCCCTGTGGCGCGGCGGCGCGATCGCGATCGCGGACGCCGGCCATGCGCCGTTCCTCGATGCGCCCGCCGCATTCAACGGCTTGCTGCTTCAGTTCATGCGCGACGTCGCCGGGCGCGCCCGCGCGCCCTCGGCCCGTGAAGAACAACACGGACAACGCCTTACCGCGTGAGGACGGCTCAACCCTTGCGGCGGGATTTCGGATCGGGGGCGGGCGCCGGCGCGGGCTCCCGGCGCCGCGCAGGCGCGGGACCACAGGTCGCATCGAGGCCTTTCATCAGAACCAGCAGGCGTTCTTCACGCGTCATGCCGCGGAGCGCCGCCACCTCGTCAGCCGAGGGCGACAAATCCGGGCGGTCCAGACCCCTCTTTTCGGGCGAAGGCTTTTTCGCCATCGGCTCCCCTGCCTCGTCAGGCGACCGCACGCGCGGCGCGCCTCCTTCATTCCCCGGCGCGGCGGAAACCGCCTTGCGCCAGCTCAAGCTTCATGTCCACACCGCGAACCCCATGCCGCTGCCGGTGCCCGCTTCGGTCCGGTAGCAGGCGGCGTAGTCGAGCAGGCGCATCGACAGCCCCGTCTCGGCCATGACGCCCGCGACGACGATCCAGTTCTTGATCTCCGAGGTGCCGGACCGGAAGTGAATGTCCGGCTCGCTGACCAGCCGCTCGTAATTCCGGGTGGCCATCGCCTCGAGGAGCCGCGCGTCCATCTCCTCGTCCACGACGAAGTGCGTCATGCCGCCCGAGGCCGCCACTGCGATCCGCTCGCGCCCGGGCCAGGAGGCGATCGCGCGGCCCAGCGCCCGGCCGAACTCGAAGCAGCGGCGCGGCGAGGGCTGGTTCGGCGGGTAATAGGTGTTCACCATCACCGGGATCAGCGGCGGGCGCCGGCGCTTGAGGATGCGCCGGTAGATGAAGCCGAACGAATGCCCGAGCCGCCGCGGCAGGCCCGCGTCTTCCGGCTGCCGGGCGCAGGCGGTCACGTCGAAATCCGCGGCGATCGCCTGCCTCACGAGGTGCGTGGCGAGTTCGCTGGGGCATTGGTAGGTCTCGTCGCGTTCCGGGTAATACATCCGGGCCGCATAGGCGAGGCCGAGGCTCTCCTGCCGCCGCATCTCCTCGTCCGTGAGCGCGCGGTTGAGCAGCGCCTCGCCGTGAAAGATCGAGAATGCTGGCTGGATCTCTTCCGTGAACCATTCGTGATGGTCATCGCCCACGATGAGCAGCACGTCCGGCGCCGCCTCGTCGCACGCGCGGCCGAGATCATCGAGCCCGCGCTGGCAGCGTGCGAACCGTTCGGCGCGCACGTCGGGCGCGTTCAGCGCCGCAAAGCCGGACCCGCGCGCCTGCAGGAGAGTCTCGAAGTCGCACGTCTTGTCGCCCCAGGCGAGTTCCCGATTCCTGCGGTCCACCGCGCCGCGCAGATCCCATTCGTGAGGCGGCGTCGCCAGAAGCGGCCCGTGAGACGTGCCCAGTCCCAGAACGATGTCAGCCATGCGCACCCGACCTCCCGGCGCAGGGTCGCGGCCCTGCTTGCCGGCAATCTTGGCCCGCCACGCGCCGTTTAGGCAAGCGTAGCGGCCCCGCGGCGCGCCCGACCTTACACGCCCGGCGCCGGCGGCGGCGCAGGCTCCGCCCGGAACTTCTGCCACGCCCAATGGACGATGAAGACCAGGAGCGAACCGAGAAAGGCCGCCAGCAGGTCGCGGGCCGAAATCGAAATCTTGTCGAGGTTCGGCAGCAGGTTGAACAACGCGAACGCCGCGCCGCCCACAAGCGCGCCCGAAACGCCGAGCAGCAGGTTGCGAAGCAGGCCGAAGCCGCGCGTGCGGCCCGTCAGCGCGAGGGCTGCGAGGCTGCCGCCGGCCAGCCCGACCAGCAGCCATGTCACCACGTTGTACAAACCGACAGCCATGCGTCCCTCCGGGTGTCCGGTCAGGCCGAAAGCCGCGTGCGCAACCGCTCGAAGACGGAGCGCGTGCGCGGGCCCTGCCCAGACTGCGCGAGCCTGCACTCCTGCGCAAGCCCGTCACCGGGCTCGACCGGCGCCGGGACGGCGGGAGCACGCCTGCCGGCAGCGTGATCGGCCGCGAATGCGCGCAGGCTCTCGAAGAAGTCCGCAATGGTGTCTGGCCGGTCGATGGTCGCAAACTCGCCCTGCGGCGCCGCCGCGCCGAGCAACGCGATGGCGAGCCGGGGCTGCTCCAGCCGCAACCTGCGGGCGATGTGCACGGCCGAGAACTGCGTCGCCTCGCCATCCACGAGCGCCATCTCGAACTCGTGCTCCTTGGCCCAGGCGAGCGCCGTCGCGGGGCAGCCGGTCGCCCACACAGGACGCCCGGACTCTTCGACCTCGGCGCCGAGGACGACGCGAACATACGGATCGCCGTCGATGAGCAGCATGCCCAAGCTCGAAGCCATTGGATTGCGCCCCCCATGATGCGGCCGTCTGCGCGCCCGCGTCTCCACCGGCTCACGCACGCAACGGAGCCGATCTCAGAAGGGCAAGTTTACATCGGGTTTTCCTGCTCCAAAGCTCGGCCATGCAGAAAACTGTGGGGAAGTCTTGATCAGGTCACGACATCCGGCGCCGAACGCCCGGTGTGTCCGGGAATGTCGGCGATGTGCGAGGCGGCCTGCGCCAGCGGCGCCATGACGCTCGCGACGTCGAGGCCGTGCCGCGCGCGATCGGCCTCGAACGTTTCCAGATACACCCGCAGCGTGGCGCCCACCGTGCCGGTCCCCGACAGGCGGAACACGATGCGCGAGTCGTCGTCGAACAGGATGCGCACGCCCTGGTTGCTCGACATCGAGCCGTCGACCGGATCGAGATATTCGAACTCGTCCGCCTTCGCGATGCGCCGCCCGCCGACAGCCTGTCCCGCGAACCCGCCAAGGCGCGTGCGCAGAGATTTCATCAGGTCGGCGGCCTTGCCGGCGTCGATCTCCTCGTAATCGTGGCGCACATAGAAATTGCGCCCGTATTCGGCCCAGTGCGCGCGCATGAGATCGAGCACGCTCTGGCGGCGCACGGCGAGAATGTTGAGCCACATGAGGATCGCCCAGACGCCGTCCTTCTCGCGCACGTGACTGGAGCCGGTGCCCGCGCTTTCCTCGCCGCAGATTGTCACGAGCCCCGCGTCGAGCAGGTTGCCGAAGAACTTCCAGCCCGTGGGCGTCTCGTAGAGATTCACGCCGAGCTTGCGCGCGACGCGGTCGGCGGCGCCGCTGGTCGGCATGGAGCGCGCCACGCCTGCGATGCCCGAGGCATATCCGGGCGCGAGATGCGCGTTGGCGGCGATCACCGCCAGGGAGTCGGACGGGCTGACGAAGCAGGACTTCCCTATGATGAGGTTCCGGTCGCCGTCGCCGTCCGACGCGGCGCTCAGGTCGGGCCCATCGGCGCGCATGGCCGCTTCGTAGAGATGGGCCGCGTGCACGAGATTGGGATCGGGATGATGACCGCCGAAATCGGGCAGGGGCGTCCCGTTCAGCACGCAGCCGGCGGGCGCGCCCAGCGCCTTCTCGAAGATCGCCGCGCCGTAGGGCCCGGTGATGGCGCCCATCGCGTCGAAGCTGAAGCGGAAGCCTCCCTTGAAAAGATCGCGGATGCGGTCGAAGTCGAACAGCTTCTCCATCAGCGCCTGGTAGTCCGCGACCGGGTCGATGATTTCGACGACCGTGTCGTGCAGGCGCGTCGCGCCGAGCGCGTCCAGTTCCACGTCGGGCGCGTCGACGATCCTGTAGGACTCGATTGTCCTGCTGCGCTCGAAGGCCGCCTCGGTGAAGGATTCGGGCGCGGGTCCGCCATTGGCGATGTTGAACTTGACGCCGAAGTCGCCGTCCGGCCCGCCCGGATTGTGGCTGGCGGAGAGCACGAGCCCGCCGATCGCCTTGCGCTGCCGGATGATGTTGCTCGCGGCGGGCGTCGAAAGAAATCCGCCGCGCCCCACGACGATGCGGCCGAACCCGTTCGCGGCGGCGATCTTCAGCGCGATCTGGATCGCCTCGCGGTTGTAGTAGCGGCCGTCGCCGCCCACCACGAGCGTCGCGCCCTCGCGTCCCTGAACGCAGTCGAAAACCGCTTGAACGAAATTCTCGAGGTAATGGGCCTGCTGGAAGACCGGGACTTTCTTGCGAAGACCGGATGTGCCGGGGCGCTGGTCGGGAAATGGCTTCGTCTGGATGGACTGGATCATGGTCTGCCTCGGGACGCCGCTCCTGGGCGCAGCGCCTAGATAACCCGAAAAGGTCGCCGATCGCCTAACGTCATCGGTCGACTTCCCGCAATCGACGGAGGGAACTCATGCGCTACAGTTGAAGTTGCAGGAACTGGAGCATCGCATGTCGATCAGAGCGGTTTACTTCCAGATCCCCATCGTTCTGTCGGCTTTCCTGCTTTTCCTCGTCCAACCCATCATCGCCAAGCAGATACTGCCATGGTTCGGCGGGTCCGCAAGCGTCTGGAACACTTGCATATTCTTTTTCCAATTGCTGTTGCTCGGGGGCTATCTCTACGCGCACGGCCTCGTCCGCTTCGCCTCGCCCAAGATGCAGGCGATCATCCACGTCGCCATGCTGGCGCTCTGCGTCGCGAGCCTTCCCGTCGTCACGTCGGATTACTGGAAGAGCGGGGAAACCGATCCGGCCGTCCGCATCCTGCTGATGCTCGCGACCACCGTCGGCCTGCCCTATTTCATCCTGTCGTCGACGAGCCCGCTGCTGCAGGCCTGGTTCGCCCGCACCATGGCCGCGCCCTACAAGCTCTTCGCCCTCTCCAACGCCGCCTCGCTTGGGCGGGCTGCTCGTGTATCCCTTTCTCATGGAGCCGACCCTCACGACCACGCAGCAGGCGTGGCTCTGGTCGATCGGCTTCCTCTCGTTCGCGCTCGCCTGCGCCTACGTCACCATGGCCAGCGCGCTCGCAGCGCGCCGCTCCGGCGCATTGATGCGCGACGTTCATAACGCCGAGCCCGCCGCGCCCTCGGCGCGCACGCGCGGATTGTGGATCATTCTCTCGGCGCTCGGATCGCTCGCGCTGATCTCGGTGACAGCCTTCGTCGCGCAGAACATCGCGTCGATGCCGCTGATCTGGGTCGCCCCGCTCGCGATCTATCTCATCACGTTCATCCTGGCGTTCAGCGGCCGTGACTACGGGCGATCGTCGGTCACGCTCGTCGCGCTGGCGCTCTGCCTGGCGATGGTCGTCGCGTACAAGAACATCGAATTCATCTCGGAATTCCACTTCTCGCTGCCGCTCTACATGGCCGGGCTGTTCTTCGTTTGCCTGTTCTGCCACGGGCAGCTCGCGGCGACGAAACCCCACCCGGCCCGGCTGACGGAATTCTACATTCTCGTCTCGCTGGGCGGCGCGCTCGGCTCGCTGGCCGGCAGCATGCTCGCGCCGGTGGTTTTGAACGGCGCCTTCGAAATGCCGATCACGCTTGCAGCCGTAGCGATGGTGATCGCCTGGCGCATGCGCTCGCATGCCGCGCGCCTGCGCTACGCCGCGCTTGCGCTGGCCATCGTCGTCACCGGAGTCGTGGCGTGGCAGATTGCGGCGGAATATGCGAGCGCGCGCATTCTCGCACGCAATTTCTATTCGACGCTGCGCATTTTCGACACGGGCGAAGGCGCCGAGCTGCGCCGCGTCATGGAGCACGGCGGCGTCGAGCATGGATCGCAATATCTCGCGCCCGATCGCCGCGGCGAACCGCTCGCCTATTACAGTCCGACGTCCGGCGTGGCCCTTGCGATCAGGCGGCAGCGCGAGCTTGCGCAGGGACAGCCGCTCTCCGTGGGCTTCGTGGGACTGGGCGCGGGCGCGCTGGCCGCGTACGGCCAAAGCGGCGACGCATTCCGGTTCTACGAGATCAATCCGCAGGTGGTCGATCTCGCGAAGTCGCAATTCACCTACCTCTCCGACAGCCGCGCGAACGTCAGCATCGCGCTGGGCGACGCGCGCCTCGTGCTCGAAAGCGAGCAGCCGCACGCCTTCAGCATGCTCGTGATCGACGCCTTCTCCGGCGACGCCATCCCGCTGCATCTCCTCACGCGCGAGGCGATCGCCATCTATCGCAGGCATCTGCGGCCGGACGGCGTGCTCCTGTTCCACATCAGCAACCGGTTCGTCGATTTGCAGCCCGCGCTCGCGCGACTTGCGATGGAGGAAAAACTTCACGCCCGCATGTTCGCCGACGAACCGGAAGGATGGGAGGAGGCGGACTCGCCCCTGAGCGCGTCGGACTGGGTGGCGATGGTCAACGACGAAGCCTGGTTCCGGGACGAGGCGATCGAGGAATTGGCCGAGCCGCTGAAGGAGCCGATGCGCGGCCGCGCATGGACGGACGACTTCAACAACATCCTGTCGGCCATCAGGCTGGGCGGCAGCGGAGAATAGCGGCCCCGCGCCCGTCTCAAAATCGCCATCCTGTTCTGGCGAAACGGCGACAATGAAGCCGTCGATCATCGAGACGAGAACGCTCTTCAGCGGTTGGACGCGCCTGCTCTCGGCGCGGATACGGCTGGCCGCAGGGGGCATAGCCGTGCGCGAGATCGAGGATCACGGGCGCGCGGTCGCGGTGCTTCCCTACGATGAGGAGCGTGGCGTTCTTCTTCTCGTGCGGCTCCTGCGTGCGCCGGCGCTGTATGCGGAAGGCGCCGCGGATGTCCTCGAAACGCCCGCGGGCCTCGTCGAGGACGAGGAGCCGGAGGCCGCCGCGCGCCGCGAGGTTCTCGAGGAGACCGGCTACAGGGTGCGCGATCTCGACCGCGTGGCGTCGGCATGGACGTCGCCCGGTCTTTCGACCGAGAAGATGGACCTGTTCCTCGCTCGCTATTCGCAAGGCGACCGCGAGGGGCCCGGCGGCGGCGTCGCGGGAGAGAATGAAAACATCGAGGTCGTCGAGATGCCGGCGCAGCAAGCCTGGGCGATGCTCGAGCACGGCGAAATCGAGGACATGAAGACGCTGGCGCTGCTCCTCTTCCTGCGCCGTCGCCGCCCGGCCTTGTTCGAGGCGAAATGAACGCGGGAACGCAGGCCTGAGCGATGCGTTCACGCCGCAGGGCGAGGCGCAGAACCCGGGAGTGCGATGCGCGACGATCAGGCGGCCGTGGATGATCTCGCAAGCGCGATCAGGGCGCGACGCGTGATCCTGTTCGCCGGCGCAGGCCTGTCCATGAGCGTCGGCCTGCCGTCATGGAGCGAACTCATCGGTCATCTCGCGTCCGAGCTGGAGCTCTCGGAAGACATATTGTCGAGCCCCGGCTGCACCTACCAGAACCTCGCGGAATACTACCGCATTCGCAACGGCAGCATCGGCCCGCTGCGCAGCTGGATGGACCGCACCTGGCGCGTCTCGGAAGACAAGGTGCGCGAGTCGCGATTGCATCAGCTCGTCCTCTCGCTCGATTTCCCGATCATCTACACGACGAACTACGACCGCAACGTCGAGACCGCGTTCGAGGCGAGCGGACGCGACTACGTGAAAGTCGCCAACGCCCGCGACATCGCCAAGATGCGCGAGGGCGTCACTCAGGTCGTCAAGTTCCACGGGGATTTCGACGACGATGAATCGCTCGTGATCACCGAAACCGATTACTTCAATCGCCTGTCGTTCGATTCCCCGCTCGACATCAAGTTTCGCTCCGACGCGCTCGGCAAGACGGTGCTCTTCGTCGGCTACAGCATGAGCGACATGAACATACGGCTGCTGATGCACAAGCTGTGGCGGACGTGGCGCCTGTCCGGCTATGAGAAGGATCGCCCGCGCTCCTTCGTCTTCATGGCGAGCGCCAATCCGGTTCAGGAGGCGATCCTCACCGAGTGGGGCATGACGGTGATCCGCAGCCCCGGGTGCGACCCCGAGAGCGGCCTCGCCGATTTCCTCGAACGCATCAAGGACCGCCTCGAGCGCACTGGCGGAGAGCAATGACGACGACGCCCGGCTCCTCCGGCGACATCGATTGCCTCGTGGTGGGCGGCGGCCCCGCGGGCCTGACCGCCGGCATCTATCTCGCCCGCTTTCGACGCCGCTTCCTGATCGCCGACGCCGGGCGCAGCCGCGCCTCGCTCATCCCGCGCACGCGCAATCATCCCGCCTTCCCCGAAGGCGTGACGGGGCCGGAGCTCCTGTCGCGCATGCGACGGCAACTCGATCGCTTCAGCCTCGACGCGATGATCGAGGCCGAGGTCGAAAGCCTGACCGACGACGGCGAGCGGATACGGGCCGTCATCGGGGGGCGCACGATCGCCGCGGCCTACGTCGTCATCGCCGCGGGCGTGGTCGACGTGCAGCCGCCCCTGCCCGAACCGATGCACGGCGTGCGCGAAGGCCTGATCCGCCATTGCGCCATCTGCGACGGCTACGAAATGACGGATCGCCCGCTCGCCGTGATCGGCGCGAGCCGGAAAGCGCTGGGAACGGCGCTCTTCCTCACCACCTACACACGCGACATCTGGCTGTGCTCACTGGGCGCGCCGTTTGAATTCGGTGCGGACCTGCGCGATCTCGCCGCCAGCCGCGCCATCTCCCTCGTCGACGACGATCTGGCGGCCGTGGAGACATTGGAGGCCGGCGGCCTCGCCCTGCATTTTGCCGGCGGCCTGCGCCTCATGGTGGATGCGCTCTATCCGGCCCTTGGCTTCGAGCCCCGATCCTCGCTCCCGGCCGGGCTCGGCCTGCGGCTGCACGAGGATGGCCGCATCGCCGTCGACGACCGCCAGCGCACGTCCAACCCCCGATGCTACGCGGCCGGCGACATCGTCACCGGTCTGAACCAGATCGGCGTCGCGATGGCGCAGGGCGAAGTCGCCGCGGTGGACATCCACAACCGGCTGCGCGCCGCCGAAGGGCGGGCCTTGCCGTAAGGGATCGAAAAAGCCGCTGCCACGTTGCATCCAAAGCCGTGTCTCCGCCTGAGGCCTCCATGAACGCCGCGCCGCCCGACGCACTTCCGCCCGCCTCGTCCCCCACGCCTGCATCTGGCTCCAAGGCCGTGGTGCCGCCGGCCCAGACGCCGAAGCGCGACCTGCTCACCATGCTGGCTGTCGGCGTGGTGATCGTCAGCGCGTTGTACGTGGGCCGCGAAATCATCCTGCCGGTCGTGCTGGCGATCATTCTCGCCTTCGTTCTCACGCCCATCGTGAACGTCCTGCGCCGTCCCATCGGCCGCGTCTCCGCGGTCCTGGTCACGGTGACATTGACCCTGGCGTTCCTGGCCGCGCTCACCATGATCATCACCTCGCAGGTCGGACAGCTCGCCAGCGACTTTCCGCGCTACGAGGCGACCATCGAGGCCAAGGTGGCCTCCATCCGGGAGGGCGCGCTCGGCCGCCTGTCGCGCATGGCGGACAACGTCGGCCGCCAGATCGAGCGCGCGACCGAAAGCGATCCCGCAAATCCCAAGGAGCAGGCGCAGGAAGGGCCCCGCCCGCTTCCCGTGGAAGTGCACTCGCCCGAGCTGACCCCGGTGCAGGTCGCGCAGCGATTCATCCTGCCCGTGCTGCATCCGCTCGCCACCTCCGCCATCACCTTCGTCGTGCTGATCTTCATCCTGCTGCAGCGGGAGGACTTGCGTGATCGCGTGATCCGGCTGTTCGGCTCGCGCGACCTCCATCGCACCACGCTGGCGATGGACGACGCCGCGATCCGGCTCAGCCGATATTTCCTGACGCAGGTTGCGCTGAGCGCCGCCTATGGCGTGCTGACCACGATCTTCCTGTGGGCGATCGGCGTTCCAAGCCCCATCCTGTGCGGCGTGCTGGCGGCCATCATGCGGTTCGTTCCCTATGTCGGGTCGATCATCGCCGCCGCATTTCCGATGCTCCTGGCGGTGGCCGTCGATCCGGGCTGGACCACGCTGCTCCTGACCGGCGCGTTCTTCCTCATCGGCGAGCCGGCGATGGGTTACATCGTCGAGCCGCTCGTCTACGGGCAGAGCACCGGACTTTCGCCGTTCGCGGTGATCCTCTCGACGATCTTCTGGAGCTGGCTCTGGGGTCCGATGGGCCTCATCCTGGCGATGCCGCTGACGCTTTGCCTCGTCGTGCTCGGACGCCACGTGGAGCAATTCCAGTTTCTGGACGTCATCCTCGGCGACAGGCCGCCGCTCCAACCGCCGCAGAACTTCTACCAGCGCATGCTGGCCGAGGATCCCGACGAGGCGCTCGAGCAGGCCGAGCAAATCCTCAAGGAACGCTCCCTGACCACCTATTACGACGAGGTCGCCCTGCCCGGCCTGATGCTGGCCGCCCGCGACGCCGGACGCGGCGTGCTGACGTCCGACAACACCCAGGCGATCAGGAGCGGCGTGGAGGCGCTGATCGCAGACCTGGCCGGCACGCCAGACGTCGAACCGCAGGAGGCCGGGGCCGAAGACAAACCCGAGGGCGAGCAGGACGAAACCCAATTGCTGCCCGGAAGCTGGCGCGCCGACGGCGCCGTGCTTTGCGTCGCCGGCCGCGGGCCGCTCGACGAAGCCGCGTCAGCCGTTCTCGCCGACGTGCTGCGCAAGCACGGGTTCGGCGCCGTCGTCGTGCCCCATGGCTCGGTTTCGCGCGGGCGGGTGCGGGACATCGACCTGACGAACGTGAAGCTCGCCTGCGTTTCCTACCTGGAGCTCAGCGGAGCGCCAGCTCATCTGCGCTACCTGTTGCGCCGGCTCAGGCAGGCGCTGCCGCCTGTGCCCGTTGTTGTCGGCCTCTGGCCTGTGGACGACGCCATTCACTCCGACGATTCGCTGCGCGGGCACGTGGGCGCGGACCATTATGTGACGACGATCCAGGACGCTCTCGACGTCTGCCTGAAGGAAGCGCACGCCTCGCCCGAAGAGGCCCAGAAGCGCAGGGAAGCGGTCGCCCGCCTCGAGCGGCCGCTGCCCCTGCCCTAGCCTTATTCCGCAGGAAGGCGCGGAGCGCCGTGTGTGTCGTCGAAGAGCGCCGCCTTCACGGGACACGAGCCCTCGTAGCCGCGCCAGGCGAGGTACGCTCCGGAGGCGAGCGCCAGAACGTTCAGGACCGGATTGGGCCGCGGCTTCACGCCTGCGGCGGCGAGCCCCAGCCCCGCCAGAACGTAGATCGCGCGTTGCGACGCGGTGAGATTGTGTTCCATTCGACCCTCTCTGCGAAATCAGTCTAGAGCTGCGCCAACGGCCCTCTGTCCGGGAAGTTCCGCCGGCCCCTGCGCCCGCACGAAATGAAACCATCCCCCCTGACGCGCATTGACTGATGCTGCCTGCGGGTGGCGGAGAAGGCGGCCGCAACCTTCCAGCCCAGCCCCCGGTCGCCTTCTCCTCACACGCGGCGGAATCGGATGCGAAAAAGCCCGCCGTCTCTTGCGAAGCGGCGGGCTTTTCTCATCTCGAAGACGCCTCGGGTCAGCCCTTCATGACGAAGGGCAGCACCTCGAAGTCCGCCGCGATAGATCATCTCGATCGCGACGTAGAGAATGACGGCCAGACCGACGTAGGCGATCCAGCGATGCTTCTGCAGCAAGCGCGCGATGAAGGTCGCGGCCAGGCCCATCAGCGCGATGGAAAGCCCGAGGCCGAACACCAGAACCCACGGATGCTCGCGGGCCGCGCCGGCCACCGCCAGCACGTTGTCGAGGGACATCGTGATGTCGGCGACGACGATCTGCCAGGCCGCCTGCGCGAAGGACTTGCGCGGCGCGCCGGCCGCGACCTGCCCGTCGCCGTCGAGGTCCTGATCGGCGAGCACTTCGTCGATGTCGTGGGCCTCGCCGTGGCGCAGCTCCTGCCACATCTTCCAGCACACCCACAGGAGAAGCAGGCCGCCGGCGAGCAGGAGGCCGACGATCGCAAGCAATTGCGTTGTGATGCCGGCGAAGATGATACGCAGGATGGTTGCGGCGATGATGCCAAGAAGGATCGCCTTGTTGCGCGTCTCCTTCGGAAGACCCGCGGCCGCCAGACCGATGACGATCGCGTTGTCGCCCGCCAGCACGAGGTCGATCATGATGACCTGCGCGAGAGCGGTAAGCACTTCAGGTGTCAAAAAATCAAACATACGTCGCCTTTCCCATCACGTGTCCGCGCGGCTGAGGGCACGCGGCTTGCACTGCGTCTGCGTCTGAAATGACGCGTGTGACGCTGGACATTGGAGTTGGGCTGCCAGGGAGGAGAAACGATCCGCACCGGACGGCCCCAGTCCGACATCGCGACCTTTTTCAGGTCGCCAGAGGGGCCCGGGCTGGCGAGGCTCCAATATCATCAGTCACGGCGTGCGCAAATAGGTCGCAGCAGTTCTACGGTCGGAAAATTTCCGTGGCGACGTGAAAAGCAAGCGAGGGAGACACTCGCAATGTCCCCCTCGTAATTCTACGTATCTCGAAAAGTGCGGAGAGCGCGACGGCGCTCTGTCGCGGCGGCGCAGGTAGTTATAATTGCCAGTGCGCCAAGGGGTTCTGCTGGAACGAGCCGCCCGCCTGCGTCGGCGCGTAAGCGGTCGCCGGACCAAAGTCGAGGTCGCGATATCGCACGAGTCGGCGCTCCAGGGATGTCCCGATCTTCTCGTGAACCTGCGCGACCGAGAGCGACTTCGGCTTGCGCTTTGCTGTCGCGTAGAAGATCGGGCGGTTCGCCTTCGCCGCCATGGGGAGCAGGTTGGCGGCTGGCGTCTTGGGCTTCTCCGCCAGCATCGCCAGGAATTTCTGCGCCCCGGCAGGCCCGAGGAAGTGGACGAGGTAGACCTCGGCCTCGGAGATCTGCCGTCCGAGCCGGCCGGCGAGCTTCTCCTGCTCGGCGCGCAGCATCGAGGCGGCGAACAGGGTCGACAGGAACGGATCGTTGCGCATCTCGAGCAGGCGGCGCCGCTCATCGGGGTCGGCCACGGTCGGCCCCGCGTCGGCGATCTCCACCAGCCGGGCCTCCTGGTCGAGCCCGAAGCGCGCGCCGTAATCGCGAATGGCCCGCAGCCACGTCGCATCGATGAACTGGAACAGGCCCGTCGCGGTCGACGTCGACGCGCGCGCGCGCACCATGAAGCTCAATTCCTTGTCCGCGATCGCCATCAGCAGGCGCGGATCGACGCCGGCCAGATAGGACGCGCGGACAATCGTCTCGACGAGCTCGTGCTTCAACCGCATCGGGCCGAACGCATACGTGTCCGTGCTCGAATCGAACGGCAGCGTGATTGTTTCGGACCCATAGGCGAGCGTGCCGGAGTGCGGCGCGCGAGCGAAAGGTTCGGACACAAGCATGCCGAAGGAGGGACCCTTCGGTGTCTCGACCGGCTCGGAACTCTCCTCATCGCGCGGCACGCCGCGAAGGCCGATCAGCGTGGACACTTCCGCACGCTGATGAACCGGCGTGATGGCAGCGTCCGCGGGATGCGGCGCCGCAAACGAAACTGTGGGGTTGGGAAGCGTTACTGCTGTGCCGCCGATCACGGCCGCGCTGAAGAAAAAGGCTCTGCCGGCTGTGGCCAGTAGTGAGGACAATAGGCTGCTCCCCGATGGTGCAAATGCGAATGCGAATCTCATCTTCGCTGCGCAAGCGCGGGGGCGAAGAAGCTGCTGCTTCGCGCACTAACCGGTGGAAGGCGGCGACAATCAGGCAGCGTCGTCGTGGCGTTGGGAACGCGCCTTCACGCGCGCAGGGCGCGGCCCCCTCAAGAAACCCCTGTCAAACGGGCATTCCCGGGCGCGGCATGGTGCGACGCCTCGCCGCACCATTTGAGGCAGAAAGGCCGGAACCCGCGGGCTCCGGCCGTTGCCGTTGCGCAGGTTCAGGCTGCTTTTGCGCGCTCGCCTGCGGGAATCTCGAGATTGATCTCGAGGAACGAAACCTTGTCGCGATGCTGAATGTCGACCTCGACCTTGTCGGGATCGATGTCGACATGCTTCGCGATGGCGGCGATGACCTCGCGATGAATGAGCGCGACGAGTTCGTGCGAACGATCCGAGCGGCGCTCATGGGTGAGCAAAATCTGCAGACGCTCGCGCGCCACCGAGCCCGAATTGGTGCGGCGGAACAGGTTGAAGATTTTCATGCCGCCCTCCGGCCGAAGAACCTCCCGAGCAGGCTCACCTTCTCCATGGGCCGCGTCATGGGCACCGGCACGCCGCACAGGCGGCGGGCGGCGTCGATGTAGGCCGCGGCGGCTGCATTCGAGGCGCCGTTCATCGAGACGGGCGCGCCGACGTTTGAGGCCTTCAGCACCTCCTGGCTTTCAGGGATGATGCCCAGCAGCGGGATGGACAGGATTTCGAGCACGTCCTCGACGCTCAGCATCTCGCCGCGCGCGGCGCGGACGGGATCGTAGCGCGTGAGCAGGAGATGCTTCTCGATCCCCTCGCCGCTCTCCGCCTTCATCGTCTTGGAGTCGAGGAGACCGATGATGCGATCGGAATCGCGCACCGAAGACACTTCCGGATTGGCGATCACGATCGCGGTGTCGGCGTAGCGCATCGCCAGCGTGGCGCCGCGCTCGATGCCCGCCGGACTGTCGCAGATCACCCAGTCGAAGCGCTCGCGCAATTCATCGATGACGCGCTTCACGCCTTCTTCCGTCAGCGCGTCCTTGTCGCGGGTCTGCGAGGCCGCGAGCAGGTAGAGCGTGTCGACGCGCTTGTCGCGGATCAGCGCCTGGCTGAGGTTGGCGTCGCCCTGCGCGACGTTGATGAAATCAAACACGACGCGACGCTCCGCGCCCATGATGAGATCGAGATTGCGCAAGCCGACATCGAAGTCGACGACGGCCACCTTCTGGCCGGTTTGCGCGAGAGCGGCGCCGATGGCCGCCGTTGATGTCGTCTTTCCGACCCCGCCCTTTCCGGACGTGACCACGAGTACTTTGGCCATTGTCTTGCGCTCTCCTCAGTCGAACTTGGAAACTTGCATCATTCCGTGCTTGAGCCGGATCTGCGCCGGCTTCTTGCGTAGCGCCGGATCGATCTCGTCGGCGGTCTGGTAGAGGCCGTTGACGGCGATCAATTCGGCTTCGAGGCTGCGGCAGAAGATGCGCGCGCTCTCGTCGCCATAGGCGCCGGCCATCGCGCGACCCCTCAGCGCCCCGTAGACGTGGATTGAACCCGCCGCCACGACCTCCGCGCCCGAAGCGACGGAGCCGGTAATGATCACGTCGCCTTCGGGATGCAGCACGCTCTGTCCCGAGCGCACGGGAGAATCGATGTAGAGCGGCGCGGCCCAGCCGCTGGATGCGGGCGCGACCGAAGGGGTCTGCGCCGCCCTGGCCGGGTCATTGGGCGTCTCGGGCGCCGCGGGTTCGCTCTCGGGCGTGCGCACGTCCTTGCCCGAGGGCATGAAGGGCGGCATGTCCGGCCCCGCCCATGCGGGATCGCCGCCATCGACGCCGAGCACGCGAATCGCGCGGCCGCGCAGGTCGGCGAGGAGCCGCGCGAGCGCCGCCCTGTCGAGGCCAAGGTCACGTATGTCGAGGATCACGGAATTGCGGCTGAAAAACCCCGGCGAGCGCTCGAGCCACCCGTCCAGGCGCTCCATCCACCCGTCGAGCGGAAGCTCGGGCGAAATCGTCAGGGAAAAGTAGGAACGCCCTTTGAATCGAATGGCTTGTGCAGACCGGACGGACATGGCTGAAGCTCGGTGTTTCTTTATGACACATCTGACCGGCCAGGGTTAACAGACCGTTAAGCCGTCTCCGGCCGAGCTTGATTTTTCTTGATGTTCGCCCGGCCTCGGGCAGGAACAGAACGTGACCCGCCGCTTTGAAACCCAGCTGGGGAGACGAGCGATGACAGACCAGGAACGTCGTTCCCGAAGGAGCTTCCTGCCCGTTTGGGCGCAATGGGCGACGGCCGCTTTCCTGGCCGCCTCGGCGGTCACTGCGCTCACGCTCATGCTCTTTGCGGGGCTCCATTCGTGGCGGCCCGGCCAGCGCGTGGCGCAGGCGCCCTCGCTCGGCCTCGAGCGGGCGATCCCGCCCTCGGCCGCAGGCAGGAGCGCCGACGATACGCGCGTCCTCGCCCGATAGGCCTGTGCACGCGCGGGGGCCCATGCGTCTGCTATTGTCTGCCGATGCAGGATGAACGCGTGCAGGACGGCGGCGAATCAGGGCTGCGGGCGAAAGGCTTGCGGCTCGCCGCCCGGCTGGCGCCGGTGGACTCGCGGGCGCTGCTCGCCCTTGCGCTCGTCATCGCCGGCGCAGTCGCCTTCCTGCGTCTCGCAGCCTATGTCGCGGGCGAGACGCCGGGCGAATTCGACGTGCGCATCATCACGGCGCTGCGCAATCCCGCCGACCTCTCCGACCCCATCGGCCCGGGATGGCTCGAGGAAGCGATGCGCGATATCACCGCGTTGGGCGGAACCGTTGTTCTCCTGATCGTCTCGTGCGCCGCGTTCGTCTTTCTCCTGATGACGGGCAAGAGCCACGCGGCGATTGTGCTCGCAGGCGCCGTCATCGGCGCGATCGTGCTCAGTCAGCTCCTCAAGTTCGGCATCGGGCGCCCGCGCCCCGACCTCGTGCCCCATGGCGCGCGCGTCTACACGCAGAGTTTCCCCTCGGGACACGCGATGATGTCGGCGGCGGTTTACCTCACGCTCGCAGCGCTTCTTTCGCGCACGCAGCGCCTGCCGCGCGTCAAGATCTTCATCATCGGCGTCGCGGCGCTGATCACCGCGCTCGTGGGCGCAAGCCGCGTCTATCTCGGCGTCCACTGGCCGACCGACGTGCTCGCAGGCTGGGTCGGCGGCGCCGCATGGGCGATCCTGTGCTGGATGGTCATGTACTGGTTGCAGCGGCGCGGACAGGTCGAAAAGGCCGATACGCCAGCGTCCGGCGACGCGCAGGCAGACGATCCCGCGCAGTGATCCCCGACAATGCACGACGCTCGCGCGCCATCGCAAGCGCAAGCATCGCCTGGCGCAGCTCGCACCATTCGCCAAGCGTATCGGGCGCGCGCCCTGCATGTTTATAGTTCGTTATTCATATTTACGCTTGCTGTCGAAAGGTCAGAAACGACGCGGTGACCTGCGAGTTGATGGGCATGGACACCAATCGCGCACTACGGCCAACCGTCCTGATCGTCGAGGATGATCCCATCATCCGCTGGTCGGGCGCGGAGACGCTTGCGGACGCGGGTTTTGACGTACTGGAAGCCGCAAACGCAGAAGAGGCCCTCGAGACTCTCGAGGCGCGCGAGGACATTCTCGTGCTCTTCACGGATGTCGACATGCCCGGCCGGCTCGATGGCCTCGAACTCGCCCGCATCACGCACCAGCGCTGGCCGTGGATGCACATCATCGTCGCGTCCGGCCGACGCGAGGCGCAGCGGCGGCGCATACCCGACAACGGCGTCTTCATTCCCAAGCCCTACGCTCCGGAAGAAATCGCGCGCGACATCGGCGCCATGCTGGCCGTGTGAGGAGGAACACACCCGCTCCGCCAGCGCCCCTTGCGCTCCGCCTGCCCGCAGCTATGGTCGCAGGCCGTAAACAGGAGGACAGCAATGGCGGAGATCGTGCTCGGAATTGGAAGCTCTCATTCGCCGCTGCTCAACAGCCCGGCCGAGGATTATCCAAGGCACGCCGAGATCGACGCCAGCGGGCGCAAGCTCATCGACAAGACCGGCAAGCCCCGCACGTATGGCGAGCTTCTGGAGCAGGCCGATCCATCCATAAAGGATCAGATCAGGCCGGAGGTTCTGCAGGAACGCGCCGCGCGCTGCACCGCCAACATCGAACGGCTGGAGCGTGAACTCGCCGGCGCCAGTCTCGACGCGCTGATCATCATCGGCGACGACCAGCACGAACAATTCTTCGACGACAACATGCCCGCGATCCTCGTCTATGCAGGCGAGACCATCGTCAACAATCCTCTGAACATGCCCGAAGAGGCGCCGCAATGGTGGCGGCGCGCGCGCTCGCAATATCACGTGTCCGACGAGCCGCGCGAGTTCCCGGTGGCGTCCGGGCTCGCGCGCCACATCGTCGAAAGCCTGATGGATCGCGACTTCGACGTGAGCTTCTCCAGGAAGCTCTCGAAGGCTCACGGCGAGGGTCACGCCTTCGGCTTCGTGCACCAGCGCCTCATGCGCGAGGACGCGATCGTTCCGATCGTTCCCGTCGCGCTCAACACGTACTTTCCGCCCAACCAGCCGCGCCCGCGGCGCTGCTACGAGCTCGGCCGCGCCATCGCCGCTTCCGTGCGCGCGTTCGAGGGCGCGGGGCGCGTCGGCATTCTGGGCTCGGGCGGCCTGAGCCATTTCACCGTCGACGAGGAACTCGATCGCTTTCTGCTCGACGCGTTTCGCGCCAAGGATGCGGACGCGCTGCGCGCGATCACGCCCGAAAGGCTCAATTCCGGCACCTCCGAGGTGCGGAACTGGATTACGGTCGCCGGGGCGTGCGAGCATCTGGACACGAAATGGCAGGACTACGTGCCATGTTACCGTTCGGCGGCGGGCACCGGCTGCGGCATGGGCTTTGCGGTCTGGAGTTGAAGGATTGCGCACGGGTCCTTGGCGAGGCGCGCGAGGGCGCGCATAATGAGAAAAACGACGCACGCTCTTGCGGCGGGAGGAACAGATGAACGTCAATGTCGCAGCCACCGACTGGACGAAGGCCGCGCTCGCAGACGCGCCGTTCGAAGTGGAGCGGGTGGGCCGCTGGCTGGGCGCGGAAGTACGCGGGCTCGATCTCGCGAAAGGCCTCGACGCGCGGACCTTCCGCGCGCTTGAGGCGGCGCTCATCGAGAACAAGGTCATCTTCCTGCGCGACCAGAACCTGACGACCGCGCAGCATGTGGAGATCAGCCGCTGGTTCGGCGAACTCGAGGTTCATCCCTTCCGACCTGAAGGCGAGTTCCCCGAGATCATGGTGCTCGACAACAACAAGGACAATCCGGTCCTGTCGACCGACGTCTGGCACTCGGACACGACGTTCCGGGTCAAGCCGACGAAATACACCATCCTGCGCTGCCAGATCATGCCGAAGCTGGGCGGCGACACGCTCTGGTGCGACATGGAGGCGGCCTACAACGGATTGAGCGAGACCTTCCGCACCATGCTCGACGGTCTGAACGCGCGCCACGACTTCAAGAACTTCCGCGTGCTGTTCACGCGCTCCGACGAAGACCAGAAGAAGCTGCGCCGCATGGAGGAGCTTTATCCCAACCCGCTCCATCCGGTGATCCGCACGCACCCGGTGACGAAGCGCAAGTGCATCTACGTCAACCCGCAATTCACGCTGCACATCGACGGATTGAACGAGGACGAGAGCGACGCGCTGCTCGAGGTGCTGTTCGCGCAGGTCCACGTGCCGGAATACCAGTTCCGGTTCCAGTGGTCGCCCGGCGCCATCGTCTTCTGGGACAACCAGTCGACCCAGCATTACGCCGCCAACGATTATTATCCCGAGCGCCGGCGCATGGAGCGCACCGCGGTCTGCGGCGACCCGCCGTTCTGACGACGGGAGCCGCGCATCGCGCGGCCCCCCTTCGGCCCTATCGGCCCATCGCCGCTTCCGCCTTGCGCAGAACCTCCGGCGGGAAGCTCGCGAACCGTTTCAGCGCCGTCTCGATCTCCTCGCCCGTGACCGGATCGATGTCGAGCCCGATCTTCTCGGCTTCGGTGAGGAAGTCCTTGTCCTTCATCGTCTGCATGAAGGCCTCGCGCAGCGCCTTCAGGCGATCGGCGGGAACGTTGGGCGGCAGCGCGAACGGCCGCGACAGCAATTGCTGGTGGAAGTGAATTTCCAGAATCTGCCGTTCCTCGTCGGTCGTGGCGAAGTCGAACACGCTCGGGATCTCGCCGAACTGCTTGCTCTTCTGGTAGCCCATCTGGATGACGAGCTTGATCTGTCCGCTTTCAACTTCCTTGCGCCATTGCGTCATGATCGAGGATCCGAAGAGGCCGCACGAGCCATTCACCTCCCCGCGGTTCATCGCCAGGTTGACGTCGCGCGTGCCCGGATAGCCCGAGACGACCTTCATTTTCGTCGCCCCGAGCACGTTCTTGAGAATCATTGGATGCTGGAACGTGATCGCAGCCGCGGCGCCGCCGCCGAAGATCGTCTCGCGCTCCATCACCTCTTTCCATGTGGATGGCGCGCCCGCGCTCTGCCACACGCCGCAATAGGCGACTTCCTGAGCCATGGAGCCGATCCAGCCGAACTTCGCGGCGTCGAACCGCGCCGCCTTGTTGCCGAGCAGCGGCTCGAGCGCGGCGGACGACGCAAAGATGGTGAAGACCGACCCATCCTGCGGGGCCTGGTTGAACGTGTGGTTGGCGGCGACAAGCGATCCGGCGCCGGGCATGTTCGAGGCGACCACGTTCGGATTGCCCGGTATGAACCGTCCGATGTGCCGCGCGAGGGTTCGCGCGTTCGCGTCATAGCCGCCGCCGGGTGGGAACCCGATGAGGATCGTGACGGTCTTGCCCTTGTAGAACTCGGCCGGCGTCTCGGCCGCAGCCGTTACCGCCATGGCGGCCGTGGCCGCAAGGGCGAGACTGGCGCTCGCAATCATACGTTTCATGTTCCCCTCCTTTGGCGCTTCTTTGGCGCGTCTTGTTTTCAGTCGTCGAACAGGTGTCCGCAGCCTGCCTCCCGCCCCCAGAACTCCCAGCCGCGCTTGAGCGCTGGCGAATCGGGGTCGAGATCCATGCGGGCTTGCGTCTCGCCCGGCGAGATCACACGATACTCCCCCATCTGCATCGCCTGCAATTGCACGCGTGCGTTGCGCGGAATGTAGACGGCCAGACGCACGAGATCGTAGATCGACCGGCCGGTGCTGACAAAACCATGCGCGGCCATCAGCGCCATGCGATTGCCCGCGAGAGCCTCCGCAAGGTCGCGGCCGTGATCCATGTTAAGCACCAGCAGGCTCGTCGCGTTGCCGAATTTGCGCGAGATGTCCCACACGGGAATGTCCTGTCCCATGTCGCCGCAGGCGTGAATGACGGGACGCAGTCGCGTCGTCTTCGAGATCGAGAACGGCAGAAGGTCGTCGGCATGCGAATGCAGCACCGCCTTCACGTCCGCGCGCTTCTCGTACACCGCTCCATGAATGAAACGTTCGAGATAGAGCGGCCGCTTCTCCGGGCCAGTGGGCGTTCCATCGAGGTGAAACTCCACGATGTCGTCGATGTCCACGATGCCGGGCGAGAGCGAGCGCGCCAGCAGATATTTCTCCGGGTCCAGCGGATGCCGGATGCTGACATGGCCGTAGGCGTCGAGCACGCGCTGCTGCGCCAGAATGCGGTTGGCGATGACGACGTCGCGCCGTGCGCGCTCGACGGGGTCCATGAGTGTCTCCTCCTGCTTTTTTGTGGGCACAGAATGAAGCAAGCCGCAAGAGCCCGCAACAGCCTCGAATTCGCTTGCGATTGGCGGCTGATTGGTCAGACTGGTGGAAAATGCACGGAGGACACGCGCGCCATGATGGGCTCGAACTATAGCATTCTGCTGCTCAAGCCGCAGGAAATCCGCGATGTCATCGGCATGGACAAGGCCATCGACCTTGTCGAACAGGGTTACGCGGAGGCCTCCCAGTTTCCCATCATCAATGCGCCCCGCCGGCGCGTGCATTCGCGCGCCAACGTGCGAATCTCGAATTTTCCCGGCGGCGTCGACGGCCTGGGCGTCATCGGCTCCATGACGAGGGGCGAGCGGGTCGTCCACGACCATTCCGCCAACGATCAGGCCTATCCCTACCGGGAGCATCCCGTCTATCTCATGTGGGACGCGACCACGGCGGAACTCAAGAGCATCATGATCGGCGAAATCACCGAAAAGCGCGTTGGCTTTTCGTCGCTGATGGCGCTGCGCACGGCAGCCACGAGCGGCGTGGGCTTCCGCCATCTGGCGCGCAAGGATTCGAAGGTCTGCGGGGTGTTCGGATCGAGCGGACAGGCGCTTCACAAAATCCTCGCGCTCCAGAACGAGCGCCCGATCGAGACCTACAAGGTCTACAGCCGCAGCCCCGAGAATCGCGAGGCCTTCTGCAAGCGCATGCGCGAACTGGTCGAGGCGGATTTCATTCCCGTCAGCGAACCGCACGAGGTGGTGCGCGGCTCCGACGTTGTGATCTGCGCCACCAGTTCCAACGTGCCGGTCTTCGACGGCGCTTGGCTGGAGCCCGGGCAGCATGTCGTCACGGTCGTGGGCTCCAACAGCGCTCTCGTCAAGGGCGGCTGGCTGCAGAGCGGACGGCGCGAAAACGACGACGAGACGGTCCGCCGCGCCGATTTCATCGTCACCAACTGGAAGGAATCCATCGAATCGGAACGTCAGGCAGGCGTGTGGGATCCGATCCAGCAGGGGATCATCGGCTGGGACAAGATCGTCGAACTCGGCGATGTCGCCGCGGGCGCACATCCTGGACGCACCAGCGACGAGCAGATCACGTACCACGCCAACAACAATGGCACCGCCGCCGCAGACATCGCCATCGCCTACTGGGTGTACGAGGAATGCCGCAAGATGGGCCGCGGCCAGCCTATCCTTCTGCCCCGCCCCGGCGAGGCCTGAGCGCGCCGCCGCGGCGTTAGATCGTGTAGAAGTCCATCATGGTCGAGATGTAATCATTCTGCAGCGCAATCGTCTTGCGCGCGATCAGCCACGCCTCTCCGTCGCGCACCAGTTCGTGCGTGACGAGCGCGAAGGCTGTCGATGTCGTCCGGCGCTTGATGTTGAATGAATGAGTCGTCGCAACCGACCGCACGACGATGCGATCGCCATCCGCAACGTCCGCGATCACGTTCGAGACGACGTGCGCCGTGCGCGGCAGCGGCGAGGAGGCGAGCGAGCGCCCGCCTTCAACGCGCCCGACGCGCTCGGCAAGCTGCGCGCGCGTGCAATGGATCAGCGACAACTCGGTTTCCGGATCGCTCGTCAGCCGTCCCTCGTCGGTCCACGCGGGAACCCAGAAGATCGCGTCGTTCGCATACAACGCCAGCCAGTCCTCGAACCGCTGCTCGTCGAGCGCGCGCGCTTCCTCGAAGAGCACGCGCTGCGCGTGGGCGCCTGCCTCGGCGGGGCTCACGACGCGCATCCCGTGGCGAGATCGCGCTCGAGCCCGGCGCGCAGCAGTTTGCGCCATGTGCGATAGGTTTCGTGGAACACCGTCTCGTCGCCCATCTCGAACGCGCCGACGATCGAGGTCGAGGGATGGACGCCCAGTTCCGCGGCGTGTTCGTCGCCGCCGCGCCGCACCGCCGCGAGTCCGCGCGCATAGCCTTGATGGAAGCCGATGGCGGGCGTCGCGTTGCCGGCCTGGCAATCCTCGTAGGCGGTCGCGTCGTCGGGCGTCGCAAGGCCGCTCGGGTTGAAGAACTCCTCGTATTGCCGGATGCGCACGGCGCGCGCGGCGCGGTCCTCGCCGCGCGGGGCAAGGCAATACGTGGTCATCTCCGTCTTGTCGGGCCCCAGCGGACGCCAGATGCGCATCTGCAGCGCGGCGTTCTCCGCGAACTGCACGTTGGGAAAGATGCTGAGGTTGCGCGTGTATAGCATCCACTTCGCTCGCGCCGGCCCCACCCGCGACGTAATCTCCGCCAGCCTGCTGAAGATCGGCCGCGCGTCGCTCGACGGCGTCTCGCCCCAGATCGCCGCGTGCCCGTTGGGAAAACAGAATGCGCCGCGCGAAATGCTCTTCTGGTCGAAGTTCTGGTAGATCGACGTGTGTCCGGTGTTCGCCGCCTTCTTCCCGCGCTCGCGCAGGATCTGCATGTACGAGGGATGCGTCGAGGTGAAGTGATACGGATCGGTTCCGTTCTCCAGTTGCAGCTTCCAGTTGCCATCGTACGTGTAGCGCACGACGCCAGGCACGATTTCGAGCCCGTCGGGCGACTGGTCCGCGATCAGGTCGAGCATCGCGCGAACGTCGCCCAGATGCTCCTCGATCGGCGCGACGTCGCCGTTGAGGCTGCCGAAGAGAAAGCCGCGGTAATCGCCGAGGCGCACCTGCGCGAGGCCATGATCCTCGCCGCGAAAGGCGTCGGTGTATGCGCCCTGCTGTTCGTCCTTCACGTCGACGCACGCGCCGGAGCTGTCGTAGACCCAGCCGTGATACTGGCACGTGTGACGCTTCGCGCTGCCCGCCGCGCGATGGCACACGAGCGCGCCGCGATGGCGGCATGAGTTGATGAAGCACCGGACGACGCCCGCGCCGTCGCGGCTCACGATCACGGGCTGGCGCCCGATGCGCGTCGTGAAGAAATCATGGCGGTTCGGGATCTGGGAGGCGAGCCCGAGGAACACCCACGAGCCCTCGAAGATGTGCCGCATTTCGAGATCGAAGATCGCCTGCTCGCGCACCGCGGCGCGGCTGACGCGGAAGACGCCCTCGTCCGGCCTGTCGTCGATCAGCGCGTCTATATCGGCGACGCTCAACGGCGCGGCGTTGCTAACCGGCGCTGTCTGCATGGGCTTTCCTCGTGCTTCGCCGTTCTCCAGGACGCCGGGCCATTGTGTGCAAGTGGACGAAAGGTCCGTCAAGCGGGCTGGGCGGTTGGGAGCGGCGGGGCCACGGCGCGCGGGAAAGCGCGTTTTCTTCCCCTTTCCGCGTTGAAAACGGCGCGAATCAGGGCCATGTTGGAAAAATCCGCGATCGTCTGCGAACGGTCGGGAAGCATGGAGTAGGGAACACTGACAACGACGGTTGCCTCTGAAGCGGCCCTGACGCCGCTTCGCTCGGCGGGTCCCCAGCCCGGGATTTTCGCCGAAAACCTCGTGCGGAATGTGTTGACGGCCCTCGACGACGCCAAGGCGGAAAATGTCGTCTCCATCGAACTGGCGGGCAAAACCAGCATCGCTGATACGATGATCATTGCCACCGGGCGGTCCAACACGCACGTCGGATCCATCGCCGATCGCGTTCTCAAGGCTTGCAAGGAAGCGGGCGTTGTTGCGCCGCGCGTCGAAGGCTTGCCCCATTGCGATTGGGTGCTCGTCGACGCGGGCGACGTGATCATTCACGTCTTCCGGCCGGATGTTCGCGCCTTCTACAATCTCGAGAAGATGTGGGGCGGAGACCGGCCGAGCGAGGTCGCGGGCGATCGCCGACCGCTCTGACGTCCGGGCGCGCGCGCCGTGAAGCTGATCCTTGGAGCGGTCGGCCGGCTCAAGGCTGGTCCCGAGCGCGATCTCGCGACACGCTATCTCGAGCGCGCCCGCGCGGCGGCCCGGTCCGTCGGCCTGTCGGGCCCTGATGTGCGCGAGCTCGAGGAAAGCCGCGCCAGGCGGGCCGAAGACCGCAAGGCCGAGGAAGCAAAAGCCCTTCTCGCGCTGGCGCCGCCGGGCGCGCGCATCGCGGCGCTGGACGAGCGCGGCGCGCACCTGTCGAGCGAAGGTTTCGCCGCCCTCATCGGCAAGGCCCGCGACGACGGCGCTCCGGCGATGACCCTCTTCATCGGCGGACCCGACGGTCTCGACGAGGAGCTGCGGTCCCGGGCGAGCATTGTCCTTGCGTTCGGCGCGATGACCTGGCCGCACCAGCTCGTGCGCGTCATGGCGGCGGAGCAGATTTACCGGGCCGTGACGATCCTTTCCGGCCATCCATACCATCGCGCCTGATTGCGGCCGTGTTCGGCAGGCTTATGCTGACCGCGATTCGAACATGGCGGCCTTGATGCGGCTTCTCGACAGGCGAACGGACAAGGCCGCAGGCGCGCTCGCGCTGGCGCTGTGCGTCGTCGCCTCCTGCGCCGGCGCGCAGGACGGCAAGCCCGAGCCGAAGCCCGACGCCGCACCCGCTGCAACCGCGCCGCAGGCGACCAGCGATCCGCGCACGGACATCATCGGCCAGCGGCAGGGCGAGCTTCGCTCCCTCGAGGAGGGCATGCGCCTGTCCGAGTCCCAGCGGGCGAAGATCGAATCGGAGCTCGAGCTCATCCGCACCGACCGGGTGCGCCTCACCGCCGCCATGCTGGAGACGACGGCGCGGGTGCAGGCGTCGGAAAACAGGGTCGCCGAAGCCGAGCGCAAGCTGGAAGCCTCCACAGCCGGCGAAGCGGCCATTCGTCGCTCCCTCGAGACGCGGCGCAACGTCATCGCCGAAGTTCTGGCGAGCCTGCAGCGGCTTGGCCGACGCCCGCCCCCAGCCCTGCTCATCGCGCCGGACGACATCCTCAAGGCGATCCGCACCGCGATGCTGCTGGGCAGCGTCGTGCCCGAACTGCGCGCGGAAACGGAAATCCTCGCCGCCGACCTTGCCGAGCTCATGTCCCTGCGCAAGACGATCGCCGGCGAGCGCGACCGCCTGCGGGTCGAGGCTTCCGCGCTTGGCGAGGAGCGCGCCCGCCTCCTCGCCCTCGTGGAGGCGCGCCGCGCCGCCATCGGCCAGGCCGAACAGGCGCTGGAGGCGGAGCGTCAGCGTATCCGCGCGCTGGCCCGTCAGGCGCTCGATCTCAAGGATTTGATCGCCCGCATGGAGAACGAAGTGGCGAGCGCGCGGCGCGCCGCGGACGCCGCGCGCAAGGCCGAGGAGGACCGGCGGACCGCCGCCCTGAAGCCCGACGCGGCGCGCGGCGCATCGCCTTTCGCCAACGCCGGACGGCTGGCGCCCGCCGTCGCTTTCGCCAGCGCCAGAGGGCTTTTACCGCGTCCGGTGGCCGGCGAGGTGCGCAAGACGTTCGGCGCTCCGGACGGGTTCGGCGGCTCCGAGCGCGGGCTCTCCATCGCCACCCGCGCGAACGCCGTCGTGGCCGCTCCCGCGGACGGTTGGGTGGCCTTTTCAGGCCCCTACCGCACCTACGGGCAACTCTTGATAATCAATGCGGGTGACGGCTATTATATTGTTCTGGCTGGCATGGCGCGGATTGGCGTCGAGGTTGGCCAGTTCGTTCTCGCCGGAGAGCCGGTGGGCTCTATGGGCGACGCGACAGGAAGCACGGCCGCCGCAATCGCTATTGGCGCGAAACAGCCCGTTCTCTATGTTGAGTTCCGTAAGGATGGGGCGGCTATCGATCCCGGACCTTGGTGGGCCAAGACCGGCAGTTGAAAAAGGTTGTCGGATAATGCGCAAGGTTTCGCTTGTACTGGTCAGCGCCGCAATGGGCGCCGCTGCTGCGACGCTCGCCACGAGCACGCGGTTCAGCTCGATCACGCCCGCATGGGCGTCGGCGGCTGACACATATCGCAGCCTCAATCTTTTTGGCGATGTGTTCGAAAAGGTCCGGTCCGACTACGTCGAGAAGCCGACCGACCAGAAGCTGGTCGAATTGGCCATCAACGGCATGCTGTCGAGCCTCGACCCGCATTCCAGCTACATGGACCCCAAGAGCTTCCGCGACATGCAGGTCCAGACCCGCGGCGAGTTCGGCGGGCTCGGCATCGAGGTCACGCAGGAAGAGGGCATCGTGAAGGTGGTCACGCCCATCGACGATACGCCCGCGTCACGCGCCGGGATTCTCGCCGGCGACGTGATCTCCGCCATCGACGGCGAGAGCACGCAGGGCCTCACCCTCAGCCAGGCCGTCGACAAGATGCGCGGCGCCATCGGCACCTCCGTGAACCTGACCGTGCTGCGCGGCGCCGGCAAGGACCCGCGCGAGTTCAAGATCACCCGCGACCGCATCCAGATCCGCGCCGTGCGCACGCGCATGGAAGGCGACGACATCGGCTACATCCGCATCACGCAGTTCAACGAGCAGACGTACGAGGGCGTGAAGGCGGCGCTGGCGAAGTTCCAGTCCGAGATTCCGGCCGACAAGTTCCGCGGCTACATCCTCGACATGCGCAACAATCCGGGCGGCCTGCTCGACCAGTCCATCGCCGTGTCGAACGCGTTCCTGGAGCGCGGCGAAATCGTCTCGACCCGCGGCCGCAACGCGGAAGAAACGCAGCGTTACAACGCGCGCCCCGGCGACCTGTCGAAGGGCAAGCCCGTCGTCGTGCTCATCAACGGCGGATCGGCCTCGGCCTCCGAAATCGTTGCGGGCGCGCTGCAGGACCACAAGCGCGCGACGATCATCGGCACGCGCTCGTTCGGCAAGGGCTCGGTGCAGACAATCATCCCGCTCGGCCAGAGCAACGGCGCGCTGCGCCTGACGACGGCGCGCTACTACACGCCGTCGGGCCGCTCGATCCAGGCCAAGGGCATCGATCCCGACATCCAGATCCTCCAGGAGGTGCCCGACGAGTTGAAGGGCCGCGACAGCACCAAGGGCGAAGCCGCCCTTCGCGGACACCTGAAGAACGGCGAAGACGAGCGCGGCGGATCGCAGGCCTACGTTCCGCCGGACGTGACGAAGGACAAGCAGCTCATCGCTGCCGCCGACCTGCTGCGCGGCAAGAAGACCGCCGCCCAGCTCGTCGAGAGCAACAAGGAAGAGACGGCGGAGACGAAGGCGACCGCCAACTAGTCCCTTCGCGCAAGAACAGCAAAGGCCGGGCCCAGCGCCCGGCCTTTTCGTTTGCTCCGATCTTTTTGGGCTCGACGGATTCGGCGCGCGGGCGGACAATCGGCGCTGCACAACCCACTGATTCGCGGCGGACATCTCATGCATCCCGACGAGCTCAACAAGCCATTGGGAGTGGACGCGGACTCGGCCGCTCTCCCCCGCCGCGAAATTCCATGGGCGGGCATCGCCTTTGGAGGACTGCTGTTTCTGGGGGGCGGCATCTTCGCCTTCGCGCGCCTGACCGATTCCAGCGGCGTGGACGCCGCATCGGCGCTCGCCGCGCTCTCGTCCTCGCAGCGCCCTGTCGCGGCGCGCCAGGACGCCCGGCCAGAAGCGTCCGCCGAAGACGTGACGAGTTCGATCGCCGCCGCGCCCCCGCGCGCGAGCGGCGAACAGGTCGAGGAGGCGAGCGGCGTGCGCGTCGTTCGCCAGGGCGGCGGCGGCGCGCCCGGCGCGCTCATCATCTCCGTTCCCCAGCAGATGGTCGTCGGCCTTTCGCCCGCGCCGGACAGGCGGCTGGTGGAGGACGGGCGCTTCGGCCCGCTGCCGAAGATCGGCGCCGACGGCGCAAAGCCCATGGACGTCTACGGCCGCCCGCTCGTCACCTCCGCCAGGCTGCGCGCGGGCGCGCCGAAGATCGGCATCCTCATCGGCGGCATGGGCCTGAACGCGCGCGCGACCGCGGCCGCCATCGACACGCTGCCCACCGACGTGACGCTCGGGTTTGCGCCCTACGGCCGCAACGTCGTCGAGCTTGCGGCGCAGGCGCGCGAGAAGGGCCACGAGACGCTTCTGCAGACTCCCATGCAGGGCTTTGGCCCCGAGACGGAGGAGCCCGGACCGCACGTGCTGCGCACGGAGGCGCCGGCCGGCGAAGTCGTCACGCGGCTTCACTGGCACATGAGCCGCTTCCAGGGTTACGCCGGAATCGCCGGCTTCATGGGCGGGCGTTTCACCGCCGACGCCGGGGCGTTCGGGACGGTCATGCGCGAGGTGGCGCGCCGCGGCCTGTTCTATTTCGAGGATGGCGCCTCGCCCCGCAGCCTGTCGGCATCGCTTGCGGCCGCCAACGGCGCGGCGATCGCGCGCGCCGACGTCACGCTCGACGCCAAGGTCGAAGCCATAGACGATGCGCTCGCGCATCTGGAGAAGCTCGCGCGCGAACGCGGCTACGCCATCGGCTACGCCACCGGCGCGCCCGTCGTGGTCGAGAAGGTCGCGCGGTTCGCGCGCCGGCTCGAAGGACGCGGTATAGTGCTCGCGCCGCTGAGCGCGCTCGCGCGCGTTCCCGATCAGGCGACCGCGCGCGCCGACCGTTGAAGAAAGCCGTCCGCCGATGAAAGACAAACCCTACCGGCCGTGCGTCGGAATCATGCTCGTCAATCGCGCCGGGCTCGTCTTCATCGGCAAGCGCCATCCAGGCGACAGGGTGGAGCACGATTCCCCCGAGTACGACTGGCAGATGCCGCAGGGCGGCGTCGACAAGGGCGAGGACCTCTATGCCGCCGCGATGCGCGAACTGAAGGAGGAGACGAACGTCTCCTCGGCCTCGCTGATCGCCGAAATGCCCGGCTGGCTGAACTACGACCTGCCGCCCGAATTCGCCGCCACGGCCTGGAAGGGGCGCTACCGCGGCCAGACGCAGAAATGGTTCGCGCTGCGGTTCGAAGGCGACGACAGCGAGATCGACGTTGCCGAGGCCGACGGCGGCAAGCACAAGCCGGAGTTCTCGCACTGGAAGTGGGAGCGGATGGAGCGCCTGCCGGAGCTCGTCATCCCGTTCAAGCGGCCTGTGTACGAGAAAGTGGTTGCGACGCTCGGGCCGCTGGTGCGACGGGCTTCGTAAAATACCTGTTAGCTGAGCGTTTTCCCATTATTGCTAATACACTCATGTTTTGATCGACTCAGGCGCGCAAGCCATGAGTCGGCGCACCTGCGCCCCATTGGAAAGGCGCGGGCGATGCTCGAAAAACTGTTCCAGCTCCAGGCGAACGGGACGAACGTGCGCCGCGAGGCGGTGGCCGGGCTCACCACGTTCCTGACGATGGCCTACATCGTCTTCGTCAACCCCGCGATCCTGCAGCTCGCGGGCATGGATTTCGGCGCCGTTTTCATGGCGACGTGCCTGGCTGCGGCGTTCGGCAGCGCCTTCATGGGCCTCTATGCAAACTATCCCATCGCGCTCGCGCCGGGCATGGGGCTGAATGCGTACTTCACCTTCGGGGTCGTGAAGGGCATGGGCTATTCGTGGGAGACGGCGCTCGGCGCGGTCTTCATCTCGGGCCTCATCTTCCTGGCGCTGTCGCTGCTCAAGGTGCGCGAGTGGATCGTCAACGCGATCCCCATGTCGATGAAACTCGGCATCGCCGCCGGCATCGGCCTGTTCCTCGCCATCATCGCTTTGCAGAACGCCAGGATCGTCGTCGCCCATCCCGCGACGCTCGTCACCATCGGCGATCTGAAATCGCTGCCGGTGCTGCTCGCCGCCATCGGGTTCGCGCTGATCACGGCGCTCTCCGCGCGCAAGATTCCCGGCGCCATCATCATCTCGATCCTTACGGTGACCGCCATTGCTGTTGGCCTTGGCGTCGCGGAGTTCAAGGGAATTGCTTCCACGCCGCCGTCCATCGCGCCCACCTTCATGGCCATGGACATCAAGGGCGCGCTCGAGATCGGCCTGTGGACGATCATCTTCGTCTTCCTGTTCGTCGACCTGTTCGACAACACGGGCACGCTGATCGGCATCGCACACCAGGGCGGGTTCCTCGACAAGGACGGCAAACTGCCGCGCATCGGCCGGGCGCTGGTGGTCGATTCGACTTCCGCCTCTGTCGGAGCGGTTCTCGGCACGTCGACGACGACGAGTTACATCGAAAGCGTCGCAGGCGTAGAGGCGGGCGGACGCACGGGCCTCACCGCTGTCGTCGTCGCCTTGTGTTTTCTGCTGGCGACGTTCTTCGCGCCGCTCGCGGGAACCGTGCCTGCGTTCGCGACGGCGCCGGCGCTGCTCTACGTCGCCTGCCTCATGGCGCGCGTATTGAAGGATATCGATTGGGAAGACCCGACCGAATTCGTGCCCGCCATGGTGACGGCGATCGCGATGCCGCTCACCTTCTCCATCGCGCACGGCATCGGCGTCGGCTTCATCGTCTATGCGGCGATCAAGATTCTCGCCGGCAGATGGAGCGACATGAAGATCGCCGTGCCGATCATCGCCGGCCTGTTCATCCTGAAGGTCTTCGTGACGTAGCGCCTCAGGGGCGCGCGCCGGCCGGCGGCCAGTACGCGATCTCCCATCCGGCGCCGAGTTCATCGCGCAGGCGCTGCGCGAGCGAGGCGCCGCGCGCAGCGAAATCATCGCACGCCTGCGGGCTTTCAAAGCCGCCCTTGTTGGCGGGATCGTCCATGTCGAGGATGGCGTCGAACGCGCGCGCCCAGGCGTCGAGATCATTCTTCAGCGCGTCACTGATGGGAAGGCTCGCCGGGTCGATGTCGCCCACCTCGACGCCGCCGTTGTGCCAGAGCGGATGACAGAAATAATCGGCCATCAGCCTGATGCGGCGCTCCGGCGCGATCACTCGCGCGATGCGTCCCCGGGCGCTTCCTCGCCTTCGACCTCAATCGGCGGCTCGACGATGACGCGCCGCCCGCTCACGTCCACATGCGGCGCGCACGCGCGCGTGAATGGTATGAGCCGCGTCCCGCCGCCTTCGAGCGCAATGTCGAGAATGTCGCCCGCGCCGAAATTGAGCACGTTGGTGATCGTTCCGAACGCGGCGCCATCGGCGAGTTCCGCGCGCATGCCGATGAGATCGGCGACGTAGAATTCTTCCTCGCCGGGCGGGGGCAGCGCCTCGCGCGCGATATAAATCTCGGTGTTGGTGAGCGCCTCGGCGCCGTTGCGATCCGTCACCCCCGCGATGCGCGCGACGATGAGATCATCCTTCACCGGCCGCGCGCTCTCGATGCGGAAGCTGCGCGCGCCGGTCTGATCCGTGAGGCCCGCGTAGGACGCGAGCGCCATCGGATCGGCCGTGAACGACTTGATGCGGATTTCGCCGCGCACGCCGTGGGCCGCGCCGAAGCGGCCCACGAGAATGCGAGGCGATGTGTCCGGCATCGGCGCGGATTATTCCGCGGCCGGGGGAGCGGCGGCGGCAGCAGCTGCTGCAGCGGCGGCGGCGCGCTCCTGCGCCTTCTTCTTGGGCTGCGACTTCTCGGGGTTGTTGCGCGCTTCGCGCTTCAGAACGCCCATGGTGTCGAGCAGGCGGGCGACGCGGTCGGTCGGCTGGGCGCCCTTGGCGATCCAGGCCTTGGCGGATTCGCCGTCGAGCACGAGGCGGGCGGTGTCGTCCTTCGGCTTCAGCGGATCGAACGTGCCGATCTTCTCGATGAAGCGGCCATCGCGCGGCATGCGCGAGTCGGCGACGACGATGCGATAGAACGGGCGCTTCTTGGCGCCGCCGCGGGAGAGACGAATCTTGAGGGACATGCTTGCTTCCTTTCTGTGGTTTCAGGCGCGCTGATTGCGCGGTGTTCAGGCGATCACTTCTTCTTTCCGAACGGGTTGAATCCGCCAAGGCCCGGCAGGCCTCCCTTGGGTCCAAGACCGGGCAGGCCCGATCCGCCGAAGGGATTGCCGCCCGTGAGGCCGGGCGGCGGCGTCGAAGGCAGCTTCGGCATGGCGCCCATGCCGCCGCCGCCTTCCATCTGCTTCTGCATTTCGGCGATCTGCTCCGGGCTCGGCATGCCGCCGCCAAGGCCGAACGCCTGCGCCATGCGGCCGAGCGGCCCGCGCTTGCTGGCGCCGCCCATGGACTTCATCATGTCGGCCATCTGCCGGTGCTGCTTGAGCAGCCGGTTGAGATCCTCCACCGCGCATGCCCGAGCCGGCCGCGATGCGCTTCTTGCGCGAGGCCTTCAGCATGTCCGGGTTGCGCCGCTCCTGCGGGGTCATCGACATGATCATCGCGCGCTGGCGCTTGATGATCTTGTCGTCGATGCCGGCCTTGGCGATCTGGTCCTTCATCTTGCCGACGCCGGGCAGCATGCCGAGCACGCCGCCGAGGCCGCCGATCTTCTCCACCTGCGAAAGCTGTTCGGAGAGATCGTCCAGATCGAACTTGCCCTTGCGCATGCGCTCGGCGATCGCCTGCGCCTTCTCGGCGTCGATGGTCTGCGCCGCCTTCTCGACCAGCGCGACGATGTCGCCCATGCCGAGGATGCGGTTGGCGACGCGGCCGGGATGAAAATCGTCGAGGTCGTCGACCTTCTCGCCGGTGCCGATGAGCTTGATCGGCTTGCCGGTGACGGCGCGCATGGAGAGCGCGGCGCCGCCGCGTCCGTCGCCGTCCATGCGCGTCAGCACGATGCCGGTGATGCCGACGCGCTCGTCGAAATTCTTCGCGAGGTTGACCGCGTCCTGGCCGGTGAGGCTGTCGGCGACGAGCAGGATTTCGTGCGGGCGCGCGGCGTTCTTGATTTCCGCCATCTCGGCCATCAGCGGCTCGTCGATGTGCGTGCGGCCCGCGGTGTCGAGCATGACGACGTCATAGCCCTGCAGGCGCGCGGCCTGTTCGGCGCGCTGGGCGATCTGCACCGGCGTCTGCCCGGCGACGATGGGCAGCGTGTCGATGCCGATCTGCCGGCCGAGCACGGCGAGCTGCTCCTGCGCGGCCGGGCGCTTCACGTCGAGCGAGGCCATCAGCACCTTGCGCTTCATCGCGCTCGGAGAGGCGCTTGGCGATCTTCGCGGTGGTCGTCGTCTTGCCCGCGCCCTGCAGGCCGACCATCATGATGGCGACCGGCGGCGGCGGCGTCGAGATTGATGGGATCGGCGTCCGAGCCCAGCGTCTCGACCAGCACGTCGTTGACGATCTTCACGACCATCTGGCCGGGCGTGACGGACTTCACGACATTCGGCGCCGACGGCGCGGGCGCGGACCTTGTCGGTGAACGAGCGCACCACGTCGAGCGCGACGTCCGCCTCGAGCAGGGCGCGGCGCACTTCGCGCATGGCGGCGTTGACGTCCTCCTCGGAGAGCGCGCCGCGCCGCGTCAGCTTGTCGAATATGCCGGAGAGCTTTTCGGAAAGGCCCTCGAACATGCGTTCATCCTTGGTTGGCGGCCCGCCAGAAAACGTCCCCAAACCAACGCGCAAAGCACGAAAGCGCCCGGGGGCGCATCGCGCTGCCGGGCGTTGGCCGCCGGACTCGAGGGACCGGTAGGCTTGGCTGAAGAACGTCTCTGTCGAGAGTTTCGAGGCTGTTTCTTACGGGGAGAGTGCCGGGAAGTCAATGAAAGGGCGGATTTGCCGGCGTCTGGTCAGGCAAGAGACTTGGTCTTAACATTATATGCAAGACAGACTTGATAACGACATTTTGTAGCTACATATTGCGAGGGTCCCTTGGAATTCGAGTGGGACGAGGAGAAGCGTCGCCGCACGCTGGAGTTGCGCGGGCTGGATTTCGAAGATGCTGATCTGTTTTTCGACGGCAGGCCAGTGACAAGCGAGCATTCGCCTCGCGACGGTGAGGACAGATGGCGCACAATCGCGGTGATCGGCGGCGCCTGTCACACGCTCATCTGGACCCGGCGTGAGCAAACAATTCGTGTCATCACGATGAGGAGAGCCCATGTCTCAGAAGAAAGGGCGTATCGTGCGCTACACGACTGAGCAGCTGCAGGCGCGCCGCGCCGCCGGTCTTAGTCAGACAGATTGGGAGAAGGCGCGCAATCACCCGATGCCCGACGGCAGCGATCCCGACGACATGATGGAAGATGTCAACATGGATTGGGTGACGACGGAGCTTCCGTTTCAAAAGCCCAAGCAGCAGACCACAGTCCGCCTCGACGCCGACGTGCTCGACTGGTTCAAGGCTCAGGGCCCCGGGTACCAGACGCGCATCAACGCCGTCCTGCGCTCCTATTACGAGCAGAAGAAAAAGCAGACGGAGAAGGCCTAGCCGCCAAACCCCGCCGCCCGCGCGAGGATTGCCCGCGCGTCCGCCCCCGCCCCGCCGCGCCACGCGACGATCTGGTCGGGCCGGATCAGGGCGAGGTCCGCCTCGTAGAGCTCGCGCGCTTCGTCCGACCCGACTTCGACCACGCGCAGATCAAGGCCCATTTCGCCTGCGTGCTTTTCGAAGGCCGACCCATCCGGCGCGCGCGGGCCAAGCCGCAGCAGCGTCCATTCGAAGTTGAAGCGGTCGTAAAGCGAGGCGCCGTCGTCCAGCCACAGGTGCGGCGCACGGCCGCCGGGGCATGCGCTCGGGTGATAGACATTCGGCCCGTCGGGCGGCGGCGCGGTTCCATCGCTGACGATCACGGGCGAGCCGTCGTAGCGGGCGCCCAGCGTGAAGCCGGGAATGTTGAACTCGGCCCGCGCGTGCGCATTGTAGTGCGCGCCCGCCTCGGCGCGCGCGGCGGCGCCTTCCGGCGTCTCGTCCTCGATATGCGCGAGCGGCCGGTAATTGCCAAGCGAATCCGCCAGCGCGCGGGCGTAGCCGGTGTTGCGGCGAGCAACCGCCCAGCGCTCCGCATTGTAGCTTTCCAGAAGCTGCGGACCGGCGCTTCCGCGCACGGCCATCGCGAGCTTCCAGCCCAGATTGACCGCGTCCTCGATAGCCGTGTTGTAGCCCATGCCGCCAGCGGGCGTGAACAGATGCGCCGCGTCGCCGCCAAGGAACACGCGGCCCGCCTGCATCCTGTCGGCGACGAGCGCGTGGCCCGCCGTCCAGCCGTTCATCTCCAGCGCTTCGCCATCGACGTCGCGGCCCACCGCCGTGCGGAAAATGTCCTGCGCCTGCGCCTTCGTGATCGCATCTTCGCGCTCGTCGGCGCGCAATTGCGTGTGGAACGCGAATTCGCCGCGTCCGTCCACGGCCGCCATGTAGGCGCGCCGTTCGGGGTTGAACGCGACATACATCCACGCGGCCCCATGAGGCGACACCTTGTAGAAGTCGGGCGCGCGCATGTAGATCGCGAACATCCGCCCGCCCATGAAATCGCGCTGGATCGCGGCCTCGCCCACCCAGCCGAACCCGAGCTTGTGACGCGCCATGGACCGCGCGCCGTCCGCGCCGACGAGATAGCGCGCGCGGATGGAGAACGCGCCGGCCTCGCCTTCGGCCTGCGCGCTCACGTGCGTTGTGTGGTCGGCGAAAGCCGTCATCCGCGTGCGAAAACGGATATCCACGCAGGCGTGCTTTTGCGCGTGTTTCAGCAGCACCGGCTCGACGTATTTCTGCGACACGCGATGAGGCAATTCCGCCGCGCTCCACGAGCCCGACATGCCGCGAATGATCTGCCGCGCGTCACGAGAAGCGGGCAGGCTGAAGCGCGCGAGTTCGTGCGTTGCAAAGCGCGTGAAGTAGGCGATGTCCGTCGGGTAATCGACCGGCAGGCCCAGCGCGCGGATCTCGTCGGCAAAGCCGAGGCGGCGGTAATGCTCCATCGTTCGCGCCTGCGTCGCGTTCGCCTGCGGATTGTAGGCGGTGCCCGATTTGGCATCGATCACGAGCGTGCGCACGCCGCGTGCGCCAAGCTCGTTCGCGAGCATCAGGCCGCACGGTCCGGCGCCAACGACCAGAACGTCGGTTTCGATCTCGCGCGTCACCGCCAGAACCTCGGCGTTTTTCGAAATTTCTTCCACGCCGCGCCAAGGTGAGCGTCGGCGTCGGCAGCGCCCCGCGCCGCCCATCCGGCGACCGCGCCGCCCGCCCGCCCGGCGGCGAGGCCCGCGGATTGTTCGAGGTCGGCGACGATCGATCGCGCGACGATCGCGTCGTTGTAGGCGCCGAGCGCATCCTGGAGCTCGCCGATGGCGCGCATGAACTTGCGGGCGCCGCGCCCGCGCTCGAACAGCGGCGCGAAGAAGTCCGCCGCGTAGCGCAGGTTCTTGAGCGCGATGCGCGCCTCATGCCGCTCCTCCGGCGCAAGCTCGACGAGATTCCTGCCGCGTTTGCGCGCCCGCTTGTCCAGCCTGTCGAGCGCTTGCGCGGCGAAGGCGGGCGCGCCGACGTTTGCGGGCGCCCTATCGCCTGCGGCACTTTCCTCCACGGGCGCAGCGCGCCATTCGCGCCGCGCGATCATCGCCTGAAGCTCCAGCACGAAGCGCGACGTTTCCGGCGCCGCGATCAGCGCACGCACGCTCTTGTAGGCGGCTGCGCGCTTGCGTCCCGAGGCCTTCAGCAGCGCCTCGAAGCTTGAATCGCGCCCCAGCGCCTGCGCCGGGCCATGCTCGACAAGATCGAAGAGCACGTCCTGGTCGCGCGCCGGGCCCATGGCGCTGGCGATGCGCTTGGCCTCGTCGCGAAAGCGCGTGAACGCGTCGCATGGAATGGCGCGGTTGAACAACCCGAGCGCCGAGCGAAGCCGCCGCAGCGCCACGCGCATCTGGTGCACGGCCTCGGGACAGTCCGGCGAAAGCGCCGGCCAGTTGGCGACGAATTGTTTCAGGTTGGCGGCGAGGATCGCCGCAATCACGTCGTCGAGCGCCGCATCCGGCGACATCGCGGGCGCGATGGCGCGCGTCTCGCCGGGCGTTTCGCCGGTGGCGAGCCAGTGGCCTCGCAGGCCCTTGGGCGCCGGCGCGACGCGAAAGCCGAAGGCTGTCAGCGCGGCGGCGAACTCGAACAGCGCGGCGGCGTCCCCGCCCTTCAGCTCCAGCTCCAGTTCGGCGATGCGCGCCTTCCGGTCTCCCGCCAGGATGCGGCCCTCGTCCTGCGCGGCTTCGATCCGGGCGCCGTTGAACGAGACCATTGCGACCCGGCGCCGGAAGATCGTCTTCGAACGCGCCTCGAGCGGCGCGCCGCCGCTCGCCTCCTCGACCATCGCCGCGGCTTCGGGCCCGAGCAGCTGCGGGTCGGGGACGTCGCCGTTGATGGCCGCTTCCTGCTCGCCGCGTGTGAACACGCCGTCCTCGCCGCGCGGCGTCCACTTCAGCGTCATGATGCGGTGACGCCCGGCCCGGCGCACGCGCAAGGCCAGTCCGGCGCGCGAGAGCGCATTGTCCGCGGTGTCATAATAGGTAGTCTCGAATGTTCTTGCGCGCGAAGGGGCGAGCCCCGCAAACGGCGCAAGCGTAAACGCCTCGCGCAGAACGGCGGGCGCAGCTTCGAGTTTCACCTCCACCTCGCGTGGGGAGGCGGGCGCTGCGGCGCTGGACGGAGCCTTGCCTTCGTCTTCGGGCATGTGATCCCTTCGCAATTCGACGGGCCCTTATAGCGAAGCATCGTGCGCGCGTCTTGCGCCGCTTGCACGCCCCCCGGCGGCGCCCCAGTATGCCACCAGGGAAAAAACGACCGGAGGGAAACATGCCAGGAGTGCGATTGCGCGCCGCGCTGACGTTGGGCGCCTGTTTGGCGGCCGCGCCCGCCTTCGCCGACGATGTCGAGAACTTCTATCGCGGCCGCAACGTCAGCTTTCTCGTGGGGGTGAGCCAGGGCGGCGGCTACGACACCGATCTCCGGCTGGTCGCGCGCCACATCATCAAGCACATTCCCGGACGGCCCAACGCCGTGCCGCAGAACATGACGGGCGCCACGGGCCTCGTGATGACCAATTACATGTATCGCGTCGCGCCGCGCGACGGATCGGTCGTGGCGCTGATCCAGAACGGCCTGCCGACCTACCAGGCGGTGGGCCGCGAGGGCGTGCAGTTCGACGCGCGCGAATTCCAGTGGATCGGCTCCATCGCGCCGACCGTCGAAGCGATGATCACTAACAAGATGAGCGGCGTGAAAAGCGTCGAGGACGCGACGAAGCGCGAGGTGATCGCGGGCTCCAATGGCGCTTCCGGCATCACGTATATGTACCCGCTCATGATGAACGACATGCTGGGCACGAAGTTCAAGATGGTGACCGGTTATCCGGGCTCCGGCCAGCTCAACCTCGCCTTCGAGCGTGGCGAAGTGGACGCGCGCAACAATTCATGGACGAGCGTCAAGTCGACCAAGCCCGACTGGATTAAGGACGGCTTCATCCATGTGCTCGTCTACTCCGGTCCCCCGCAGGACGACCTGCCCGGCGTGCCCCACTTCGAGGACCTGATCAAGGACCCGGAGAATCGCGCGGTCGCGCGGGTGGTGACGGCGGGCAACAAGCTCGGGCGACCCTTCACCGTGGCGCCGGGCGTCCCTGCCGACCGCGTCGCGGCGCTGCGCGCGGCCTTCCTTGCCATGCTGAAGGACCCGGAATTCCAGAAGGATGCCGACGCCCTTCGCATCGAGGTTCAGCCGGTGTCGCATCAGGAGCTGAAGAAGGTCATCGACGACCTCTTCGCCACGCCTGACCACCTCAAGGAGCGCGCACGAAAATACTTCAACTAAGGCGCCTGAACGAAATCAGGGGCCGGGCGGGAGATCATCCCGCGCCGGCCCCTTTCTTTTGCGCACGGGCGCGCCTCATGGCATAGAGCCACCATGACCGGGCGAACAGCCCGCAACGGGAGGATCAAGATGGACGACAGAGCCCCCAATTCGGTGAAGAAGCCGATCCAGGATCTGCGCGAATGGCTCGCCCGCGTGGAGGAGATCGGCGAACTCGTCGCGCATCGATGCAGCCGGTCGAGCGCGACGAGGAGATGAGCGCCATCTCCTACCTGCTCGCCAAGCAGAAGCCCTCGCCCGCCGTCCTGTTCAACAAGACCGTCGGCTTCGAGAACAACAAGATCGGCGCGCGCCATCTGTGGTCGCCCTTCGGCCCCAGCGTGCGGCGCATCGCGGTGTCGCTGGAGGAACGATCCCGACACGCCGACGGTGGAGCTGATCCGCCGTACGAAGGACAAGCTGAAGCAGCGCACGCCGCCGCGCGAGGTGTCGGCGAGCGAAGCGCCCGTCTACGAGAACTCGCTCTTCGGCGACGACATCGACCTCGACCTGCTGCCGATCCCCAAGCACTGGCCGCGCGATGGCGGCCGCTATGCGGGCACCGCCGACGCGGTGATCACGAAGGATCCCGAGACGCGGCTACTCTCAACGTCGGCACGTATCGCATGATGCAGCAGGACAAGAACCACACGGCGGCCTTTATCTCTCGCCCGGCAAGGACGCGCGCCTGCACATCCAGAAGGCGTGGGACCGCGGCGAGTCGCTCGAAGTCGCCGCCGCGTGGGGCATCGACCCGCTGTTCATGCTCGTCGGCTCGCAGAGCTTCCCCAAGACCGTGTCGGAATATGAATACGCCGGCGGCATCAAGGGCCAGCCGATTCCCGTGGTGAAGGGCAAGACGACGAACCTGATGATTCCGGCCAACGCCGAGATCGTCGTCGAAGGCGTCATCCGTCCCAACGCGCTGCGCGCCGAAGGTCCGTTCGGCGAGTTCACCGGCTATTACGGCAAGCCGGAAGCGGCCTGCCCGCTGGTCGAGATCACCGCGATCCACTATCGCACCAACCCGGTGCTGACCAACGCGCTGATGGCCGATTATCCGTCCTGCGAGCAGAGCGGCTTCTTCGCCATCCTGCGCGGCGCGAAGATCTGGGACGACTTCGACAAGCTCGGCGTGCTCGGCATCCAGGGCGTCTACTCGCATCCCGCGGCGGCGGGCGGCTTCGGCATGACGATCATCTCGCTGCAGCAGCGCTACGCCGGCCACGCCGCGCAGGTGCTGGCGCTCGCCGCGCAGGTGCCCGGCGGCGCGTACTACACGAAGTTCATCATCGCCGTGGACGAGGACGTCGATCCCACCGACATGGATCAGGTGCTGTGGGCGATGGGCAGCCGCTGCAATCCCATCGACGACATGGACATCCTGCGCAACACGTGGAGCACGCCGCTCGACCCCTGCCAGAACCCGCCCGAGAAGCGGCCCTACGGCTCGAAGGTGCTCATCAACGCGTGCAAGGATCACCGCTACCTGCCGGTGTTCTCCGCGCGCACCACCCTGCGCAAGTCAACCTACGACAAGGTCGCCGCGCGCTGGGAGGAGCTGGGCCTGCCCGGCAAGGCGCCGGAGGTGCGCGCCTACGAGACCGAAGAGAAGTTCACCTATCAGGAAGAAGGCCAGCACACGAAGTGAGTGGGGGCGTGATGTGACGAGGGCGCCGTTTACCTGAAGCGTCTTCTCACCACGCGTCCACATCCCCGGACGCGAAGCGATCCGGGGTCCAGTGGCGCCGCCGCAGCCTGCGCGCTGGATCCCGGGTTCGCGCTGCGCGCGCCCCGGGAATGTGGGCCTTGTGTCACGAGCCGCGCAGTGAACTACATCCCCTCCAGCTTCGGCATGATCTCGCTGCGGAACAGCTCCAGCGAACGCAGCGCGTCCGCAAGGCTCATCGTGCCGAAGAAGAGATACGCGATCAGGTAATTGATCCCCAGCGCGCCGACCTGGCTCTCGATCTGCGCCAGCACCGTCTTCGGGCTGCCGCAGATCAGCGTGCCCTCGCGCACCGCGTCCTCGAAGCTGGCGGCGGCGGGAATGTTGAGGCGCTTGGCGAGATCGCTTTGCGCATGGCGGCGCTGCAGGAACGTGAGGTTGGCGTGATGATGCGCCGCGGCGGGCTCTGCGATGGCGCGCGCCTGCGCGTCCGTCTCGGCCACGACGATCTGCCGCCCGACGCCGATGGCGGCGCCGCCGCGGAACTCGGCGCGCGGATGCGCCGGCGCGCCGCGCCTGCCCAGCGCGTTCACATAAACATCGATGTTCGCCTTCGCGCGCGCGGTCGGGCCGTTGGTGACGAAGTGCAGGCCTTCCTCGCCGGCCCATTGCGAGCCGGTCTCGTTCGAGGAGGCGTACCAGAACGCGGGCGTGGGCTGCTGCAGCGGACGCAGCGCCATCGGCACGTCCTTGTACGAATAAAGCTCGCTCTCGAACGTGAACGGATCGCTCGTGAGCGCGGCGCGCAGGCACGCGTACGCGTCCTTGAAAATGTCGCGCGAGTCCTCGTGCCTGATCTTGTGGTAGCCGAGCTCGAACGGCGACACGCCGCGACCGACCCCCACTTCGAGCCGGCCCTTGCTGAGATGGTCGAGCATGCAGATTTCTTCGGCGAGCCGCAGCGGCGAATAGAGCGGCAGGAGATACACCAGCGGCCCCATGCGCAGCCGCTTCGTCAGCCGCGCGAGCGCGCCCAGATACACGCCCGGCACGGGGACCATGTTGAGGGGCGAGGCGTGATGCTCGGCCACGTGCAGGCACCATATGCCCGCCTCGTCCGCAGCCTGGGCGAAGGTGAGACGCTCGTCGAGCGTGGTCGCATACGCCCGGTCCGACAGCTCCACATGATCGAACAGACCGACTTTCATGTTTCCTCGCCCCTTCGGGCTCTGCGCGCCCGATTGAAGTTTCCGGCCGAACCTTATACCGAGCATAAGGACAGGAGAAGCGCGCCCAAGCGCGCGCCCGGGAGGACGAGATGAAACTGCCGCTGAGCATCGCCTTTGCCGAAAACCCGCGCACGCGCCCGGTCCTCGACGGCCGCGTGACCGCCGAGGGCATAGACCTCAACCCGAGCGTCGTCGGCCCCTCCGAACTCTTCTGGCGCCAATTGCGCTACGCCGACTTCGACGTGGCCGAGATGTCGTTCTCATCGCTCATCATCGCCATGTCGAAGGGAGACGACCGCTTTCTCGCGCTGCCGATCTTCACGACGCGCCGCTTCTTCCACGCGCACATTCTGGTGCGCCGCGATTCAGGCATCGAGAAGCCCGAAGACCTGAAGGGCAAGCGCGTCGGCGTGACCGAATACCAGCAGACCGGCGCGCTGTGGACGCGCGGCGCGCTGGAGCACGAATGGGGCGTGCGGTCGCAGGACATGGAATTCTTCATGGAGCGCACGCCAGAACTGAGCCACGGCGGCGCCACGGGCTTCAAGCCGCCCGCCGGCGTCACGGTGCATCAGATTCCGTCCGAGAAAAGCGTCGCCTCGATGATGCTGTCGGGCGAATTGCATGCCTGCATCCATTATCGCGGACACGCCTCGATCGTGAACCGCTCCAACGTGAACCTTGTGGCCCATCCCGACATCCGCACGCTGTTTCCCGACGTGCGCGCGGAGGGCATTCGCTACATGAACAAGACCGGCATCTGGCCGATCAACCACGGCATGGTGATCCGCCGCGAGATCGTCGAGCAGGATCCCTGGGTGGTGATCAATCTCGTCAAGGCGTTCGACCGCGCCAATGCAATCGCCGACGCCGAGCGCATGGAGCATGTCGAGTATTACATCGACACGGGCATATTGCCGGCGGAGACGCGCGAGACGCTGAAGAAGGGAATCGTGAAGCACGGGATCATCGCCAACCGCAAGACGCTCGAGACGGCGGCGCAGCACTCGGTGGAGCAGGGCCTCACGCCAAGGCTGATGAAGCTGGAGGAGATTTTCGCGGAAGAAGCGATGGAGTTGTGAGGGATACGCACCTCCGACGCGCGCCGTCACCTCGCCGCTTGCGAGGAGGGTGGCCCTTCGCAGCATGGTCGAAGCGGTTCAGCCCTCACCAATGGTCCGGCTGCTTCGCCTCGTCCTTCAACTCGTGCTTCATGATGAGCGGCACCTGCGCCAGCGCGAAGGCGATGGTGATCGGCATGATGCCGAACGCCTTGAAGCTCACCCAGAAGTCCGTCGTCTGCGTGCGCCAGACGATTTCGTTGATGGCCGCCAGCACGAAGAAGAACACGCCCCAGCGCAGCGTCAGCTTGCGCCAGCCCTCTTCCGTCAGCCGCATCACGCTGTCGAGCACGATGGGCAGCAGCGGCTTGCCGAACGCCAGCGCGCCGAGCAGCACCGCGCCGAAGATGCGAGTTCACGATGGTCGGCTTCAGCTTGATGAACAGCTCGTCGTGAAAGAAAAACGTCAGCGCGCCGAAGAACACGACGGCGACGCACGTGACCACCGGCATGATCGGCAGGTGCTTCGTCATCACCCATGAGACGATCAGCGCGGCGACGACGCACGCCATCAGCACGCCGGTCGCGGGAAAGATGCCGAACTTCCAGTTGGTGACGAAGAACGCGACCAGCGGGCCCATTTCGAGAATGAGCTTCAGGGTCGGGTTCTGCTGCGGGCGCGCGGGCGCCTCGTTGTTCTGCTCGGGTGCGCTCATGTGCTGCGCCTTCTAGTTTTCGAGGCCGGCGATGGCGCGGGCGAAATCGCGCGCCTCGAACGGCTCCAGATCGTCAACGCCTTCGCCGACGCCGATGAAATGCACCGGCAGCTTGTACTTCTCGGCGATGGCGACAAGGATGCCGCCGCGCGCCGTGCCGTCGAGCTTCGTCATCACGAGGCCGGTGACGCCCGCGACGCGGCCGAAGATGTCGACCTGCGACATCGCGTTCTGTCCGACCGTCGCGTCGAGCACCAGCAGGCTCGCATGGGGCGCCTCGGGATCGACCTTGCGCATCACGCGCACGACCTTTTCCAGTTCGTCCATGAGTTCCGTGCGGTTCTGCAGGCGCCCCGCCGTGTCCATGATGAGCACGTCGGCGCCTTCGCGGCGCGCGTCGTTGATGGCGTCGAAGGCGAGGCCCGCAGCGTCCGCGCCCTGCTGGCGCGAGATGACCGTGCGCGCCGATGCGCGAGCCCCAGATCTGCAATTGCTCGATGGCCGCTGCGCGGAACGTGTCGCCCGCCGCGAGCATCACGCTCTTGCCCTCGGCGCGAAAGTTTCGCCGCGAGCTTGCCGATGGTCGTCGTCTTGCCCGATCCGTTCACGCCGACGACGAGGATGACGATAGGGCTTCTTCGCCGCGTCGACGGCGAGCGGGCGCGCCACGGGCGCCAGCACCTTCTCGACTTCGCTGGCGAGGATCGCCTTCACCTCGGCGGGATCGATGGTCTTGTCGTAGCGGCCCTTGCCGACGGCCTCGGCGATCCGCGCGGCGGTGACCGACGCCGAGGTCGGCGCGGATCAGCACTTCCTCGAGATCCTCGAGCGTGTCGGCGTCGAGCTTGCGCTTGGTGAAGATGTCGGTGATGCCGGTCCCGATCGACGACGAGGAGCGCGACAGGCCCTGCCGCAGCCGCGACCACCAGGAGAGTTTCGGCTCAGGTTCCGCCTCGGCGACGGCTTGCGCGGCGGGCGCGGGCGCGATCTCCGGCGGAGCGGCCGGCTCCTGCGCGGCCTGAGGCGGCTCGGCAGGCGCTTGCGGCGCGGCGTCTCGGCAGGCGTCTCGGCAGGCGCCGGCGCGGCGGGTTCGCCCTTGCGGCCGAACAATCGCCCGAAGAAGCCGCCCTTGCCCTCGTTATCCGCCATGTGACCGCCGAACCCTGCTTGACGCTGAACGCGCGCGCATCGATAGCCTGTTCTCCATGACGCCGGAAGAGCTACTCGCCCGCCTTCTCTACCGTGACGGGCTCATGCTCGTCATCGACAAGCCCGCCGGCATCCCCGTGCACGCGGGCCGCGCAACCTCAAGGACAAGTCCGGCGAGAACCTCGAGGATTACTTCGGCGCCCTGCGCTTCGGCCTGCCGCGCAATCCCTCGCTCGCCCACCGGCTCGACCGCGACACCTCCGGCTGCCTCGTGCTCGGCCGCCACCGCAAGGCCCTCGAGCGCCTCGGACAATGCTTCAAGCAGGGAAAGGTCGCCAAGACCTATTGGGCCATCGTCGAGGACGGCCCGGCCGAGGACGAGGGCCTGATCGACCTGCCGCTGGGGCGGCTCGACGCCGACGCGCGGCTGGTGGATGAAGGTCGATCCGCTCGGCCAGCCCTCGCAGACGCGCTGGCGGGTGCTGGGCCGTGGGACGTTCGAGGACAAGCGCGCCGCTTGGCTGGCGCTGGAGCCGCTGACGGGCCGCACCCATCAATTGCGCGTCCATTGCGCATCCATGGGCTGGCCGATCGTCGGCGACGCCGTTTACGGGACCGCCGCGCCGGGCGGGGAAACGCCGCTGCACCTGCACGCCCGCGAGGTGATCGTGCCGATCCAGAAAAACAGGGAGCCGGTGCGCGTGACCGCCCCGGCTCCCAACACATGCTGGCGCGGCTGCGCGCCTGCGGCTGGAGCGGCGAGGACGCCCCCGCCGCCGCAGCGCTTACTGAACCGTGATCTTGCCCTGCCGGATGGCGGCTTCCCAACGGTCGAATTCCGCCTTGGTGAGCGCCGCCAGACCCGCCGGCGTATCCTGGCCGGGACCGGGAAGCTCGGAGGCGAGCGCCTCGATGCGCTTGCGCACGCTCTCGTCCTTGTAGGCGGCCGCCATCGTGTCGACGAGGCGCTTGACCACGGGTTCCGGCGTGCCGGCGATGGCGTACATCGCGGTCGCGGCCTGAACCTCGAAGCCCGGCAGGCCCGCTTCGGCCGTCGTTGGAACGTTCGGCAATCCGGGGAAGCGCGTCTTCTGCGCGATGGCCAGCACGTTCACGCCGCCCGCCGTCGCCTGCCCCATCATGTTGAGGCCCTGGTCGCACATCAAGTCGAGCGTGCCCGCCACGAGATCGTTGAGCGCCGGACCCGTGCCGCGATAGGGCACGTGGGTGATCTGCGTGCCGGTCTGCTGCCCGAAGAGCACGCAGGCCAGGTGCGTCGCCGAGCCCGCGCCCGCCGAGCCGAAGTTGATCTTGCCCGGATTGGCCTTGGCGAAGTCGATGAGCGACTTCAGGTCCTTGGCCGGGAAATCCTTGCGCACGACCACGTAGTGGGCGGCGAAGGCGAGCGTGCCGATCGGAATGAAGTTCTTGATCGGGTCATAGGTGGCGCTCGGGTACAGCACCGGGCCGGACACGTGCGGCGCGACGTTGTGGACGAACAGCGTGTAGCCGTCGGGCGTCGCGCGCGAGGCGCGCAGCGCGCCCGTCGTGCCGCCTGCGCCCGCCGCGTTCTCGATCACGAACTGCTGGCCGAGCGTGCGGGAAAAGAATTCGCCATAAATGCGCGCCGCCACGTCCGTCGGTCCGCCCGCCGCGAACGGCACGATCACCGTGACAGCCTTGTTGGGATATTCCTGCGCATTTGCGCCGCTGGCGGCGAGCGCCAACGCGCCAGCCGCGATCAAACTCTTCAAACCCATAATTCATCCCTCCAGAAATCCGGGGCCCTTCCACCCCGGGTATCTATATACGTCGATATAAGGGAGTAACATAGTGGCGAAGCCCTAGCACATCCGGGCCGCGCATTGGCGGGCTCAAGCGGGGAGCAGGCGCTCCCCGTCGTGGCCGCCGATGGGAAGGCGCAGGAGGCTGCCCGGCTGGCGGTCGCCCACTTTCACCGGCGTGAAATCCTCCGCCCGGGCGATTCCCCCGCGTTCGGCCAGCAGCGTCAGCGTGCGGCCGACCTGCGCGTCCAGATGCGCCCGCAGGCGCTCCGCGCCTTTCTCGCGCAGCCGCTGGGCGCGCTCCTTCACCAGCGGGCGGGCAAGCTGGGGCATCCGCGCGGCGGGCGTTCCGTCACGGGGCGAGAACGGGAAGACATGCAGGTGCGTCAGCCCGCAGGCCTCGGCCAGGTCGAGCGTGCGGGCGAACATGTCCTCGGTCTCGGTCGGAAACCCGGCGATGAGATCGGCGCCGAAGACGATGTCGGGCCGCGCGGCGCGCAGGCGCGCGCAAATGTCGATCGCGTCCTGTCGCGAATGCCGGCGCTTCATGCGCTTGAGGATCATGTCGTCGCCGGCCTGCAGCGACAGATGCAGATGCGGCATCAGCCGCGCCTCGCTGGCGAAGGCCTCCATGAGGTCCGCGTCGGCCTCGATGCAGTCGATGGAGGACAGCCGCAGACGTGCGAGGTCGGGAACGAGCTTCAGGATCTGCTTCACCAGGCGCCCCAGCGCCGGCTTGCCGGGCAGGTCGTGACCCCACGAGGTGAGATCGACCCCCGTGAGCACCGCTTCGCGGTAGCCGTTGGCGACGAGCGTCCGGATCTGCGCCACCACGTCTCCCGCGGGCGCCGAGCGCGAGGGGCCGCGGCCAAACGGGATGATGCAGAACGTGCAGCGATGATCGCAGCCGTTCTGCACCTCGACGAAGGCCCGCGTATGCCCCTCGATGGAATCGATCGCGCCGTCGAGACCGCTCGCGACGAAATGATGCGCCGTCTCCGTCAGCGCGAAAATGTCGTTGACGCTGGCGCGTCCCTCCCTCGCGAAAACGTCCCACGCGGCGGGCTTGCCCTTGTCGGCATTGCCCATCACGGCGTCGACTTCGCTCATCGCGGCGAAGGATTGCGGATCGATCTGCGCCGCGCATCCGGTGACGACGATGCGCGCGCCCGGGCGTTCGCGGCGCGCGCGGCGGATCGCCTGGCGCGCCTGGCGAACGGCCTCCTGCGTCACCGCGCAGGTGTTGAAGACAATGGTGTCCGCGACGTCCGCCTGCCGCGCGGCGCGGCGCACCGCCTCCGACTCCACCACGTTGAGCCGGCATCCGAAGGTGACGACATCCACGCTGCGCGCGGGCGTGTCCGGCGCGGTCACGTCATCTCCGAAAACAGCGAAGCGTCGAAGCAGCCTTCGAATTCAAGCTCCACGTCGCCGGTCATGAGGACGTGGGAATCGCTTTCGCGCCATTCGATGAACAGCGATCCGCCGGGCAGGTCGACGGCGGCGGCGCGGCCGGTGCGGCCCGTGCGCACGGCGGCGACAAGCGTCGCGCACGCCGCGGAGCCGCAGGCCTGCGTGATCCCCGCGCCGCGCTCCCACACCCGCAGCAGGATGCGCGCGCTGAGGCCCGGACGCTCGATCACCTGCGCGACGGAAATGTTGGCGCGTTCGGGAAAAATCGGCGCGCGCTCCAGCGCCGGGCCGACGCGCGCGAGATCGACCGCCATGGCGTCCTCGACGAAGAACACGGCGTGGGGATTGCCCATGTTGACGGCGCAGAACGGCCCCAGCGCGCCCGCGTCCGGCAGGACGACTGCCGCCGTGTCATCCACCGCGTGCGCAAGCGGAATGTCGCGCCAGTCGAGCCGCGGCGCGCCCATGTCGACGGTGAAGCGCTCGGGCCCCGTGCGGCGGCATTCGAGGAGGCCGGCCTGTGTCTCCAGCACGACGCGCTCGCGCCCGTCGGCGCGCGTCAGCGCCCAGGCGACGCAGCGCGTGCCGTTGCCGCAGGCGCCCGATTCCGAGCCGTCGTTGTTGAAGATGGTCATGTAGGCTTCGGCGCCGGGCGTGCGCGGGTCCGAGAGGGCCATCAGCTGGTCATAGGCGAGGCCCTCGCCCCGCGCGATGGCGCGCGCCTCCGCCGCGGAAACGGCCGGGCCGCCGCCGCGCAGGTCGAGCACGATGATTTCGTTGCCGATCCCGTTCATCTTGAGGAAGGGCCGTCCGGCCAGCGCGCTCATGGGAAATCTTCCTGGAGAAACCTTCATGTGACCCGGTCGTGACGCCCTATATAGTCGGAAAGGCGGCCGCCCGCCAAAGGCGGGTTGGCGCGCCCGCCCCGTTCATCTTTGCGTGAACGCAGGCGTGGCCTTCACGGCGGCGCCGTTTGGTGGAATGGAACTTGATTGGTTGCACGCGGCGATTCGCCCTCGTGCGGCAGGAGATGGACATGACGAGCATGGGTCTCTCACCGGTTTGCGTCCCGTTCGCGTCGATGGCCAGGCTGGCCCGCGCGTGCGCGGTGGCGCTCGCCCTTCTTGCGCCGTTCGCGCTCACGGGCGCCGGGGCGTTGGCGCAGGCGCCGCCGCCCTCGGCCGCCGAAGCTTCCGCCGGCAATCTGGTCGAGGTCGCGCCGCGCCCCGCCCTGTCGCTCGAGGGACAATCGAGCTGGGACGACAGCTACACGTCGATCCTCGACGCCTTCAAGCGCGTGAAGGCCGAGGCCGAACGCGCCGGGCTGAAGCCGGCCGGCCGGCCTGTGGCGGTCTTCCTGTTCACCGACGACGCCGGTTTCCGGTTTCGCGCCATGATCCCGATGGCCGAGGAGCCCGCGAACCCGAGCCTTGGCGCGGACTTCGCCATCAGCAAGACGCCCTCGGGGCGCGCGGTGAAGTTCGAGCATCGCGGCGCCTATGACGAGATCGACGCCACCTACGAGGCGATCACCGCCTGGCTCGACGATCGCAATCTGCTCGCCGAGGATTTCTTCGCCGAAGAATGGATCGCGGAAGGCACGAGCGCCGGCGACATGGATGTCGCGGTCGACGTGTACGTCTTCGTCAAGAAGTAGAACCCTGCAGCTCGATCGTCTGGCCGGGCCTGATCGCGGCGAACAGGTCCTGCGCGATGTTTTCGCGCGCGAGCGCGGCGCGAAGGCGCTCCGGCGGCTCCTCGATCGGCTCGTCGGTGAGCTGGAACGTGCCCCAATGGTGCGCCATCGCGCGCTGCGCGCCGACGATCTGCATGATCTGCAGCGCCTCGTCGGGATCGACATGCTGGTCGCGCATGAACCAGCGCGGCGCATAGGCGCCGATGGGCAGGATCGCCAGCTTGAAGCCGCCGTGCTTCTCGCGCATCTGCCCGAAGTAGGCGCCATCGCCGAAGCCCGTGTCGGCGACCTGATAGATGTTGCCGGACGGCGTCTCGATCACGAAGGCGCTCCACAGCGCCATGCGGCGGTCGAGCAATCCGCGGGCCGACCAGTGATAGCAGGGCTCGAAATGCACGAAGACGCCGCGCCCCACTTCCACGCGCGCGCCCCAGTCGAAAGCCTGCGCGGCGATGGCGCGATCGTGTTCGCGCATGATCGCGTCGTTGCCCAGCGGCGTGAGGAAGCGTTTCGCCTTGCCGCGCGCCAGTGACGACAGCGTCGCGACGTCGAGATGATCGTAATGGTTGTGCGACACCAGCACGGCGTCGAGCGGCGGCAGATCCTCGAACAGAACGCCGGGCTCGTTGACTCGCTTGGGTCCCGCGAAGGTCACCGGACTGGCGCGCTCCGACCACACCGGATCGATCAGCAGATTGACGCCGTGCGTCTGGATGAGGACGCTCGCGTGTCCGACATAGGAGACGCGCAGCGCCGAACCGTCCACGCGCGCCGGCGGAACGTCGCGGTGCAACGAAGGAAAACTCGCCGGCCATTCAGCACGCCCGCCCTCGAACCGCCAGGCGAGCAGGTCCAGCCGGCTCTTGTCGCGCGTGTTCGGACCCAGATGAAAGCGCAAGCCGTCGAAATGGCCGTTCTCCGGCCCTTCGTAATAGGGATTGCGCTGCGAGCGATAGCCCACGGCGCCAGCTGCTGCGAGCGGCAGGCCGATCAATGAAAGCGAGAGCGCACGGCGTCGGTTCATGGGTGGCAGATGTGCAGGCGCGGCGCGCCCGTCAAGGCGGCTCTATTGCCGCGCCTGCGCGGCGGTCTATGTTGCAGGCAAATCCGACGGAGCGGCGATGGCCTGGATTTATCTTCTTCTGGCGGGGCTTTTCGAGATCGTGTGGGCCATCGGCCTCAAGTACGCGGAGGGGTTCACGCGCCCCGCGCCCACGGCGATCACGATTGCGGCAATGGTGGTCAGCATGGCGCTTCTGGGCCTTGCGGCGCGCGACCTGCCCATCGGCACCGCCTACGCGGTGTGGACCGGCATCGGGGCCGTCGGCGCAGCGATTCTGGGGATCGTCCTGTTCGCCGAGCCCGCGACCGCGCTGCGCATCGGCTCGATCGCGCTGATCGTCGCGGGCGTCATCGGGCTGAAGCTGGCGACGCTTTCCTAGCGCAGCGCCGCGTTGATGGCGGGCATCAGCCGTTCGCGCAGCCCGCGCTCGTCGATGGGGCCGACGAACTTGTACACGATCGTTCCGTCGCCCTTCACCACGAAGGTTTCAGGCACGCCGTAAACGCCCCATTCGACGCCGGCCCGTCCGCTGCGATCCACGCCGATCAGCCCGTAGGGATTGCCCAGGCTCTTGAGGAAGCGCAGCGACTGGTCCGGATCGTCCTTGTAGGCGAGGCCGGCGATGCGCACGCCCTTGCCCTTCAGGGTCTCGTCGGCGGCGAGCTTCATCAGGTACGGATGTTCGTCGCGGCAGGGGCCGCACCAGCTCGCGAAAATGTTGACGACCGTCACCGAGCCGGCGCGCAGATCCTCGCCTGACAGTCCGGGGAGGTTCGTTCCCGGCAGCGGCGGCAGAGTGACTTGCGGCGCGGGCCGTCCGATCAGCGCGGAGGGAAGCCGCTGCGTGTCGCTGCCCAGCCTGAAGTAGAAGAGCGCGGCGAGCGCCATGAACGCGGCGAGCGGAATGAGCGCAAAGAGAAGCCTGCGCCGCTGGCTCGGACCGCCCTCCAGCGCCTCGCTCATCCCTCGGTCTCCTCGTCGCGGCGCGGCAGTCGCGCGAGCGCGCTGCGCAAGCGCCGGTAATCGAGGATGGTCCAGATCGTGACGCCGCCGATCACGAGCACAGTGATGGCGTAGGACGCGAAGATGAAGCTGAAATGCGGATCGGTCACGATGCGGGCCTCACCAGCGTGGCGCGGGGCGCGACGGCGCCGCCGTCTTCCGCCGCGAGGATCGACATGCGGCGCAGGCGCCGCCGCAGGATCTCGTTGCGCGTGCCCATGAGATGCAGCGTGATGAACAGGAACGTCATGCCGATCGCCATCACCAGCAGCGGCCACAGCATGCTGGGATGAATCGTCGGCCCGTCGAGACGGAATACGGACGCGGGCTGATGCAGCGTGTTCCACCAGTCGACCGAGAACTTGATGATCGGCAGGTTGACGACGCCCACCAGCGTCAGGATCGCGGCGGCGCGGCCCGCCTTCGCCGGCTCCTCGATGGTGCGCCACAGGGCGATGAGCCCGAGATAGATGAGGAAGAGCACGAGCACGGACGTGAGTCGCGCGTCCCACACCCACCACGTGCCCCACATCGGCTTGCCCCACAGCGAGCCGGTCACGAGGCAGACGAGGGTGAAGGCGGCGCCCAGCGGCGCGGCGGCCTTCTGCGCGGCGTCCGCCAGCGGATGGCGCCACACGAGCGTGCCCAGCGCCGAGATCGCCATGGTGGAATAGCAGAACATCGCCAGCCATGCGGCCGGGACGTGGATGTACATGATGCGGACGGTCTGGCCCTGCTGGTAATCGGCGGGCGACAGGAAGAACGCCTTGTAGAGGCCGAACGCGATCAGAACGGCGGCGATGCCCGCCGTCCAGGGAATGACGGCGGCGGCGAAGCGCAGGAAATTGGCCGGGTTCGCATAGCGCAGCATTGCATCGATCTAGTGCAAATCGCCCGCAAGCGAAAGCGCCCCCGTCCCCGCCAATGGCCGCAGGACGGTTTTCACGGCGCGCCCGAACGTCAGGCTTCCGGACGGGGCGGGCGGGCCAGGAGCGTATCGACGGCGCCCGAAACGGAAATCCGGCCCTCGACGACCGCGCAGACGGCCTCGCTGATCGGCATTTCGACGCCGCGCTCGCGCGCCATCTCGACGAGCGCCCCGGCGGTGAACGCCCCCTCCGCGAGCTTGTCGGGCGGCGGAGTCGCCCCGGCCGAGCGCATGGCCCAGCGCGAAATTGCGAGATTGCAGCGACCCGCAGGTGAGCACGAGGTCGCCGAGGCCCGACAGGCCCATCAGCGTCTCGTCGCGCCCGCCGAAGGCGCGGGCGAAACGGCGCAATTCGGCGAAGCCGCGCGCCACAAGCGCGGCCTGCGCGCTGGCGCCCAGCCCCAGTCCCGCCGCGACGCCGCAGGCGATGGCGAGGACGTTCTTGGCCGCCCCGCCGATCTCGACGCCGCGCAGGTCGTCCGTGTGGTAGAGGCGGAAGGTCGCGGTCGCCAGCGCGGCGCAAAGTCCCCGGGCGATCTCCTCGTTGCACGCCGCGACGGTGACCGCCGTCGGCAGTCCGCGCGCCACGTCGTCGGCGAAGGACGGACCCGACAGGGCCGCCACGGGATGGTCCGGCAGCGCCTCGCCCACCGCATCGCTCAGGAAGGCGTGGCTCCCGCGCTCGATCCCCTTGGCGCAGACCGCAATCGGGGCTCCGGGACGAATGACGCCCACGAGAGAGGCGGCTACGTCCCTCGCCGCCTGCGCGGGAACGACGAGCAGGATCGCGTCCGCCGCGCGAAGCTCCGCGATGATGGCGGTCGGCCGCACGGCGGGCTCCAGCGCGACGCCGGGCAGCCTGCGGGCATTGTCGCGCGCGCTCGCCATCTGCGCGGCGTGGGCCTCCTCGCGCGTCCACAGAACGACCTCGCGACCGGCCCGCGCGGCGACGTTGGCCAGCGCCGTGCCCCACGCGCCCGCGCCCACGACGCCGATGCAGCGAAATGGCGCCTCAGTCATTGGCCGGCCCTCCCTGCCTCGGCCGGCCCGCGACCGGAGCGTCGCCGCGCCAGACGAGATTGTCCGGCCGGGCCCAGAGCGTTTCGAAATCGCGCAGGAACCGCGCGACGGCGTCCTGCGCCTCGATCACGATGATGTCGTTCTCCTGCCGTTGCAGGCCCGAGACGGAAAAATTCGCCGAGCCCGTGCGCAGGATGCGACGGTCCACCTGATAGGCCTTCAGGTGCATGAAATGATCGCCGCGCTTCACCCGCGCCTCGACGCCCGGCGTGCGCGCCAACGCGACGAGCCCCTCCGCGCCGCGTCCGCCCTGCATCGCGGGCTGGTCGGGCTCCAGATAGATGCGCACCTTCACGCCGCGCCGCGCCGCCGCGCCCAGCGCATCGGTGATGGCGCGATTGGTGATGACGAACGCCGCCATGTCGATCGTCTCCCGCGCCCGCGAGATCAGCTCCGTGTCGATCGCCTGCAGATTGTCCTTCGGTCCGTAGAAGACGCGCACGCCGGCGATGATCCGGTCCCCGTCCAACGGCCCCCTCGCCTGCGTCGGAACGAAGCCGATGAAGACGAGCGCCAGCGCCGCGCGCAGGCCGAACGCCCGCATCGCCCTCGCGAAAGCCCCCGCCATCAGGCCTTGCCATGATGCTGGCGATCCGGGTTCTGGTCGAGCGGCCAGCGCGGGCGCGGCGCGAAGGCGAAATCGTTGGTGAGCCCGAGGCGCAGGCGCTCGATGCCGGTCCACGCGATCATCGCGCCATTATCCGTGCACAACGCCGGCGGCGGCATGATGAGCCGCAGGCCTGCGCCAGAGGCGAATCGCGTCAGGCCGCGCCGGATGGCGTTGTTGGCCGCCACGCCGCCCGCCACGACGAGCGCGGTCGGATAGCCCGCCTTCTCGCGGAACACGCGCAGCCCGACGCGCACGCGGTCCTCCATCACGTCGACGACCGCCGCCTGGAACGAGGCGCACAGGTCGTTCGACGTCGACGCTGTTGAGCGGCGCGATGCGCTCGGCCGCAAGCCGCACGGCGGTCTTGAGGCCCGACAGCGAGAAATCGGGAACCGGGCGCCCATGCATGGGGCGCGGCAGCTCGAAGCGCGACGCGTCGCCCTCGAGCGCGCGACGCTCCACCTGCGGCCCGCCGGGATAGGGCAGGCCCAGCATCTTGGCGACCTTGTCGAAGGCTTCGCCGACCGCGTCGTCCACCGTCGAGCCGATGCGCTGGTAATCGTCCACGCCGCGCACGGCGACGAGCTGCGTGTGCCCGCCCGAGACGAGCAGCAGCAGATAGGGAAAATCGAGATTGTCCGTGAGCCGCGCCGTGAGCGCGTGGGCTTCGAGATGGTTCACGGCGACGAAGGGCTTGCCCGCCACCAGCGCCAGCGTCTTGCCGGCCGTGAGCCCGACCATCACCCCGCCGATGAGCCCCGGCCCCGCCGCCGCGGCGATGCCGTCGAGGTCGGCCAGCTTCACCCCCGCCTTGTCGAGGGCGCCGCGCACGATGTCATCGAGCCGCTCGAGATGGGCGCGCGCCGCGATTTCGGGAACGACGCCGCCGAACGGCGCGTGTTCCTTGATCTGGCTGTAGATCTCGTTCGACAGGATCTCGCCGCCCCCGCCCGGCCGCAGGGCCACGACCGCGGCCGCGGTTTCGTCGCAGGTGGTCTCAATTCCCAGAACGCGCATAGGCGGGTTGTAGTCTTTCTCACTTGGGCGCGAAACCCTATAGTCCCGCCTCCAAGCACCGAAGGACGCCCAGGGGGAAAGATGGCCGCCGCGTATTGGTTGAGGATCGGCACGCGCGGCAGCCCGCTGGCGCTGGCGCAGACGCGCGAAACGCGCAGGCTTCTGGCGAAGGCCCACGGCGCCGACGAGGACAGCATCGAGATCGTGGTGATTCGCACCACCGGCGACATGATCCAGGACCGGGCCCTGTCCCAGGCCGGCGGCAAGGGCCTGTTCACGAAGGAGCTCGACGCCGCCATGCTGGAGGGCCGCATCGACATCGCGGTCCATTCCTCCAAGGACCTGCCGACCCTCATGCCGGACGGGATCGTCGTCGCCGGGTTCCTGCCCGCGCGAGGACGTGCGCGACGTGCTGATCGCCGCCGGGCCGCGCTCCATCGCCGACCTGCCGAAGGGCGCGAACGTCGGCACCGCGTCCCTGCGCCGGCGGCGCGCAGGTCAAGCGCCTGCGCCCGGACGTGACGATCTCGCTCCTGCGCGGCAATGTCGAGACGCGCCTGCGCAAGGTCGAGGCCGGCGAATACCACGCCAGCCTGCTGGCGCTCGCGGGCCTCAAGCGGCTCGGCCTCGCCGACAAGGCCGCCGCGATCCTCAGCGAGGATGATTTCCTGCCCGCCGTCGGCCAGGGCGCCGTGGGGATCACCGCGCGCACGGACGATGCGCGCACGCTCGCCGCCCTCGCCCCCATCCTCGACGCCGACACGGGCGATTGCGTGGTGGCGGAACGCGCCTTCCTGCGCATCCTCGAAGGCTCGTGCCGCACGCCCATCGCGGGCCTTGCGCGCGTCGACGGCGATCGCCTCACCTTCAAGGGCATGATCCTCAAGCCCGACGGCTCCGACTGGCGCGAGGTCGCCGACGCGGCGCCCCGCAGCGAGGCTCTGGCCATGGGCGAGCGCGCTGGTCATGCGCTGAAGGAGATCACCCCGCCCGGCTTCCTTCCAGTTGAGGGCGCGCACGGCTGATGCGCGTTCTTGTGCTCCGCCCCGAAGACGGAGCAAGGCGCACCGCGGCGCGCCTCGAAGCCCTCGGGCACGAGGCGATCTGCGCGCCGCTGATCGAACCCGCCGCGACCGGCGAGAACCCGCCCGCCGGCGACTTCGACGCGCTGATCGCCACCAGCGCGCAGGCCTTCCGTTTCGCGCCGCCCGAGAGGCTCGCCGCGTTAGCCGGCAGGCCGCTGCTGTGCGTGGGCGCCCGCACCGCGCAGGCCGCCCGCGAGGCGGGCTTTTCATCCGTTGCGATCGAGGCGCCGGACGCCGTGCGGTTGCTCGAACGGATCGCGGCCGAACGCCCGGCCCGCGACCGTTACCTTTATCTCGCCGGACGTGACCGCAAGCCTGCTCTGGAAGACGGGCTCCGCGCCGCCGGATGCGAGATGGCGCCCTGGATCGTCTACGAAGCGCGCGCCACGCACGCGCTGCCCGATGCGGCGCGCGCGGCCATCGAGCAGGGACGCGTCGATGCGGCGCTCCACTTTTCCGCACGCACGGCGGAGATCTTCTGCGAACAGGTCGCGTTCGCCGGGCTGGAGGCGCAGGCGCGCGCGCTTCTCCACGTGGCGATCTCCGCCGACGCCGCCAGAGGGCTCGAACCGCTCGCCCCGCCCCGACTGAAAGTCTCCGCCGCGCCCGACGAGGCGCACATGCTGCGCGAACTCGGACGCGACCGGGATTGAGCCGGACTGTTCGCGCCAGCCGCTTTCGGCTAAAAGCATTTGGTCAGCGCCCGGCAGAAGCGCGACGCGAATGGGTGGATCAGGACGGCTGCGGCCGTCCCCAGGAGGGAAACATGACGAGACGCAGCTTCCTGAAGCAGGCCGTGCTGACATGCGCCGCCGTTGGCGCGCTGGCGGCGGCGCCTGCCGCGCACGCGCAATCGGACGAAGCGGCCTTCTTCAAGGGCAAGACCGTGCGCATCATCGTCGGCTTCAGCCCCGGCGGCGGCTACGACGCCTATGCGCGCATGATGGCGCCCTACATGTCGCAGCGCCTCGGCGCCAACGTCATCGTCGAGAACATGCCCGGCGCCGGCTCGCATGACGGCGATGAACGCGGTTTACACGTCCGAGCCCGACGGCCTGCGCATGATGCTCGCCAACGGCACCGCCGCAGGGCTTTCGCAGATCATGGATTCGCCCGCGGCGCGCTTCGACCTGGCGAACTTCGGACACCTGGGCACGGTGAGCGCCTCGCCGTGGGTCTGGCTCGTCCACAAGGACACGCCCGAGAAGACCCCTGGCGACTTCATCAAGTCGGGCCGCACGATCAACTGGTCCGCGACGGGCCCCATCGACGGCCTGTCCGACGGCGCCCAGATCACCTGCGCCGTCGCAAAGCTCAACTGCAAGATCGTCATGGGCTACAAGGGCTCCAACGACGCCGGCCTCGCCGTCACGCGCAAGGAGATGGACGCCGTGTTCGTGTCAGACACGTCGGCGAACAATTACGTCCGCTCCAACGACCTGCACGCGGTCGCGAACATGTCGCGCCAGCGCTCGCGCTTCTTCCCCGACGTGCCGACGATCTATGAAGCGGTGAAGATGACGCCGGACGACGAATGGCTGATGGATTTCCACGGCACGGTGCAGGATCTCGGCCGCATCATGATCGTGCCGCCGAAGATGGCGCCGGCGCGCCTTGAATACCTGCGCGCCATGATGAAGGACACGCTCGCCGATCCCAAGCTCAGGGCCGAAGGCGAGAAAAGCCAGCGCTACATCGACTACATCGACGCTGAAAAGACGATGCAGGGGGTTCGCCGCGCCATCACCGACATCACCCCCGCGCAGAAGAAGCGCGTGCAGAGCGTCCTGTCGACCAATTGACCGGACCGCGCAAAACGCCCTGAAGATCGCCGGCGCGCAGGTTCGCGCGCTGAGCGAACAATGCTAGACCTGCCCCATGAGCGCGGGCGAAGAATCAGACGCGATTGTCGACCAGGCGGCGGACATCGTCGTCGACGTGCTCGCGCCCGTGGCGGTCGACACCGCCTATTCCTATCGCGTGCCGAACGGCATGAGGCTCGCGCCCGGCGACTTTGTCGAGATTCCGCTCGGCAAGAGCGAGACCACCGGCGTCGTGTGGAGCGTGCGCAACGCGCCCGGCGGCAATCTCAAGAGCGTTATGGCCCGTCGCGACCTGCCGCCGCTTCGCAAGCCGCTGCGCGATTTCATCGACTGGCTGGCGAAATGGACGCTGAGCCCGCGCGGCATGGTGCTGCGCATGGGCGTGCGCGCGCCCGACAGCGCAGGCCCCGAGCCCGTGCGCGTCGGCGTGCGGCTGCCCTCGGCCACAGCCCCAGACGTTCGCATGACGCCGGCGCGCGCCCGCGTCATCAAGGCGGCGGAAGGCGGTCTGTGCTTCGGCAAATCCGCCCTCGCGCAAGCCGCCGCGTGCTCGGCCGGCGTCATCGACGGACTGATCGACGAAGGCGTGCTGGAGACCGTGGCGCTGCCGCCCGAACCCGTCGCGCTCGCTCCGGACCTCGACTTCACGACGCCCGCCTTCGAGCCCGACCAGGCGGAAGCCGCGCGCGAACTGCGCGCGCGCGTTCATGAAGCCGCCTATTCCTGCACGCTGCTGGAAGGCGTCACCGGCTCGGGCAAGACGGAGGTCTACTTCGAGGCCGTCGCCGCGGCCATCGAGGATGGCGGGCAGGCGCTGATCCTGATGCCGGAAATCGCGCTCACGGGCCAGTTTCTCGACCGCTTCGCCAAGCGCTTCGGCGTGCGCCCGGCCGAATGGCATTCGGGCGTGTCGGCGCGCAAGCGCGCGCGCATCTGGGCCGGCGCGGCGAGCGGCGAGGTGAAGGTCGTCGCGGGCGCGCGCTCGGCGCTCTTCCTGCCCTTCTGAGAAGCTGCGGGCTCATCGTCGTCGATGAGGAACACGAAGGCGCCTACAAGCAGGAGGACGGCGTCTCCTACAATGCGCGCGACATGGCGGTGGTGCGCGGCGCGGCTCGAAAACTGCACCGCGATACTTGCCTCCGCCACGCCCTCCATCGAGACGCGCGTCAACGCCGAACAGGGCCGCTATCGCCGCCTGCTGCTGCCAACCGCTATGGCGGGCGCGAACTGCCGCACCTGCACGCCATCGACATGAAGAAGGCGGGACCGCCGCGCGGCAAATGGATTTCGCCGCGCCTTGGCGCGATGATCGAGCAGACGCTGGAGCGTGGCGAACAGGCGCTGTTGTTTCTCAACCGCCGCGGCTACGCGCCGCTCACCCTGTGCAAGAGCTGCGGCCATCGCTTTCAATGCCCCAATTGCAGCGCGTGGCTGGTGGAGCATCGCTTCCGCCGCGCGCTCGTGTGCCACCATTGCGGGCACGTCGAGCGGCGACCCGATGCGTGCCCCGAATGCAGCGCGACGGATTCGCTCATCGCCTGCGGGCCCGGCGTCGAGCGCCTCGCGGACGAAGCCGCCGAGCGTTTTCCCGACAAGCGCATCCTCGTTCTCTCGTCCGATTTTCCCGGCGGAACCGAACGCCTGAAACAGGAGCTGGAAGAGGTCGCGCGCGGCGCCTTCGACATCGTCATCGGCACGCAGCTTGTGGCCAAGGGCCACAACTTTCCGCAGCTCACGCTTGTGGGCGTCGTCGATGGCGACCTCGGCCTGACGAGCGGTGATCCACGCGCCGCCGAGCGCACGTTCCAGACGCTGCAGCAGGTGACGGGACGCGCCGGTCGCGGCGAGCGGCCGGGCATCGGGATCATCCAGACGTTCCAGCCCGATCATCCCGTGATCCGCGCGCTGATCTCGGGCGACAGCGAGCGCTTCTACGCGGAAGAAACCGACCAGCGCCTGCGCGCCGGCCTGCCTCCCTTCGGCCGTCTCGCCGCGCTGATCGTCTCCGGCAAGGATCGCGCCTCCGCCGAGGGCCACGCGCGCGCCATCGTGCGCGCCGCCCATTCATTGCCGCAGAGCGATCGCTGGCGTCTCACGCGCCCCGGCGCGCTGCCGCAGGATGGCGACCTCGTCATCCTCGGACCCGCCGAAGCGCCCATCGCCGTCGTGCGCGGACGCCATCGCTTCCGCCTGCTGGTGCGCTGCCCCCGCAGCGCCGACATGCAGGGCTTCCTGCGCGCGACCCTCGCGGCCGCCCCGCCCGAACGCGGCGGCGTGCGCGTGGATGTCGACGTCGATCCGATGAGTTTTCTGTAATGAGCGAAGGGCTAACCCGCGGGAGCGCCCCGCCGCCTCACCCCTCCGTCCGCTCCCGGCCAGCCATGGGCGCGGGGGCGCCGGGCTCGGGCGGGGCGGGGAACAGCACGGGCGCCGGCTGGATGGCGTAGCGCTGGCGCTCGCCGCGCAATTCCCAATGGTTCCAGGTCTCGTTGATCTCGGCCAGCTCGCGCTCGAGCTCGGCGCGCGAGGCGCTGATGGCGAGGACCTGAGCTTCCGGACGCACCTGCACCAGCGCCCACATGCGGCGGGGCGGCCGGGCTGGAGCGGGCGGGGCCGGTTCGGCCGCGACCTTCTCAGGGACCGCCTGGCGCCTGCGGGGAAACAGCAACGACAAAGCCGCGGCTCCGATGAAGAAAACGCCGGCCTTCCGGCCAAGTTGCGCAGTCATGTTTGCCTCCAGCGGCGCAGGGTCCGCAGCCATCCTAGATCGAACAATGGCTTATGCGCCAGCGCGCGGAACTCCTGTCCACCCCCGCGCGTTGGTTCCGCCCCCTGCCTGCGCGCAGATGTCGCGGAGGTGATGCATTTCTGATACGCCCGGGGGCCCGCAATCCCCAAAAAGCATCAGTCCGAAAGCGCCTGCGCCGGTTGCGCCTCGCTGGACCATATGTTACGTCCCGCGCGCCTTTCGCGGCAGGAGCGCGCTCGCGTGTTCCGGCCCGTTTCCAATCTCAGTTCAGCCCGTGCGGCTATGGCGCAAGCCATCGCCGGGACTTGTGCGGGCCGAGTTCGTTTCCAAAGCCATCCAGAGGCTGACCTTGGCTCAAGAGAACATGATCGTTTCAGGCGTGGCGGGGCGTTACGCCTCGGCCCTGTTCGAGCTCGCGCGAGGACAGAAGGCCGTCGATGCGGTGGCGCGCGGACCTCGAGACGCTTCGATCGGCTCGTCGCACGGCAGCCCGACCTGCGAGCGCCTCGTGCGCAGCCCGGTCTTCTCGGCCGAAGAGCAGACGAAGGCGCTCGACCGCCATCCTCGACAAGGTCGGCATCACCGGCCTCGCGGCCAATTTCCTCAAGCTCGTCGCCACCAAGCGCCGCCTCTTCGCCGTGCGCGACATGATCGCGCGCCTACGCGCCATGGTCGACGACGCGCAACGGCGTGGTGCGGGCCGAGGTCACGCGTCGCCGAAGCGCCTTCCGACAAGGTGCTCGGCGACATCAAGCAGGCGCTCAGGGACGTGGCCGGTGAGAACGTCGCGGTCGACGTCAAGGTCGACCCGGCGATCATCGGCGGCCTCGTCGTCAAGCTCGGCTCCCGCATGGTCGACGCCTCGCTGCGCACCAAGCTCAACGCCATTCGAACTGCGATGAAAGAGGTCGGCTGATGGATATCCGCGCCGCAGAAATCTCCGCGATCCTCAAGGACCAGATCAAGAATTTCGGCACCGAGGCCGAAGTCACCGAGGTCGGGCAGGTCCTGTCCGTCGGTGACGGCATCGCCCGCGTCTACGGGCTCGACAACGTCCAGGCCGGCGAGATGGTCGAGTTCGAGAACGGCGTGCGCGGCATGGCGCTGAACCTCGAGACCGACAACGTCGGCATCGTGATCTTCGGCTCCGACCGCGACATCAAGGAAGGCCAGACGGTCAAGCGCACCGGCGCGATCGTGGACGTCCCGGTCGGCAAGGGCCTGCTCGGCCGCGTCGTCGACGCGCTCGGCAACCCGATCGACGGCAAGGGCCCGATCGTGGCCGACGAAGCGCATGCGCGTCGACGTGAAGGCGCCCGGCATCATTCCGCGCAAGTCGGTGCACGAGCCGATGGCGACCGGCCTCAAGGCCGTCGACGCGCTGATCCCGATCGGCCGCGGCCAGCGCGAGCTGATCATCGGCGACCGCCAGACCGGCAAGACCGCGATCGCGCTCGACACGATCCTGAACCAGAAGGCGATCAACCAGCCGGCACGGACGAGAGCGCAGAAGCTCTACTGCGTCTACGTCGCCATCGGCCAGAAGCGCTCCACCGTCGCCCAGTTCGTGAAGGTGCTCGAGGAGCAGGGCGCGCTGGAATATTCCATCATCGTCGCCGCCACCGCGTCCGACCCGGCGCCGATGCAGTTCCTGGCGCCGTTCACCGGCTGCGCCATGGGCGAGTATTTCCGCGACAACGGCATGCACGCCGTCATCATCTATGACGACCTGTCCAAGCAGGCCGTCGCCTACCGCCAGATGTCGCTGCTGCTGCGCCGCCCGCCGGGCCGCGAAGCCTATCCCGGCGACGTGTTCTACCTGCACTCCCGCCTGCTCGAGCGCGCCGCCAAGCTGAACGAGGACAACGGCTCGGGCTCGCTGACCGCGCTGCCGGTCATCGAGACGCAGGCCAACGACGTGTCGGCCTACATCCCGACCAACGTGATCTCGATCACCGACGGCCAGATCTTCCTCGAGACCGACCTGTTCTACCAGGGCATCCGCCCGGCGGTGAACGTCGGCCTCTCGGTGTCGCGCGTCGGCTCCGCCGCGCAGACCAAGGCGATGAAGAAGGTCGCCGGCAAGATCAAGGGCGAGCTCGCGCAGTACCGCGAGATGGCGGCCTTCGCCCAGTTCGGCTCGCGACCTCGACGCCACGACGCAGCGCCTGCTCAACCGCGGCGCGCGCCTGACCGAGCTCCTGAAGCAGCCGCAGTTCTCGCCGCTGCAGATGGAAGAGCAGGTCGCGGTGATCTACGCCGGCGTCAACGGCTATCTCGATCCGCTGCCGGTCAACCGCGTGCGCGCCTTCGAGGACGGCCTGCTGGCTCGCTGCTGCGCCGCGCACGCCGACCTCCTCGAACTCGATCCGCACCTCGAAGGACCTGTCCGGCGACGACGCGAGCGAAGAAGCTCGAAGGACGTCGATCGGACGCCTTCGCCAAGTCGTTCGCCTGAGCCGCTTCGTACACCGTCCGGACGCGGAGAGGGAGCGAGGCCGATGGCCTCGCTGAAGGACCTGCGCAACCGCATCGCCTCCGTCAAGGCGACGCAGAAGATCACCAAGGCCATGCAGATGGTCGCGGCGGCGAAGCTGCGCCGCGCCCAGATGCGCGGCCGAGGCCGCGCGTCCCTATGCCGAGCGCATGGAGCGCGGTGCTCGCCAACGTCGCCGGCGGCGTCACGCGGCGGCAGCGCCCCGCGCGCTGCTGGCCGGCACCGGCAAGCGACGACGTGCATCTGCTCGTCGTCTGCACGGCCGAGCGCGGCCTGTGCGGCGCGTTCAACTCCTCGATCGCCCGCCTCGCCCGCGAGCGCGCCACTCGCGCTGATGGCGCCAGGGCAAGACGGTCAAGATCCTCTGCGTCGGCAAGAAGGGCTACGACAGTCCTGCGCCGCCAGTTCGCCAAGCAGATCATCGAGCTGATCGAGCTGCGCGCCGTGCGTCAGCTCGGCTTCGACAACGCCGACACGATCGCGCAAGAAGATCATCGCGCTGTTCGAGGCCGGCGAGTTCGACGTCGCGACGCTGTTCTTCTCGCGCTTCCGCTCGGTGATCGCGCAGATCCCGACGGCGCAGCAGATCATCCCGGCCGCAGATCCCGGCGCAGGCCGACGCGAGCGCGGGCCCGCGCCGCCTACGAATACGAGCCCGAAGAGGGCGAGATCCTGGCGACGCTGCTGCCGCGCAACATCTCCGTGCAGATCTTCCGGGCGCTGCTCGAGAACGCCGCGTCCGAACAGGGCGCGCGCATGAGCGTCATGGACAACGCCACGCGCAACGCCGGCGAGATGATCAAGAAGCAGACGATGCATCTACAACCGCTCGCGTCAGGCGATGATCACCAAGGAACTGATCGAAATCATCTCGGGCGCGGAAGCGCTCTGACCGGATCAGGAGTGAGGACGAACCATGGCCACACATTCCAGACAAGCGCGCACCGGCCGCATCACGCAGGTCATCGGCGCCGTCGTCGACGTGCAGTTCGAGGGCCACCTGCCGGAGATCCTGAACGCGCTCGAGACGACGAACAACGGCAACCGCCTGGTGCTCGAAGTCGCCCAGCATCTCGGCGAGTCACTCGGTGCGCTGCATCTCGATGGACACGACCGAAGGCCTCGTGCGCGGCCAGCCCGTGACCGACACCGGCGCTCCGATCATGGTGCCGGTCGGCGCCGGCACGCTCGGCCGCATCATCAACGTCATCGGCGAGCCGGTCGACGAGGCCGGCCCCGTGCCGACGCGAGCGGCACGCGCGCCATCCACCAGCCCGCTCCCAGCCTACGCCGAGCAGTCCACCGAGGCGCAGATCCTCGAGACGGGCATCAAGGTCGTCGACCTGCTGGCTCCCTACGCCAAGGGCGGCAAGATCGGCCTGTTCGGCGGCGCGGGCGTCGGCAAGACCGTGCTCATCATGGAGCTGATCAACAACGTCGCGAAGGCGCACGGCGGCTACTCCGTGTTCGCCGGCGTCGGCGAGCGCACCCGCGAGGGCAACGACCTCTATCACGAGATGATCGAGTGCGGCGTGAACAAGGCGGGCGGCGGCGAAGGCTCCAAGTGCGCCCTCGTGTACGGCCAGATGAACGAGCCCCCGGGCGCCCGCGCCCGCGTCGCGCTCACCGGCCTCACCGTCGCCGAGGATTTCCGCGACAAGGGCCAGGACGTGCTGTTCTTCGTCGACAACATCTTCCGCTTCACGCAGGCGGGCTCGGAAGTGTCGGCGCTTCTCGGCCGCATTCCTTCGGCGGTGGGCTACCAGCCGACGCTCGCCACCGACATGGGCCAGCTGCAGGAGCGCATCACCACCACCAACAAGGGCTCGATCACCTCGGTGCAGGCCATCTACGTGCCCGCCGACGACTTGACCGACCCGGCGCCGGCCACCTCCTTCGCCCATCTCGACGCGACGACCGTGCTGTCGCGCTCGATCGCCGAAAAGGGCATCTACCCGGCGGTGGACCCGCTCGACTCGACCTCGCGCATGCTGTCGCCGCTCGTCGTCGGCGAGGAGCACTACGCGGTCGCCCGCCAGGTGCAGCAGACGCTGCAGCGCTACAAGGCGCTGCAGGACATCATCGCGATCCTGGGCATGGACGAGCTGTCCGAAGAGGACAAGATCACCGTGGCCCGCGCCCGCAAGATCGAGCGCTTCCTGTCGCAGCCGTTCTTCGTGGCCGAAGTCTTCACCGGCTCGCCGGGCAAGCTCGTCTCGCTCGCCGACACGATCAAGGGCTTCAAGGGCCTTGTCGAAGGCAAGTACGATCACCTGCCGGAGGCCGCCTTCTACATGGTCGGCACCATCGAGGAAGCCGTCGAGAAGGCCCAGCGCCTGGCCGCCGAAGCCGCGTAAGACAAGAGAACGCCCCTCGCCGCGCCGCGGAGAGGGGTTCAGGTTCCGGAGATCAGACGATGGCGTCCTTCCATTTCGAACTCGTCTCGCCCGAGCGCCTGCTGTTCGCAGGCGAGGTCGAGGCCGTGGTCGTGCCCGGCTCCGAGGGGCAGTTCACGGTCATGCGCGACCATGCGCCCTTCATGTCGACGATGAAGCCCGGCGTCGTGGAGGTGGTCGAAAGCGGATCGAAGTCGCGCCGCCTGTTCGTGCGCGGCGGCTTCGCCGACGTCTCGCCCACGGGCCTCACGATTCTCGCCGAGCAGGCGATCCCGGTCGAGGACATCAACCTCGCCCACATCGAGGCCGAGATTAAATATGCGCAGGAAGATCTCGCCGACGCGCAGAGCGATGAAGCCCGTCGCGCCGCCTCGGAGAAGATCGGGCAACTGGACGAGGTCAAGTCCGCCCTGGGCCTGTGACCGCGCGACCGGATGCGTGATGCAAAAGGGCCCTTCGCGGGCCCTTTTCCTATTGCCGGGCGCATTAACGCGCTAGCGCAGGAACCGGCTGTCGCGCATCGCAAGGCGCACGTCGAAGGCCTTGAACTGAGCGAAGGCTCGGCTGACCCAGTCCCGCAGGCGCGCGCGCACCACCAGCGGGAGGTTCTGCGGCGGATCGCTCACGAACGCGGTGAGCGGATGTTCGCCCGCCTCGACGACCCCGCGCACGGCGGGATCGATCGGGGCGATGCGGAAACCGTCGAGCGTGGGATAGCGCGCGAGCCAGTCGAGGGATTCATCGCCCAATGGCGCGGCGCCGTCGTTCGACACGATCAGCATGCTCGCGTGCGGCGCGCGCGCGGCGATCTCCCAGGCCTGCGCGATCGAATCCTCGCTGCGGTCGGCCGCGAACAGCACGTACACCGGCACGCCGCGAGCCGACGCCTCCTGAAAGAACCCGATCTCGGCGGCGAGATCGAGGAACGCGCGGTAGGACCGGCACCAGACATCGACGATGCGCCAGGCGCCGTCGTTCACCAGCAGCGAGTCGAACAGCGCGATCTGTCCGTGCACCGAGGCGAGATCGGCGCGACGCGCCTGCCTGGGAAACCACGCCTGCATCGGCGCGAAATGGGAATCGGTGTCGAAGACCTCGAAAGGCCGGCTGTTGAACGCGCACCATTCGGCCAGAAGCCGCGCGGCGGTGGTGACGCCCACCCGCGGATGCGGCGCACAGACGATGTAGACGCCGGCGCTGCTCATGGGAACGTCCTTCAGCCGTGCGGGCGCGCGGCTCACGCCTGCTGCGCGCTTCTCTCCTCGAGAAGCTGCGGCAGGCCGACGCGGTCGAACTCGGCGCTGATGTTGCGCATCCACGTGCGCACATAGCCGCGCAGGACGAAGGACTGCCCGGCGGCCGCCCCGTCGGCGCGGCGGTCGGCGACGAAGGTGGAGAACGGCACGCCGGAGATTTCGACCTGCTCGTAGGCCATTTCGTTGAGCTTGGGGATCGTCAGTTCGCCCGCATGCGGCGCCTTGCGGAAATAATGCGCATAGGTCTGCGGGTCCCACTCGAAGAACGTCGTCTCGTTGATGAAGTTCTTCACGAGGAAATAATTGGCGTCGGAAATGAACGGGACCGTCTCCTCGATCTCGTCCAGCGAGGCGATGGACGGGCCCAGGATGTGCAGCACGATGAACGTGTAGTCGCGCTGCTTCACGGCCTCGAGGAAGCCCACTTCCTGCAGGGCGCGCAGGCTCGCGGCGAGCTGCCCCGCGCGCACGTCCACGACCGACACCTTCTGGCCGGCGACGTTCAGCGTATCGAGGATGCGCATCTGGTCCGGAGTCGAGGTGATGTCGACGATGTCCGTCTGGCCGGGATGGAAGCGCTTGAGCGTGCCGCGCGGATGCTCGGTGTCGAACGCCCGGGCCAGGATGTTGCGCGCGGCCAGGTAATCGAGAAGCGCGCGGGAGACCGTCGTCTTGCCTACCCCGCCCTTGTCGGCGCCAACCAGAATGACAGCAGGCTTCATAATTGCTCCAGCGGCGCAGAGCGCCCAAAAGGTTTACAAATAATTGCCGAGCTATAGCATGAGGGCCAAGCTCACGCCAACGCCGCCGCCCTTTACGTGCGATTATGGTTACTGCGTGGGGGTCATTGGGCGGAGCCTGCGGGGTCCGCCTCGTCCCCGCCCGCCAGCAGCGCGGCGTTGCCGCCCGCGGCCGCGGTGTTGGTCGAGATGGTCTGCTCGATGGCGAACCGGGCAAGGTAATCGGGCCCGCCCGCCTTCGGCCCCGTCCCCGAAAGCCCCGTGCCGCCAAACGGCTGGCTGCCGACGACCGCGCCGATCATGCTTCGGTTGACGTAGACGTTCCCCACGTTGAGCCGCGCGCAGACCCGCCGCGCCGTCTCGTCGATGCGCGTGTGGACGCCCAGCGTCAGGCCGAACCCGCTCGCCGCGATGGCGTCCAGCGTCTGGTCGAGGTCGGGCAGCGCGCCGCCCTCGGGCGACCAGCGCGCCACGTGCAGGATGGGACCGAACACCTCGCGCGCCAGATCCGCCGGCCGGTCGAGCGCGATGATGTGAGGGGCGACGAACAAGCCCTCCGGCGCCGCGCCCGCGTACACGATGCGGCCCTGCGCGCGCATGTCGGCCAGGTGCGCGTCCAGCGCGCGCTTCGCCTCCGCGTCGATGACCGGGCCGATGTGGGTCGAAGGCTCGCGCGGGTCGCCGATCTTCAGTTCGGCCGCGGCGCCCGCGATCATGGCGATGAGATCGTCGGCGATGTCGTCCTGCACGCACAGCAGCCGCAGCGCGGAACAGCGCTGGCCGGCGGAGCGAAACGCCGACGCGATCACGTCGTCGCTCACCTGTTCGGGCAACGCGCTCGCGTCCACGATCATCGCGTTGACGCCGCCGGTCTCCGCGATGAGGGGAACGATGGCGCCCTCGCGCGCCGCGAGCGAGCGATTGATTGCGCGCGCTACTTCCGTCGAGCCCGTGAACGCGACGCCGCAAACGGCCTTATGCGACACCAGTTCCGCGCCGATGTCGCCTGCGCCGAGCACGAGTTGCAACACGCCCTTGCGGGACGCCGGCCTCGATCAACAGCCGCGCGGCCTCGAAGGCGATCAGCGGCGTCTGCTCGGCGGGCTTCGCCACCACGCAATTGCCTGCCGCCAGCGCCGCCGTGACCTGACCCAGAAAGATCGCCAGCGGAAAATTCCACGGCGAGATGCACACGAACACGCCCCGGCCTCGCCGCAGCAGAAGGTTTTCTTCGCCCGCCGGACCGGGCAATGGCGTGGGCGCGCCAAGCAGGCGCTCCGCCTGAACCGCGTAATAGCGGCAATAATCGACCGCCTCGCGCACTTCCGCGAGCGCGTCGTCGAGCGTCTTGCCGCCTTCGTTCTGAAGCAGCGCGATGAAACGCCCGCGCCGCGCCTCGATCAGATCCGCCGCGCGGCGCAGGATCGATGCGCGCATGCGCGCGGGCGTCGCGTTCCATGAGAACGCGTGACGCGCCGCCGTCTCCATCGCCGCGCGTGCGTCCGCGGGCGAGGCGAGCCGCACGGCGCCGATGACGGCGCCGTCGATGGGCGAGCGGCGAGTCTCGACCACGCCCGACACCGCCCGCGCTTCGATGACGCAGGAGCCTTCGAATGGCGGGGACGCGCCCCGCGCGACCTCTGCAAGAAGACCCTGCAAACTCGCCTCATGCCCGAATTCGACGCCGCGCGAATTCACGCGCTCGGGCATGAAGAGTCGCGAGGGCATGACGATGCGCCTGCTGCGCGCGGGCCTGTTCCCGAGTTGCGCCTCGGGCTGCGCGAGAAGCTCCTCGACCGGCGTCGAAGGATCGGCGACGCGCGCGACGAACGATGAATTCGCGCCGTTCTCCAGCAGCCTTCGCACGAGATAGGCGAGCAGGTCGCGGTGGCTGCCCACCGGCGCGTAGATGCGCACCGCCGCCTGCGGCCTGTCCCTCACGAGCGCATCGTAAAGCTCCTCGCCCATGCCCTGGAGCCGCTGGAATTCATACCCCTCGACGCCGCCCGCCCGCTCGACGATCGACGCCAGCGTCAGGGCGTTGTGCGTGGCGAATTGCGGAAACACCCTGCCGCGCAGGCTCAACAGCTTTTGCGCGCAGGCCATGTAGTTGACATCCGTCATCGCCTTGCGCGTGAACACGGGGAAGTCGTCGAGGCCGCGCTCCTGCGCGCGCTTGATCTCGGTGTCCCAATACGCGCCCTTCACGAGACGCACGTGAATGCGCTGGCTCACGGCGCGCTCGCCGATCCAGTCGACCACGTCGCTCGCGCGCTTCTGGTAGGCCTGCACGGCGAGGCCGAGCGTCTCGCTTTCGCGCAAGCCGCCGTCGCGCAACGCATGGTCGAAGACGTCGAGACTGAGTTCGAGGCGATCGGCTTCTTCCGCGTCGACCGTCAGCGCGATGCCCGCGTCGCGCGCAAGCCGCGCAAGCTCGATCAGCCGCCCGCCCGCTTCCCTGATGACCCGCGTCCGCGAGATCGCCTCGAAGCGCGGATGGAGCGCGGAGAGCTTCACCGATATGGCGCATCGGCCGCGCGCGTCGCCGCTCGCATCGCGCCCCTGCGCCGCTGCGCCAATGGCGGAAATCGCCTGCGCGTACGCGTCGAAATAGCGCTGCGCGTCGGCGCCTGTGCGAGCGCCTTCGCCCAGCATGTCGAACGAATACCGCCACTCGCGCCCCTCGCGCGACAGCGCGCGCTCGAGCGCGTCGCCGATGGTCTCGCCGATGACGAAATGCGAACCCATGATCCGCATCGCCTGCCGCGCCGCGATGCGCACAGCCGGCGCGCCGATGCGGCGCACGAGGCCAGCGAGCGCGCCCGAGGGCGTCTCGCCCGGGCTCACGATGCGCCGGGCGAGCGCCAGCGCCCACACGGATGCGCTGGCGACTGCGCTGTCGCTCCGCAGGACGTGGTGCGCCCAGTCGCCCTGCCCGATCTTGTCCTCGATGAACAGGTCCGCCGTCGCCTCGTCGGGAATGCGCAGCAGCGCTTCCGCCAGCATCATCAGCGCGACGCCCTCGGCGGTCGACAGGGCGAATTCGTGCAGGAGGTCTTCGACCCCGCCCATGCCGGAGCGCGCCCGGATAGCTTCGATGAAGCGGCGGGCCTGCGCGTCGATGCGCGCCTGCGCGGCTGCATCGAGCGCGCTCGCCGCAACGAGGCGCGGCGGCCATCGCGTCATCGTCCGCGCCCCACGGGGCCCTGAACGGCGCCCCCGTCGCGTCCTTGCCGTCCGGACCGCCCTCGACCATGGCCGCCTCCCGCTTCTCCTGAGGTGGGACGCGCGGCGGGCGCGTTCAAGGTGGCGGGCTTGTCGCTTTGCGCGCAACGGGTTAAGGCGCGGGCAGGAGCGGCCCATGATCCTTCCCCAGATCGCCGGTTACGAGAGCCTGCGGCGCGCGTTCGTCTGGAACGTGCCCGAGCGCTTCAACATCGCCGCCGCATGCTGCGACGCGTGGGCGGCGCGCGATCCAGACCGCCCCGCCATCATCGACGCGACGGGCGGAGGGCCATCTCGTCACGACCTTCGGGCAGGTGCGCGACCGCGCGAACCGTCTTGCCCATGCGCTTGGCGCGCGCGGCCTGCGGCGCGGCGATCGCGTCGCGATCCTCCTGCCGCAGTCGGCGGACGTGGCCGTGTGCCATTTCGCCGCCTACAAGCTGGGCGCCATCGTGCTGCCGCTCGCCGCGCTGTTCGGGGCGGACGCGCTCGAATACCGGCTGTCGGATTCGGGAGCGCGCGCGATCGTCACGGACGCAGCAGGCGCCGAAAAACTCAAACCCCTGCGCGGCAATCTTCCCGCGCTCGAATTCATCGTCTCTACGGACGGCGCCGACGGCGACGTGCTGGACTATGCGAAGCTGCTGGCGGACGCGTCCGCCGATTTCCCCACGGCCGACACATCGCGCGAGGACCCCGCGCTGATGATCTACACGTCCGGCACCACGGGCCTCGCGAAGGGCGCCCTGCACGCGCACCGCGTGCTGCCCGGACATTTGCCCGGCGTTCAATGGCCGCACGAATTCTTCCCCCAGCCCGGCGACCTGATGTGGACGCCGGCGGACTGGGCGTGGGCGGGCGGGCTGCTCAACATTCTCCTGCCCTCGCTGTTCTTCGGGGCGCCCGTCGTCGCCCATCGCGCGCAGCGTTTCGAACCCGGACAGGCGTTCGAACTCATGGAGCGGATGAAGATCCGCAACGCCTTCGTGCCGCCGACCGCATTGCGCATGCTGCGCGCCGTCGACCGCCCGGCGCAGCGCTACAAGCTCGATCTGCGCACCATGGCCTCCGGCGGCGAATCGCTGGGCGCGGAGGTCTACGAATGGGGCCGCCGCGAACTGGGCCTGACGATCAACGAATTCTACGGCCAGACCGAATGCAATCTCGTGCTCGCCTCGTGCGCGGCGGGCGGCGTCAGCCGCGCCGGCTCGATCGGCAAGCCTGTTCCCGGCCATGACGTCGCGATCATCCGCGACGACGGCTCCCAATGCGCGCCCGGCGAACAGGGACAGATCGCGGTGAAGCGCCCCGACCCGGTGATGTTCCTCGAATACTGGAACCGGCCCGACGCCACGGCGGCAAAGTTCATCGGCGACTGGATGACCACCGGCGACCAGGGCTATCGCGACGAGGACGGCTACGTCTTCTTCGTCGGACGTGACGACGACGTCATCACCTCGTCGGGCTATCGCATCGGACCCGGGCGAGATCGAGGATTGCCTGCTTCGCCATCCCGCCGTCTCCATCGCCGCCGCGGTCGGCATGCCCGACGACATTCGCGGCGAGATCGTGCGCGCCTTCGTCGTTCTGCGTCCCGGCTTCGAGGAGAGCGCAACGTCTGGCTGCCGAAATACAGGAGCACGTGCGCACGCGCCTCTCGGCGCACGAATACCCGCGCCGCATCGATTTCGTCGACGAGCTGCCGATGACGACGACGGGCAAGATCATCCGCCGCCTTCTGCGCGAACGCCCGTAGAACTCAGGACACGCTGCGGCCCGTGAGCGTCAGGAAGGCGCTCTTGGCGATGACCCGAAGCCTGCGACGCGCCTGCTCCAGTTGAACGGCGCGCTGGAAGGACGGGAGATCGCCGGCGCCGACGAGGACGTCGATGATCTCGCGCCGGTCCGTCCACACATGGTCGATCATCGGATGGTCCGGCATGGCGCACGAATCCACCAGCGTGATCGACGGGTCCTGCGCAAAATTGCGCGCCATCGCCAGCGTCAGCTGCACGCCCGGCGACCATGCGGCGTAGGCTTCGTCGAACGCGATCTTCCAGAACGCGGCGTGGCCTTGCGAGATCAGCACGATGCCCATGGCGATCGGCTTTCCGTCGAAAGACATTGTCTCGATCCGGCACTTCGACAGGCCTGCGAGCCTGCGGGTCGCCGCGCGCGAGAATGTCGCGAGCACGGGATTGCACAGGAGCGCGGTGCCGCGCTCGCCCTTCCAGCCGCCGGCTTCGAGCGCGAGAAACGCCTCCATCGCGTTGCGCACCTGCCCGATGGACGTGGCGGACGAAAATGCGACCTCCCCCTTGTCCTGAAGCCGCCGAAGGAGCCGTCCCGCCTCCTTGCGCCGCTTGCCGCCGACTTCGGGCATCACGCCGTCTTCGCCCCGCTGCATGGCGGCGCGCCGGCGGCGGTCGAACTCCTGCATCGGCAGGCCCCGGCGCAGCGCGTGGCTCAAAATGGCGCGGCAGGTGGGACCGCGCGCATCCATGCGTGTGTGGAAGAAGCCCGGCGAGGACGGTGATGTGGCGCGCAGCCAGGCGAGCGCGGCGTCCAGCGCGTCGCTCGTGCAGCCCCTGCGCAGAAGCGGCGAGCCCAGCGCCACAAACGGCGAATTCCAGGACGCGTTTCCAGAGCCGCTCGAGCGAGAAGAGACCAATGAGGCGCTGCTCTCCCCGCGTCTGCCGGACAGCCAGAAAACGCGGCCGCCGCTCGGCGGGAGAATGCTGGGCGAGGGACAGCGCGAACGCCGGCTCGAAGAAGGGATTGGGATCGATGGCGGTGCGCGCGAGCTCTTCCCATTCGGGCGAGATCGCCTCGGCGTCCCGCCAATCGAGCAAGGTGGCGACCGCGCTCCCCGGCCGCTGGGCGTTGGGGCGTGGCGCGAGCGGCGCAAGGTCCGCCGATAATGTCTGTACGTCGGTCAACGTCGGCTCCGGGCAGCGCTTGCGCGCGGTCTGTGCCGTAACGGAACAGAATGGCGCGCAGCGAAAGTGTTGCCACGCAACCGTTCAAGATTGGCGCCCGCAACGACAATGCGGCGCCCATCGAGGCCTTCGCCTCGATTCATGATTAACGGGCTTTGCAGGACGAGCGATTACGTAAGAAGCCCGCCGGCCTTCAGGCTGAGAGGGCTGCTCGTGCGCGCCGCGGCGTCGGCGCCGTCGACGGAAGGCTCGCCGAGAAATGCGTCCCACAATCCCTTTACGTGCGAGGGATCGAGATCGCGCAGGATGAAGACGATGCGCGTCAGCTCCCGCCCGTCCGGCCAGCTCTCGAGGCGCACGGGCGGGTGGAACACATGCTGCACGCCGTGAATGGCCACGGGGCGCGACCGGTCGTCGGACAATCCGAGCAGGCCCTTCACACGCAGCATGTTCGGCCCATGGACGTTGCGCAGCATGTCGATGAACAGGTCGAATGTCTGCGGCGCCATGAAACGGTCGCTCGTCAGGCAGAAGGCGCGGATGCGCGCGTCGTGCCGATTCGGATCGTGGCGATGGGCGTGGTCATGATGACCGGCCTCGCCATGATGATGCCCGTGATCGTGATGATCGTGCCCGTGCGCGGCATCGCGCGCGCGATCGGCGAGCGCTTCGGCGTTGAGCCAGCGCTCGACGTCGGGGATCTTGCCCTCAAATCCAAACAGCCCCGCATCGAGGAGGTTCTCGGCGCGCGCGTCGGCGACGTCGATGATGCGAGCCGCCGGCGCGAGCGCCTGCAGGCGGGCGCGCAATGTCTCCACGTCTTCTTTCTGCTCGCGCGTGTGCGCGAGGTCGGTCTTCGTCAGCACGATGCGGTCGGCGACCGCGACCTGCTTCACCGCCTCTTCCTGCGCGTCGAGCGTCGCAGCTCCGTTGATCGCGTCGACCACGGTGACGACGCCCTGCAGCCGAAAGCGCAGCATGAGATAGGGATGATGCATGATCGTGTGCAGCACGGGCGCTGGATCGGCGAGGCCCGTCGTCTCCACGATCACGCGCGAGAAGGGCTTGATGCGGCCGTTGTCGCGATTGCGCAGCGCGTCTTCGAGCGTGGCGATCAGATCGCCGCGGATCGTGCAGCACAGGCAGCCCGACGACATGAGCAGCATGTCGCCTTCCACCTTCTCGACGAAGAGATGATCGAGTCCGATCTCGCCGAACTCGTTGATGAGGATCAGCGCGTCGGACAGGGCCGGATCGGCCAGCAGGCGATTGAGCAGCGTCGTCTTGCCGGCGCCCAGAAAGCCCGTCAGCACCGTGAACGGAATGGGCGGCGGCGGACGGCGCTGGAGAACCGGATCGGACATCAGCGAACGGTCGGCGCGGGCGCGGAGGCCTGCGGCTTGGGCGCAGGCTTGGGCTTCTGGGCCTCAGCCTTCGGCTTCTGGGCCGATTGCGCCTTGGCGTCCGGCTTTGGCGCGGGCTTCGCCGCAGACTTCGGAGCGGGCTTTGCAGGCGGCTTGGCCGCGGTCTTCGCCGCCGGTTTGGCGGCGGGCTTGGCTTGCGCGGCCTTCGGCTTCGTCGCCGGCTTGGCGGCGACCGGCAGCGGCTTGTGCGGATTGGCCTGCGTCGTCGCACGCCCGCGCTGTCCGCGGGGCGCGGCGGCGGTCTCAGGATCGGCCGCCTCGTCGGTCAACGCCTGCCGGGACGCTCCCGCCCACCCCGGCGCGCGGCCGATGTAGACCGGCACTGGCTGGAAAACAGGACGCGGCCCCAGCTCGCCTGTCGCAAGGGCGACGAGGGCCGGATTCACGCTCTGCTGGCGCTGCTGCATGAAGAAGGCGGCCGGGCCCTCGTCGACGTTGCCGCTCGTGTTTTGCAGACCCGCGATCGGGATCGCATAATCCTCGTCGGCGTTCCGGTTGCGGTTGGGCCCGCAGATCTGCGAGCGCAGGTTCGGCGGCTCGGCGATGCCGGAAGGCGGCAATTGCGCCAGCGTCGTGCGTCCCGAGGCGCTGGCGGAGAAGCCGGCCTCGAACAGCGCCATCGCTTTGAGCGTGCGCGCCTTCGCGTTCGGCGAGCCCATGACGATGGTGACGAGCCTGCGTCCGCCGCGCGATGCGCTCGCCACGACGTTGAAGCCCGACGCGCACACAAATCCGGTCTTCATGCCGTCGGCGCCGGGATAGCGGCCGAGCAGCCCGTTATGCGTGGGGATGATCTTGGCGCCCAGTTTCAGGGCGCCGATGCCGTAAAGCGGTTCCTGTTGCGGAAAATGCAGCAGCAGCGCGCGCGCGAGGATCGCCATGTCCTGCGCCGAACTCACGTGCTGGTCGTGATGCAGGCCGTTCGGATTGACGAAATGCGACTGCCGCATGCCCAGCGCCGCGGCCACCTGGTTCATCTCGTCGGCGAATTTCTCCACCGATCCCGAGACGCCTTCCGCGATTGTCACGGAGATGTCGTTGGCCGACTTCACCATGATCATCTTGAGCGCGTTTTCGAGCGTCACCTCGGTGCCGGGCTTGAAGCCCATCTTCGAAGGCGCCATGCGCGCCGCGCGATTGGAGACCACCAGCGGCGTCTCGAGACTCAAGCCGGCGCTCGTGCACAGCCCGCAGCGCGACGTAGACGGTCATCAGCTTGGTCAGCGAGGCGGGATACCAGGGGCGCGTCGCCTCCTCCGCGTGCAGCACGGCGCCGGTGGCGGCGTCGACCACGAGGGAGGGCGCGGCCCGCGCATCGAGGGGCGAGGCCATCAGGGCTGCTGCGCCGGTCAGAAGCGAAAGAGCGCCCGCTGCGGCGCGAGACCTGAACAAATTCATTGATGCTCCGCTTCGCCTCGAACACGCGGCGCGTCCGTGAAGGACGACCCTTCCTAAACCTTTTGCCCGAAATCGGGGAAGTCGGCCCAGATGTGCTGCCCTGCGCTGGCGATCTTTCGATCCCCGGACCGTTGCGGAAAATCGCCCCTCCCCACGGCGATTTCATGGCGCCGGTTGCGATGAAACGCCGCGCGCGGGCCCGCATCCGGATTTTTGGCGGCCCGGACTGCGCCATCGAGAGCGAAAGCGGCGCCATTGTGGCCCGTGACGTGCTTCAATGCAGGCGCAGAAAAACAGAAGATTGCCGGAGACATTTATGAACAGACGCGGATTTTTGGCGTGCGCGGCGGCCGGGGCGCTTGCCCCGCTGGCAGGCGCACGCGCGCAACAGGTTGCGATTGCTGGACTGCTCGCTGGCCGCATCGACGACGGCGGTTTCATGGAGGCGGGCCATCGCGGCCTCGTCGCGGCGCGCGAGAAGGGCGCCTCCGTCACCTGGATCGACGGGGTGAAGCCCGAGCGCGCCCTGCTCGAGGAGGCGCTGCGCAAGCTTGCTGGCGCGCAGGCCCGCCATGATCATCGCCCACGGCGGGCAGAACAACGAGGCGGCCAAGGCCGTCGCCGCCGAGTTTCCCGACATCGCCTTCGTGGTGACCCAGGGCAACGTCACCGGACCCAACCTTGCGAGCTACGAGGTGCTGCAGGAGGAAATCGGCCTTCCTCGCCGGCGTTCTGGCAGGCCTGACCACGAAGACAGGCGTCGTCGGCCACATGTCCGGCATCCGCGTCGTGCCCGGGCTCAAGGGCCGCGCCGGCTTCGCCAACGGCCTCGCCCACGCGGCGCCGCAGGTGAAGCTGCTCACGAATTTTTCCGGAAACCAGGACGATTCAGCGCTGTCCAAGCGGGTCGCGCTGGCGATGGCGGACGCGGGCGCCGACGTGATTTTCACGATGCTCAACGCAGGGCGCATGGGCGCCGTCGACGCCTGCCGCGAGAAGAAGATCGCCCAGATCGGCAACGTGTTCGACTGGATTCCACGCGCGCCGGACGTGTTCATCGCATCCGCGATCGCCAATTCCGGCCTCGCGGTTCTGGCCGCCGCCGAGGATCGGATGAACGGATCGTTCAAGCCGGGCGTGATCCGCAAGATCGGCCTCGCCGCGCCCTCCGCCGTGCGCCTGACGATGGCCGACAGCGTGCCGCCGGCGATCCGGGCGAAGATCGAGGAGACCGCGCGCGACATCGCGTCGGGCAAGCTCGCGGTTTCAACAGAATGGAGCGGGCCCGAATTCGCCAACCCGCCCGCGCCCTGATCTATTCGCCCGGCGATTTCGCCTGGATCGCCAGCGCATGGACGCCGTCCGCCAGTTCCTGCGCGAGGAGGGCGTTCACCATGCGATGGCGCTCGAGCCGGCTCTTGCCCGCGAAAGCCTCGGACACCACTTTGACAGTGAAGTGAGTTTCCCCGCGCGGCTCCACCCCGCCGGGGTGGAGCATATGCCCCGCGTGCTTGGCGGAATCGTCGATCACGTCGAGGGAGAGGGGCTTGAGCGCGCTTTCGAGCTTCGCGCGCATGGTGTCCTTAACGCTCATTTTCACTGTCCCGACGTAACCTCGCCAAAGCGCGACGGGCAGTAGATGCGCCTGCTCGCCTCGCACGGCAAGGGCGCATCCGCAACCAGCCTGCCCGGATGCGCAAGCATCGCTCGATACGCAATAAAAACAGGCGCGCCGCAGCTTGCCGGGCATCGGGCGCCTCCCTAGAGTGAGTTTGAATGAACCTGAACTCGTCCATATTCGATCGCATTCGCGTCAAGGCTCAGGCGGAGCCGGCGCCGCGCGAGAACGCGATCCAGTGCGATCATCCCGACTGTGCGCAGGCGGGCGAGTTCCGCGCGCCCAAGGGGCGCAACCGCGAGGGGCAATACTTCTGCTTCTGCCTCGAGCACGTGCGGCAATACAACCAGTCCTACAATTATTTCAACGGCATGAGCGACGAGGACGTCGCCCGCTACCAGAAGGATGCGGTCATCGGCCACCGGCCCACGTGGACCATGGGCGCGCGGCGCGCCGCCGGGCAGGCCCAGGAGGCCGACCCCGAGTTTTTCGTCGATCCGCTGGGCGTGATGCGCGGACGCGCCGACCAGGCCCGCCGCCGGAGCGCCCACCCCGAACCGCAAGCGCCCCGCGTCGGGGTCGCGGCGGCCAAGGCGCTGGCGACGCTGGGGCTCGAGGAGAGCGCCGATCCGGCCGCAATTCGCGCCCGGTACAAGGAGTTGGTGAAGCGCCTCCATCCGGACGCCAACGGCGGCGACCGGTCGAGGGAGGAAAAATTGCGCGAGATCATCCAGGCCTATAAACATCTGCGGACGGCCCGGCTCGCCTGACCGCGAGCGGCTGCCCCCTGGACCATCCGGCGGACATAGGCCAAACAGGCGCAACAATTGCCTGTCGCGCTTCTACGGCGCGAAGGCGTGGAGGACGAATGCAGACCGCAACGGCACAGACCCCTGGCATGCCCGACACGAAGATCTCGGTGCGTCAGGCCTTCGGCATCGATTCAGACATGCAGGTCCCGGCCTATTCGGCGCCGAGCGAGCATGTGCCGGACATGGACAAGGAATACCTGTTCGACCGCCCGACCACGCTCGCCATTCTCGCGGGCTTCTCGCGCAACCGGCGCGTCATCGTCACGGGCTATCACGGCACCGGCAAGTCGACGCACATCGAGCAGGTCGCCGCGCGCCTCAACTGGCCGTGCGTGCGCATCAACCTCGACAGCCACGTGTCGCGCATCGATCTCGTCGGCAAGGACGCGATCGTCCTCAAGGACGGCAAGCAGGTCACCGAATTCCGCGACGGCATCCTGCCGTGGGCCTACCAGAACAACATCGCGCTCGTGTTCGACGAGTACGACGCCGGCCGCCCCGACGTGATGTTCGTCATCCAGCGCGTGCTCGAATCCTCCGGCCGCCTGACGCTTCTCGACCAGAGCCGCGTCATTCGCCCTCATCCCGCGTTCCGCCTGTTCGCCACCGCGAACACCGTCGGTCTCGGCGACACGTCGGGCCTCTATCACGGCACGCAGCAGATCAACCAGGCGCAGATGGACCGCTGGTCCATCGTCACGGTGCTGAACTATCTCGCGCACGACAAGGAAGTCGACATCGTGCTCGCCAAGGCGCCGCACTTCCAGAACAAGGATGGCCGCGACACGATCAACAAGATGGTGCGCGTGGCGGACCTGACGCGCAACGCCTTCATGGCCGGCGACCTGTCGACCGTGATGAGCCCGCGCACGGTCATCACATGGGCCGAGAACGCCGACATCTTCCAGGATGTGGGCTTCGCGTTCCGCCTGACGTTCCTCAACAAGTGCGACGAACTCGAGCGCCCGCTGGTGGCCGAATTCTATCAGCGCGCCTTCGGACAGGAACTGCCCGAGAGCACGGTCAACGTCGCCCTCACCTGATCGCTAGAAGCCCGGAGAACAGCGTGCCTGAGACATCGTTGCGCCAGGCGCTGTTCTTCGACGTCTTCGGCACGCTCGTCGACTGGCGGCAGGGGATCGCACGCGAAAGCGAGGCGATACTTGCGCCGCTTGGCGTCGCGCTCGACTGGGTCGCCTTCGCCGACGACTGGCGCGCGCAATACCAGCCGACGCTCGAACGCGTGCGCTCCGGCAAGCGTCCTTACGAAAAGCTCGATGCGCTGCATCGCGAGAACGTGCAGCCGGTGCTCGCGCGCCACGGCGTGACGAACGCGAGCGACGACACGCTCGACGCGCTGATGAACGCGTGGTCGCGCCTTCCCGCCTGGCCCGACGTTCCCCTCGGCCTCGCGCGTCTGCGCGAGCGGTTTCTGATCGCGCCCGTGTCGAACGGCAACATCTCGCTCATGGTGGGCCTCGCGCGCCACAACCACTTCCATTGGGACGCGATCCTCGGCGCCGAGCTCGCCGACGACTACAAGCCCAACCCGGAAGTCTATCTGGCCGCCGCCGCCGCGCTCGACCTCGCGCCGCAGGATTGCGTCATGGTCGCCGCCCACACCTACGACCTCAAGGCCGCCGCTGCGCTCGGCCTGCGCACCGCCCACGTCGCCCGGCCGGACGAATACGGCCCCGGCAAGGGCGAAGCCGAGCCGGGGATGAAGGTGGACTGGGCGGCGCGCGACCTGGGCGCGCTGGCCGACATGCTCTGCGGCTGAGCACGACTAGGGCCGGGCGCAGGGCCGCAGACCTTGTAAAGAGCCGTCCAAGGGGTATGTTGCGAACCATGTCATCCCCTCCCAGCAATCGTAAGCCCGGCACGAAAACCGAAGCCCCGCAGGAGCCTTTCAAGCGCGCAGTCGCCGGCTGCATGCGCGCCCTGGCGGGCCTGAAGGAACTCGAAGTCACCTACGCCGCCGAGCGGCCCGGCCTCGTCGGCTCGGGCGAAGGCGCGAAGGCGCGCCTGCCCGAGCCCGCCCGCAAGCTGACGCCCGGGGAAGCCGCCATCGTGCGCGGCCATGCGGATTCGCTCGCCCTCAAGCTCGCCTGTCACGACACGGGCGTGCACCGCAAGCTCACCCCGCAGAACCAGGCCGCCCGCGCCGTGTTCGACGCCGTCGAGCAATCGCGCGTCGAGGCCATCGGCTCGCGCCGCATGGCGGGCGTCGCCGGCAATTTGTCCGCGATGCTGGAGGACCGCTATCACCGCGGCACCTACGCCGAGGTCAGCGATCGCGCCGACGCGCCGCTGGAGGACGCCGTCGCCATGATGGTGCGCGAGCGCCTCACGGGCCTCGCGCCGCCCAAAGCCGCGCAGCGCATCGTCGAACTCTGGCGCCCGATCATCGAGGATCGCGCCGGCGACGAACTCGACAAGCTGGGCGACTCCATCGAGGACCAGCGCGCCTTCGGCCGCGCGATCCACAAGCTGCTCCAGTCCCTCGACATGATGGACGAGGGCGCGATGGACCACGACGAAACGGGCGAGGAATCGGGCGATTCCGAACCCGACAGCAAGCCCGAGGACAGCGAGGGCGACGGCGAGCAGGATTCCACCGGCGACGCCGTCGAGATGGAGAAGGCGGAAGATTCATCCGACGAGACCGACGAAGGCGAGATGGACGCCGACGACGCGCCCGCCGGTGAAATGCCGGAAGATTCCGAAATGGGCGAGGCCGACGAGGCCTCCGAGAGCCGCCGCCCGCCCCAGCACGGATCGCTCGAACATCGCGGGCCCGACTACAAGGCCTATTCCGGCAAGTTCGACGAGATCGTCACCGCCGAGGAATTGTGCGAGCCCGAGGAGCTGGAGCGCCTGCGCGCCTACCTCGACAAGCAGCTCAGCAACCTCTCCTCCATTGTCGCGCGCCTCGCCAACCGCCTGCAGCGCAAGCTGATGGCGCAGCAGAACCGCTCGTGGGAGTTCGACCTCGAAGAGGGCATGCTCGACCCCGGCCGCCTCGTGCGCATCGTCATCGATCCGCAGCAGCCGCTGTCCTTCAAGCGCGAGAAGGACATGAACTTCCGCGACACGGTGGTGACGCTGCTGCTCGACAATTCGGGCTCGATGCGCGGCCGTCCCATCACGGTCGCGGCCACCTGCGCCGACATTCTCGCGCGCACGCTGGAGCGCTGCGGCGTGAAGGTGGAGATTCTCGGCTTCACCACGCGCGCCTGGAAGGGCGGCCAGTCCCGCGAGGCGTGGCTGCAGGGCGGCAAGCCGCAGAACCCGGGCCGCCTCAACGACCTGCGCCACATCATCTACAAGGCGGCGGATGCGCCGTGGCGGCGCGCGCGCCGCAACCTCGGGCTGATGATGCGCGAGGGCCTGCTGAAGGAGAACATCGACGGCGAGGCGCTGGACTGGGCGCACAAGCGCCTGCTCGCCCGCACCGAGCAGCGCCGCATCCTGATGGTGATCTCGGACGGCGCGCCGGTGGACGATTCCACGCTGTCGGTGAACCCCGGCAATTACCTCGAAAAGCACCTGCGCTTCGTCATCGACGAGATCGAGAACCGCTCGCCGGTGGAGCTGATCGCCATCGGCATCGGCCACGACGTGACGCGCTATTACAAGCGCGCCGTCACCATCGTCGACGCCGAGGAGCTCGGCGGCGCGATGACCGACAAGCTCGCCGAACTCTTCGAGGAGAATGGCCCGCCCGCACAGGCGCCGCAGCCGACGCGCGCCCCGCGCCGGCTTGCGACGGCGGGATCGCGCTAGAGTCGCGTCGGGATTCGTTCACGCAAAACAAAACCGCCGGCTCGAAGCCGGCGGTTTTTTTAGTCGAGAGCGCGTTGAGGATCAGGCGGCTTCGGCGGCGGCCTGCTTCTTGATGATCTCGCGGCGCAGAACCTTGACGTTCTGCGACAGCTCTTCCTCGCGGGCCTTTATCAGGAACGCGTCGAGGCCGCCGCGGTGCTCGACCGAGCGCAGGGCGTGGGCGCTGACGCGCAGGCGCACGGAGCGGCCGAGCGCGTCGGAAATCAGCGTGACGTTGCACAGGTTCGGCAGGAACCGGGTGCGCGTCTTGCGGTTCGAATGGCTGACGAGGTTGCCCGTCTGAACAGCCTTGCCGGTGAGCTCGCAGCGGCGTGACATGATGCTTCCTTTCGATCTCTCCGGCGCCCGGTCAGGGGCGGCCCGAACAGCTCTCGTCTGAGAATTGGTGTTCGACAGGACACAGGCAGCGAAAGCACAGGCCAACGCCGCGCGTACGACCGTCGAGCGGGATGCGGTTCTTTAGTTGAGAGGCCCGCCTGCGTCAAGTCAGCGGGGCGCCCGGACCGGGCCGCAAGGAGCCGCCCGAACGCGCTCTCAAATCTTCAATTTCTTGAAGATTCCCTCCGGGATGGACCGGATGATCCCCATCACCGCCCACCAGACCGGCTTGGCGTAGACCACGTTCTTCTTCTTCGGCCACGGCCGCCGAAGACCTGGTCGGCCACCGCCTCGGGCGTCGCCGTGAGCGCGGGCGGCAGTTTCATCCCCTCGGTCATCCGCGTGGCGACGAACCCGGGCTTGACCGTGACGACGTGAACGCCCTTCTTCGCCAGCCGGTTGCGCAGGCCCGACAGGAAGGCCGTGAAGCCCGCCTTGGCCGACCCGTAGACGTAATTGGTCGCCCGGCCCCGGTCGCCCGCCACCGAGCTGACGCCGACGATCGTCCCGGAGCCGCGCGCCTCGAACAGGTTGGCGATGACCGAGAGGATCGTCGCCGGTCCCTCGTAATTGGTGCGCATGACGCGCACGGCGGCGTCGAGGTCCGTCTCGTTCTCCCGCTGCTCGCCCAGCAGGCCGACGACGCAGACCGCGACGTCGGGCAGCTTCGGGCAATTGCTGCATGAAGCGTTCATGCGAATCGACGGCGAGCGCGTCGAAGGCGTGCAGGCTCACCGCCACGCGATGACGCACCTCCATGTCGGCTTTCGCCGTCTCGAGTTCTTCGGGCCGGCGCGCGGCGAGTTGCACGTCGTAGCCCTCCTTCGCGAAACGATGCGCGATGGCGAGGCCCATGTCGGACGCCCCGCCGAGGATGAGAACGGAACCTTTGCTCACAGACCAAGCCTTTCAGATTGCAATGACGAAAATGTCTCGAGTGAAATTCTGCGCTGCGCGCATGGCGCGGAAATCCTGCGCCCGCGGGTCCGAACGCTCGAAGGTCGCGCGCGACATGCGCGAGTCCTTGGCGAGATAGAAGCGCCCGCCATGGGCGAGCGTGATCGCGTCGAGCCGCTCCATCAGCGCGAGCGCCTTCGGGTGAGCGGGAAAATCGAGCGCCAGCGTATAGCCTTCCATGGGAAACGACATGCGGCTCTCCTGCGGGCCCATGCGCTTGAGCACCGCGAGGAACGAGCCCTGCCCGGACGCGGAGATCGCCGTCAGCAATTCCTCGAGGCCGGCGCGCGACGACGCCAGCGGCAGCACGCACTGGAATTGCGCGAAGCCTCGCTTGCCGTAGATGCGGTTCCACTGGTGAATGGCGTCGAGCGGATAGAAATAGCTGTCCCAGTCGACGAAACTTTCGCGCTCGCCTCGCGAGCCCCTGCGCCAGTAAAGCGCGTTGAACGCGCGCACCGACCATTGGTTGAGCGCCCATGCGGGCGCGTCGAACGGCGTCGTGAGCTTGCGCCGCGCCGGCGTCCTGAACGGTTCGGCGCGCTTTGCCGCATCGAGTTCTCCCGCGCGCGCGTGCTCGCCCAGCAAGCACGATGGAGCGCCCGAGGTCCGCGCCTTTCGCGAGGCAGTCGATCCACGCCACCGAATAGGTCCAGTGCGCGTTGGCCTCGAACGCTTCCATCGCCGCTGCGAGATTGGGCGCGGGCACGCTGCGCTGGCGTATCCAGCCGCTCTCGACCGGCTGAAGACGCAGCGCGGCGCGCACGATCACGCCGGTCAACCCCATCCCGCCGATGGTCCATGCGAACAGATCTGCGTTGTCGTGACGCGAACAGCGGCGGATTTCCCCGTCGGCGCCGGCGATGTCGATCCATTCGACGAACCCGCCGAACGATCCGTGCTTGTGATGATTCTTGCCGTGCACGTCGGCTGCGATGGCGCCGCCCAGCGACACGAACTTCGTGCCTGGCGTGACCGGGAGAAACCAGCCGCGCGACAGGAACGCGTCGATGATCTCGCCCAGCGTCACGCCGGATTCAGCGATGAGGACGCCGGTTTGCGCATCGAACGACAGCATGTGGCGAAAGGCCGTCATGTCGATCGTGGAATGGAGATTGAGCGCGCTGTCGCCGTAGGCGCGGCCCATGCCGCGCGCGATGGATGGCGCGCCGGCGAGCGCCGCGCGCAGTGCGGCTTCGCTGCGCGGCCGCACGACGTTGCACTGCGCGACGGGAAACCGCCCCCATCCTGACAGACTCAGTTTCATTTCGCCCTCTCCTGCTGCGGGAAAACGAAACGTCTGTCGAGTTCGTACTTGACGAAATAGCCGATGGCGAGGCCGATCACGGCGCCGGCTTCGCGCATCAGGTCGGTGCGCCAGATGAACCAGAAGCCGGTCTCGAAGCCCCAGAAGATCAATGTCGTTATGACGCCCATCGCGGTGTAGAGCGTGAACCTCTTGCCATGCGCGGCGATCCCGGTGGATGCGTCGAAGAAGATCCAGCGCTTGTCGAGGACGTATTTCACGACAAGTCCGACCGCCGTGCCCGCGAGAATGGCGGCCGCCAGTTCGCCCTTTGCGTCCAGCATCGCGAGCACCACGCGCTGCGCGCCGAGATTTGCGAGCGTCGCGATGACCGCAAAGGCGGCGTACCGCAGGGCTATCTGCGCGCCGCTCATGCCCGCGTCGCCGCAATCAGCGCCAGGACGACCGCCAGCCCGCAATAGCGGCTGACGCGATCGCGGAACGCGAAGATGATGGGATCGTCGTCCATCTCGCCGCGATGCGCGATCATCGCCGCGCGGCTGATCCAGTACAGCAGCACCGCGCAGACCGCCCAGAGAAACTCCGGCGTCTGGTAAAGGCTCTGCACCATGGGCGTATTGAGATAGAGCGCGAGCACCAGCACCGCGACATAGCCGGCGGTAACGGCCATGGTCTCGACGATGGGCAGGTCGTCGACGCGATAGCCGCGTCCCGCAGGCTTCTCTCGCCCCGCAAGTCGATTGTCCACGAGCTCGGCCTGCCGCTTGATCGCCGCCAGCGAGAGGAAGATGAAGATCGAGAACGCGAGCAGCCAGACGGAGAGCGCGATGCCCGTCACCGCCGCCCCGGCGACGATGCGCATCGTATAAAGCCCGGCGAGCACGCACACGTCGACCACCGGCTCGCGCTTGAGCCGCAGCGAATACGCGGTTGTCAGAACCGCATAGGCGCCCAGCGTCGCGGCGAAATACGGCCCGGCGAAAATCGACAGAATGAATCCCGCGGCCAGACAAACGGCGGCCATGACCGATGCGTGCGCCAGCGGAACCGCGCCCGAGGCCATCGGCCGCTTGCGCTTGCGCGGATGGGCGCGATCGGCCGCGAGGTCGAGAAGATCGTTCAGGATGTAGACGCTCGACGCGATCATGCTGAACGCGAGGAAAGCGATGAAGCTGAGGACGAACGTTTGCTGGTCGAACTGGTGCGCGGCGATCATGGGCAGGAAGACCAGAAGGTTCTTCACCCATTGATGCGGCCGCAGCGCCTTCAGGTATGGCGCGAGGCCGGACTTCGGCGTTTCGATGAGCGTGATCTCGTCCGCGCCGCGGCCAAGGGTCTGCGCCAGGCCGGCGGGCGCATCGACCGCGATCGCTCGCCGCGCCGTGCGCAGCGTGGGGAGCGCAGCCGCGCCGCCGCCCATGTAATCGTAGCCGCCCTTGCCAAAAAGCTCGGCAAGGCGCGCCGCGCGGCCTTCACCCTCCGGCAATCCGCCGATCGCGTCGTCGCACGCCTCGAGCGCGGCGGCGAACGCGCGCGCCACCGCCTCCGGCGCGTCCGTCACGAGGACGACGCGTCCGCCCGCAAGGCGCCTTTGCCGCATGGCCTCCAGCGCAGCCGGATTCATCGGCAGGTCGGCGAGTTCGTGAGCCTCGGCCGTTGAAAGGCCGTCCGCCGCGCCGCGCGCCTGCAGAACGGCGGAGAGGTTGCGGCCCTCGCCCTTCGCCAGCGCCCGCCAGAAACCCTCGTGCGACAGGTCCGTGCGCAGCAACCCCGTCTGCAGATCGACCACCAGTGGCGCAGCTTGCGACATCATGTCCTTCAGAATTCGTCGTCCCTGCGAGAGCGCGGGCAACCGCCCGCGCGCCGCCATGCGCCCCAACGCACGTCGACAGTTTAGCGCGTCACTCTCGGTTGCAGGTTAACGCCCCGGCGACCATGAGGCCATGCCGGGCCTCGCGCCATCGAAACCGACAGGCTTCACGGCTGCGTTGTGGGCTTCGACAGCCCTTCGGTCATGAGGCTGGACGCCGCGGCCACCTTCGCGCCGCTGGGCGTGCCGGAGGGACAGCCCGACGCATCGTTTTGCCAGCCATACCAGGCGTCGAGGAAAAAGAGATTGAACGTGAGGCATTTGACGGACACCGTCACGGTCATCGGCAATCCTCCGCTCCGGCCGACATAGCCGAGCGCCGTGCTGGTGTAGCGCACTTCGACATTCTGCGGCTGGAGCCGGGGCTGCACGAGCCGCATGCGCGCGAGCATCTGGCTGAAACCGGCGCCGCATTCGCTGCCGGTGCAGGACGCCGTGAACTGGCGGCATAGCGTCTTCGTCACGTTATCGGCCGGATCGACGGCCGTGTTCAGCACCCCGCTGACCGGATCACGGCACGCGCGCCCAAGATTTTCTCCATAGAAATCGCCGCTGCGACCGGGCGACGGCTCGGCCGTCCAGGTGACGATCGCGTCCGGCATCCATGATGGGGCGCACGGCGGCGTCCCTGACGCCGATCTGCGTCGCCTTCACGGTCGACGTCCAGTGCCAGAGCAGCATCGACATGTCGACGATGCCCATGACGAGCGCGAGGACGAGCGGAAAGACGAGCGCGAACTCGACCAGCGGTCCGCCCGCCTCGTCAGTGCGAAGCCTATTCGCCGATGAAGGGCTCTTCATGCTGGACCTGTACGTTGAAGGTTCCCGACTGGTTGAAGAAGGTGAAGAGCGGCGAGCCGAGGTTGACGTTCGCGGTCAGCCGGATGCGGCTGGGCGTGGCGGTGAGCTGCGATGTGTCGAGACTGATCGTCTTGCGCGCGTTCGCGTCGCACCAGTCCGTCACGATGCACTTTCCGCCGTTGGCGTCGACGTCGCACTCGGCCTCCGATGCGGGCCACGCCGCGCGTGGCGACGCAGCGCGCGCGTTCGATGCCCCATGTCGACAGCGCGCTCGGCCGGCACGCGCGCGAGGTATCGCGCGGCGGAGCCGACGGCCTTGTCCACCATCTGGAAGCGAACGATGGCGCGCGTGAGCTCGAACATGCCAACGACCAGCGCCATGAGAATGGGAACGACCAGCGCAGCCTCGACGAGCACGGACCCGCGATCGCAGGACGCAAGACGCCCCAGCCGGACGTTCGACCCTGTGCGACCGCTGCGCTCCCGCGGGCGCAGCCCTTCTTCCGCTCAACGCGAAATGCGCATCGTCAGCGCGCTCCCTAGTAGGCTGCTTCCACGCGACGGACGTGTTGCCGGCTCCCGTCGAGAAGATGCAGGTTGTTGTTGACCGTCGGATTGCCCGGATCGATCTTGTAGGCCGCCGTGAACTGCTTGCGGGCGTTCACCACGTCGCCGCGCAGCAGATAGGAATAGCCCCTGTTGTTGAGGATCGTGATGTTCACGCCGCCGATCCTGATCGCCTGATCGTAGGCGCGATCGGCGAGATCGAAGCGGCGCAGGCGATCGTAGGTCGCTGCAAGTCCGATCCATGCGGTGACGTCCCGGGGCGAGCGTTCCACCGCCCTCTGAAACCGTTCCTGGGCAAGCGCGAAGCCGCCTTCCTCGAAATGCTTGAAGCCCGCCTGCACATCTTCGTCCGAAGAATAATACTTCGTCTGCAACGGCGTGACCGGGCTCGTCCGGTCGCCCGGAGACGTCACGGACGGATTCAGCCCGAACTCGGTGCAACCGGCGATCGCCAGGGTCGCGGCGAGTGCGAAGGATATGCGTGCGATCCTCTGCATTGAAGCTTCCGTCAGTTGATCTGTGGGATGAATCCGGTCTTCGAGAATCGGACGATGATGGGAAGGAATAGCACGAGCATGATGTTGGGAAAAATAAACATCGATAGTGGAATCATGAGCTTGACCGGCAATTGATGCGCGCGCTCTTCCGCCCGCGACATGCGACGGTCGCGCATCTCCTCGCTGAAGATGCGCAGCGCCTTGCCGACGCTCGTTCCCAGTTCCACCGATTGACGCATGAGGGTCGCCAGAGAGTCCGCTTCCTCGATCTGGACGCGCTCGGAAAACGACGTGAGCGCCTCGATCGTGCTGCGCCCGGCCCGGATTTCAGCGCCCACCAGAGTGAGGTTCACGCCGAGCGCCGGACTGAAGAACGCCATCTCGCTGGCCACGCGATCGATCGCCGCCTCGAGGCTGAGGCCCGCGTCGACGCAGACGAGCAGCCAGTCCATCATGTCGGGGAATGCGTTCCTGTACTCGGTTTGCAGTCGGTCCTGCCTGCGTTTCAAGTAGGCGTTGGGCCCATAGGACGCCAGCACCAGGAGGAGGCCGCTCAGCAGGGCCTGCTCCGCCAGCGAGCCGGTGGGCAGCAGGACGGCGCCGAAGAAAAGCCCCATCACGGGCAGGCCGATCATCATCCCGAAATCGGGTTGCAAGATAGATCGGCACCGCGTCGGAGCTGAAGAAGCCCGCCTTGATGAGCTCCATGCGCAGAAGGTTGCGCGCATTCGCTTCGAGCTTGAAGTATTTCTCGTCGAAATTCTTGGCGACGAGCATCGCGCGCCGGATTTACCTTTTCCTTCGATGACACGAACGAAACGGGCACCGCGCTCAACCGCCGGCGCACCAGCCGCGTCCTGTTGGCGTAGACGAACGCCGTCATCACGGTCAGGAACACCGAGAGGAACACGATGTAAGGGATCAGACGCTCGACAACCATCGCATCAGACCTTGTAATTGACCATTCGATACATCACGACGTTGCCCACCATGAGAAGCCCGAGCCCCGCAGCGAGGGCCTTGTTGACGATCGGATCGCCCCATACCTCGCCGTAAAAGCTCGACGAGACGAGGTTCAGCAGCGCAAAGAAGATGATCGGCAGAACCGACAGCATGCCTGCGGAATAGCGTCCCTCGGCGCTGATGGCGCGCACCTTACGACGCAGCTTGAAGCGCTGGCGTATGACGCCCGTGAGATTGGAGAGGATCTCCGCAAGCGAGCCGCCCGTGGCGCTCTGGATCGAGATCGCCACGACGAGGAAGCGCAGATCCTCCTGTCCGACGCGTTCGGAAAGGGATTCCATCGCGGTTCCAAGATCGGACCCGTATGTGAGTTCGTCCGCGGCGATGCCGAATTCAGAGCCCGCGGGATCGGGCATTTCGTCGGCGACGAGCGCAAGCGCGCGCGGGATCGGATGCCCGGCCCGCAGGCTTCGGATCATCACGTCGATCGCGTCCGCCAATTGCGCGCCGAACTTGTTGACGCGCCGGGCCCTGACCCACACGAGGTAAAGCCATGTCAGCGCACATCCGGCGACCAGCGCGGCGAGCGGCGCAATCCAGCCGCCCACCAGCACGGCGAGCGGAACCCATGCGGCGACGGCGATGCCCCCGATGATCAGAAAGAGCTTTGTCCAGTTGAGCCGCAGGCCCGACTGGACGACCAGCCGGTGCAGGCTGTTGCGGCTTTGCCCCGAGCCCTCGCCGCTCATCCACCGCTCGCGGCGCAACTGGTCCAGCGCCACCGTGATGTTGGTGCTTTCCTTCAGGACGGCGAGGCGCCGGTTGATCGCCTTCTCTTCCTTCGTCTGTCGCCAGAACATGAGGTAGAGCGACTGCACCACCGCTGCGCAGGCGACGAAGATGAGAATGAGGATCCATGACTTTTGCATCGCGCACGAACCTACATCTGGCGACCGGGATCGAACGTGCTCGCGGGGAAGGTGACGCCCATCGCCGCGAGATCGGTCAGGAACCGGGGACGGATGCCGGTCGCCACGTGATGACCGATGATCGAACCGTCCGCTTCCGTGGAGACCTTCACGAACTTGAAGATCTCCTGCATCTGGATGACGTCGCCCTCCATGCCGGTGATCTCGCTGACGCTGACGACGCGCCGCTTGCCGTCGCTGAGCCGCTGCAGCTGCACGATGACGTCGGATGGCGGCCGACGATCTGGCCGCGGATGCTGTTCTGCGACATCGGCAGGCCGGCCATGCCGACCATCTGCTCCAGGCGCGTCAGCGCGTCGCGCGGCGTGTTGGCGTGGATCGTCGTCATCGAGCCTTCGTGACCGGTGTTCATGGCCTGCAGCATGTCGAAGGCTTCCTCGCCGCGACACTCGCCGACGATGATGCGGTCGGGCCGCATGCGCAGCGCGTTCTTGACGAGTTCGCGCTGCCGGATTTCGCCCTTGCCTTCGGCGTTGGGCGGCCGCGTCTCCAGGCGCAGCCACGTGCGGCTGCTGCAGCTGCAGTTCCGCCGCGTCCTCGATCGTGATCAGGCGCTCGCTTGGCGAGATGAAGCCCGACAGCGCATTCAGCATCGTCGTCTTGCCGCTGCCGGTGCCGCCCGAGACGATCATCGAGATGCGGCCGCGGACCGCCGCCTGCGAGCACGCTCCGCCATCGGCTGCGTCAAGCGCACCGACCTCGACGAGGCGATCCAGCGAGAACGTGCGCTTGGAGAATTTGCGGATCGAGACGAGCGGCCCGTCGACCGCGACCGGCCGGATGGCGACGTTGACGCGCGAGCCGTCGGGAAGGCGGGCGTCGACCATGGGCGAGGATTCGTCCACGCGCCGGCCGACGCCCGCGACGATCTTGTTGACGATGCGCAGCAGATGCGCCTCGTCCTTGAACTGGACGTTGGTCTCCTCGAGCTTGCCGAAGCGCTCGACGTAGACGACTTCGTGCGTGTTGATCAGGATGTCGCTGATCGTCGGATCCTTGAGCAGCGGCTCGATCGGCCCGAGGCCGATCATCTCGTCGATGATCTCGTCGACGAACGCCTCCAGCTCCTTCTGGTTGAGCGGCAGCTTTTCCTCGCGCACGTAATCGCGCACATAGTGGCCGAGCTGGTTGAGCAGTTCCTCGCGCGTCATCTTTTCCAGCAGCGCGAGATTGAACTCGTCGATGATCCGCTGATGGAGCTTGACGCGCGCATCGAGAAGCGGCGGGCGCTGCAAGGCGAGGTCCTTTGGCGGCTCCGGCGCAGGGGCCGGCGCGGGCGCCGCGTTCGACGAAGCGAGTGTGAGGGCCGGAGCCGGCGTCGTGAGTGCGGCCGCGCCGCCATTGCGAAATCCAAAACGCATCACCAGTCTATCCCGAAGAAACGGCGCTTTTGGCGCGGGGTTGACGTTACTCTGGAACTCATCTTCGCCTCGCGCCGCTCCATGATGGCTTGCGACAGCGCGAGAACTCCCTTGGACGCCGGCTTGCGGCGCGAAGTGGCCATCATCGGGCGACCCACGTTGGCGCATTCGGCGGCAAACAGCGGATCGTCGGGAATGTAGAAGCGGCGCCCTGCGGGCAGCGCGCTTTCGAATTCCTTGCGCGAGAGGGCGCGCCCCATGATGCTCTTGCGGGTCTTGTTGACGGCGATCCACGTGTTGGGATGGCGCAGCGACCTCGTCTCGAAATGCTTGAACAGCGCGCCAACGCGCAGCGCCGAGGGCACGGAGAAGTCGCACGTGACGACGGCCAGGTCCGAATTGCGGATGATCTCCTCGACCCACGGATACGTGTAGAAGGGCAGATCGGCGTTGACGAAATCGTACCGTTGCGAAAGCGCGTTGCACAGCGCGTAGATCGCCTCCGCGGGCGCGGTCGAAGGATCCTGCAGGAACTTGGGCGTCGCATACACGTCGACGCCGTATTCGCTGCTGCTTCTGAACGCCGAGAGCAACTGGTCGTCGATCCGGTTCGGATCGGCGGCGATGGCGTCGAGATCGAGCTGCGGCGCTACGTCGAGCAGATCGCAGACGTTTCCGCGCTGCGTGTCGAGATCGACGATGCACACCCGGGGCGCGTCGGCCTTGATCTTGCTGGCTATCGCCGTCGCGCTTTCGATGGCGAGCGTCGTGTTTCCCGACCCGCCGCCGCTTGGCGCGAAGGACGTAAACAGGCGGTTGCCCTGGCTTGCGGGCGTTGCCTGCGACCGCTCCACGCGCTGGATGACGAGAGGCAGTTCGGACACGACCGAATGCGTCGGTATCCATTCGCCGCTGCCGGTCGCCAGAAGCCTGCGAAAGTCGAACGCCGCCACGTCATTCGTGATGTAGACGACATAGGCTCGCTCGCGGCATTCGTTCGCGAGTTCGATAACCTCCTCGATCTGGCCTGGCGCAGGAATCGTGCTGAGCAGCACGATGATCGCGAATTCGCTGGGCTGATTCAGGCGCTCCCTGGCGTCGGCGATCGACCCGAGGCGCTCCACCCGTGTTTCGGGCGCTTCAATCCTGTCGACGATCGATTGGGCCAGGTCGTCGTCCTCGTGCGTCCAGAGCATGCGAATCAGCATGACGCGCTCCGCACGCCACTCGCGCAGACGCCTGGGAGCAAAGAACGCGCGAAGGCGGAGCAATGCTGCCCCCGGACCTCCTCGAAGCGTTCTGTTGTCGCATCACGATCGCGTTTCACTCTGTCCTTCTCAATTGGTTATGGCCGTCGCCGAGCGTGCCTTAGGAGCGTCGGGCGCTTCCTTGGGGAGGGCGGTGTTCTCGACAGCGCGCTCACCACTCAGGGTGATGTTGCGGTTCTGCGAGTAGGGCGGCCAAGGATCGATCACATGCGTCACCATGTTCTGGCGCACCGCGTCGCCACTGACGGGCGATATGCTGTCGCGCCGGTCGAGATATTCGTTGCAGCCCGCAAGCGTCAGGGCGAGGGCGCAGGCGCCGCCGACCCGGATGATCTGCGATCTGCTGCTGGATGGGCGAGCCATGCACGTATCCCTGCTGGCGCTCAGAAGCGCGTTGAAAGAGGAACGACGCCGCCCGGGGCGACCTGGATCACATGCCCGTAGGGACCGACAACGCCAAGGCCGCGCTCGACGTAGTTCTGGTAGTCCTTCAGGAGTTCGAACTTGCCCTCGGCGAAGAAATCCCAATCATTCGGCGGAATGGTCTTGTCGAGCGGCGAGGCGATCTTGTCGCCCGGCGCCGCGGGACGGGCCAGATGCACCGTCACGACGATGACGAGTTCCGTTTCCTTCTTCTGGAACGACTGGCTGCGGAACAAGGCGCCCAGCACCGGCACCGAGCCGATCCATGGAAGTTGCGACGTCTCGACGCGATTGTTTTCCTGCAGCAGGCCGGCGACCGCGAAGCTCTGCCCGCTCTTGAGCATCACTTCCGTCGCCGCGCGCCGCACGATGATCGAGGGCACCGTGCCTGAATTGGTGAAATCGAGATCGCTCACTTCGGGCCTGACGCGAAGATTGATCGTTCCGTTGTCGAGAACCGTCGGCGTGAAATCGATCATCACGCCATACTTCTTGAACTCGTATGTGGTCGTTGCGACGCTCGCGCCGCCGTTCTGGGGTATCGTTCCCGTGACCGGATAGGGGTATTCGCCGCCGGCCTGGAAGTTCGCCGTCGCGCCTGAAAGCGCAGTCAGGTTCGGGTTGGCCAGCCTGCGCGCCAATCCCTTTTCCTCGAGCGCGCGAATGACGATGTCGACGTTGATATTGGAATTGCGAAAGAGATTCGCGAACAGGACACCGAATGGCGTTCCGTTGAAGAATTGGGCCGACCCTGTCCTCAGGCGATAGCCGGAGCCGCCCTTGCCCGTTCCGTCGAGTTCGATTCCCAGTTCCCGCCCAGCGCTGCGCGCCAGCTCGATCACCCGCACTTCGAGCATGACCTGCTGGGGGCTGGACACAGTCAGCGCATTCACGACCTGATTCTTCCCGAACGCGTTGGCGATCGCGACGGCGCGGTCGGCCGTGGGCCCGTCGGAGACGGATCCGCTCAGCACGATCGTTCCCGCGGCGCTCGACACGCGCACGTTGCGCGCCGCCGGCACGGCCTGCCTGATTCGCGACTGGATGAAGTCGTGGTCGGGCGTCACCTCGACGTCGAGGACGCCGATCACCCGCTTGCTCGCGTCGGAGATCGCGATGTTCGTGGTGCCGATCTGCTTGCCCAGAATATAGACCGCGCGATCGGACACCGGCACGACGTCAGCGATCTCGGCGGCCGCCGACGATCACATCCGAGTAAGCGGAGGGAAGCCGGAAGCTTCTGGATTGTCCGACCGGCACGACGATCCGTCCCAGCCGTCCCTCCGCGCCAATCGCTCCCTCGGCGCCGGAGAACTGCGCCGCCGCGGGAGGCGCCGACGCGATGACGCAGGCCAGCGCGCCAATGGCCGCAACCAGCAGGCCAGCAGGGCTGCGCCCAAAGGCGCGACCCGATGAAGATGGTGTCCGTCCGCCGCCCCGAAACGTCACGCCAGCCCTCGCGCAAGCTTGAGTAGAATGGTAAATTGATCTTTACCAGCATCGCTTTGGATGGTTAACAAGCCGTTAAGGTACGGGTCTCACCTCTCCTTGTTGACCGAATACACGTTGCGCTTGGCGTCGCGCACCACGCCGATGTTGGCCATGTGTGAAACGGCCGAACCGTCGTCGGTCTTCGGAACTTCGATGGCGTTGAGATCGGCCGCCGTCACGCGCCTGTTGTGTTCCGCGACGGAATTGCCGGCCTGGCGCAGGATCATGGAAAGCCGACCGACCTCGCTGGCGAGGATCAGCTTCTGCGCCTGCTCCGTGTTCACTTCCACGGTGACGTTGCGCGCCAGCTTCGGCGCCTCCTGCTTCTCGTTCGCGAGTTGGTCGACCGCGAGCACGCGCACGTTCTGAAGGATGACGTCGGAGGCTGATTCGTCCCGTGCGCCCTGCACGAGCACGATGTCGATTCGCTCGCCCGGAAGAATGAAGCCCGCGACGCCGCGCACGTCGTCGACGCGCACCGTCACGGCGCGCATGCCGTTCTCGATGAGCGCGGACAGGGAGGCCCGCTGGCCAGGTCCCGTGATTTTCGATTCGAAGATCGGCTCGTTCTGAACGAACGGCCTCAGAACGGCGCGTCGTCCGTCCTTCAGGAGGTCTTCCTTCTTGGCGAAGGTGCCGGGCGGGGTAGTTGGCCGAGCCCCACGGAATTTCGACGAGGTCGTCAGCCGTCAGCTGGGCGCCGAAGTCGAGCGCCTTCTTGGCGACGACCAGCGTCTTGATCACGACCGGTTCGCTCGACGCCTTCCGCTCCAGCCAGTTCGAGGCCGAAAACGCCGCCAGGCCGCCGAGCACGAGAGCCAGCAATAGCGTGATGATGGGAGCCGCACGCATGGTAACTCCTTACGCAATTAGGGCCGGTCGAGAAAATCCCGCCCGGCCCCATTTTGGTTCATGCAAACTGGTGAAGAGCCTTACGGCGTGGTGGGGGCCGGGGCGGTGGCGCCGCCGGGGCAAGCCGTCGTGTCGCCCAAGCAGGCCACGACATTCGTGTCGACCCAGCCCGACATGGCCGTGAAGGCGCTGCCGATGCTGCCGCCGAGAACCGCGACGCCCGCCACGCCGGCGACGGCGCAGATGATCAGGAGAACTGCGTACTCGGCCAGCGCCGCGCCGCTCTCGTCCTTGTTGACACGCTTGATAACACCACGAAGCTTGAACATGTTTGAACTCCAACCCTGAACGTTGTGACCGCACGCCGCGATCGACAACGAAACTATTACCCGTCCACTCGACTTCAAACAAGTCGTAAGACGATACAAGATCGGTGTATAGTGAACGTCTATTACTGGTTTTATATAAAGTTATATCGATTTTCGACCTGCCCCTGCGGCGCGCTTTCGTTAACGTGATATTTACCATTTTGAATAGACCGTTAATTGAATTGGAGGCGCTCGATTCGAATGACGGCAGGCCCATCTTCGATCTTCAGATTGCTGAACGCGGTAGCGATTCATCGTCATCGCGGCCCTGGTCAGCGGCTGCAATGGCGCGCCGGTCGTCCGCAGCGACACCGACAAGAACTTCAGAAAGTCGGTCGAGGAGATCGCCCGCCGCGCGCCGAAGGAAAAGATGGAGGCCTTCGACCTTGCGCTGCGCGCCATGGTGCTTTCACGCGCGATAAGCAGCGACGCCGAGCGGCACTCCCATTTCGTGAGTTTCACGGATTCGGCCGCAGGGTCGCGCGCCTTCACCTCGCCCCTGCAGGACTGGTCGACGCGCCGGTCCTCCATCGTCGTCACCCGCATCGGGCGCGTCATCGACGGCAAGAGCATCGACGACGTCATCGAGATGGCCGCCCGCGAACGGCAGGCGCTCGAGGCGCGCATGCAGGAATGGCGGATCCGCCAGTCGCACGGCCCCGACATGACATGGACGCAGCCAGATACGCCACCGCTGCGGTTCAGCTCCGGCGACGACGCCGTCCTCGATCGCGTCCAGATCAGCGGCGTCTCCCTCGCCCGCGTGCAGTCCGGCGATGGCGATCGCACAATCCTGTCCTTCTTGATCGAGAACCTGTCCGATCAGCCCGTGCGCTCGATCACCCTGGCCAATCGCGCCGAGGCGCAGACGCGCGAGATCGAGCCCGAGGCCGCCTTCCACTACGTCATGCCGACGCCTCTTGCTCCGGGCGCGAGGCGCCGGATCATGACCGCCGCCGACCTGCCCGCCAGCCTGTCCCGCGAGATCAGGCTCGTTGGAATGGAAGACGGCGCGGGCCGGCGCACCGGCGCTGCGGCCGCCCCGAGAGCGGTCGCCGCCACCGCCCATGCCCCTGCACTATGTGGCGGTGACGGAAACGTCGCTCATGAACCTGCGCACTCTGGCAAGGTGACGCAGCTGATACTACGGATCAACTAAAGCCGACCCGGGTGACGCGCGCCCGATTGCGCAAGCAAACCTGAAGATCTCCACGGGGCTTGCCGATCCACGCTCCCCGTGGAGGCGCGTGTGTGCGAACGCGCTGTTAACCCAAAACGCTCGCGCTCAATTGAGTATTCAATCACAGAGGCTTAGATTGCTAATTAACTTTACGATGAGCCTCCTGGAAAGATGCCGGCCATGCGCGCTTTGTCCAATCCGATCGTGCACAAGGCGATTGCGGTCGTCGCCATGGCCGCCTTCGCCGTTCAAATTATACGTTTCTATACTCGCCCGGGACTGCCGAAGCCCTGGACGCTGACCGATTATGATATCTTTCATCTTGCAGGAACGCTGGCGCTGAACGGCGAGTACGAAAAGGCCTACGGCAGGATGACGTTCCTGCCCTTCTACAAGGCTTTCAGCGGCGTCGATTCATTCCTGACGTGGACCTACCCGCCGCAATTCGGGCTCGTGGTGGCGCCGCTCGCGGGGCTCGACATCACGCTCGGCTACATTCTCTTCATCGGCGCCACGCTGGGCGCCTACCTCTACGCGCTCCGCAGGCTTTCGGGCGAACAGGCGGGCGCCGTCTTCACGATCCTGTTTCCGTCCATCCTGCTGACGATCCTGACCGGCCAGAACGGCTTTCTCACCGCCGCGCTGATCGGCATGTCATGCGCGCTGCTCCTTGCCGGTTCGCCGTGGGCTGGAGCAACGCTCGGTCTCATGGCGATCAAGCCGCACCTGGCTGTGACGCTCGGCGTTCATGCGGTCGTGAGCGGGAACTGGCGCGTTGTCGCGATCGCCGCGGCGACGGTGATCGCGACGAGCCTCGCCGCAACGCTGGTCTTCGGCCCGCATGTCTGGCTTGTCATTTCTGGAGCAGCGTGCGCGAAGCGCAAGCCTATCTTGAACTCGCCGCGTACCCGATGCACCGCATGGTGTCCGTCTATGCGACGCTGCGCAGTCTCGGGTCGAGCGCCGACGCCGCGTTCGCCATTCAGATGGCGGCCAGCCTTGCTGCAGTGGCTGCGGTCGTCGTCATTTCGCTGAAGCCCATCCCGCAACGCGAGGCGCTTGGCCTGACCGTGTTTCTGGGGCTGTTCGTCAGCCCCTACGCCTGCGACTATGACCTGCCGGTTCTGGGCGTCGCGCTCGCGCTTCTGCTTCCCGCCATTGTTCGCCGCGCCACGATCCTCGACGAGGCGCTGATCATGGCGCTCGTCTGGAGCGCGTCGTTCTGGGGCTTTGGCATGCAGAGGATGTATCAGTACATGGGCGTGGAATTGACGTCCGCCGACAACGGCCCCTCTCTCGGCGGGCTCTTCCTGCTGCTCCTGCTGGCGCTTGTGTGCCAGATTCTCAGCCGCGAGCCCTCGAGGGCGCGCGCGCCAGCATCGCCGGCCGCGATCACCTAGCCGCGGTTTGCAGACACGCCTTGTTTTTTGCGGGGCTTCGACACAGGCTGTTTCATCGCAGGCGCGCGTGTGCGTCCGCACCCAAGAACGCTCCACATCCAAGCGCAGGAGCCGCTGTTTATATCTCAATATAGCCGCCGGATGGAAAAGGCGCCGCGGAAACCGTAACTGCATATGAACTCAACAAATTAACACGCTCGCCCAACTGCTCAGGTTAGTATAAAAACCTAATGGCGGCGGAGTTGCACCGATGATCGGGCTCAAACCCTCTGAAATGAACAGGATCTGGATCTCGCGAGACTCCCGACCGTTCATGCAGCCGGTCGTGCGCGTTCGGCTCCCTCGCGATTGCCGTTGTCTGGCTCGGAACATTCGAGATCATCGAACGCGAAGCGGGCTACAGACGAATGGCTCTGGCGCGGCGAGGCCTCGAACCTCTCTCTGGTGTTCGAACAGAACGTCGTGCGCACGGCCAACGAACTCGACAGAATTCTGCGCTTCATGCGCACCAGCTACGAACGAAGCGATTACCAGGCCTCGTGGCAGAGCCTCGTCAAGGATGAATACACGATCAACGACGAGGCGGTTCAGATCGCCATCACCGACGCCACGGGGATGATGATCACGAGCTCGGTGATGCTGTTTCCCGAAAGGCCGATCGACCTTAGCGATCGCGAACATTTTCGCATTCACCGCGATCGTCCTGTAGACGAGCTTTTCATCAGCCGTCCGGTCCTGGGACGCGCGTCAGGCAAATGGTCGGTGCAATTCACACGTCCCTATTGGGACCGGAACGGCGGCTTCGCCGGCGTGATCGTCGTATCGCTGGATCCTTCGCACTCTGACGCGCGCCTATTCGGACCTGAGGCTCGGCGAAGGCCATGGCCTCGCCCTCATCGGCCGCGATGGAATTATCCGTTCGGGCGCGGGCGTTCTGGAAGGAACCCTCGGCGCCAGTTCGATCCAGACGACGTCCGATGATCCGGAAATCGTCAACGGCGCCACGATCATCAACAGGTCCGTGAACGGGGTCTCCACGCTGACGGCGTTCAGAGACCTGCAGAACTATCCTCTTCGCGTTCTCGTCAGCGCGGCGGAGCCGGACAAATCCATCCTCAGCTTGCGCAACAGGAACTACATCCTGGGCGCGAGCATCTTCTCGCTCCTCGCTTTCGCGGGCATGGCGATGGCCGCCAACAACGCCCGCCGCTATCAGGCAAGCATCTTGCGGCTGGCGCGCAACGACAGCCTGACCGGACTGCCGAACCGCTTCTCCTTCAACGAAACCCTGGAGCGCCTGACACAGGAGTCCCGACAGCCCCTTTGCGCTGCTGATCGTCGATCTCGACGGCTTCAAGAACGTCAACGACACCCAGGGGCATCCCACGGGCGACAAGTTGCTGATCGAAGTCGCACAGCGGATTTCGCGCGAGATACGCAACACCGACTATGTGGCCAGGCTCGGCGGCGACGAGTTCGCGATCCTCCAAGGCGATGTCCGCTCCCTTGACGAGGCGAAAGCGCTCGCAACGCGGATCATCCGCCGCCTGTCGGAGCCCTTCGAGGTCGAGAAGCTGCATCTGGTGATCGGCGCGAGCGTGGGCATCTCGCATCGCTCGGGCATATTCGACGCGGACGAACTGATGAAGCACGCCGACCTCGCGCTTTATGCGGCCAAGATGAGGGGACGCGGCGCGTACCGCCTGTTCGAGACGGATATGACGGATGCCGCCAGCCGCCGCGGTCTCATGATCGAAGGCTTGCGCACGGCGCTCATCGAGAGCCGCTTCGAGCTCCACTACCAGCCCATCGTGCGCTCCGATACGCTGCGGGTCACCTGCTACGAAGCGCTGCTGCGCTGGAAGACCGCGGACGGCGAGTACATACGTCCGAACGAATTCATCAGTCTCGCGGAGGAGACCGGCCTCATCATTCCCATCGGCGCGTGGGTTCTGGAGCAGGCTTGCCGGGACGCGCTGCTCCTGCCGGAAAGCGTCAGGATGTCGGTGAACTGTTCAGCCGTTCAATTGCGCGACGGCAATCTGACGGAAACCGTGAGGCGCGTGCTCGCCTCGACCGGACTTCCCGCTTCCCGGCTCGAACTGGAAATCACCGAGACCGTGCTGATGGAGCGCAGCGACCACAGCCTTCAACAGCTTGTCGAGCTGTCGAAGATGGGCGTCACGCTCGCGCTCGATGATTTCGGCACCGGCTATTCGAGCCTCAGCTGCCTCGAGGCGTTCCCCGTGAACTATCTCAAGATCGACCGATCGTTCGTCGTCGCCATGGAAGCGCGGGAGAGCACGTGGACGATCGTGCAAATGATCATCCGGCTGGCGAAGCGCCTCGGCATCGAAACCGTCGCTGAGGGCGTCGAGACGGAATTGCAATTCGAAACGCTCAAAGCGATGGGTTGCGGCGAAATTCAGGGCTTCTACATCAGCAAGGCGCTGCCGATCTCGCAGATCCTGAGAACGGAGACCGTCGATTCAACGGCCGGCCGCAGGGTCGCCTGAGCGCGCCTTTGCGCGTTCTCCCGGTAGATCAGCAGGACCCCGCTCGCCACGATGACGAACGATCCCACGATGAGACCGGCGCCGGGAACGTCGCCCCAGGCGAGGAACCCGATGATCGCCGACCATACGAGCAGCATGTAGTAGAACGGGCGAGACCGCTGTCGCCGGCGCGAGGCTCAGGGCGCGGGTCCACAGATACTGGGCGCCGGCGTTCGCCGCCCCGCACAGGAAGAAGACGGCGAGGTCGGCCGCGGCGGCGGCGTGAAGCCGAAGAAAAGCAGAAAGCAGTGAAAGCCCGCGACCGTCGTGACCTGCCACATGAGCAGCGTGTCGACGCTCTCGGTCTTTGACATCCCGCGCACCGCGACAGTCACCGAGCCGTACATGACGGCGTTCGACAGCGCGAACGCGACGCCGAGGAGCGGCATGTCCACTGACGGCTGCGCCACCAGCAGCACGCCCAGGAAGCCCAGCGCCAATACCGCGAGACGGTCGGGACTGGGCTTCTCCTTCAAGAAAAAGATGGCGACGCACGCGGCAAACAGCGGCGCAGAGAAGCTGATCGCCGTGGCCCCCGCGAGCGGAAGAAGCGATAGCGCGAGCACCGTGAAGAATTGCGAGATGGATTGCGAGAGGCCACGCAGGACATGCGCGTACGGGATTGTTGTTCTGAACACCGCAAGGCCGCGCCGCGACACCACGAAGACAATCACGATGAGCAGGGTTGCGTACGAGCGGAAGAATATGACTTCGCCAGGAGGATAGATTTCCGATCCCCATTTCGCGATCGCGTTCGAAACGGCGAACAGGACAGTCGCGGCGACCATCAGCATGATGCCGGCCGGAACATTGTCGATCCGCGCGGGCGTCGACCAGCGCGGTCACGTCAGCATCCTTGCATCGATGACGCCGCTGATGAGATTGGCTTCCAGCAAGAGAGCTTCGTTTGCCGTCGCAGGAGCGGCTGGCTCTATCTGCTGATCGAGCGCGCCGATCGCCTGCAGCATCTGGCGCCGCGCGGCGAGCGCCTCCTGGCTGGTCACCTGAACGAAGGATATGCGTCCGCCGGCGGGCGTTCGGCCAAGGCCCGGCACATCCGCGGAAATGATGGTTGCGATCTTCGGATAACCGCCGGTCGTCTGGCGATCGGCGAGCAGAATGATCGGCTGTCCGTCGCCTGCATATCTGGATCGAACCGGGCGCAAGCGCATCCGACGTGATGTCGAACCCGCGCACGGCGCGGATGGCAGGGCCTTCAAGCCGCACGCCCATCCGGTTCGCGCCATGCCCCAGCACATACTCTCCGCCGAGGAAGGCGGCGAGCGAGGTCCGCGTCGAAGTAATCGTCCTGCGGTCCGAGCAGAATCCGGAACCGCGCGGGCGCCGGCAAAGCCTGCGCGAGCCGCCGCTCGCCGCCGGACGCAGCAGCCTCGCGTCTCAGCGGCAGCCGGTCGCCGGCGATCGAGATTTCGACCGTTGAGGCCGCCCAGTCCCGATCTGACGTCCGTGGCGACGCTGCCAAGCGCCGGCGTGATGTCGATCCGCCCTGCACCGCCATGTAGGTCGTCGCGCATGCGCGTGTCCGGCAGCGCACGCTTGCGCCCTCCGACAAAGTGAAACTCTGCCCGAAAGGCGCGGCTCGCCAGGCGCCGCCGGGCTCGAGCGCCTCCACATCGCCGCCCGCACCCGCGAACGCCAGCCGCACGCTGTCAGCCGCCACCGTGAGCGTCGGGCCGATGTAAAGGCACTCGAGCGTTCCCGCGCCCGGTTCGTTGCCGACCAGCAGATTGGCAAGTCGCATGGCGATCGGATCGAGAGCGCCGCTCTCGGGAACGCCTGCATGCTGGAAGCCGAAACGTCCGAGATCCTGGATGCTGGTCGAAAGCCCGGGCGCGACCACGACGAGCCCGGCGGTCACGACGCAAGCTCTTCATGGGGCGGCGCCGCGAGCGCTTGTCCGAGCATATGGGGCGGGCACGCAGCTGAGGCGGACTTCGTCTCCCGCCTGGAGCAAAGGGCCCTCACCCTCCCACAGGCGCGCGGCGCAACGGCCGACGATGTGCCAGCCACAGGGCGTCTGCGCCGGATAGATGCACACCAGGCGCTTCGCGATCCCGACCGAACCGGCAGGTATTGCCGTGCGCGGCGAGGGCCGGCGCGGCATGTCGAAGGCAGGCGGCAGGTCTCCCAGATAGGGCTGGCCCGGAAGAAATCCGAGCATGTAGACGTGATAAACCGGGTCGCAGAGGACCCCCGGCAGCGCCTCGCGCTCCAGGCCCGAGAATTCGCAGACCTGCGCGGCGTCGAGCGCATAGGGATCATCGAAGCAGACGGGAATGACCCAGCGCCGCCGCGCCCTGCTGGCGGGCGCAGCGAGCGCCAGCGCGCGCGCGACGACGGCGTTCAAGGCCTCCGGCTCGATCAGCACCGGCTCGTAGCGGATCATCAGCGAGCGAAACGTCGGAATGAGTTCGATGACGCCGCTCACGTCCAGCGAACGGATCGCATCGGCAAGCGCGACGACGCGCGAGCTGACGTTGCGATCAACGGTCTCGCCGAATTCCACGACGAGCGCTGTGTCGCCGGCGTTCTTCAGCTCGTAATCGAGCATGGATCATCTCACGCCAGGAACCAGGGCTTGACGGCAAACCCCTTCCGCAGGGAGTACATGTAGAAGATCGGCAACTTCTCGGGGAACAGACCCCGCAGCTCGCTGCCATTGAACGTCACGAAAATCGAATTGGGAAACGACAGCTCCATCGCTTTCCGCTCGATGAGATTCGCCTTGTAATAGGCGAGGGCGCCCTCTTCGGCGGTCCCGCCGCCGCGGTACCATTTGCGGGCCGAGTTCACGAGCAGCGTATGCAAGTCGGGATCGAGCGGCTCGCTGTCCGGATCGTAATCGGCCAGCAGGGGACGCGCGTCCCGCACGATGCTGCCCAGATGACACGTGTCGAATCCGCTCTCCGGAAGCATGCCGGTGACTGATTTGAAATAGGCGACGATGTCGGGGAGCTTGTGCCCGTTGAGTATCGCGTGCGTATCCGTGAACACGAGCGTGATGCGCGCGCCGGGAGGATACATTTCGCGAATCCGTTCCTGCATCTGCGTGAGGAAATCAAGGCACGCAGCCTCTTTTTCGCCTGCCGCGTTGCGTGGTCCTTTTCCCCAGTAAAGAACGAAGCTCACTGGCTGCGACAGCGCGACGGCCTTGGCGACCTGCGCCTGCAAGCCCTGGATGTCGTCGGGCTGCTCGCGCTTGAACGCCCATGTGTTGAAGGCCGCGACAAGCGTATCGGCCGCGATCCTGGCCCTTATCGGGCGCCGTTCCTTCGAACGCGTCACGTTGACGACGAGATCACCCCGCTCCCGATCGGCTTCGTAAACTTTCGGCGCCAGGGGCTTGCCCTGAAACTTCCACTCGTCCGTTGGCTTCATGATGGGCCCCTTGTCTGAAGAAACAATGTTTTAACCATGACAATCGGTCAACAACGGAAGCTCAATTTGATTAGGATTCGCGGTATTAAGGTTAATAGCACGGGGCGCGCAAACCTGTGAGTGAAGCGAAGCTGGTCAACGACAACGACGATGAGTGCGCGCTCGCAGGCGCGAAGCTTCGGAGAGAAGTCTGGCTGTATCAAATTGAGACGCCGCCAGCGCCGCTCTCTCGACTGGAATCGAAAAAGGCCCTGCGATGCAGGGCCTTCTTCAATGTGCGAAATACTCAGGAAGACTTTTGCCCTGAAGGCCCGAACGGATCGGGCTCTTCGATGAGGCTGTAGGAGTCATCTCCAGCCATTTGCGCGCTGCGAAGCTTTCGAATGAACTCGGGAATGCGCGTCGCGACCATGGGCGCGCCGAGGAGGTAACCCTGCACCGCTGCGCAGCGCAGCGAACGCAGCGTCTCGAGTTGCTGGATCGTCTCCACGCCTTCGGCGGTCACATCCATCTTCATGGTCTGCGCCATCATGACCAGCGACGAGACGATCGCTGCGCACGCGGGATTGCTTTCAAGTCCGGCGGTCAGGCTCCGGTCGATCTTGAGATGATCGAACCGCATGTTGCGCAGGATCGAGAGCGACGCGTTCGCCTTGCCGAAATTGTCGAGCGCGATGCGCACGCCCGCCGCGCTCAACTGCTCGAGCGCCGTGACGATCCCTGTGTCATTGCGCGCCAGCGCAGATTCGGGCGCTTCGACTTCGAGGAGGCTCGCGGGGAAGGATGCGGCCGCGAGCGACGCGAGAATGCGGTCGGCAATCTCCGGGCGGCGCAACTCGCTCTCCGCGAGGTTGAGCGACACGCGCATTCCGGTGAGGCCTTCTCCACTCCACATGCGAGTGTCCGTCGCGATCGCGCGCAGCATCGCGTCTGTGATGTCGGCGGCCGTGTCCGGATTCTCGAACGCCGACTGGAAATAGTTGGCGGCCAGGAACCCCTTGCTCGGATGGCGCCAGCGCGCCAGCGCTTCGACGCTGACGACCTCTCCCGTCTGCAGATTGAAGATGGGCTGGTAGAAGGCCAGGATGTCGTTGCGCGCAAGGCCGATCCGCAGCGCCTGCGTCTCCTGAACCCGCCGTTCGAGTTCCCGGCTGTTCTGCAACGAGAACAGGGCCATCCTGTCGCGTCCCGTCGTCTTCGCGACGCGCAACGCGGCGTCGGCGCTTTGCAGCAGCCGCGTCAGGTCGCGCTGGTGATCGGGGAACACGGCCGAACCGATGCTCGAGCGCGCGGTGAGCGCGTGTCCTTCAAAGGCGAACTCCTTGCGAAGCTCATCGAGCATCGCCCCGCCGATCTCCTCGACATCGCCGAGGCGCGGAACGTCCCGGATGAAGATGATGAACTCGTCGTCGCGGGCGCGTCCCACCACCCCCTTGGCGCCGACGATGGACGACAGACGCCGTGCGGCCTCACGCAGCACCGCGTCGCCGGCGTGATGGCCGAACGCGCTGTTCACCTCTTCGAGGTCGTCGATGTCCACGAAGAATACCGCGAGCTTCGCGCGATGAAGGCGAGCAAGCTTGATCTCCCGGAGAAGCTCTTCCTGGAAGGCGCCGCGTGTCACGAGACCCGTCAGGTGATCGCGCATCCCGAAGTCATCGAAGCTCTTGTCCCTCTGCCGCTCGGCCGTGATGTCCACGAACGTGCCGGCGAGCGAAAAATGGCTGAGCATTTCCGCGCGCACGCGCAGCCATGCCTGGCGTCCGCGCGTCCGCTTGAAGCGAACTTCGACCTCCCCGGGCGATCCGGTCATGGCTTCGCGCAGGGCGGCCTGGAACAGCGCCTGGTCCTCGGGGTGAATGTGCTCGTGGAAGCGCGTCATGTTCATCGCCGTGCCGAGGCCCAGCAGGTCGCGGGCGTTGTCGCCGAGCACGAGGCGGTTCGACGGCAGGCTGAGCTCCCACGGCACGGTCCTCGCGAGCAGGAGCGCCTTCTGCAGCTGGTCGTTCGTCATTTCGCGCGAGAGAGGCTGCGGGCGGGCCGCGGCGACGTCGCGGGCCTTCAGCTCCGGCCCGCGCTGCGCGACCTTGCGGCCCTCGAGTTCGCGCGCGACGCTGCCCGCAATCGCCAGCAGCGAGTTGATCTGGTCCGCATCGAGGCCGCCAGCGCGAGGCGCATCGTCCAGCACGCTCAGCACGCCGATCGCCGTGCCGTCCTTCGCCGTGATCAATGCGCCCGCATAGAACCGAACCTCAGGACGCGCCTGCACGATGGGATCGCGCTGGAACCGTCCGTCGGCGGCGATGTCCTCCACCACGACGAGGTTTTCGCTCTTCTGAATCGCAAAGGCGTTCAGCGATCCTTCCACGGCGCCGGCGGGCGCATCGACGCCCACCCGCGCCTTGAACCATTGCCGATGCGCCTCGAAGAACGCGAGCGTCGCGACCGGCGCCGCGCAGATGCGCGCAGCCAGCGCAACAGCGTCATCGAACACGCCGGCGGGCTCAGCATCGAGAACCTGGTAGCTTCTGAGCAGGGAAAGCCGTTCCGCTTCCCGCAGCCCGACTCGTTTTGTCTTTATTAGATCGGCCATTGCCGCCTCCTCGGGGATCGATATGGCCCGATCCTCGGGGCGGCGGTTTAAGGGGGGATGCAAAGTTTGATTGGCATTTTATGCATCCGGCAGAAATCGCGTTTATCTCGTGCGAGACGGCGGCGAAGCGCCCGCATGCTGAATGCCGGCTGAAATGAATTGGATCAAACTTGAACGATCTCGTTGAGGCGCGGTGCACACACCGATGTCCCGCTGTTGGCGATGTTCGCTTTTTGCCGACGCGCCCCGTGCGCGCTGGTGAACGGAACCCCACGGGATAAATCTCGCCTTGGTTAGCGCCCGCTTCACGGGGCGCCGAAAAGCATGGGCTGTACTGGACCTTTCTTCATTACGCAGGGGTAAAGCGGACCTGCGGCATTCGCCAGGAGGCGATCAGGCGCTCGGCCAAAGCCGCGAGAACGACCACCCGCGCCGCAACCCTGTTCGTCGCCGTTAATTTGCTAGTAGAGAAAGAGAAGTTATACCCTTGAGACGAAGTATTGCCCGCGGCAGGCGTTCTCGCGCGCAGGCCGGCGTTGGGCATTGTAGGGTTCGCGCAAGCGTTCAGGCGGTTTGTGAGCACATGAGCGACATCCAAGGCGCACAGGCGTCCGAACTCGGCGCGGCGCTGCGCTCCTTCAGGGGGGCCATGCTGGCCATCGCCGGGGTCAGCGCCGTGGTCAACGTGCTCTACCTCACCGGCTCGTTCTTCATGCTGGAGGTCTACGACCGGGTCCTTCCCAGCCGCAGCATGCCGACCCTGCTCGCCATCTCCATCCTGGCCGCATCGCTTTACGCATTTCAGGGCGTGCTCGATTTCCTGCGCGCCCGGGTCCTGATGCGCATCGGCGCCGCGCTCGACCAGGAGATCAGCTCGCGTGTCTATGACGTGCTCGTGCGCGCGCCATTGCGCGGCAAGGGCGGCGGCGACGGATTGCAGCCGCTGCGCGACCTCGACCAGATCCGCAGCTTCCTGTCGAGCGGCGGCCCAACGGCGCTGTTCGATCTGCCCTGGCTCCCGTTCTATCTGGGCATCTGCTTCCTGTTTCATTTCTGGCTCGGGGTCACCGCAACGATCGGCGCGCTGATCCTGATCGCCGTGACGCTGATGACCGACATCATGACGCGAGGCGCCCTCGCGCGAGGCGGCCCGCCACGGGTCGGTTCGCTTCGGGCAGGCGGAGGCCAGCCGCCGCAACGCGGAAGTCCTGCAGGCCCTGGGCATGGCCGGCCGCATGGGCGATGTCTGGCGCGCAACCAACGACCGGTACATCGCGAGCCAGCAGCGCCTCGGCGACGTGGCCGGCGGCTTCGGCGCGCTGAGCAAGGTGCTGCGCATGGTCGCTGCAGTCGGCGGTGCTCGGCGTCGGCGCCATTCTCGTGATGCGCCAGGAAGCGACCGCGGGCATCATCATCGCGGGCTCCATCCTGAGCGCGAGGGCGCTTGCGCCGGTCGAACTCGCCATCGCCAACTGGAAGGGCTTCGTCGCCGCCCGGCAGGGATGGAGGCGCCTCAGCGAAATGCTGACGGCCTTGCCGCCGCTGTCGCAGCGCGTGCCCCTGCCCCCGCCGGCCTTGAGCATCGCGGTCGAGAACGTGACGGTCATTCCGCCCGGCGGCGCCCGCCCGACGCTGATGGACGTGAACTTTTCGCTCGCCGCCGGTCAGGGCCTGGGCGTCATCGGGCCCAGCGCGGCCGGCAAATCGACGCTCGCCCGCGCGCTCGTCGGCATCTGGCGCCCGGTGCGCGGCAAGGTCCGCCTCGACGGCGCCGCCATCGACCAGTGGACGCCCGAAACGCTCGGCGGGCACATCGGCTACCTGCCGCAGGACGTCGAACTCTTCGCCGGCACCGTCGCGGCCAACATCGCCCGCTTCCGGCAGGACGCGGACCCGCAGGCGATCATCGCCGCGGCGCCAGCGCCGCCGGCGTCCACGAGATGATCCTGCGCCTGCCGGAGGGCTACGACACCCACATCGGCGACGACGGCGCAGGCCTTTCCGGCGGGCCAGCGCCAGCGCATCGGTCTGGCGCGCGCGCTGTTTGGCGACCCCTTCCTCGTGGTGCTCGACGAGCCGAACTCCAACCTCGACGCCGAGGGCGACGAGGCGCTGACGCGCGCCATCAAGGGCGTGCGCGCCCGCGGCGGCATCGTCGTGATCGTCGCGCATCGCCCCAGCGCGCTCGCGGCCGTGGACGCGATCCTTCTGCTGGTCGAGGGCCGCCAGCAGGCGTTTGGACCCAAGGACGCCGTTCTGGCGAAAATCACGCGCGGGCCCCACGAAGCCGCGGCCGCCGCCGCGCAGGTGCGGGCGCAGGCCGGCGGGACCCCGATGCTCGCCGAAGGCAAGGGAGACGCGTCATGACCCTGATGCTGCCGGGCCCCTCGGGAAGCCTCCTCGAGGTCGTCCGTTCGCCGCCATCTCGCTGGCGGCCTCGGCCATCATCGCCGTCCTCGTCGGCGGCCTGGGCGTCTGGGCTGCGACGACGGACATTTCCGGCGCCGTCGTCGTGCCCGGCGTGGTCGTCGTCGAAAGCAACGTCAAGAAGGTGCAGCATCCCACCGGCGGCGTCGTCGGCGAATTGCGGGTTCGCGAAGGCGACCGCGTGAAGGCGGGCGATGTCCTCATCCGGCTCGACCCCACGCAGGCTGCCGTCAATCTCGCCATCGTCTCCAGGAGCATCGACGAACTGCTCGTGCGCCAGATCAGGCTCGAGGCGGAACGCGACGGCGAACGCGACGTCGACCTTTCCCCCGGCGCTGCTGGTCCGGTCGAAGACGGACCCCGACTTCGGGCGCGTGCTGACGGGCGAACAGAGGTTCTTCGAACTGCGGCGCCTGTCCAGGACGGGACAGGAATCCCAGTTGCGCGAGCGCGTGCAGCAATTGCGCGAGCAGATAAAGGGCGTCGACGAGCAATTGCGCGCCAAGAAGCTCGAGATCCAGTTGATCGAATCCGAGCTGAAGGGCGTGCGCGAACTCTACGCCAAGAACCTCATTCCCGTGCAGCGCGTGATGTCGCTGGAGCGTGATCGCGCGCGGCTGAACGGCGAACATGGCGCGCTCATCGCGACCGTGGCGCAGGCGAATGCGCGCATCAGCGAAACGGAACTGCAGATCCTGCAGATCGGCCAGGACCTGCGCGCCGAAGTCGGCAAGGAGCTTGTCGGAAATCCGGGCCAAACTGGCGGAGTTCACCGAGCGCAAGATCGCCGCGGAAGACCAGTTGCGCCGCATCGACATCACCTCGCCCGCGGAGGGCGTGGTGCATCAGCTCGCCGTTCACACGGTGGGCGGCGTCGTCGCGCAAGGCGAGGCGCTGATGCTGATCGTGCCCGACAGCGACGCCCTCAGCATCGAAGCCCGGCTCGCGCCCGAAAGCATCGACCAGGTGCGCGTCGGCCAGAGGGCCGTCATGCGCTTTTCCGCGTTCAACCAGCGCACGACGCCGGAAGTGAACGGCGTCCTGCGCCGCATTTCGGCGGACCTCACGACGGACTCGAGGACAGGGGCGTCGTACTACGTGGCGCGCATCGAAATCCCCGAAGAGGAAAAGACCCGGCTCGCCCAGCGCATCATTCCGGGCATGCCGGTCGAGGCGTTCATCCAGACCGGCGAGCGGACGGTGATGAGCTATCTCACCAAGCCGCTGGCGGACCAGATGGCGCGCGCCTTCCGGGAGCGCTGAGTGAAGAGACAGCATTTCGGTGGTGAGCACTGAGGAATCTTGCCGCCCTCACGCAATGTCATAGTATACTCAGCGAACCATTCGCTACTTCTTCTGAAAGCTATTGCGCTCCGTGACGACGGTTAAGATCGACAGGTAGCCCCGATCTTCCGAAAGTGATTTCAATGCCTCCACTACCAAATGATTGTCTTGCAGTGCGTCGCTACGAGTTATGATTTAACACCGTGAATTTCTTCCCAGCCACCTGCATCGCTGCGACCGTCAGCTACCGGGTGTAAAGTTGAGCAGGCTCGGCGAAATTAATTCGCGACGGGTGATGAAGTCTCCAATCATCAGCGTTACTCCATCCATAAGTCCCGCCGCGGCTTCCGGCTGTGAGGCGATTTAATGCAACATTATGGATCACCGCCCGGAGGTCCTGCGATGGCCGGCTGTAGAACGCCGACCTGTTTTGCCGGCCACCTCGGCATTGCAGTCGGACCCGACGAGGCGTTGACATTCGCAAATGTTTCACCTCATGGGCTCTGGCCTGAAGGCATATCCGACACCGCGCACCGTGCACAATGGATCTGGCTCATCAGGCAAGGATAGCAATCTTCGCAAACGCCCGATGTGCACGTCGACCGTGCGATCGTCTATCTCAGCGCCAGCGCCCCAGATCGCTTGAACGATCCGGTCCCGTGAGAAGACCGGGCCTGGATTTCGCATAAGAAACTCAAGCATCTAAACTCGAGCATCGTGACATTGAGCTTGGGCGCCGCGCCATATCCTGTGCGTTTCAAGATCCAGTTCGATGCCGCCTAGAGAAAGTCGCGAAAATGGCTTCTGGGGGCGGGCGCGGCGCAGGAGGGCGTCTACGCGGGCGAGCAATTCAGCAAGTGAAAATGGCTTGGTAATGTAGTCATCGGCGCCAGCGGGTGAGTTCCGAAAACGCGATCTCGTTCATCACGACGGGCGGTAAGTATGATCACGGGCAGGCGCCGCATTTCATCCTGTTCGCGTATGCGCCCGCAGATCTCAAGCCCGGAACATCCCGGCAGCATCCAGTCAAGCAACAAAAGGTCAATTTGGCCCTTGCGAAGTCGTGGCTCCACTTGGTCGCCGTGCGCAAGCGTTTCCACCCAATAGCCTTGCGCCTCGAGATTGTAGGTGAGCAGAGCTGACAAGGCTTCGTCGTCCTCGACAACAAGGAGCCGAGCTCTTGCGGCAACCGCCGGCTTTTCGATGCCAATTGAGCTCAGCTCTGTCACTTGGACCGAAGTCATTCCCTCGGAATCCTCCCGACAATGCGGAAAGGACCGGAAACGATAGAGAACGGTCCGTCCCTTATCCTGCCCTTGATCCCGGCCAGTTCGACCGGCGATTGAGCATCTCAAAGGAAATTCGATTTTCCAAGTGGACTGCGACGTACTGATGACAATCGCTCCAAGATCGTGTGACTTCGAAAGTCATTACGTGTCTCGCCTATCAATGAAGGTATTTGGTGAACGTTACCGGAGAGGGTAACAAGGGAATTACGCATCAAGAATGCTGATATCGACACGCGCTATTCACACCCCCGATGGACAACGTGCGGATCTACGTCAAATTGATCGTCTCTCAGCGCTCACTGTCACAATTGGGCGTGGCCCTCGTCCGTGGACCGGCAGTGGCCCGATTTTGTAATTTCAACCGCGCGCTCAAGAGTTTTCAATGCGCTCCCGTGTCGTTACTCGCATCTGGCTTATCGCCAGAGATCGTCTCGGTTCCGAGGCTAAGCGCGCTCGAGCAGTGGCCTAATAGCCTCTGGGGGCGTGGGAAGGGGCTCGGCTGGGAGGCGTTCCCGACGCCAAGAACTGCAGTTCGCTTGCGCTCACCAGCGAGCGCCCAGCCAATCTAACAACGCTTCAGGCCCGAGTTCGGTCGCGAAGCGCTCAGGCATCCAAATTTACGGCAGATGAAGAACCATCGCACGCTAATTGGCAGAGCGTGACAATACACCGCGTCAGAGCCATTGGAGAAGTGTTTGGAAATCGTCATCATGACGTCATAATTCTGGATATCTGTCAGCATGGAGAATGTCATCACGAAGAGCAAGAGGCTTACTAATACTGAAAAGCAACAGGCTCAGGCATACGCCAAGAAGGAATGGGCCAAGGTATTCTGTCACCGTTGACGAGAACACCAATGAAAAGGGCGAAGTTGTTTTTCGCAGGTTAAAGATCAGCACGCGTGAAGTGGCTGATCTCCCAAAGCCGAAGCAGATCAAGCCCGCCAGTTGAACTGCCACCGCTCTGCGAGGCTAGACCGGACTAAGAGAGATAAGTTCATGAGAGCTCAGAGCCTACTTGCCTCCGGATTGGTCTTTGGGGCCGTCGTCGCACTTATAATTTATTTTGATCTTGCCGAGCCAAGGTCAGCCGTCCAGACTTGCAATAATGCCGCAGATTGCGTTAACTCGCATATCCTTCATGCGGCCCGTCATGCACCGAGGCTGCCGTCATCTCCCATGATGATGAGAGATTTGAAGGAATTTTGCTCACGTAATCGTCTGGTGATAGACACGGAAGCGGCGCGGGTCAGGTGGGAGTTTACACTCAGTGCCCCAGCGCCGATCGCGGAGGAGCGCTGGCAGGCCTACATTCGAGGACGTTGAAGCCGTAACTTACTTTCATTTTTTCAGTGAGAGCGATGGGTGTCTGGAGAGATCCCAAGCATTCACGCGGGAGTGCGGGCGGTAGGTTGCCCTCGGGCCATACATTGCACGCTGTTCTGTTCACGAGCATTGCAATCGCCTACGCGCCTATTCTTGCTGCCTTGCTCATTCCTCTCGCGCTTCTCATCGCCTCGTCTCGCGTTATTCTGGGCCTGCACTACCCATCGGACGTTCTGGTGGGAGCTTTCATCGGCTGGCTGATCACGCGCGTAAGCTGGGCGCTCGTCGCATAAGCGGCGGACCTTCCGCGGACGCTCCGCGGATTTGTCATGAGTTCTTTGCATTGGTTCGTTATCGCCAGGATCATCATCTCTATCCGGGAGAGAGCAGATGTTTGATTCCGATAAGCGCTACATGACCGAGGCTGGCGACGAGCCGATGTGCAACACCTCCGCCAACCGGACGTTCGAGGACGTAGCGAAGGCCTTTCTCTCCCGCCGCGGCTTGCTGGCTGGCGCTGGCGCATTCGCCCTTGCTTCGGCGTTCGCGACAGGCGCAAGGGCACATGAGGCTTCGGCAGCGGAGGTGAAGACGCCCTCGAAGCTGCTCGGCTTCGAACCGGTTGCGCCAGGCGTCGAGGACGGCGTCCGCGTTCCAAAGGGCTATCGCACGCAGGTCATTGCCGCCTGGGGTGAGCCGATCTCCGGAACATGCCTGCATTCGCGCCGGCAGCGTCCGGGGCCGACCAGGAGAAGCAGATCGGCATGCACCACGACGGCATGCACTTCTTCCCGATCGAGGGCAGCTCGACGAGGGCCTTCTCGTCCTGAACCACGAATACGTCGAGCCGCGCTTCCTGCATGCCGGCATGGTGGGCGGCGAGTTCGATTCCGAGGGCGTGCTGATCGTCGAGCGGCACGCGCGATGCCGACGCACGTGCGCAAGGAGATCAACGCCCATGGCGTGTCAGCGTCGTCCGCGTCGAAGCAGGCCGACGGCACCTGGGCGGTGCGTCGCAGGACCCGCTCAACCGCCGCATCACGGCGCTCACCCCGATGGAGCTTCGCCGGCCCGGTGCGCCGGCAGCGACTTCCTCAAGACCAAGTACAGCCCGGACGGCACGCGCGACGCGCGGCACGCTCAACAACTGCGCCCACGGCTTGACGCCGTGGAACACCTACCTGACCTGCGAGGAGAACTGGGCCGGCTATTTCCGCAACGGCGACGTCAAGGACGGCGAGCCGAGCCTGCCGCGCGAGCAGGCCCGCTACGGCGTGCCGACGGACCAGCGGCCGCTACGGCTGGGAGCTGGCGGCCGGCGGCGCCGACGAGTTCGTCCGCTTCGACGCGTCGCCGAAGGGCGCCACGCGCCGCCGAGGACTACCGCAACGAGCCCAACGGCTTCGGCTGGGTGGTCGAGATCGATCCGTTCGATCCCGCTCAGGTGCCGGTGAAGCGCACCGCGCTCGGCCGCTTCGCCCATGAGGGCGTCGTGTTCGCGCCGGCGGTCGAGGGCCAGCCGGTCGTCTGCTATTCCGGCGACGACTGCGCAGTTCGAGTACATCTACAAGTTCGTCTCCGACGCGCCCTACGCCGCGGCGACCGCCGACGGCACGCTGCTCGACGACGGCACGCTCTACGTCGCCCGCTTCAACGACGACGGCAGCGGCGACTGGCTGGCGCTCGAGTTCGGGCCGAGAACGGCCTGACGCCGGAGAACGGCTTCGCGAGCCAGGCCGACGTCCTGGTCAACACGCGCCTCGCCGCCGACCGTGTCGGCGCCACCAAGATGGACCGGCCCGAGTGGGGCGCGGTCGATCCCGAAGACCGGCGAGGTCTACTTCACCCTGACCAACAACACGCCGCCGGACCCAGGTCCAGGTCGACGCCGCCAACCCGCGGGCCGCGAACGCCTTCGGCCAGATCATCCGCTGGACCGAGGCACGGCGACGACCACGCCGCGCACCGCGCTTCGCCTGGGACCTCTTCGTCATCGCCGGCGACAAGACCCAGAGCAAGACCGTTCGCCGGCAAGGCGCTCGGCGAGGACAACATCTTCGCCTGCCCGGACGGCCTCTGGTTCGACGCCGACGGCCGGCTCTGGATCCAGACCGACATCGGCGAGAACGAGCAGAACAAGGGGGCTCTCGAGCCCTTCGGCAACAACCAGATGCTCTGCGCCGATCCCGGCACCGGCGAGATCCGCCGCTTCCTGACCGGCCCGGTCGGCCAGGAGATCACCGGGCGTCACGAGCACGCCGGACGGGCGGACGATGTTCGTCAACGTCCAGCACCCGGGCGCGAC
>CAVPAB010000008.1:57500-222310 GCA_963701405.1 uncultured Alphaproteobacteria bacterium | reverse complement strand
CATTGGGAAGCGTTTGCGTCTTCTCAAAAGGCACAAGATCTGATCCGAAGTTCTCGGGCATGTTTTTCCAAAGCAACTATATAGAAAAGCGCCAGAGCAGCAAGCCGTGGCCAGCTGAGGCCTGCTTTTCGTGGACTGGCAAGAATGCGACCTCTTCCCCAAAGCTTCCGCAGTCGTGTTTTACTTGAAGAACGACGGGAGCGCGCTACGGCTGGGATGATAGCAATTTCCTGACCCGGCCCGGCTGCACGGCCGAAGCATGGAGAGGTGGCAGAGTGGTTGAATGCGGCGGTCTTGAAAACCCCGCAGCGCTGACTGTAAATCCCGTGTTACTCTGTAAACTTGCGAACACAAGCGCACAGAATAGCGCCCACAAGTGGCTACACCGCGGCTACACCGTTTGCAACGGTTTGTGTAGCCAACGAAACGGCTACGCCGCGCGCAAGGAAAAGAGTTGGTCTTGCTGGGATCGACAAGTTAACAAAAGGAGAATAGCCCCTCAATGAAACTATTCTTCATCTTGTTCCTTGCAATTCCGGCTTCTGTGCTGGCGCGTATTGGCGACACGGAGGCCGACCTTATTCAGCGCTACGGCGAACCTGTCTTCCAGGTAGAAGCAATTGATGGCTTCCCCGGCGTGAAGGGTCGAACGTTCAAGGTATCCACCATCACAGTGACCGCCTACTTTTTGGATAAGACCTGCCAGTACGAACAATACAGCAGACCCGGCGGCCTGACCGATCGCGAGATCTTGCAGATCTTGTCAGCAAACAGCGGAGGGCATGAATGGGCGGCATTAGACAAGCCAGCCACGCCCATGAACAAAAAAGAGTGGATGCGGAGAGATCTCAATAAGGCGGCAGCCTTTCAGGAACGCCTTACACTAAAACTGAAAATCCTGACGATGGATTTCTCGCGGTATATCGGGTTTATCAAGGAATCGGAAAACGCGGAGGCACTCCAGAAGTTCTAGGCGCGATGCGAGGGGTCGCTAAATCAAACCGTATCACGCGGGCCCTTACGCGATCGGCTGCCGCCCTTGCGGCGTCACTTCCATGACCCGGCAGCGCCGGCCCGGCGGGTAAGCGGCGCGCGCCGCCTCCGCGGTCCCCTAGGCGCGCTGGATATCATCCCAGCAAGCGTTGCGGTCGTTGAAAACTTGCACCTTATGAGGTGGCGAGTCGCGCGCTGCCGCGCTGGCGCCCGGGTTTCGTCATAGGGTTTGCGCGGTGCGCATGGATAGCGATACGCGCCCCCGGGTTGCGAATTGCAATGAATGTTCCGGAATGGCCGGGCGGGTAAAGCGCTGCGCGCGCTGAACGCCCCGCCGAGCTCAACCGGCGGCCGCCGTTCGAAATCCGCTTCCGCGGCGCCGCCCCAGGTGGCATCCTTGCAGACTTAGATGAACCCGGACGAGATCTCGAATATCATCCAAGCTGTCAGCGTCGCTTTGCGCTTCCTTGGCAATCATTGTGGGGTGGACGCCTGGCGGCGGGAGTTCATCGGCAAAAGGAAAATAGAGTTGGCGGAGGATGTGCTGCACGCATTTTACGAGGCGCGGGATGCCATCTCGCGCATTCGGTTCCCGGTGATGACTCAAGCGGAGGTGGAGGAAGTCAGGGAGGAGTTCAAGGACACCGCTTCATCGGCGGCGGTGGATGCAGCTCGCGCGGTGTTCACGCGCTATGACAAGGATAGTGACGTTTTTAACCGGCTGCATGCGATGCGGTATCGGGACTCCGCGGCACAGCCGTTCGAAGACGGGCAAAAGATCGTCAAGGACATCTGGTGGTCATCTCGGATGCTTCAGGACCGCTACTGGGGGCGGCAAGGCCGCGTTGCGATGACCGCAGAGGAGAAGAAAAAGCACCTTGATGAAATGTTCGCGCATGAGGCAGTAAGCTGGAGCCGATTCGATCCACAGGATCCCGTTCAATTCCGCGTGGACACGGTAGTCGCAAATATCGAAGCGCTTTTCCGACCTGTGATCGATCAGCGCCCGATAGGTTTTATACTCACTGACCCGATCTTTGGTTTCTTCCAGAAGAAAAAGTAACTCCAGCTAATCTATTCTTTGTTCAGCATTGGATGATTAGAATCCCTCAAATGTTTTGGCAGGTAACCCCGGCAAATCCTGGTATAACATGAAGTCGCTACTGATATTACTTACCGTCATCTTGTTTTCATTCAGCCAGGCCATGTCGCAGCAACCGGTTCTTGATCATATCGCCATTTATGTAACTGACCTCAAAAAAAACAGCGCCTTTTACCGCGATGTGCTGGGCCTTGATTCCCTGCCAGAGCCTTTTCACGCAAACATGCCTGGTTCGCGATCGGTTCGGGCAAACAACTGCATATCATCGAAGGAGCGACCAGCCGGGCGGACCAACCGAAAAGAAATCACACCTGCTTTCGCATTGCCTCCCTGCAGGAGTTCATCATCCGGCTAAACAAAGGCGGGCATCGCCTACGAAGACCTGCAAGGCACACCGGGCGCCATTAAACTCAGGCCCGATGGCATCCAGCAGATCTATTTTCGAGACCCGGACGGGTACCGGATTGAAATGAACGACGTCGGCAAGCAGTAGGAGGCTATTTCAAAATTTTACAATGGAATGGGCTTGTCCATGAAGCGAACTACCCTGCTGCTGGCCCCGCCCCGAAGGCAACCCCTTTAACGAGTAGATACTCAGTTTTACAATATGCTTATTATGTTGTATTGCCTTAAAGCCGCGCGGAAGGAAACTGCAACTAACGCAAGCGCAAGCCGCCCGGCGCTGGCGCGTTACAAACGGACGCTAGAAGCTTGGGAGGAAAGCGAGGACGCGCCCCAGGCGCCCGCAAAAGCAGGGCTCGCGGCAAACGTGCAAGCCGAAAGCAGCGCCGAAGCGCGCCGCTTGTTCAGGATCTGTTCCCCGGCGCAACCGTAACCGGCGCGCCCGCGCCCGCTAAAGGCCGTAATGATTCCTTGAAGCCACCAAAATGCAAACTTTGAGGACGCCACGCTCCTTGCCCGTTTAGCAGGAGCCTTCGAGCTTTCCGAAACCTTCGATTGGAAGACTGGGTTCTGGACACAACACCACTAACAACCGCGCCGTGATATACGCACGTTTCGACGAAAGATTCTCTCGTCTCGCTCTTGCATTGGAGTCCGCCTATAAGCAAATTGTCCTTTCGAGTGAATGCGAAAGGCCCTTCCACGCCAATAAGGTTCGGATAACTCCGAATCTGGCATGATATCCGAAAATGACAGAATCACTTGTTAGGGCAGAGTTGAAGGGCAAAATAGGAGGAACTAATGGCAGCCAAGGTTGATCTTTATAATAGCTCGTACGGCAACTACGCGCTCAGTGCGTACAGTGAGATCCGGTTCGAAACCTATGGCGAGGACTTTGGCCAGACCAGTTGGGTTACGACGGCGGAGTCTCATGAGATACCGAAGCTACTCCAACTATCATCCAGTTCCTCGGTGCTGGAAATCGGATGCGGGTCGGGTGGCTACGCCGTACATCTCGCGAAGCATATCGGCTGCCAGGTAGTGGGACTCGATATAAATGCCGAGGGCGTCCGCAACGCAAAGGCACTGGCTGAAAAAGACAAGCTCGGTGCCCGCGTGAAGTTTGAGCAATGCGATGTCTCGCAGCGTCTCCCCGTCGAAGATAATACATTCGATGCCATTTATTCTAATGATGTACTGTGCCATGTCCCGCGGCGCAGCCAAGTACTTAGTGATCTGCGGCGCGTGCTTAAGCCTGGTGGGCGGCTTTTATTTAGCGACGCCTTGATTATCGGAGGACTGCTTTCGCACGAAGAAATTGCGACCCGAAGCTCTATTGGAATGTATTTCTTCAGCCCGCCAGGCGAAAATGAACGATTAATCAAACAATCCGGGCTTAAACAGATTGAGGCACGCGACACCACCGACAGCGCCGCTCTACTGTCAAAACGTTGGCATGATGCCCGCGAAAAGAGAAAGGCTGCGTTGGTCGCGAGTGAAGGCGAGGCAAATTTCGCCGGAGTACAGCGGTTTCTGGAGTGCGTGCATACCTTGACCGCGGAGAAACGCCTGCTTCGGTTTCTATATACAGCAATAAAATAGGATCATGGATTATCTGTCCGGCGAGGGCGCAGCCGCAAGTTCGTGCCCTAACTTCGCGTTTGAGCCGCCGGCCGCCCGGTGAGGAAAGCCTTATATACGTTCGGACATCGTCACGAAGCGCCAATCGCCCGCCAGGCCGGCTGAACCCCGGGCGGCAAGCCATCATAGCGGGCAGCCCGACACGCGCCCGAACCCTCCGAGTTCTGATACCCGTCGCGGGCAGAGACCTCACGTGGGGTCTCTTGTCAGATGTGGGGCAAGACGCCACGTGGCATCTTGGTCTGCTATGTCAGGGAAAACGCGCCCCACAGGCCCCCCGAATTCGGGAGGAGTTCCCAATTGGGAGATCCTCGGGCCCCCGTAGGCTTGCGCTCCCGCCGGGCGTTTGCTTGAAATGCGGCCGCAATGCTCGGCTGGCGACAATGCGCAGGGTGCAAAAAGCAGTTGCCTGCGGAACTTTTCCGCGAGGACAGCCCGCAGTGCCGCACCTGCGCGCGGGAAAGCGGAACAGCGCAACCCGGTTGTCAAGGGTTGCCGCCGGCGTTGTTGCAGCGCCTAGGGAACAGTGGGCCAAAGATTTGATCGCCCGACTGCGCTAAATATTGCCGCCGCTTGCGCCGCATGAGTGTCACGAGGCGATTGCAGCGCATACGGGATTCGAACCTGTAGGATGGATCGGTTTTACTCTGGGGTGTCATGGTGGCGGTGACCAGTGGTGACCAAAAGTCATTCCTTCCGCTCTTCTCCCTCCTTGCCCCATATACCCTCCTGGCCCCGCAGGTAGGCGTCCATCATCCTGTGCATGGCTTCCTGCACGGTTATTCCACGAGCGCTGGCGAAATCCCGTAGCTGCTCAGCGAGCCCCGTCGGAATTTGGATGCGACTCATCTTCTCGTTGTCTTCGTTTGGCATACTTCTTCCTCCAGTTGCCGCCCCACCGGATAGCAGCGCCGATCTTTCTAGCCGTGGGAGCCCTGCTCATGGCTGCGGGCTTTTGACGGCCCGTGTCCGCGACTGCGGTGGGTTCTTCATGTCTTCATGATAGTGCGCCTCACGCGCCAGTAAAGCCGTTAACGCGCCAGTAAAGCCGTTCGATGGCGCGGTGTAGGTCTTGCGCAAAGGCCCCGAATATTAAGATCTTTTGGCCAGAAGCAGGGCCCTTTTCCGGGACGGGCCGCGTCGCAGTGAGGAAAATCGCGTCGAAGAACCTTCGGCCCGCAACGCGTCGTGGTCGACCGCGCGCCACGCAGCTGCGTCGAAGATCTCGGCGACCATCAGACCGGTGGGAGCCCGAGGATCTCACGGACCTCCCTCGTGGTGTTCGTGACCGGGAACGGCTCGTCGGGCACCGGCACGCCGAGCGCGTCGCAGATCGGCCGCCAGCTGCTCTTCGGCTCCCAGATCACGAGACGGTCGGGATCGGCCGTCGCTCGCACGTGCTCGTTCCATTCGACGAAGGCCCGCTTCATCGCCTCGGGGTCGTCGACCTCAGGGGAGAAGCAACGCTTGAACAGCGAGCGGATCAAGTCGGCCCACGGGTCCTCGCCCGGCCCCTTCCCGAGAGCGTCGCGCAGCGGGATGAAGATCGTGTTGCTGACGCTCGTCCACCACGACTCCGGGTCACGCACCGACAGCAAGATCGGTGCGTCAGGAAACGCCGCCGCGATCTCCGGCCAGAACGCACCCGACGGCCAGTCGCACGTGCCGGTGTACCCGGCGAGGAACTCATTCCAGTCGGGCATCGTGCCCTCAGCCGCGGCCTGCCACACTGGCAGCTCTTCTGGATGCCGGAACACCTCGACCATGTGGTGTGACGTGCCACCGAGCAGGCGCTCGAATGCGATCTTCAGCGAGTACGTGCCCGTGCGGCCGAGGCCGGCGCCGAGAATGCGGACGGTCATGCGAGTGTCCCCTCGATGGTCATTAACGCAGAGCTGCGATATGGTTTGGCCCTCGTCATCGAGTTCGCCGCAAAACTTTTACACGCCGAAGAATTTTAAGGAGTAGTGACGCGCTGTCTGTTCGGCTCACGAGCCAGGCTCGCTAGTAAAGGCGCTTGCGTTTGCCGTTGACCTTGAGGCCGGCGATGGCAAAGCTATAACGTGGGTGCCAGTCAATCGGGACTATGCGCAGATTCAAACCGTTCATTCGCCAATATACGCATGATTTTGAAAAGCTGGCTACAAAATGGCTACAGCGATTTTTGCGAGGCTAAGGAACCCGCCCGCGTAAGCGGCCGGAGATCAAGCACTGGAGCCGGTCGGGCGCCGATTAGGAGAGGTGGCAGAGTGGTTGAATGCGGCGGTCTTGAAAACCGCTGTGGGCCTCAGCGCCCACCGTGGGTTCGAATCCCACCCTCTCCGCCAATGAATGTCAATCACCTTCCCAGCCGCATAAATAAAGGCTCTGCGGGCGATTGCGCTTTCGGTCAAAGCGGTCATTTGAGGCCAAAAAGGGGGCAACTGAACCCAAAATTGTCCCACGGGCAACTTGGGCATGTCCTAGTGAACCGGAAATCAGTCACTAGGACCCGTCATCACGGCGACTACTCGTTACCGTGCGGCGACCGGGATTTGCGAGAATTCCTGCGCAACTGGAAACCCGCAAATGCAAGACAAGTTCCGCCTTTACCGGCGTCCGAACGGAATGTTCTACGCCGAGGAATATCAGACCCGGCATCGCGAAAGCCTGCAAACCAAGGATGAGGCCGAAGCGCGCCGCCTGATTGCCGCCAAGAACCAAGCCGCCACCCAGCCCGTTTTCAATCTGGAAATGGCGAAGGTGTATCTGAAGGCCCACGACCCGCAGTTTTGCGAGCGCACGTGGAGTCTCGTGTCGGACGCAGTTCAGCACACCTATGAAGGCTCCACAAAAGCCCGGTGGGAGAAGTTCATCAAGAGCGAGCCGATGCAGGGCGTCCTCGAAAAGAAACTCATCCAGACGACCTCCAGCGATTTTCTCGCCGTGCTTAATCATCCCGAGGCAGGCGTTTCCACCAATGTCTTTCTTCGTATCCTCCATAACCGGGCTTTGGACCTGGGATGGATCGTTCAGCCCGTCATTGCGAAAAATGGCTGGCCTAAAATTCGCTACGGCCATCGCCGGGGCATCACCCGTGAGGAGCACGAGCGCATCCTGGCGGTTACCAAGCGAAGGACTACCGGGACTTCTTTGAGTTGCTTTGGGAAACCGGCGGTTCTCAGACGGATATTGCGAGTCTCACGGCTGACGATATTGATTGGCCAAATCGCCGGCTTTACTACGAACGGGCGAAGCTCGAATCACGTGGTCAGGGTCGGGCTTGTCTGGCCATCGGTAGCCCGTCTCGAAAGCATTCTGAAAAGACTGCCAGCCAAGGGGTTCCTGTTTCCGAAGCTTGTGACAGTCCGGGAAGGCGTCCGCGCTTGGCATTTCTGCAAAAAGAGGCGTTTGGCTGGCGTCGAGGAGGGTGTTGTCCTGCATTCTTACCGCTATGCTTGGGCGGAAAGGGCTTGTGTCGCTGGAATGCCCGAGCGGGAGGCAATGGCGCATCTCGGCCACGGCAGCCGTGCAGTGCATCGTGCGTATGCGCGCAATGCCAGCCGGGTCACCCTGCCGCTGGAATACTACGAGGCGGCAAGAGACAAGAAGCTGATCGACTTCCAGGCCGCCGCCGCGAACATACAGGCCGCATAGCCTCACGTCGCCCGCGCTGACTTGACATCTTCTCCCTTGGTAAGATGAGAGTCACATATCCAATCGAAGGAACCAAGGCCGAGGAACGGTGGAAATTGCTTTCGCTTCGCCATCTTCCCGCCCGACTCAATGCCGAGGAGGCGGGCTGGCTGCTTGGATTTACCAAGGAGGAAATCACAATCCTTGTGGCGAAGAAGATTCTCAAGCCTCTCGGAAATCCGAGCATCAATGGCCGAAAATCGTTTTCGGCCGCAGAAATCCTCCGTCTTGGGGAAACCCCCGCATGGCTCGATAAAGCCACGAAGGCGGTGATCCACTATTGGTGGGTGCGCAATCATGGAGAACCCACTAACCATGTGGAGAGGTGATGCTGGATAGCCTGCGCGGCTGAAACGGATTGAACCGTCAAAACGACACACGTGTCGTTTTGACAGGAACTCCAAACTCCGTGCCCGATCTTGCCCCCAGTCGGGGGCAGGCCGGTTTGTTTTTTGGTTCATAGTCCGAACCATGAACCGGTGCGATCTCAGTCGGATTGAGAACGATCTGCGGCATGCGGAACGTCGTCACCCCGTTGATTTTCTCGAACCCACTCCGGTGAACGGCGACGAAAATATCGGGCGAATTTGCGAGGTACTGAGCCGCACATTCGTCTGGATTGCCGATGGCAGCAGCCTCGAACAAATCGGACTGCGCGCCACGGTGGTTCTTTACTGCGTCCGCGCCGATCTCATCGGCGCCGAAACCCTTGAACAAATCGGGCTGCGGGCAGGATGCACCCGGCAGTCCGTCGAACATCTTGTGGCGGATTTCTGCCACACCATCGGTTGGAAATGAAGATCGTGGCAACCACTCCAGACGGAGACCGGGAGATCGCGCGGCGAATCAACGCACTCCATGCGGAGGCCGAGCAGCACCGGAGTCGGTGTTGTGATGCCGTTTACGAGGCGTTGCGTGCGGCTTGGCAGGCCGGGCACCTCCTTCTCAAACAAAAAAGGAAGATCGTTCACGGCAATTGGGAACTGTGGCTCGAACGGAATTTCGAGGGCAAGGTTCGCACGGCGCAACGTTACATGCTTTTGGCTAAAACCGTGCCGGACGTTCTGCAGTTGCGGGGTCTGACCCTTCGGCAGGCCTACCTCCGGCTTGGGATTGCCGTGGCCGAAAACCCCCACGGATCGGCGCAGCGATATGCTGTTTTGCCCCCACATGCGGCTCTGGCGAATCGCTTTCAACGGTGGATGCGCCAGAAACAGGATGTCGACACCTTACCCGAACAGGAACGCCGGACACTGCGGCACGACCTGCGGCCCCTCTATGACTGGCTGGTGCGCTTGTTCGACGAGGATAGCGCGAAGGGGGGCGCATGATATGTCCGAGCGAATCCGCAATTTCGTTTACGGAGCGATCTATCCCGCGAAGAGCCGCTATCCTTCGGCCTCAACTCCGCGCTTCAACTGCTTCACTCCTGCCAATCCTGACATTCCTGCAGAGCCTTATGTCGCCGATTGTTGGGTTTGTGATGCCTTCGGTCGGATTGATCCGGACTGAACATCTCGCCCGTTCCGGTTCGCAAGGAGGATTTGGCGCCGCATCATCAACACCCTCCAAGAGAACCAGTGAATGTGACCGTCACCCTATGAACCATCAAGAGCTTGCTAACCAAGTCCGTGAGACTCCGCTGTGCGACTTGCTCCACTGGCACGGCTTCGAGATCAAACCGGAGGGCGTCACGTGTCGCGCCAAGAACGACCGTCATAACATCGTTGTCACCGGAAATCGCTGGTTCGATAACAAGGCCGGACTCGGAGGGCTGGGGGCGATTGACCTCCAGATGCACCTGACCGGCGAAGACTTCGCCGCCGCCTGTCAGACCCTCGCGACGGATTTTCGAGGCCTTTCCACCGCCGAAATCGGGTTGTCCTTTCCGATTGAGCGCCACATCCGATCCGAGCAGGAACGCAGGCCCTTTCACGAACTGGCGGCGAGATACGCTGTGCCGAACGAAGCGAACTGGCCGATTGCCCGCGCCTATCTCGTCGAAACACGCGGGATCGATCCCGCCATTGTGGACGATTTGCACGCGGTGGGAACGATCTTTGCCAACGACCATCGCCCAAATCCGAGCATCGTTTTCCTCCACCGGACGCAGCACGGAAAGGTCGAAGGAGCGACTTTGCGAGACACACGGCACCAATCCTCCTTTCGCCCGTGCCTTGGAAACAAGCTCACCGCCTGGTTCACGGTCGGCCATCTCGACAAAGCGGAAATCGTTATTGCCGTCGAATCTCCCATCGACGCCCTGAGCTATCGGACGATCCACGCCTGTCGCGGCGATGCCTGGGCGGTCGTGAGCTGTGCGGGAGCGACGGTTCCCAACGAACTGATGAGGCTGGCATACGAGCGCCGTCAGTCCTTCGTAGTTGCCCTCGATAACGACCCAGCCGGTGAGCGCGGCTGGAGGAAGGCGTGGGATGAAACGGTGGACTGGAGCGGATTCAAGATTTCATCGGCCTGCCCGAAGCACAAGGACTGGAACGACGATCTGATGTCACTCCAGCTTGCGCGCAGGAAAGCCAAGCACTCCCTCTCCAATGGCTGAGCGTCTTCCCAATTTCATCTTCGGCGCGATCTACCGGAGCAAGAGCGGGCGCGCCAGGCCAATCATCAACACCCTCTGTCACGGCCAAAGGCTGTGACACACCGCACCATGAACGACATCCACGCAACCATTCTTGAGACCTTCTTCTTTGGCTACATCGACCGAAACATCGGCGCGGACGAGACGCCGCTGTTCACCCGGACGCACGAAGGCGAGCCGCTTTCCGATGTCATCGCCCGGCGATTCCAGCTTACGCAAGACGAAGCGGAAGCCGCCATCGAAGCCGCGCGGCAGGAGGTGGCGCTGTGAAACGCGACATCTACGAAGCCATCACCGAGCGGTTCATCGAGCAGTTGAAACGCGGAACCGTGCCCTGGCAGAAGCCCTGGTTCGCCGTCCAGAACATCGTCTCGCGCAAACCCTACCGCGGAATCAACGCCCTGCTTCTCGGTTCGACGGACTATCAATCCCCGTTCTGGATCAGTTTCAAACAGGCGCTCGACCTTGGCGGCCACGTCAAGAAGGGCGAGAAATCCACTCCCGTCATCTACTACAAGATCCTCGAAAAGCGGGACGAAGCCGGGAACATGGTCGTGCGCGAGGACGGCAGGCCAGCCCGCATTCCGTTTGTCCGGTGGGCGAATGTCTTCAATCTCGACCAGACCGAGGGCATCCAAGCGCCCGCGATCACGACGAGCCAGAACGTCACCCAGCCGCACGAAAAGGCGGCTGCCATCGTGGAGAATGCCAGGCTCTGCCCCATCCACCACGCGGGATTTGCCGCCCTCTACTCGCCCACGGATGACGTGATCCGCATCCCGGCTCCGACCACCTTTCACAGCCAGGAGGACTATTACCACACCCTTTATCACGAAATGACTCATAATGCCGAAACAGGGATTATGCCGCATCGTGCCAGGATCGTGGAGGCTGCTCTGTCTGATGTGGCCGGTCGAATTCGGCATTATCCTGACTGCTCAGAAACCATGGAGTACAATGAATCACGACCGACAAACCGAAGAGCTGCGTCGATCCTTATGTGGACTCGTTCGCGCAAAGCTTTGCCGCTTCCAACTACAAGGCGGCGACGATTAAAACCTACCGACATCTCGTGCGGAAGCTGGGCCGACTGATGGACACTGCCGGGATCGTCCCCTCGGCATTGACCCCTGACCTTGCGGATCAACTGGCGCGAACGACGGCGCGAGGACGAGACACTGCGATCCGCTTTCACAATCTCGCCCGGCGATTCGCCGAGCATCTGATCGATATCGGAGTGGCGCAGCCGGTGCCGTTGACCGAAGCGCAGATCGCGCGGGCGGCATTGCTGGCGGACTATGAAGCCTATCTCGTCAAGCAGCGGGGCCTGAGTCCACGCACCATCTACCACGTGCTGCGCTTTGCTGACCGGTTCCTCGATCATCGCTTCGGAACCGGTATGATCGACCTGACACGTCTTCGCGCCGCCGACGCCATTGGCTTCGTCCAGCACCTGCTGACAGACAAGTATCCGTATCGACACAAGACAGCCACGACCCATCTTCGGACCTTCTTCCAGTATCTGTTCGGGCGCGGGGCAACGGCGAGCAACCTTGCCCTGAGTCTTCCCAAGACGGCCAAGCGCCGGGACGCGAGACTGCCCCGGCACCTGTCGCCCGATGGGGTCGAGGCCGTTCTTTGCTCGGTGCGCGGCAACTCCCGACATGGCGCGCGCGATTATGCGATGCTGCTGCTCATGGCGCGGCTCGGCCTGCGCGCGGCCGAGGTCATCGCGATCCAGCTCGACGACATTGACTGGCGTGCAGGTGAGCTGCTGGTACGCGGCAAGGGTAAGCTCCACGACCGCTTGCCGATAACAGCCGAGGTCGGCGAAGTCCTGAGCCGGTATCTTCGTGAGGAGCGTGGTGAGACGAGTTGCCGAACGGCGTTCGTCACACACCGGGCGCCGCATCGTGCGTTCAAGAACGGCCAGATCGTCAATGCCATCCTCAAGGATGCCTTGGCAGCGACCGGCCAGAAGCCGGTCACACCTTATGTGGGATCGCATCTCCTGCGTCATAGCCTTGCGACCCTCCTGGTGAACGCGGGAGCGTCGATCGACGAGGTGGGCAATGTCTTGAGGCACCGCTCACGAGCATCGACCATGGTGTATGTGCGGCTCGATATCGACGGGCTGCGATCCATCTCACAGCCCTGGCCGATGGCAGGAGGTGTGCAATGAACCTCACACCCCAACTCGACCACTACCTGAGCGTCAGACGCAGCCTTGGTTATGATCTTCGCACCGACGAGCGGCTGCTCCGCCGCTTCGCCCGGTTCGCCGATCAGGAAACTGCTCCGCACATCGACACGGCGCTGTTCCTGCGCTGGGAGGCGAGTCTGCCTGATGCGGGCACATCGACGCGATCGGCCCGGCTCCGCATGGTGCGACTGTTCGCGCAATGGCTGAGCAGCATCGACCCGGCCCACGAAGTGCCACCGCGCGGGCTGCTGCCCGCCCGTTCTAGCCGAGTCACGCCCGTATATCTACAGCGAGGCCGAGATCGCATCGATCATCGCAGCGGCCAAAGCGCTGCCGTCGATCTACGGCCTGCGCGGGTGGACCTGCTCGACCTTGTTCGGGCTCATCGCAGTCACCGGCCTCAGGATCAGCGAGGCCCTTGCGCTCGACCCTGCCGACCTCGACGTCGAGAACGGCGTGCTGCGCGTCCGGCGTGGGAAGCTCGGCAAGGAACGACTGCTCCCGCTCGACCCGACGGTGGTGGCGCAGCTCGTTAGCTACGCTGCCGAGCGTGACCGGCTGCTCGGGCGTATTCCCGATGCGTTCTTCGTCACCTGTCAGGGAACAAGGCTGACCGACTGTAGTGCACGTTACAACTTTGCGCATACCTGCCAGCGGATCGGCTTGCGCGCTCATCAGCATTACAGCCGACATGGCCGGGGACCGCGCATCCATGATCTTCGCCACACCTTCGCCGTGCGGACGATGATCAACTGGTATCGCACCGGCAAAGACCCGGCGCGCGAAATGATCCGGCTGACGACCTATCTGGGCCATACCTCCCCCGAAAATACGTTCTGGTACCTGGAAGCGGTGCCAGAGTTGCTCGATCTGGTGATGGCCACGGGCAACCTCCAATGGCGTGGAGGCAGACCAATGAACGCTGCCACCTTGCCCGCGCTGATCCAGCGCTTCTTCACCGACCGGCTGTGCATCCAGATGGAGGCCAGCCGCCATACGGTCGCAGGCTATCGCGACACGTTCCGCCTGCTCTTGCGGTTCGCGAGCACTCGACACGGCAAGCCGCCAGCCAAGCTCACCGTCGAAGACATCGACGCCGATCTGGTCGCCGACTTCCTCGTTCATGGCGAGACCACGCGCGGGAACACTGCGCGTAGCCGCAACACGCGACTTGCCGCGATTCGCTCGTTCTTCCGCTACGTTGCGATGACCGATCCAACCTGGCTGCTCCACTGCCAGCGCATCCTCGCGATGCCCAACAAGCGCTACGTAAAGCGCGCGGTGACCTTCCTCGACGCCCAAGAAATCGCGGCGCTGCTGGCGGCTCCGGATCGCACGACATGGACGGGACGGCGTGATCATGCGATGCTCCTTATCGCGATCCAGACGGGCTTGCGGGCCTCCGAACTGGTGACTCTGCGGTGCGGCGACGTTGCGCTTGGCAGCGGTGCTCATATCCGCTGCACGGGCAAGGGTCGGAAGGAGCGTTGCACGCCGCTGCGTCGCGACACCGCCAAGCTGCTTGCGGCATGGATCGGCAACTGTTCGGACGACACCAGACCGTTGTTCCCGTCGATCCGGGGCGAGGGACTGAGCCGCGATGCGCTTGAACACTTGGTGCGTAAGCATTGCCTCACCGCATCGCGTACGTGCCCGAGTCTCGCTGCGAAGCGGGTCACGCCACATACGCTTCGCCACAGCACCGCGATGGACCTGCTTCATCATGGTGTCGATCAAGCGGTGATAGCCCTCTGGCTCGGACATGAGTCGGTTGCGACCACCCAAATTTACATCCACGCCGACATGCGGATAAAGGAAAAGGCCCTCGCTCGCGTCGCCGCTCCGGCGTCGCCGACAGGACGCTTCCAACCCGATGACCAACTCCTCTCGTTCCTCGATGAAATCTTGAATCCGCTCCAGTCCACTGTTTCATCCCACGCCTTCCTCCAGCCGCGCTGACCGGCTGGGTCGTTATCGAGGGCAACTACGAAGGACTGGCCGCGCTCGTATGCCAGCCTCATCAGTTCGTTGGGAACCGTCGCTCCCGCGCAGCTCACGACCGCCCAAGCATCGCCACGACAGGCATGGATCGTCCGATAGCTCAGGGCGTCGATGGGAGATTCGACTGGAATAACGATTTCCGCTTTGTCGAGATGGCCGACCGTGAACCAGGCGCTGAGCTTGTTTCCAAGGCTCGGACAAAATAAGGATTGGTGCCGAGTGTCCCGCAAAGTCGCTCCTTCGACTCTTCCGTACTGCGTCCGGTGGAGAAAAACGATGCTCGGATTTGGGCGATGATCGTTGGCAAAGATCGTTCCCACCGCGTGCAAATCGTCCACAATGGCGGGATCGATCCCGCGTGTTTCGACCAGATAGGCGCGGGCAATCGGCCAGTTCGCTTCGCTCGGAACAGCGTATCTCGCTGCAAGTTCGTGGAAGGGCTTGCGTTCCTGGTCGGAGCGGACATGACGCTCAATCGGAAAGGACAACCCGATTTCAGCGACGGAGACGGCTCGAAAGTCCGTCGCGAGGGTCTGGCAGGCGGCGGCAAAGTCCTCGCCGGTCAAGTGCATCTGGAGGTCAATCGCTCCTAGCCCTCCTAGTCCGGCCTTGTTATCGAACCAGCGATTTCCGGTGACAACGATGTTGTAACGGTCATTCTTAGCGCGACAGGTTACGCCCTCCGGTCTGATCTCGAAACCATGCCAGCGGAGCAACTCCCGCAAGGAAATGTCGCGCACGTGTTCGGCCACCCTACGCTGAAAGGCATTCATGCTCGCCCCACTTTGGATGAACCACTGGGCAAACCTGCCCCCGTCTGGGGGCAATTCATCGAAGCCCTCCTACCCCATGACGCGGGTCAATCGTCTAGATGTAGTGTCGAAAAGGAAGGGGCGGGTCCTGCTGTTTTTGAGGACCACTGACGAGAATCTCCCCAACCGCATCTGCAGACTTCAAGGTGACGGGCATGCCGTTTGAATGCCGAGAAGAGTTGTAGTTTAGCTTGGTGAGGGCGTAGATTAATGTAACGCCCGTCAATTTGGATCGGCGCGGGGGCGATCAGACGCATCGCCCGGCAACTTACGAAGGTTAAACGAAATTATAACATAAAAACTATGAAACTTATTGTCATTGGCGGCACCGGGCTAATTGGAACCAAAGTCGTAAAGGGCCTTCGCGAGAAGGGCCATGAGGTCGTGGCGGCCTCACCTTCGCAAGGCATCAACTCCGTCACCGGCGAGGGACTTGCCGAGGCGCTCGTCGGCGCTCAGGTCGTCGTCGATGTCTCGAATTCACCCTCGTGGGAGGACAAGGCCGTCCTGGAGTTTTTCGAAACGTCGGAGCGCAACCTCGCAGCCGCGGAAGCCGCCGCTGGCGTCGGCCATCATGTGGCGTTGTCGGTCGTCGGCACCGAACGCCTGCTCGCCAGCGGCTACTTCCGCGCGAAGATGGCCCAGGAAAACCTGATCAAGGCGTCCTCGATTCCTTATACGATCGTGCGTGCCACCCAGTTTTTCGAATTCGTGGGCGGCATTGCCCAGTCGGCCACCGAAGGACAGACCGTCCGGCTTCCCGCGGCTATGATGCAGCCTATCGCATCGGACGATGTCGCCGCCGCCGTGGTCGATGTGGCCCTTGCGGAGCCGTTGAATAGCACGGTCGAGCTGGCGGGTCCCGAACCGATCCGTCAAGACGAGCTGGTTCGGCAATTCCTGAGTGCAACAGGGGACCCACGGACGGTAATCACCGATCCCAAAGCCCTGTATTCCGGCGCGGCAATCAACGACCAAAGTCTCACGCCGGGCGAAAATCCTCGCCTGGGGCCCACACGCTTCAGCGAATGGCTCGCACGCTCCGCGAAATAACCTCAGCCCACAGATATGCCCCTCGGGAGGTCGTCAGCGACCCGAAAGCACCCTACTTCGGAGTGGAAATAAACGACCGCTCGCTCACGCCGGGGGAAGGCGCCCCGCATCGCCGCGACTCATTTCGACGACTGGCTGAACACCTCGGCCCAAAAGTGAAACCGAAAAAATCAACATCTCGAACTCGACTTATGAAGACTCACTCTTGCTTTCGCCTTCTCACGAACGCCCTCACGGGTGCGATACTGTTTACTACCACTGCCCTTCAGGCAGAGGCAGCCGATCAGGTTAAGGTCACGGATCTCATGACCAAAGACTTGGTGAATTTTCCTGGTAAGGAGGTAACCATGATCACCGTGGACTATCCGCCCGGCGGTGCCGACCCGGTGCATCGCCACAACGCGAGTGCTTTCGTCTATGTTCTGGAGGGGTCGATCGTGATGCAGATGAAAGGCGAAGAAAAAGTGACGCTCCATCCGGGGGACACGTTTTACGAAGACCCGGCAGGCATTCACCTCGTCGGGAAAAATGCGAGCGACACGAAACCCGCGAAATTCCTCGTCTTTCTGGTCAAGGACAAAGGCGCACCACTTCTCATTCCTGTGAACGAGTAACGCCATGCCGGGGGATTTCGGCAGGTTTTAATCCACTCTGAGATTTCTTTCTTGCGGCTATCCGTGGGCTGCGAAGCGAACCATTTCTCCGCTTCGCTGGCAGTCGCCACCTCCTGCCGCGCGGCTTCGATGGCGGCCTCAGCTTCGTCTTGCGTTAGCTGGAATCGCCGGGCGATGACATCGGAAAGCGGCTCGCTTTCGTGTGTCCGGGTGAACAGCTGCGTCTGGTCCGCGCCGATGTTTCGGTCGATGTAGCCAAAGAAGAAGGTCTCAAGAATGGTTGCGTGGATGTCGTTCATGGTGCGGTGTGTCAGAGCCTTTGGCCGTGACGGAGGGTGTTGATGATTGGCCCGGCGCGCCCGGTCTTGCTCCTGTAGATCGCGCGGAAGATGAAATTGGAAGACGCTCAGCCATTGGAGAGGGAGTGCCTGGCTTTCTTGCGCGCAAGCTGGAGTGACATCAGATCGTCGTTCCAGTCCTTGTGCTTCGGGCAGGCCGATGAAATCTTGAATCCGCTCCAGTCCACGGTTTCCTCCCACGCCTATCTCTGCGCTCGCCGGCTGGGTCGTTATCGAGGGCGACCACGAAGGACTGGCGGCGGTCGTATGCCAGCCTCATCAGTTCGTTTGGAACCGCCGCTCCCGCAGCTCACGACCGCCCAGGCATCGCCGCGACAGGCATGGATCGTCCGATAGCTCAGGGCGTCAATGGGAGATTCGACCCGCGATAACGATTTCCGCTTTGTCGAGATGGCCGACCGTGAACCAGGCAATGAGCTTGTTTCCAAGGCTGGGACGAAATGAGGATTGCTGCCGTGTGTCTCGCAAAGTCGCTCCTTCGACCTTTCCGTGCTGCGTCGGGTGGAGGAAGACGATGCTTGGATTTGGGCGATGGTCGTTGGCGAAGATCGTTCTCACCGCGTGCAAATCGTCCCCAATGGGGTAAACCCAACACTCGTGTCACCGGCCGCAAAGTAGATCCCAGTTTTAGTCGAAATCTGGGTCATCGGTGGTGTACCGAGTGCCCGGAGTTCGCTCGCAATTTCGTTTTTCGGTCTGGCGATACGAAATCAAGCCATTTCTGGTGTGGCAATCGGTCAATGCCGGCTCAATGTTTGCCTCTGGTTCGCCTTTCATCGCTTCTGCGAAACCGACACCTGCCCAACCCCCTCGCGGCAGCCCGATACTTTGCGGCTGGTGACACAAGTGTTGGGTTTACCCCTACCGCGACAGCCTTGGAATCGCCGAGAAGCTTGCCAAGCAGGATCCCGGCAATGCGGGCTGGCAGCGCGATCTCTCGGTCAGCTACCGACAACGTCGGCGCCGTGCAGCGCGCTCAGGGCCACCTGGCAGGGGCGCTCAAGAGCTACCGCGACAGCCTTGGAATCGTCGAGAAGCTTGCCAAGCAGGACCCCGACAATGCGAGCTTTCATGGCGAGCTTGCGTGGGTCTATTGGCAGACGGGCGCCGCGTGGGCGCAGGTCGAGCCGAAATCAAGAAACGAGTCGCGCGAAATGGTGGAAAAGGGACGCGATATCCTCCGCCAGCTTGTATAAGGAACGCACGGGCTTAACCGCCCAGCAGCAGAAATGGCTCGACTTAATCGAGGCCAACCTGCAGCAGATGCTAGAGAAGAAATAAACTATTGGGAAAAACAAGCGATTCGGAAGCGGAAATTTCCCCACGCACGCTCACTTCCGCTTTTTGGCCCTCTGCCGCTTTCACTCCAAAGCCTTGCTGAGCGCCTCCGCGGTCTGCCGGGTCTGCTCATAGCCGACGTGGGTATAGCGCACGGTGGTGCGGATATTCCTGTGGCGGAGCAACTCCTGGATTTCCCGCAAATCCTTTCCCACCTGGTTGAGGAGGATCGTGGCCTCGGAGTGGCGCAACCCATGCGCGGTGATCTCCCCTACCCCGAGGGCTCTACAGGCGGCCCGCAGCCGCAAATTGAACGCCCTGTTGGAAAACGGCGCGCCCGAATATGACCGACCCTACCCTACGACAGTTGCAGCTTCACCGTCCGGACGTCTACTTCGCTTTACTTGCCGTACGCCAGCGCGATCCGCTGAAACACCTCTGCCTGTGTAGGATAGCAGTGAACCGTCTCAGCCAGAGCCTTCATCGGCAGTTTGTTCGTGATAGCCAGCGTCAGCTCGCTGATCATCTCCCCGGCGTGCGCCGCCACCAGTGTCGCCCCGACGATCTCGCCGGTCCCTTTGCGGGTGTAGAGCACCGCGAACCCCTCCTCTTCACCATCAATGAATGCCCGCTCCACCTTCGAAAGTTCCAGCCGGTGTGTGTCCAAGGCGACACCCTCCTCGGCCGCCCGGACCGGGGTCAGGCCAACGGTGGCTACCTCGGGGTCGGTGTAGGTGCAGTGCGGGATGACCAAATCGCGCGCCGGGCGGCCCGCTCCGTCCATAGCGTTAGCAACGCACAACCGCGCCGTCGCCATCGCCGCGTGCGTGTACTTTTCCGGGAACGCAACGTCGCCGGCGGCGTAGACGGCCGGGTTGCTCGTCCGCAGGGACGCATCGGCCTCCACGCCCCCATCCCTTACTCGTATTTCGGCGGCCTCCAGCCCGAGGTCTTCTACGTTCGCCTTGCGCCCGATGCCCAGCAGAAGCTTGTCATACTCAAGTTCCCGCGTTTCGGACTGGCTCCGCACTGTCAGCCGGCCGTTCGCCGCCCGCACCGCCCTAAATTCGAAATGCAGGCGCACTCCATCGCGCTCGAACTGCCGGCGCAGTACCTCGCCCGCCTCCGGCTCGTCCTTCGGCAACAGGTTGTTCCTGGAGTTGACAAGGTCCACCTCGCTGCCGAGTCGGCGAAATGCCTGGGCTAATTCGCTACCCATCGGCCCGCCCCCTAATACCACCAGCCTCCGGGGGAGCTCGGTCAGTGAAAAGACGGTTTCATTGGTTAAATACTCGCCCTCTCGGAGCCCCTCGATGGTCGGCGCTACGGGGCGGGAGCCAGTCGCGATCACCGCCTTGTTGAAACGCAGCTCTCGACCGTCTACCGCCACGGCGTTCGGTTTGGTAAAGCGGGTTTGGCCGAGGTAGACGTCTACTCCTGCCCCGGCGACCACTTGAACGGCGTCACCGGCGCTGCTCATGGACCGGATGCGGCGGACTCGTTCCATAACCTTGCCGAAATCGACTTGCGGGGGTGTGGTGAGCCGGAAGCCGAAATCAGCTCCCCGGCTAGCCTCGTGGGCGGCGCGAGCGCAGCGGATCAGCGCCTTGCTTGGCGTACAGCCGAAGTTGACGCAGGTCCCGCCAGTCAACCGCCTCTCCGTCATGGCGACGCGGTGGCCGCCCGCTGCGGCCGTCAGTGCGGCGACCAGCCCGGCTGGACCACCGCCTATGACCACAAGGTCGTAGTCGCCGCCGGGCGGGTTCTGCCAGTTCGGCGGGTGGCTCTGGTTGATCGTGCGTTGGTTGTGCTCATCCGCTGGTAATAATTCCACAGTCATCATCGTGTCCTCCTGAAATGGCTAAAATTGAAGTTTCATCACTTCGGTGTGCAGCCAAAATTGACGCAGGTTCCCCCGGTCAGTCGTTGCTCCGTCACGGCGACGCGGGGCCCTCCCGCTGCTGCGAGAACCACTTTAAGAGTTAGTTTGTTGCTGCCAAGTAGAAGTATCGAGATAACTGAGCGGAAGTTGGGTCTGCATTAAAACGGCTATAGCGGCGCGCTTGCTCGTCGGTAAGGAAGTCTACAGGCATCTCCTGTTCGTCTCCTCCGCCACGAGGGCGGTCCAGGCCGAAAAACAGGACGACCTTAGAACCTAATCAGGTGATAATCGAGGACTCCCTATCCCGCGGCTTAGCGCAACTTTTCGTTCCATTGCTACTGGTAGCCCGTTTCCGACGACTGTGCGCAGCCGCTCGGAATCGGTGTGCGTGCAGCGGAAGATTGTTGCGATACTCTTATGGCCCAGGAGCGCCTGCATGTCGCACAGGTTCGCTCCGGGCTCGTTGAGCAGCGCTTCACCTCACGAAACGGAAAAGATCGTACGTTTAGCTCGATATTTTGAATCGAAGCCCATGCTGGGGCAGCCTTTTTCGGGTTTCACGAGCAGCTGAGGGAGCTATCAGTAACTCGACGGGACCGGTGGCGGTAGCGGCAGCATTGGCTCAGCGCTAATGTTTGTCTTATTCATCAATAGTTCCATACTTCAACAGGAGGTTCACAGATGAAGATTTTTGTTGCAGGGGGAACGGGAGCGATCGGTCGTCCGCTGATCGCGGAATTGCTTGCCAAAGGACACGCTCTAGTTGCTCTGACCCGTTCTCCAGAAAAAGCTCAGGCTTTAGTGGAACAAGGCATAGAACCTGCGATCGCCGATGTATTTGATACCGATGCGGTCAAAGCGGTTGTCAGTCGCGCTCAGCCGGAAGTCGTGATTGAACAACTCACCGCCCTACCCAGAACCTACACCCGTGAGTCAATGAGTGCCGCCGCCGCCTTCAACACTCGCATCCGTTTAGAAGGGGGTGCCAATGTGCTGGCAGCCGCGCAAGCGGCGGGTGTGCGGCGTTACCTGAGGCAGTCGATCGCATTCTGGGCGGTTCCTGGTCCTGGATTGGCAGATGAAGAAACGCCTCTAGCATTTGATGCCTCGCCTGCGGTTGCAGCAGATGCCCGCGTAGTAACTGAGCTTGAGCATCGCTTACTAGGAAATCCCAACATAGAAGGGATTGCCCTGCGTTATGGCTTCTTCTATGGACCCGGCACCTGGTTCAACCCCGATGGCGATGTTGCCCAACAGGTGCGACAGCAACAGTTCCCGATCGTCGGGAATGGCGAAGGCGTCTGGTCGTGGTTACACATTGAGGACGCGGCGATTGCCACCGTTGCAGCAGCAGAGCAAGGCAATCCTGGGATTTATCTGATTGCGAATGATCAACCTTTAGCGGTGCGCGAATGGCTCCCTGCGTTTGCTCAATGGCTGAATGCTCCACCACCGCCGCAGATATCGGTTGAGGATGCTCTGAAAGCGAGTGGTGCGGATGCGGTTTACTACGGGACTCAGATGCGAGGCGTATCGAATGCCAAGGCAAAACGCGAACTGAATTTTCAGCCGCGACCGTTGGAGTGGATCGTTGACACCGCCGTGGCTCATGCCAGTTAACAAGTTAAGGGAGAAGCAAGATGAAGATTGCTCAAAACAAAGCCTTTGGCCGTTCCCAGTCTTTCGTAGCGGGACCACCTAAGAACGGGCTTCAGTTCATGGTCAAGGACTCGAGAAAGTACGCCTCAACCGGCGGCTGGCGGTTCGCTCAATTCGATGACGGCGAACCTGCCGATGCGGCGGTGCACAAAACCTGTTTTGCCTGCCACCATGCTGTGCAAGCGCGCGATTTTGTCTTCACCCGTTACGCGCCATGAGCGCCATTTCAGAACAAAAGAGAAGGAGCAGTAATCATGAACATGAAACTAGAAGTGGTAATCATCCCTGTTTCCGACGTCGATCGCGCCAAAGCATTCTACGAGAAAGTGGGGTTCCGATTAGATATCGACGTCGCGAATGAAAACTTTCGCGGTATACAATTCACTCCTCCTCGTTCAGAGGCGTCGATCATCTTCGGCAAGGGAGTCACGTCGGCCAAGTCTGGCTCGGCGGAGCTGGTCCTCGCCGTGGACGACGTCGACGCCGCCCGCGACGACTTGATCGCCCGCGGCGTCGACGTGAGCGAGGTCTTCCACTACGCCGGCGGCCCCTTCAACAACGCCGTGGAGAACCCGCGCGTCGCTGGGCGCGACCCGGAAGGTCGTTCCTACTTCTCGTTTGCCTCGTTTGAGGATCCAGACGGGAACCGCTGGCTGCTCCAGGAGATCACGACGCGGCTTCCCGGCCGCGAATGGAAGTAGAAGCGAGCACGAGCCATGGACGTCGCGACCCTTGCAGAGCTCCTCCGCGAAACGGCAGCAGCACCACGACCACTACGAGAAGACGCACGCCAAGCACCACTGGTGGGACTGGTACGCTCCCTACCTGAACGCGCGTCAGAACGGCAGCACGTCCGGACGAGGCAGCCGCCGCCGCCGATCGCTACATGGAGGAGGTCCTTCATATTCTTCCCCGATGACGCCGTTCGACTATCCTCTCCAGCGATCGCAGGAGAAAACCATGACCGCCGCAAACACAGTCTCTCCGACCCTGCGCGAACCCACGCCGCATAAGCAGATAAGCGGCTCGGCAGCACGGATTGCGGCGCAACCCTAAGCTGCTCTATCTGCCGGAGGTACCTGTCCCATGAATCAAAAACCACCTAATAAAGACGAGACGACCGGAGGGATCACAAGGATGATGCGTGCCGTGCAAGTGACGCGAGCGAAAGGGCCGTTTGAACTCGTTGAGCGGGAAATCCCGCAACCCGCGGCGGGACAGGTGCGCATCAAAGTCGAGGCGTGCGGCATTTGCCATAGCGATGCGATGACCAAGGAAGGGCTTTGGCGCCGGGTATTCAGTATCCGCGTGTGCCGGGACATGAAATTGCCGGCGTCATCGACGCCATCGGCACGGGGGTTGCCGGATGGACGATCGGTCAACGCGTCGGCGTGGGCTGGCACGGCGGCCATTGCGGATACTGTGACTCTTGCCGCCGCGGCGACTTCGTTACCTGTCAAGTCGCGCTGCAAATTCCCGGCATCGCCTACGACGGCGGCTACGCCGAATACATGATCGCTCCGGCGGGCGCTTTAGCGGCGATTCCGGACGGACTTTCGGCGACGGACGTGGGTCCGTTGATGTGCGCCGGCGTCACCACGTTTAATTCGCTGCGCAACAGCGGCGCGCGCCCCGGCGATCTCGTGGCCATACTGGGCATTGGTGGTCTCGGCCATCTGGGAATTCAGTTCGCCGCGAAGATGGGATTCAAAACCGTCGCGATCGCCCGCGGCATGGATAAGGAACCGCTCGCCAGGAAACTCGGCGCCTCTTCGTACATCGACAGCAAGATGCAAGATCCCGCCGCCGAGTTGCTCAAGCTGGGCGGCGCTAAGGTGGTGCTCGCGACAGTGACGAACGGGGACGCGATGAGCGCGACTCTGGGCGGGCTCGGGGTCAACGGAAAATTGATGATCCTGGGCGCGGCGGCCGAGCCGCTGCAGGTTCCCCCCATTCCGTTCGTCCTGGGAAGACGCTCGATTGTGGGCTGGCCTTCCGGCAGTTCCATAGATTCCCAAGACACGCTCAATTTCAGCTTGCTCACCGGCGTGCGGGCCATGAACGAGATCTTTCCGCTCGAGCGGGCCGCCGAAGCCTACGAGTACATGATGAGCGGCAAAGCGCGTTTCCGCGCGGTTCTCACCACCGAGACGTAACCAAGCGCAGGAAGCAAGTGTAAGAGGAAGCTAAGAATTCACTGAGGATAGCTCAAAACTCAACAACCATGGTCTTTAAATTATAAGAGGTGTGTCATGAAAATTGTTGTCATTGGTGCCTCGCCGAAAGATTCCATTCCGATGAATATTCCGTCAGCGCCGATGATCGAATCCCATCCCATGCGGACCGCGGCCTCGACCGCCACTTTGACCGGGGCGTCGCCGATGATCGAGCGGCGCTCGGCTTCGGGGCGCGCGAGGAACAGGTCCATGCAGGGAACGGACACAACCCGCGTTGCGATCCCCTGATCTTGCAGGATTTTCTGAGCCTCGACCGCAAGATGAACCTCCGAGCCGGAGGCGAAGATCGACGCCTTGGCGGCGCCCTTGGCGGGCGAAAGCTCGTAGGCGCCCTGCGCGGACAGGTTATCCTCGACCATCGTCTTGCGCACCGGCGGCAGGTTCTGCCGGGTCAGCGCCAGGACGGAGGGCGTATGACGCGCTTCCAGCGCCGCCACCCAGCATTCCAGCGTCTCGGTCGGATCGGCCGGGCGGAAGACGTTGAGGTTGGGAATGGCGCGCAGGCTGGCCAGATGCTCCACCGGCTGGTGGGTGGGGCCGTCTTCGCCAAGGCCGATGGAATCGTGGGTCAGCACCTCGATGTGCCGCACGCCCATGAGCGCGGCCAGACGCAGCGCCGGGCGCATGTAGTCGGCGAACACGAGGAACGTCGCGCCCGAGGGAATGTAGCCGCCGTGCAGGCCCATGCCGTTGAGGGCCGCCGCCATGCCGTGCTCGCGGATGCCCCAGTGGACGAACCGGCCCGCGTAATTGCCGGGCCCGATGGCGGGCGTCGCCGCCACCTTGGTGTTGTTGGAGCCCGTGAGGTCGGCCGAACCCGTGACGAGTTCGGGCACGTAGGGCGCGATTTCGGCCAGCACCATCTCGGAGGCCTTGCGGGTGGCGACCTCGACGGGCTTTTCGGCCATCGCTTCCTTGAAGTGCTGCGCGACGGATTTCAGGTGCAGCGGCAGCAGGCCTTCGAGCCGGCGCTCGAACTCCATGCGCTTGCCCGTCTCCAGCGCCTTCACCTTGTCCCGCCATGCGGCGTGCGCCGGGGCGCCCCGGCGTCCGGCCGCGCGCCATGCGTCGAGAATGTCCTGCGGCACGACGAAGGGCTCGTGCGGCCAGTTGAGCGCCTTGCGCGCGCCCTCGATCTCCTCGGCGCCCAGCGGCTCGCCGTGGCTCTTGGACGTGCCCGCGCGCTTGGGCGCGCCGTAACCGATCGTGGTCTTGCAGGCGATGAGCGTCGGGCGGTCGGACGTCTGCGCGGCTTCAACCGCGGCGAGGATCGCCTGCTGGTCGTGGCCGTCGACGCGCGTGGCGGCCCAGCCGGCCGATTCGAACCGCTTGAGCTGGTCGACGGAATCGGACACCGAGAGCGGCCCGTCGATCGAGATGCCGTTGTCGTCCCACAGCACGATGAGCCGGTTCAGCTTCAGATGCCCGGCGATGGCGATGGATTCCTGGCTCAGGCCTTCCATCAGGTCGCCGTCCGAGGCCAGCACATAGGTGCGATGGTCCACAACATCGCCGAATTCGGCGTTCAGCATCCGCTCCGCCAGCGCCATGCCGACCGCCGTGGCAAGCCCCTGCCCCAGCGGGCCGGTCGTCGTCTCGACGCCGCTGGTGACGAAATTCTCCGGATGTCCGGGAGTGAGCGAATGAAGCTGCCGGAAGTTGCGGATGTGGTCCATGGTCATGGACGGTTCGCCCGTCAGGTGCAGCAGGGCGTAGAGCAGCATCGAGCCATGGCCGGCGGACAGCACGAACCGGTCGCGGTCGGGCCAGCGCATGTCGGCGGCGTCGTACTTCAGCACCTTCGTGAACAGGACCGTGGCGATGTCGGCCGCGCCCATGGGCAGGCCCGGATGCCCGGACTTGGCTTTTTCGACGGCGTCCATGGCGAGCGCACGGATCGCGTTGGCCAGGGAATCATGCGAGACGGTCATGAGGCAATTCCAATCGGGTCCCGACGCCGCGAGAGACGCCTGAAGGGGCTGGACGTGGCTTGAATGGGGCTCCTGATAACACCTCGCCCCCTCACGCGAAAGCCGCGGCCGCCCGATTTTGCGGGCTGCGGCAAGCTTGGCGCGAAACTTCTGTGGGCAAGGCCCCGCCGCGGCGTTGACCGGGCGCGCCGGGGGGCGGCTAATGCGAAATAGTGAGATTCAAATGACGTCGCCCAACCCATTGGACGCAGCGCTGAAACGCCTCGCCGACGCGCTCGGGAGCCTGGAGGCGGCCGACGAACGCCGCGCCGCCGCCGAGCGCGGCCGCGCCGACCTCGAGGAAGAACTGGGCGTCATGCAGGACGACCGCGCGCGCCTCGCCGCCGAACTCGACGGCGCGCTGGCCAGCAACCGCTCTCTCGCGCTGGCGAACGCCGACGTCAACGGACGCCTCGAACGGGCTGAAACCATGCTGCGCGAAGTCGTCGCGTCCGTTCGCCAGGGCGAGCTGGAGGATGCCGAACCGGCAGAGCGCGAGATGGACACGCGGGACGCGGCGGGAGCGCGCTGATGGCGCAGGTCAATGTCACCATCGCCGGACGCGCCTTCCGCATGGCCTGCGCCGACGGCGAGGAAGAACGGCTCGAAACCCTCGCCCGCGAGGTCGAGGCGAAGATCGGCGAAATGCGCGCGTCCTTCGGCGAGATCGGCGACCAGCGCCTGACCGTCATGGCCGCGATCACGTTCGCGGACGAGCTTGCGGAGTTCTCACAAGACGATCGCCGCGCTGCGCGCGGACATCGCAGCGCTCACGCAGGAGCAGCAGGAGATCGCCGCCCGCGCCAACGAGCAGACGCGCGATCTCGCCCGCGCCGTGGAGGCGGCCGCCGAGCGCATCGAGGACATCACCCACAAGATGAACGCCGACGGGCGCCGCGGGCGCATGAGCGAAGCGCACGAGGACGTGTCCGCGCCTCGCGATTGAGCTTCTTCGAAACGTAGAGCCATGCAACCTGCACGTACGCAGAGATGCGGATTGCCGGGCGCGCCTGTGACTGCCAGCTTCCTCATCAAGAAACAGAAAAACAGGAAGGGAGTTCATGGCGCGCGCGCCTGCGCAGTCGCAATCGACGGGCACGGACCGCGCGCGCCATGAATGAAAGGCAAACAAGGGGAACGCGCGCCATGAAACAGACAGCGATGGCGGGGGCGGCCTTTGCCGCGCTCTGCGCCGCAACGTCCGCATCGGCTCAGCAGCAGCCCTCGTTCTACGAGGGCAAGAACATCAACATGTACATCGGCTACAGCGCCGGCGGCGGCTACGATGTCTACGCCCGGATGGTCGCCCGTCACATGGCGCGCCATGTGCCCGGCGTCGGCGAGGTGATACCCAACAACATGCCCGGCGCCGGCAGCCTGCGCATGACGAACTGGCTCTTCAACGTCGCGCCGAAGGACGGCACGGCGATCGGCGCGCCAGGACGCGGGGCCGCGTTCGAACCGCTTCTGGTCGGCGAAGGCACGCAGTTCGATGCGAGCAAGTTCAACTGGCTCGGCAGCGCCAACAATGAAGTGAGCGTCTGCGTCGCCTGGCACACGTCCGGCGTCAGGACGCTGGATGACGCCAGGCGCAAGGAACTCGTTGTCGGCGGTACGGGCGGGTCGGCGGACACCGACCAGTTTCCGAAGGTCCTGAACGAAGTGATCGGCACGAAGATGAAACTCGTGACCGGTTACCCGGGGGGCAACGACATCAATCTCGCCATGGAGCGCAATGAAGTGCAGGGCCGCTGCGGCTGGTCGTGGTCGAGCGTCGTGTCGACGCGCGCGAACTGGCTGAAGGAAGGCAAGGTCAACGTGCTCGTCCAGCTGAGCATGAAGAAGCACGAGGACCTGCCGAACGTGCCTCTCGTGCTCGACCTCGCCTCGAACCAGGAAGAGCGCCAGATCCTGCGCCTGGTGTTCGCGCGGCAGGCGATGGGGCGGCCCTACATGGCGCCGCCGGACGTGCCGGCAGACCGCGTCAAGAGTCTTCGCAACGCCTTCATGGCGACGATGAAGGACAAGCAATTCCTCGCCGAAGCGAACAAGGCGAAACTCGAAATCGATCCTGTTTCCGGCGAGGAAGTGCAGGAGATCGTGCACGAAGCCTACCAGACGCCAAAGGCGGTCGTGAAGCGCACCGGCGCCATCGTGAAGTAGCGATCGCAGCCGTCCGACATGAAAAAGGCGGGCTCGCAGGCCCGCCTTCTTTCCTCGCCGATGCGCGCGGTCAGACCGCCGGGCCGATGGAGCGCGGCTGCTGGATCACGCCGGTGAGCTTGTCCTTCGGCAGCGCCATGATGGCGGGCTCGTCGAAGAAGTCGCCCATCTCGGACGTGACGCCCGTGCGCGCGATCTCCTCCAGCCACTTGCGATGGATGCGGGGATCCTGATCCTCGAACTCGATCTGGCGGCCGCCATTCTGAATCGACGTCGAGCCCCCGCCTTCCGCGCTTTTCTTGCGCAGCGAGATGAAGGGATAGCGGCGGCTGCCGAGACTGCACGCCAGATAGCGCGCCGGACGCGCGCAGGTGTTGAAGTGCTGGTGGAACATCCAGAAGGGCGGCACGTACATGATGCCGTGACGCCACGGGATTTCCTTGAAATCCGACTCGCCCTCGTACCACAGCAGCGAATAGCCCTCGCCATCCACCGCATGGACGTGCGTGCCGGCCGCGTGACGATGGGCCTTCTTGTAGCGGCCCGTGGGGATCTGCGAGCAATGCGCGTGCATCGTGGAATCGGCGAGCACGAACGACACGTTCAGCGAGCCCTTGCCGCGTTCATTGAGTTCGTAGAGCTTGAAGCTCGTCACGTCGGGGACGAAGTTCGTCTCCCAGATGTTGAGCTGCGCGACGCCCGTGCCGCGCGACAGGGTGAGCAATTCGCCTTCGCCACGGAACAGGTTTTCCGAACCGAAACGCTCCGGGAACTTCGTCGAATTGTTGAAGACGAAATCCTCGCTGTGGAACAGGTTCATCACGATCGGCGCGTCGTTCGTCACCGACAGACGCACGGGATCGCGGCCAGACCCGTTGAAGATCTGATATTCCGCGTTGAGCGGAATGGCGAACAGCGAGTGCATGCCGAATTCGAACAATTGCTCTTCGCCGTTCGGCATCCAGATCTTCGCCGTGCCGACGCCCTTCAGCACATATACGAAAGCTTCGTAGAGATGCTTCACAGGGCGGGTGCGCTTGCCGGGCTCGATCTCGATCACGTAGTTCGCCATGAAGTCGCCGCGCCCGTGGCAATGGGCGAAACAGCCCTTCGCGTCGTAGCGGTCCCAGCGAGCCGTCTCGATGCCGAGAAGATCGAGGCCGAAATCCTGATGGATCGGAATGCTCTCGCCCTTGGCCCAATCAAGATAGGGATCGACCACGAACCGGCCTTTGGCGTCTTCTGCGGCAATCGGGCTCTCGGACATCTTCTCTCTCGCTTTGGTGCTGGCTGCGTCTAACGATGAGGGGGCGGACGCGCCGCCCCCTGGAATTTTCAATTCCGCCTCAAAGATCCTTGGGCGGCGTGTAGGCGAGCTGCTTGGCGGTGCCGTCCTTGGGCGGGAACTCGGCCACCTTCTGGAACAGCATGTGCATGAACAGGAACAGCGGCTTCGCCTTCATCACGAGCGTGATGCACTCGTCGTCCTCGTCGTCGCTGAAATGCTGGTGGACGCAGGCGTTCTCGACGATCAGCGCGTCGCCCGCCTCCCAGTCGAGCCGCGTGCCGTCGTGCACGTCGTGGCCCTTGCCCTTCAGCACGAAGAACACCGCGCTGTTCATGTGGCCGTGCTTCTGGCCGTAGCCGCCCGGCGAGAACACCTCGATGTGCGTCTCGATGGACTGCGCCACCTTCACGGCCTGCGGGTTGATGATCTTCTTGCCGTAATGGCCCGGCCCGCCCTTCCACTTGTGGTCCTTGGTGGAATAGACGCGCGGCTGCGTGAACAGCTCGCGCACCAGCTCGCCATAGGTGCCTTCAAGCGCGCGCACGAACACGCGCTTGCGCGTCCAGCGCTCCCAGACCACCTCTTCCTTGCCGTCGTTGACGCTGTTGTGGCCGGGGCCGGCGACGTCGGCGGAAAGTCCGCTCATGGAAACCTCCTCACTTGGGCTTGGCGAGCGACTGCTTCAGCAGCTCGACGGTCTCGGGCGATTGCTTGAGAGCGGCGTTGATCATCTTCGCGATGTCCTCGCCGATCAGCGGCTCGACGGGACGCTCGAGCTTTTCGGCGCGCGCCTGAAGCTCCTTGTCGTCCATCGCCTGCTTGTAGGCGCCGCGCAGCGCCTCCAGCTGCGCCGCCGGAATGCCCGGAGGGCCGGCGGTGAGGCGCGCGATTTCGCCGGTGCTCTCGATCAGCGCGACGAGCTCCTTCGCCTTGGCGTCGGTGAGCAGCGGCGAGAGCTGCGGCACGTCCTTGTCCTGCCCGCCGATCTGCGCGATGTAGCGCCCGAACCCGTTCTTCACGAACTGGTCGTAGGACGAGCGCGAGGCGATGGAGCCCGACGATTTCGCCGCGGCGCATGGCGAGCTGGTCGTCGGTGCCATTGTAGCCGGTCTGGATGCGGACCGGCAGCTTCAGCACGTTCGTCAGCATCACCGTCTCGACGTAGGACGCGCTGCCCAGGCCGGCGGTGGCGAAGTTCACGGGCTGCGAGGCGACGAGGTCGGCCCAGCTCTTGATGGGCGATTGGGTCGCGACGACGACCACGCGCGCGTCGGTCGCGGCCTTGCCGATCCACGACATCTTCGACAGGTCGAACTTGACGCCTTCCTGGCCGATGAGCTGGTTGTAGATGAGGCCCGTGTTGAACGTGCCAAGCGTCAGCCCATCGGGCTTGGACGCATAGATCGCGTTCGTGCCGATGAGGTGGCCTGCGCCCGGCATGTTGCGAACGACGAACGTCGAGCCCGGCAGATAGCGCTGCATGTACTCGGCGACGAGGCGGCCGTAGGTGTCGTAGCCGCCGCCCGGTGCCGTGGCGACGATGTAGGTCACCGTCTTGCCCTTGTAGAAGGCGACGCCGTCCTGCGCGCGCGCGGGGGCCGCGATCGTGATGGCCGCCAGCGCGGCGCCTGCGAGAGCGACCCGAATGGTGTTGTTCTTTTTCATTATCTTCCCTTCCCCTTGCTGAAACCCTCGACGAGGAGCTGAACGACTTCGGGCGACTGGTTGAGCGCTTCGGAGATCGCCTTCGCGACGTCCTCTCCGTAGAGCGGCTCGACCGGCTTTTCGAGCTTGATCGCCCGGGCCTGAAGATCCTTGTCCTCCATCGAGGAGCGATACGCCGCGCGCAGCGCGGCCAGTTGCGGCGCGGGCACGCCCGGCGGGCCTGCCGTGAGGCGCGCGATGTCGCCCTGCGCCGTGATGAGCCGCACGAGGCGCTCGGCCTCGACATTGCCCTTCACCAGATCGATCATCTGCGGCACGTCCTTCTCGGCCCCGCCGAACTGGCCGATGAAGCGCGCATAGCCGTTGCCCACGAACTGCTCGAACGAGGAGCGCGAGCCGATGGTGCCGGCGATCTCGCCGCGACGCATGGCGAGCTGGTCGTCGGTGCCGTTGTAGCCCGACAGCATCTTGATCGGCAGCTTCAGGATCGAAGCCATCGCCAGCGTCTCGACGAAGTTCGCGCCGCCCGGCCCGGACGTTGCGAAGTTCTGCGGCTCCCTCGTCTTGACGAGATCGTCCCAGCTCTTGATCGGCGACTGGCTCGCGATGACGAGCGCGCGCGGATCGGTCGCAGCCTTGCCGATCCACGACATCTTCGTGAGATCGAACTTCACGCCCTCGTGCTTGGCGAGCTGCGTGTAGATGAGGCCGGTGTTGAACGTGCCGAGCGTCAGCCCGTCGGGCTTGGACGCATAGAGCGCGTTGGTGCCGATGAGATGGCCGGCGCCGGGCATGTTGCGCACCACGAAGGTGGAGCCCGGCAGGTATTTCTGCATGTATTCGGCGACGAGGCGCCCGTACGTGTCGTACCCGCCCCCCGGCGCGGTGGCGACGATGTAGGTCACCGTCTTGCCGTTGAAGAAGCCCGCGTCGGCCTGCCCCTGGGCGTGGGCCGCGCCCGTCAGAGCGGCGACGAGTGCGCCGGCGGCCAGTCCTGTCCTGAAGTGCTTCGTCACCGCTCCCTCCATTTCGCCCCGGGGTTTGTCCGCGGCGGCGCCAATTCTTGTAAAACAAAGAGGCTCAAGTGAGGAAGTCCAGAAGGCGCTCCGTGAGGAAGCCCTTGTGAAGCTGGAACTTCAGCACATAGGTGAAGACGAACAGGAGCAGCGAGGAGCCGATGCCGGCATAGAGCGCGGCCTTGGGCCACGAGCACTTCGCCTCCCAGCGCAGGAACAGCAAAATGAAGATCGGGATCGTCGGCGCATAGCCGAAGAACAGGATGCCGGCGACCAGCGCGAGGATGTAGCCCCAGATGATGAACTCGCGCGATTCAGCGATGCCCGTCGGGTTCTCGGAGACCGTCACCTGCGGCGCCATGTGCGCCGCCTCGAAGGTCATGGCCCGGCCGGTCATCTGCGACATGCGCTCTTCCGCGATCTCCATCTCGCTGCGACGATCCCGTGGGCCCGCCGCCTCGTTCGCCGCGCGCACGTCGAGCGCGATCTGCAGCAGGCACAGGAGGATCGCGGGGATGCCGACCACGAAGGGCATGAACCGGGCGCCCTCCGGATACGTCGTGGCGATGCCGACCATCACAACGAAGATGGCGAGCATCACGAAGGTCATTGGGGACTTGGCGAGGACCTTCATGATCAACCTCCCGTGCCGGCGCCGGCGGGCATGGAGTTCTTGCCCTTGACGTTGCTGTAGAGCGCCCAGGCGATCGTCGCGCAGATCAGGCCGATCAGCACCAGCGACAGCGGCCGGGTGAAGAAGCTCATGCCCCACAGGCCCAGCGCCTTGTGCAGCGATTCCTCGGCGATCTTGCCGAGCACGAGGCCGATCACGAACGGCGCGCGCGGCCAGTCGTACCGCTGCAGCCCCCAGCCGATGGAGGCGATGGCGAGCAGGACGATGAGGTTCTCCCACTGGCCTTCGCTCGAATACACGCCGACCATCACCAGCGTCAGGATGAAGGGCACCAGCATTGCGACATTGACGAAGGTGAGCAGCGCCACCCAGCGGGTGATGAACAGCAGGAAGGTGATCGCGATCAGGTTGCCGACGACCAGCGCCCAGATCAGCGTCCACACGAGAGGCAGGTTCTGCGTCATCATCGCCGGGCCGGGCTGGATGCCCAGGATGAGGAACGCGCCCATCATCACCGCCATGCCGGACGAGCCGGGAATGCCGAAGAACAGCGTCGGCAGCAGCGAGCCGCCTTCCTTCGCGTTGCTCGCCGTCTCGGGCGCGATGACGCCTTCGACGGCGCCATGGCCGAAGCGCTCGGGCGTCTTCGACGTCTGCACCGCGTGGCCGTAGCACAACCAGGCCGCCGCCGATCCGCCAAGGCCCGGCACCATGCCGATCAAGGCCCCGATCACGGAGGTGCGCAGCGCCAGCCACCAGTGCCGGGGCACTTCCATCACGCCCTGGAACAATTGCTTGTAGGAGACGGTCATGTTCTCCGAGCCGCGCATGGCGATCGACCCGCCGCGCGCGCCCAGCGCGATCATTTCAGGGATCGCGAACACGGCGAGAACCGCGGTGACCGTCGAGATGCCGTCCCACAGGAAGAGGTAGTCGCCGGCGTAGCGGGCGGTCCCGGTCTGCGGGTCCATGCCCACCGTCGCCAGCATCATGCCGAACAGGCCGACGATGATGCCCTTGAAGATCTGCCCCTTGCCGGCAAGGAACGCGATGAAGGTGATGCCGAGCACCGCGAGCAGGAAGAATTCGGCGGGGCTGAAGGCGAGCACGACCGGCTCCAGCACCGGTATCATCACCGCGAACACGACGGCGCCGACGATGCCGCCAAAGCCCGAGGCGGTGATGCTGGCGCCCAGCGCCCGCCCGGCCTCGCCCTTCTTGGCCATCGGATAGCCGTCGACCGTGGTGGCGGCGTCGTCGCCGTCGCCGGGCACGCCGAACATGATCGAGGAAATCTGCCCGCTCGTGCCGTTCACGGCGTGCATCGTGAGCAGGAAGACGGCGCCCTGCGTCATGTCCATGCCGAACACGAACGGAATCGCCAGCGCGATGGACAACCGGCCGCCGATGCCGGGCGTCGCGCCCACGATCAGGCCGATCATCACGGCGATGAGCATGAGGCCCATCGTCTGCGGGTTGGTGAGTAGCCCTGCCAAGGAGCCGAACATGACTTCGATCATGAGCCGGCGTATCCCCCATTTGTTTTCTGTGTCTGTCGCTTAGACAACAGGACCAGCCAAGTAAATCAAATCATCTTTGAGCATGATCAAACTATTTTTGATCATCGTGGCGACAAGCGTTAGCTTCCTGCGCGCACGCGCCCACGAAGCATTGGAGGATCGGTCGTGAGACTGGAAGATCTCGATTTCGGCAAGCTGAAGGCGTTCCAGATCGTCGCGGACGAGGGCAGCCTGCGGGCGGCCGCGCTCAAGATGCGCCTGACGTCCTCCGCCATATCAGCCAAGCTTGGCCGGCTGGAGGAAATCCTCGGGGTGCGCCTGTTCGAGCGCGGCCCCAAGTCGCTGAAGCTCACCACGGCCGGCCAGCGCCTGCGCGCCGAACTGTCCTCGATCCTCGACGAAACGGAGAAGGCGCTCGGGCGCGTCGCCTCAAACGACGACGAGGCCGGCAGCATCTCGATCGCGGTGGGCGGCGATTACGTCTGGTATTTCGTGCCGCGGCTGAACCAGTTCTGGACGCGCTTTCCCAACGTCGAGGTCAACATGCGGGTGTATCGCTCCTCGCAGGCGCTCGCCGCCCTGCAGCGCGGCGACATCGATTTCTGCATGGGTTTTTACGCCCGCATTCCGCCCGGCGTCGAAGCGAGCCACGTCGCGCGCACGCCGTTCTCGCTCATCTACCAGGGCGACAGCGCCTCGCGCGTGCGCGTCTCGGACATCGTGCGCGACAGGCTGATCGTCGCGCCGCGCGGCTCGGCGACCCGGCGCCTCGTGCAGGAGGCGCGGGAACTGTTCCCGGAAGGCAAGCGCACGCTCGTCGAATGCCCCACCTGCCAGTCGGCGATCGAACTCGTGGACCGGGGCGCCGGCCCCGCGCTGGTTCACACGCTCTGTGTCGAGGGGCGGCTGCCCCAGCGCCTCCAGCGCCACGACCTTGGCGAGGAATTCGCCTCGATTCCGTTTTCAGTCCTCTACCGGCCATCGGTGTTCGAGCGGGCGCCCAGCCGATTCATCCTCGAGCAATTGACAAGCTAGGGAATTCGGCTTGTGCGGCGCACGACCTCCAGAGCCCCGCGAACTGATGCCCCTTGCCTAATCGCCCTCTGTTTCCGACCTAAACATTCATGCGCCGGAAAAATCACGACAGGCGCGAGGAAGGGGAAACAACATGCTGCTTTCACATGGAAAGAAATCCTGCGTAGCCACGCTTGCCGCCACGCTTGCGGGAAGCTGCGGCGCGGCAGCGCAGACGCCAGCAGAATTCTATCAGGGAAAGACCGTCAACATCATCGTCGGCTTCTCGCCCGGTGGTGGTTACGACCAGTACGCCCGGCTACTGGCGCGTCACATGGGAGAACACATACCCGGCAAGCCGACATTGGTGGTGCAGAATGCGCCCGGGGCTGGCAGCCTCACGGCGGTAAAGCGGATCGACACCAACCTGCCGACGGACGGCACGGCCATGGTGACTTTCAACCCGGCGAAGATCACCGAGTCCCTGACCATGCCGGACAAGGTCAACTTCAATTTCAACGACGTCGCCTGGATCGGAAGCATCACGCGCGACTTCCGCGTGTGCTACGCGTGGAGCGCGACGGGCGTGAAGACGTGGGACGATGCAGTCAAGCGCAACGAACTGATCTTCGGCGGCACGAGCAAGGGCACCGGCTCGTACGTGAACAGCGCGATCCTCAAGAACGTCTTCGGCATCAACGTGCGCCATATTCTCGGATTCCCGGGGAGCGCCGAACAACGCATCGCCATCGAGCGAGGCGAACTGGAGGCTGATTGCGGGTCGTTCAGCAGCATTCCGGACCACTGGATCAAGGAGAACAAGATCAACGTCTTTGTGACATTCTCCCCGGTGAAGACTCCGGACATGCCCAACGCGCCTTACATCGCCACGTTCGCGAAGACGGACGAACAGAAGAAAATCCTGCAGATGCTCGGCGCCGCCGGAGACCTGGGGCGGCCCTACATCATGTCGAAGGAGGTTCCGGCCGAGCGCCTGAAGGCGATGCGGGCGGCGTTCGACACGACGATGAAAGACAAGGACTTCCTCGCGGAAGCGGCCAAACAGGGCCTTCCGGTTTACCCGGAAACCGGCCCGGAAGCGGAGAAGACGATCAAGGAAATCTACGCTTTCCCAAAAGAGCTGATCGCCAAGGCGGCAAAGGCCATGGATTGAACCGGGCTCCGGCCGCACAGGCGTGAACGCGGAGTGCGCCGTTCGGTCTCCCTCGCAAGTGCAGGCATCCTCGGCGCAGGCGCGCGCCGGGGCGGTCTTCCCTTTCGGCGGTCCGGCGCCTAATTCTGTGAAGCGCAGCCTTTCAACCGGTAGGGCCCGTCCGCGGGCCGGACCAAAACAGGTGCGCGGAAGGGGAGACACCATGGACTTGAGGGTAGTGAGAGCGGGAGTCGCTGCGGCGGCTATCTTCCATCTGGCCGGTGGCGTGGCGATCGCCCAGTCGCCTGCGGACTTCTACAAGGGCAAGACCATCAACGTCATCGTCGGCTTCTCGCCCGGCGGCGGCTACGACCAGTACGCCCGCGCGCTGGCGCGGCACATGGGCAACCATATTCCCGGCAACCCGACGCTGGTGGTCCAGAACGCGCCGGGCGCCGGCAGCCTCACGGCCGTGCGCCGCGTCGAGGGCAACCTGCCGAAGGACGGCACGGCGATCGTCACGTTCAATCCGGCGCTCATCACCGAGTCCATCACCGAGCCTGAGAAGACCAACTTCAAGTTCACCGACGTCGCCTTCATCGGCTCGGTGACGCGCGACTTCCGCGTCTGCTTCATGTGGCACGCCACGGGAGCCAAGACCTGGGACGACGCGATGAACCGCAAGGAAGTGATCTTCGGTTCGACGGCCCGCGGCACGGGCGCCTACGTCAACCAGGCGATCCTGCGCAACGTGTTCGGCATGCGCGCCCGCCAGATCATGGGTTATCCCGGCAGCGCCGAGCAGCGCCTCGGCATCGAGCGCGGCGAACTCGACGGCGATTGCGGTTCGTGGAGCAGCATTCCCGAGGAATGGATCCGCGACAAGAAGATCAACGCCTTCGTGTCGTTCTCTCCGCTGAAGACGCCGGACATGCCGCAGGACCTGCCGTTCATCGGCGATCTCGCCAAGACGGCTGGAACAGAAGGCGGTGCTGGAAATCCTCACCGCGGCGGGCGAGCTCGGCCGCCCGTTCATCGTCTCGTCGGCCGTGCCGGCCGATCGCATCGACGCGCTGCGCAAGGCGTTCGACGCGACGATGAAGGACAAGGACTTCCTCGCCGAGGCCGACAAGCAGGGCCTGCCCGTCTATCCCGTGGGCGGCGTCGAGGCGATGGACATCGTCAAGAAGATCTACGGCTTCCCGCCGGACCTGCTCGCCAAGGCGCGCAAGGCGGCGGAGTAACCGCAAACAACAACGGGGGCAGGTTTCCCTGCCCCCGCCATGTCCGCCGTGCGGGATGATCAGAACGCGTTGCCCGGATCGTCCTCGGGCTGCGCCTCGCCGGTGTAGAGCTTCGGGCTCATGCGCGTCTGCATGCCCTCCTTGGCGAGCGTCTCCTCGAATTCCTTGCGCAGGTAGGGATCCTCCTCGCTGTAGGGGATCGCGTCGCCGCCCTTCTTGATGTCGATCGCGCCACGGTCCGTGAGCGCCTCGCCCGGCACGCCGGGCTTGCGCGAACGCGAATTGTTGGGCCCGAACCATGCGGTCAGGCGCAGCGCGTCCCTGCTGGAGCCGAAGTGCTGGTGGAACCAGTCGCCGGCCATCGGCGCCGCCGTCACCATGCCGCCGAACTCGTAGTCCTGCCGCTTCACATGCTCGCCCTTGCCGTTCGACCACGGCTGCATGCCGAGAACTTCGGGCCATGTATAGGTGTAGCCCTTGCCCTTGAGGCAGATGAGCACCGCCGCGGAGGCGTGCTTGTGCGCCTTGGAATAGCGCCCCGTCTCGTGCTGGCCGACCCATTGATAGAAGCGGTTGCCGGCCATGTGCGGCTCGACGCGGCGGTAGCCGGGCGAGCGGCGGTTGTCGAGCGGCAGATCGCAATTGATCACGTCGGGAATGAAGTTCGTCTTGCGCATGGCGAGGCCGCGCACCGGATCGGGAGCGATGTCGTCCTTGTCCTTGAAGTAGTCGGCGGTGCCCGCGTAACGATCCGTGAAATTGTACGGATTGTTGAAGACGAAGTGCGGGTTGTCGAACAGGTTGAACACGTTCGGCGCCGACGTGCCGCACAGGATGAGCGCGGGCGAGTTCGTGGCGTTGACGAAACGGTGGTTGGCGTTCAGCGGAATGGGGAACATCGAACCGCGCTGCCATTCGAAGGTCTGCTTCGTGGGCTGGCCGTCGTTCCACACTTCGGTGGAGCCGCGCCCTTCAACGACGAGGCACATCTTCTCGTACATGTGCTTTTCGGGCTTGAGCGCGCCGCCTGCCGGCACCTCGACGACATACATGCCCCACAGGCCTTCGGTGCCGTAGAGCTGGATGTAGGTGCCCTTCCCGCCAAGCCGCTCCCAGGGCTTCATCGGCAGTTCGAGCACGGTCTTGCAGCCGATGCCGCGGTAGATCGGAACGCCCTCGGCTTCCATGAACGTGTCGTAGGGCATGGCCGGGCGGCCGAACGCGCCGAGGCCGGCCTTCTGTCCCGCCTTCGGCTCGTGCCAGTGGCTCGAGGCTTCGTCGTGCGGCATGGTTTCCTCCTGATGTTTCTTGAGTTTGAATAAGGGTCTTGATGCCCGCGGCGCGCCCTCAGGTCAATGGGGCGCGGCGCGGGCGGGCGCGCCGGTCGGGCAGGCGCGTCAGGCCGCCTTGCGCACCATGCTTTCGAGGTGCGCGACCACCTCCTCGACATGCATGACGTCGGCGTACTTGTGGTGCAGGTCGAAGAGATTGACCTTGTGGCTCAGCATCGAGCGGTCGTAGGTGCATTCCTCGACGAGCACGTTGTGGAAGCCGTTGGAATAGGCGTCCACGGTGGAGGCGCGCACGCAGCCCGACGTCGATTCGCCGCAGATGATGAGGCTTTCCACCTTCATGCGGCGCAGGTGCGCCACCAAAGGCGTGCCGAAGAAGGCCGACGCCCGCTCCTTGTAGATGACGAGATCGCCCGGCTCAGGCTTGAAGGCGTCGTAGATGTGGTACTCGGATTCGTCCTCCGCCTTCATGCGGCGGTTGGTGGAATGCACGCCCTGCGTGTCCGCGTGGCGCGTCGAGTAGATGACGGGGATCCCCGCGCGCCGGGCGGCGGCGAACAGCTTCTGCGTCGGCTCGATCGCCTTCCACGCATTCTCGCCGCACGAGCCGGAGAATTCGCGATTCACCTCGATGACCGGGCGGTTCCCGCCCTTGTAGGCCTTGTTGTAGAGGTCGATGGCCAGGATCGCCGGACGCGGCCCGACGAAGGTCTCGCGCCTGTAGGCGCCGTAGATTTCCAGGATCTCGTCGTTGACGATGTCCTTCCAGCAATGATCCTCGAAATCGCGCTTCATGTCCGTCTCCCTGGGTGAATGTGGCCCGATGATAGAGGCCGCCCCGCATCGCAGCAAGCGCGCCCGGGCGAGGGCGGGAGCACTTGAGCGCGCCTGCCTTTGGGCCTAGTCTGCCGCCCAAACAGGAGGAAACAAATGGCGAGCGGCGCGATCGTATCCGAGGACCTGGCGAAGAAATTCGCTACCGAAAAGGACAGCCCCTACGAGAAATGGGTGCGCGGCGAAGGCCTCGATATCATCAGCGCGCAGTATGTTCCCAACCTGCGCCATGTCGAGCTGAAGCCTTGGGCGCGGCGCGGCGGCAGGGGCGTGTTCATCAACCACGATTCCTCGCGCACGACGAACGATTGCTACGTCTGCGAGATCCCGCCCGGCGCCAAGCTCGCCCCCCAGCGCCAGCTCTTCGACGAGATGATCCTCGTCCTGGAAGGGCGCGGATCGACCTCCGTCTGGAACGACGCGGGCCAGCGGATCACCTTCGAGTGGAAGGCCGGGGCGATGTTCGCGATCCCGCTGAACTGCCATCACCAGCACTTCAACGGCTCGGGCCGCGAGCCCGCCCGCTATGTGGCCGCCACGTTCGCGCCGCAGGTCATCAACATGTTCGGAGATATCGACTTCGTCTTCGACACGAAGCGCGATTTCCCGAGCCGCTTCTCGGGCGAGCCCGATTACTTCAGCCCGAAGGACGAGAAGGACGGCTTCCTCCTGCGCACGAACTTCGTGCCCGACGCGGTGAACCTCCCCCTCGTCACGGCCAAGGAGCGCGGCGCCGGCGGCGGCCACATCCGCTTCAACATGGCGCGCGGCGCGATGCCGAGCCACATCTCGCAATTCCCCATCGGCACCTACAAGAAGGGCCACCGCCACGGCCCCGGCGCGCACGTGATCGTGCTGTCGGGCGAGGGCTATTCCCTCATGTGGCCGGAAGGCGACGAGCCGAAGCGCTACGACTGGGAGCCCGGGACGCTGATCGTGCCGCCGAACCAGTGGTTCCACCAGCACTTCAACACCGGGCCGACGCCCGCGCGCTATCTCGCGTTCAAGCCCGGCAACTCGCCGCGCAACGCGCAGGGCGTGCCGCTGTCGTGGATCAGCCGCCGCGTCGGCGGCAACCAGATCGACTACGCCGACGAGACGCCGCTCGTGCGCGACCTGTTTCGCGACGCGCTCGCCAGACACGGCATCGAGCCGAAGATGGACCGCGCCTACGAAGCCGAACTCGACACGCTGCCGCCAAAGCCGATGGCCGCCGAGTAACGGGCGGGACTCCTCACAAACGGAAACGGCGCCTTGCGGCGCCGTTTTGCTTTTCATGTGATCGGCGCAGTCGCCTCAGGGCTTGGCGCCTGGAGCCAGCTTCACGTTGTTCGGCTTCTTCAGCGCTTCGGACAGCCGCGCGACCACTTCCTTCGGGCTCGCGTAGACTTCCTGCATCAGCTTGGTCATCTCCTCGCCCGTCATCGGATCGATCTCCATGTCGCCCTTCGCGGCGTCGACGAGCAGATCCTTGTCCTCCATCACCTTGTCGAAGGCGCGGCGGAGAATGTTGACGCGGTCGGCCGGCACGCCGTCGGCGACGAATTGCGGACGGCCCATTTCGAAGGCCGCGAACTGCAACCGGAGAATCCTTTTCGTTTCCTCATCGCCGGCAAGGTCCGTCACGAGGGGAACGTCCGGCAGCTCCTTGTGGGGCCTCAGCGCCATCTGATACAGGATGACGTACTCGCCGGTGTCGATCCATTCCTTCTTGCGCGGCTTCAGGCTGGTCCACGAGAACGTGCCGCGGCCATCGACCTCCCCGCGCTCCATCGCCAGATTGACGTCGCTGCCGCCGGGATAACCGGCGATCACCGAAAAGCGGAAGCCAAGCAGGTTGCGAAGCAGGTATGGCACGGTCACGCTCTCCGTGCCCACGCCAGTGCCGCCGACGACGACCTCCTTGGTCTTCAGGTCCTGCCAGGACTTCACGCCCGTGCGCCTGTGCACGACCGCCACCGACGTGTCGCTGTTCGTGCTGCCGATCCACTGGAGCTTCAAGGGATCGAACTTCGCGTGGCTGTCGCTGCCCAGGATCGGCTCGAACGGCACGCCGCGCTGCGGCACTGCGATGTGCAGGCCGTCCTTCGGCGCGACGTTGGCGACGAAATTGGTCATCACGAGACCGCCGCCGCCGGGCATGTTGCGCACCACGACCTGCGGGGCGCCGGGAATGTACTTGTTGATGTAACGCGCGACGAGACGGGCATTCTGGTCATAGCCGCCGCCGGCCGAAAGGCCGACATAGTACGTGAGCGTCTTGTCGGCGTAGAAATTCGCCTGCGCCATGGCGGGCGCTGCAAGAACGGCCGCCAGTGCGGCGCCGCCCGCGAGCCCTGCCAAAATCCGTGTCTGGCGATTCATGTTCGTCTCCCCTCGCTTGTATTTCGTTCCCGCGCTTTATCTCGCGCGGCGTCCTGCCCGCGCGTTGGGACGCAGGCTAACCCGAACGGGCCGGCGGAGCAACGCGTCGCCGCGCTCAGCGCCGCGCGGCGAAAAACGCCCGCGCCGCGCGAACTTCCTCCGCATAATCACGGAAGCCCTCGGCGAGGGAATACTTCGGGCTCCACCCAAGCTGCGCGCCGGCGCGGGCGATGTCCATCGCATGCGCCTTGGACTTCGGCGGCTCGCCCTGCTGCACCTCGATGTTGGCGACCTTCGCCGTCTTGCCGAGCGCGTCGAGCACCTCGTCGAACGTGCTGACATAGCCGTTGCCGATGTTGAAGATGTAATCCTTCGGCATGGCGATCGTGGTGGCGATGTCGACGGCGCGCCCGGCGTCGCGCGAGTAGATGTATTCGTTCGCCATCGTCTCGGACGAGGGAATCTTTGCCCCCGCGCCGTCGATGGCGGCCTCCACCAGCGCCTGCATCTTCATGCCGCCGGACGAGCCGGCGAAGAAATGGCCGAAGCCATAGACGTTCGCGGGACGCAGGATCAGGAGCTCGAACGTGTATTGGTCAGCATACGCTTCGAGCACCAGTTCCTTGGCGGCCTTGTAATTGCCGTAGCCGCGGCGCGCGCCGCGCGGAAAGTCCTCGGGCACGTTGGCGTTCGTCTTCCGCCGCGTGTCGTAGACGCCCATCGTGGAGATGTGCACGAGACGGCGCACGCCCGAAAGACGCACGGCCTCGGCCACGTTGCGCGTGCCGCCGACATTGATGTCGAAGGCGTTGTAGAGCGATTGCTGCACCTTCGAGCCGATGAGGCCGGCCGTGTGAACCACGACTTCCGCCTTGTTCGCGCGCATCGTCTCGACGAGCGCGGGCAGGTCGCGCACGTCCTTGCGCGCCAGCTTCCAGCCCTTCTCGCCCAGCTTGAACCGCAGGTAATCCTCGCGCGGTTCGGGATCGATGAAGACTATTTCTTCGCCGCGCGCGATGGCCTCTCGCGCGTAGGCGGTTGCCACGAGCCCTGCTCCGGTGACGACGACGCTCATTCCTGCCCCCTGATGTGTTTCATGCGCCGCGCCCGGCGGCCTTGATCTCCGGACGTTCGTCCGCGCGCGCAATGGTCGCCGCGCCCGACGCATAGACGTGCGTGTCGCCGTAGGCGGCGCGGCGGCCGCGGAACAGCGGCGACGCCGTCGAGCCCAGTTCGATCGAGACGATGCGCGTGGTCTGCGGGCCCGCGAAGTTCTGGTGAAAGACCATCCCTGCCTGCCCGGTCACGACGCCGCGCTTCCATGGCGTGCGAGTCACCGGGCCGTCGGCGCTGTCGAAGGAAAGCGTGAAGCCTTCGCCCTCGACGCACAGAAGGTGCCGGCCCTGCATCTGCCGGCTCGCGAGATCGCTCGCGCCCGCAAGCAGTTCCGTGACCTGCGGCCCGATCGTGCTGTCGGCGATGGCGATGTCGGCCCGCGCGACCTCGTTGGATTCGGTCACCGGTTCGTTCGCCGGATCGACGACCCAGGGCTCCGTGCGCGCCTTCTCCTGCCGCTTCTGGAACGGCGCCGGATTGTCGAACAGGAAGGCCTCGTTGCGATAGAGCCCCATCAGATAGCGCATGTCGTTGAACGCCGCGAGCCGGACGGCCGACGTGCCCGGCGCGCGATGGATGTACGTCGCGTTCACCGGAACCGCGAACATGGCGCCCGGCGCCCACGCGAGCTTGCGGATCTCCCCATCGGACAGGCGCACTTCGGTCTCGCCGCGTCCGTCAACCACATAGAAAATCTCCTCATACGTGTGCCGCATGGGCTTCGTCGCGCCGCCGACGGGAATGTCGAGCACGAACACCGTGAGGAAATCGCAACGGCCGTCCACATGGCAGATCGCGCCGGGCACGCCGAAGCGCGCCCAGGGCGCCGTCTGCACCTGCGTGAGATCGATGCCGGGCGCGGTGACGATGGGCACGCCCTGCGCCTTCGCCCAATTGTCATACGGGTCGACGAGATATTTCTCGCCAAGGCGCGGATGCACGTCGCTCATGCCGCGCCCTTTCCGGTGAACGGGCTCTCGTCGATGAATTGCGCCATGCGCGACTGCACGCCGTTGGCCGCGATCTCCTTCAGCCACATCGCATGGATGCGGGGATCCTGATCCTCGTACTCCACCTGCGCGCCGCCCTCCTTCACGTTCTTGTCGACGCCGACCTCCCAGATGTCGCGCTTCATCTTGAGCAGCGGATAACGCACCGTGCCGATCTGCAGCGCGAGATAGCGCGAGGGATGGTCGGCGACGTTGAAATGCTGGTGGAACATGGAATCGGGCGGGCAATAGACGCAGCCGTGCTCCCAGTCGATGCGCGTGAAGTCGGGATCGTCCTCGCGCCAGAGCAGCGAATAACCCTGGCCGGTCACGGCGAACACGCACACGCCGTCGAAATGCCGGTGGCCCTTCTTGTAGGTGCCCACGGGCATTTCCGAGGAATGCGCGCCGATGGTGTTTTCCGTCAGCATGAAGCGCAGGTTCGAGCCGCCCGCCCCGCGCGCGCTCCACTGCCGCAGCTCGAACGCGGACAGGTCGGCGACGAAATTCGTCTCCCACTGGTGGCGCCCGGGCGCGATCGAGATGAACTCGCCTTCGCCCACGAAATAGTCTGAACGCCCGATGCGCTCGGGAAACGGCACGGCGCAATTGAAGATGATGTCCTCGTCGCGGAAGCGGTTCATCACGAAGACCATGTTGTTGGCCGAGGCGAACCGCGCGGGCTCGAGGCCCGATCCGTTGAAGTGCTGGTGCGTGGCGTTGAGCGGGATCGAGAACAGGCTCTTGGGACCCCATTCGAAGCGAATGCCTGCGGCCGTCCTCGAGGATCACCGTCGTCGAGCCGTGGCCGGAGATGACGTAGATCACCTCTTCGCAGATGTGCTTGAGCGGCGCGGATTTTCCGCCCGGCGGCAACTCGAACGCGAAGATCGAGATGAAGTCGTCGCGCCCCTTCAGATGACAAAACGCGCCCTTCATGCCGTAGCGCGCCCACGGCGTCACGGGCACCTTGCGTATGTCGATGCCGAAATCCTCGATGATCGGCACGCCCTGCGCGTGCGCCCAGTCGAGATAGGCGTCAGGCAATTCGCCCGCTGTCACTGGCTTTCCTTTCCCTGCGTGAATCATGTCGTGCGACCGGCGAGCGCGTGCGTCAGCCGCCCCCTTGCAGCTTGCGCAATTGTTCCTTGAGATCGGGCGGCGCCGCGGCGAGCATGTCGAGCATCCGCATCGCGTCTTCCGCGCCCACGGGGCTCACGTCGAGGCCCAGCTTTTCGGCTTCGGCGAGAAACTCCTTGTCGCGCGTGGTCGCGTTGAACGCCGCGCGCAGCGCTTCCGCCCGGTCGGCGGGAATGCCCGGAGGCGCCGCATAGGGGCGCGACAGCATGTAAGGGATTTCGGCCAGCTCGATAAGCTGCCTGGCGCGCGGATCGGTCGCCAGTTCGCGCGCCGTGGGCACATCCGGGTAATCGGGATGGCGCGTGACCCGCGCAAATTGCAGAAGCGCCTTCACGGGGCCGCCGGGCTTCAGCCAGTCGGGCTTGTTCGAGGATACCGCCGAGAGCCCGACGAAGCGCCCGTCGAGTTCGCCACGCTCGATGGCGATGAACAGCGCGCCGCTGTCGGGATAGCCTGCAATCAGCTTGAAATTGAGGCCCAGCGTGTCGCGGATGAGCAGAGCCACGTCGTTGCCGGTCGCCCCCTCCGCCGTGCCGCCCAGGATGATCGGGTCCTTGTCCTTGGCGCGCGCGTCCTCGATCGTGTTGGTCTTCGCGCCTCGCCGCACGAACAGCATGTAGGCGTCGTCCTGCGTGCTCGAGGGCGAGCCCAGCCATGTGAACTTGCGCGCGTCGAACTGCACGTTGGGATTGCCGCCGAGCACGCCCATGAGAGGCATGTTGCGGGCGAACGTGCCGAACATGCTGCCGTCCTTTGGCGCATTGACGTAGAGGTGATTGGTCGCGCGAAGACTGCCCGCGCCCGGCATGTTCTGCACCACCATGCCCGGATTGCCGGGCACGTGCTTGCCGAAATGGCGCGAGATGACGCGCGCGTAGACGTCGTATCCGCCGCCGGTGCCGTAGCCCACGAGGATCGTGACGGGCTTGGACTTGTAGAAGTCGGCGACGGGCTGGGCCTGCGCGGCGGCGCCGGTCAGGGCGACGGCGGCGCAGATCGCAAGGCGCATTGACATGTGACGCATCGGGCGGCTCCCTCGATTGGTCTTTTCGTTGGCGCGAGAGTCGGCGTTCGCTCCCGCTCCGTCAAGTGGCGAAGGCGGCCCTGCGGCCGCCTCCCCGTATTGCGATCGCGCAATCGTCAGTTCGCGCGGGCCTTCTGGCTGAAGCTCGTGTCCATGTACTTCGAGCCGTCGCCCGGCGTGCCGCGCAGGCGCAGCACGTTGCCGACGCCATCCTTGTTCACGTCCGAATTGCGGCTGAGCCCGCCGGGGCCCGTGAGGCGCTTGTACATCATCTCGAGGTCGGCGTCGGACAGCCCCTTGCTGCGCTTGCGGAGCATGTCGATGGCGGCGGCCTTGTCGGTGAAGACGAGATCGTGCGCCTGCTGGATCGTCTTCATGAAGGCGACGACGGTCTTCTCGTTTTCCTTGGCGTAGGAGCGGCGCGTCGCATAGACGCTGCCCTGGTATTCGCCGAGCGCCGCCGCTGCGTCGCCCAGGATGTTGAAGCCTTCCTTCTCCATCTGCATGTCCTGCGGCGAGGAGACGACTGCGATATGCGCAGTGCCCTTCTTGAGCGCGTCGACGCGCGCGCCCGTGCCGCCGACGGAGATGATCGTATAATCCTTGTCCTTCACGATGCCGCGCTTTTCGAGGATTTCATAAAGAACCGTGGCGTAGCCGGACTTGGGCGAGTCGACGGCGGCGACCTTGCCGCGGATGTCGTTCCACGTCTTCACTTCGGGCCGCGACACGATGGAGTTGAGGCCCGAGTGCACGCCGCCGATCGCAACGAGGTCGTAGTTTGAAAATTGCGCGCTGCCCTGCCCCTCTGTGTGGGCGACGATGTTGTCGTAGGCGGTGGTCGCGAACTGGTACTTGCCCGCCATCAGATCGGCCATCTGCTCCTTGGAGCCGGGCGTCTGGTCGAGCTTCACCTTCAGGCCGTTCTTCTCGAACATGCCTTTTTCGAGGGCGAGCCACACGGGCAGGTTCGTGGCGCCGCCGAAGCTGATCATGGCGACTTCGGTCTGCGCCCTGGCGGGCGTGATCACAAGCGCGGCAACAGCCGCAACCGCGAGGAATCCTCTCATGTTCGTTTCCCGTTCCCGTGTTTGAGGGCGCGCCCCGGAAGGTTCGCGTTCCCGCCGGCTCCTCAGCGGCCGGCACGCCAGAATAGACCGGGATGAAGCGACTTGAGAAGGGCTATCGCAGGACGGCCCAGGCATGGGCGCGGGCGGGCGGCCCAAGCTCCCGGCTCAGCGTTTGCCGAAGGTCTCGTCGAAGGAATACCCCGCGCCGCGCACGGTGCGCAGCGGATCGGCCTCCTCGCCCTGCACCAGCGCCTTGCGCAGGCGCCCCACGTGAACGTCGACGGTCCGCTCGTCGATCTCGGCGGACGAACCCCACACCGCATCGAGCAATTGCGCGCGCGTATGCACGCGCCCGGGCTTCTGGATGAGGTGCTCCAGCAACCGGAACTCGGTGGGGCCCAGATGCACCTCGCGCGAACCGCGCATGACGCGGCGCGTCTCGCGGTCGAGCTCCACATCGCCGAACGACAGTCTGGACGCGACACGCTCGGGCCGCGCGCGGCGCAGCAGCGCCTTCACGCGGGCCATCAGCTCGGGCGTCGAGAACGGCTTGACGACGTAGTCGTCGGCGCCGATGGCCAGGCCCCGCACACGCTCCTGCTCATCACCGCGCGCCGTGAGCATGATGACGGGCAACGTGCGCGTGGCTTCGCGCGCCCGCAGGCGCCGGCAGATTTCCAGCCCCGACACGCCCGGCAGCATCCAGTCGAGAACGACGAGATCGAGTCCGCCTTCCGCGATGCGGATTTCGGCGTCGTCGCCGCGCGCGGCGCGCTCGACGCTATAGCCTTCCGCCTCCAGATTGTAGGTGAGGAGCAGAGCCAGCGCGTCTTCATCCTCGGCGACGAGAATGCGCGGCGCCGTGAGGTCGGCCCGCGTGCGGCGGTTGGGCGTTTGCGGCGAAGACTGGGTCATCGCGCTCCCCTCGTCACTCGCCCTTCGGGCGGTTCACGCGGCAGCGCGGCGCCCGTCACCATGAAGTGTACGTTCTCCGCGATGTTGGTCGCGTGGTCGCCGACGCGCTCGAGGTTCTTCGCGCAGAACAGCAGATGCGTGCAGAACGAGATGTTGCGCGGGTCCTCCATCATGAAGGTGAGGAGATCGCGGAAGATCGAATCCTCCAGCGCATCGAGTTCGGCGTCGCGCGACCACACGGCCTTCGCCCGCTCGACATCGCGTTGCGCATAGGCGTCGAGCACTTCCTTGAGCTGCATTGCAGCTATTTCCGCCATGTGCTTGAGGCCGACCACGGCGCGCATGACGCGAGGATCGTCAGCCACCTTGATCGCGCGCTTGGCGATGTTCTTGGCGAGGTCGCCGGTGCGTTCGAGATCGCCCGCAATGTGGATGGAGGCCATGAGATTGCGCAGGTCGACAGCCATGGGCTGGCGGCGCACGATCGTGCGCACGACGAGCTCCTCGACTTCGCGCTGCAGCGCATCCAGACGCGTGTCGCTGTTCAGCACGCGCCGTGCGAGTTCGACATCGAGCTTCGACAGGGCGTCCATGGCCTCGATCAGCATCTTCTCGGCGATCCCGCCCATCTCGGCGATCTTGCTGCCGATGAGGTCGAGTTCTGCGTCGTAGGCCTTGACGGTATGTTCGCTCATTGCATTCTCTCCCGGAGCTGGCTCCCGCGCGCTCAGCCGAAGCGGCCCGTGATGTAGTCCTGCGTCGCCTGCTGGCCCGGCGTCGTGAACATCTGCGACGTCTCGCCGAACTCGATGAGATCGCCGAGATACATGAACGCGGTGTAATCGGACACGCGCGCCGCCTGCTGCATGTTATGGGTGACGATGGCGATCGTGTACTGGTTCTTGAGTTCGTCGATCAGCTCCTCGACTTTCGCCGTCGAGATCGGATCGAGCGCGGAGCAGGGCTCGTCGAACAGGATGACCTCCGGCTTGATGGCCACGGTGCGGGCGATGCACAGGCGCTGCTGCTGGCCGCCCGAAAGGCTGAGGCCGCTCGCGCCCAGCTTGTCCTTCACCTCGTTCCACAGCGCCGCGCCCTTCAGCGCAGTCTCGACGCGGCCGTCGAGTTCGCTCTTGGAGAGCTTCTCGTAGAGTTTGATGCCGAACGCGATGTTGTCGTAGATCGTCATCGGAAACGGCGTCGGCTTCTGGAACACCATGCCGACGCGCGCGCGCAGCAGGTTGATGTCCACGTTCGGATCCAGAATGTTCTGGCCGTCGATGATCACCTCGCCTTCGGCGCGCTGGCCTGGATAAAGATCGTACATCCGGTTGAGCACGCGCAGCAGCGTGGACTTGCCGCACCCCGACGGGCCGATGAAGGCTGTGACGCGGTTCTGCTCCAGCGACAGGTTGATGTTCTTCAGGGCGCGGAAGCCGCCGTAGAAGAAATCGAGATTGCGGACGACGACCTTGTCGGGCGCGGCCTGCGCGTTGAGCGGCTGGAAGTTGTCGGCTGCGACGCTGATCGTGTTCATTGCATGGTCCTTTCGCGCCCGAGGACGCGAGCGATGATGTTCAACGAGAGAACCGAGAGCGTGATGAGGAGCGCGCCCGTCCAGGCGAGCTGGCGCCAGTACTCGTAGGGGCTCTGGACGAAATTGTTGATCGTCACGGGAAGGTTCGCGACCGTGGACGTGAGGTCGACGCTCCAGAACTGGTTGTTGAGCGCCGTGAACAGCAGCGGCGCCGTCTCGCCGGCGACGCGGGCCGTGGCCAGCAGCACGCCGGTGATGAGGCCCGCCCGCGCCGCCCTGTAGGCGACGCGCTTGATGACGAGCGAACGCGGCATGCCCAGCGCCGCAGCCGCTTCGCGCAACTGGTTGGGCACCAGCAGCAGCATGTCCTCGGTGGTGCGCACCACGACGGGGATGACGATCACCGCGAGCGCCAGCGCGCCGGCGAGGCCCGAAAAGCCGCCCATCGGCACCACGACGGCCACATAGACGAACAGGCCGATGATGATCGAAGGCGCGCTGAGCAGGATGTCGTTGATGAAGCGGATCACAGTCGTCAGCTTCTCGTGGCGGCCGTATTCGGCGAGATAAGTGCCCGCCAGCATTCCCAGCGGCGCGCCGACGGCGACGCCCAGGAACGTGATCATGATCGAGCCGACGATGGCGTTCGCGAGGCCGCCGGTATTCGAGCCGGGCGGCGGCGTGCTCTGCGTGAACACCGAAAGGCTGATCCCTCCCAGCCCTTCCCAGAAGAGCGTGAAGAGGATGAGCCCGAGGAAGGTGATGCCGAAGAGCGCGGCTGCGTTGCAGAGCACGCGGATGATGAGGTTGCGGCGCTTGCGGCGCGCGTAGAGCGGGTTCATCTCACGTCCCCTTCTGGCGTTCGAGCCGCAGGAGCATCAGCCGCGCGAGCGCGAGCACGAAGAAGGTCAGCACGAAGAGCAGGAGCCCCAGAAGGAAGAGCGCGGACTGGTGCAGCCCGCCGCTTTCCGCGAACTCGCTGGCGATGGCCGCAGAGATCGTCGTGCCCGGCGCGAAGATCGAGTCCTGGATGCGGAACGAATTGCCGATGATGAAGGTGACCGCCATGGTCTCGCCCAGCGCGCGGCCCAGCGCCAGCATCACGCCGCCGATGACGCCCACGCGCGTGTAGGGAATGACGACGCTGCGCACCACTTCCCACGTCGTGCAGCCGATGCCGTAGGCGCTCTCCTTGAGAACCGGCGGCACGGTGAGAAACACGTCGCGCGCGATCGCCGTGATGAACGGCAGGATCATGATCGCCAGGACCACCGACGCGTTGAACAGGCTGAGATAGGACGGCGGGCCGGCGAAGATCGAGCCCAGCACGGGCACGCCCTCGAACGTGGCGATGAGCAGCGGCTGGAAATGATCGGCCAGGAACGGCGCGAGGACGAAGAAGCCCCACATGCCGTAGATGATCGACGGGATGCCCGCGAGCAGCTCGATCGCGATGCCGAACGGGCGGCGAAGCCAGATCGGGCAAAGCTCGGTGAGGAAGATCGCGATGCCAAGACCGACGGGCACGGCGATGATCATTGCGATCAGCGACGACACGAGCGTTCCGTAGATCGGGCCCAGTCCACCGAGGATGGGCGCGGGCTCCAGCTGCGGCGCCCAGCGCTGCGTCGTGAGGAAGCCGAAGCCGAAATGCTGCAGCGCCGGCCATGCGCCCATGACGAGCGTGACGATGATGCCGCCCAGCAGCAGCAGCACGCAGATGGCGGACGAGCGCGTGAGCCAGTAGAACGTCTTGTCGCTCAGGGCGAACTGCCGGAGCGCCTGCGCCCGGTCAGCGACCGGCGCCGCGTGCGCCGCGCTGGCCTGCATTGCAAAGTCTGTCACGTGCGCCCCCGGGCCGCGCTGATCCACTGACAGACCTCATGTGCGAAGGAGGGGCGAAGAATCGCCCCTCGTCGCCTCTATCTTACTTCGCCTCGATGTCCTTCGCCCACGTCTGCTTGATCAGCTTGACGACGCTTTCGGGCATCGGGACGAAGTCCAGCTCCTCGGCCATTGCGTCACCCTTTTCGAAGGCCCAGGTGAAGAAATCCAGCGCGCGGCGCGCCTGCGCGGGATCCTGCGGCTTCTTGTGCATCAGGATGAACGTGGCGGCGGTGATCGGCCACGACTTCTCGCCCGCCTGGTTGGTCAGGATGATGCGATAGCCGGGAGCCTTCTCCCAGTCCGCGTTCGCGGCCGCCGCCTGGAACGTCTCCTTGCTGGGACGCAGGACCTGGCCCGTCTTGTTCTTCAGCAGCGTGTAGGCGAGGTTGGCCTGCTTGGCGTAGGCGAATTCGACGTAGCCGATCGAATTGCGCGTCTGGCCCACGTTGCCGGCGACGCCCTCGTTGCCGCGCGCGCCGACGCCCACCGGCCACTCGACCGCCGTGCCGACGCCGACCTTGGACTTCCACTCGTCGGACACTTCCGACAGATAGTTCGTCCACACGAACGTGGTGCCCGAGCCGTCCGAGCGGCGCACGACCGAGATCGCCGCCTTCGGCAGCTTGAGGTCCGGATTGAGCTTGGCGATCGCGGGATCGTTCCCACGTCTTGATCTTGCCGAGATAGATGTCGGCGAGCGTCGGGCCGTCGAAGACCATCTCGCCCTGCTTGACGCCGTCCACGTTGACGATGGCGACCAGCGCGCCCATGACCTGCGGCCACTGGACGAGGCCTTCCTTCTCCAGCATCGCGCTCTGCAGCGGCGCATCGGTCGCGCCGAACACGACAGTCCTGGCGAGGATCTGCTTCACGCCCGCGCCGGAGCCGATGGACTGGTAGTTGAGACCGATCCCGGTCTCCTTCTTGTAGGCGTCAGCCCACTTGGCGTAGAGCGGGAAGGGGAAGGTCGCGCCCGCGCCGGTGATGTCCTGCGCGCTGGCCGACACGCTCGCCACGACGGCCATGCCGGCGACAAGGGCTGAGCGGAAAAAGGTCCTGAGGTGCATTCGATGCCTCGTTTGTGGGGTCGAAGTTAACCGACGCCGGCTGTTTACGAACTTACCACGACAGTCTTGTGACAGCGGCCCGTGTTTTCCCCCGCGCCGTCAACATGGCGCATTTTCAGCGCGTTGCGCCTGCGCGGCCGCGCTTCCCCCGCCGGTTTCCGCGAACGGGGGCTGGCGCTGGCCCCCGTTCGACCCTAGATTGCACAGGCGGGGCTGCGGGGCGCGTGAGGATCAGTATTCCCGGGGCCTTATCGATCCGAACGGGAGCTGTCCCCGCCCTTGTCCGTGGACTTGGGCAAACGGCGCCCACCTACTGTGTAGGTTTCCCGGGATCGATGTCCCACGACCCAGGCGGCTCCGCACTTTCGTTCTTTCGTCGGCTCCGGTTCCGCCGCCGCCGGGATTGTGCTAGCCGCCGCCTATGTCCATCGCCGACCCCGCAGACCAGAAGGCCAGGATGCGCCGCGCCGCCCTCGAGCGCCGCGCCGGCGTCTCCGAGGCGGAACGCGAGGCGTTTGCAGAGCGGCTTGCGGTCGAGGGCGTCGCGATCGCCCGCCGCGCGCTGGTGCGCACGGTCGCCGCGTTCTGGCCGGTCGGCACGGAGCCGGACACGCTCATGCTCATGGCGGCGCTCGACTACCACGACTTCGTCGCGGCCCTGCCCGTCACCGGCGCGCAGGGCGAGCCGCTGACCTTCCGCCGCTGGCGCGAGGGCCAGCCGCTTGTCGAAGGCCCCATGCGCATTCCCGAGCCCTCGCCGCGCCTCCCGCAGGTCTTTCCCGATCTCCTGTTCGTGCCCACCGCCGCCTTCGACCGGCGCGGCTATCGCGTCGGCTATGGCGGCGGCTTCTACGACGTGACGCTCGCCGCCATGCGCGCGCGCCGGCCCGTGCCCGCCATCGGCCTCGCCTACGCGTGTCAGGAAGTCGAGCGCGTGCCCGAGGAAGATCACGACCAGCCGCTCGATTTCGTGCTCACCGAAAACGAGCTGATCGATTGCTCCCTTGCCTGGAACAGCCAAACATGACGCGCGACACGCTCCCCGCGGGACTTTCCTGATGCGGCTTCTGTTCATCGGCGATGTCGTCGGCCGCGCGGGCCGCACTGCGATCGCGGACCATCTGCCCTCGCTGCGCGCGCGCTGGTCGCTCGATTTCGTCATCGTCAACGGCGAGAACGCAGCCGGGGGCTTTGGCATCACGGAAACGATCTGCGACGATTTCCTCGCCGCCGGCGCCGATTGCGTGACGCTCGGCAATCACGCGTGGGACCAGCGCGAGGCGCTCGTCTTCATCCAGCGCCAGCCCCGGCTCATCCGCCCCGCAAATTATCCGCCCGGCACGCCCGGACGCGGCGCCAACCTCATCGAGGGACAAAGCGGCGCGCGGGTGCTGGTGATGAACGTCATGGGCCGCGTGTTCATGGACCCGCTCGACGATCCGTTCGCGGCCGTCGAACGCGAACTCGAAGCCTGCCCGCTCGGCATGGCCTGCGACGCCGCGGTTATCGACATTCACGCCGAAACCTCGAGCGAGAAATGCGCCATGGGCCATTTCGCCGACGGGCGCGCTTCGCTGGTCGTCGGCACGCATACGCACGTCCCCACCGCCGACGCGCAGATCCTGCCCGGCGGCACCGCCTTCCAGTGCGACGCGGGCATGACCGGCGATTATGATTCCGTCATCGGCATGAACAAGGCCGAGCCGCTGCAGCGCTTCACGCGGCGCATTTCATCCGGCCGCTTCGAGCCGGCGGACGGGCCGGCCACGCTATGCGGCGTCGCCGTGGAGATCGGCGGCGACGGACTGGCGACCATGATCGCCCCCGTTCGAATCGGCGGACGGCTGAAGCCCGCCGTCCCGCAGGAATGGGAATAGCCGCGCCCGCTCTTGCCGTGGACGCCCGCACGCCATAGCAGTGTGGAAACCGCTGCGACGGGGAGGATCATGGTTTCCGCGCACGACGACGCCGCTCCGTTCCTGCACCCATTCTTCGGCATGGACGCCGCATCGTGCCTGCGCGAGCGCGCGACGCTTCATGGCGATTGCGACTTCCTGATCTGGGCGCCGTTCGACGCGCCCGCGCAAACCTGGACATGGGCGCGCTTCGAGGACGAAACCGCGCGGCTCGCCGGCGGCCTTCTGCGCCGGGGCGTGAAGCCGGGCGACCGCATCTTCATCCAGCTGGAGAATTGTCCCGAGACGCTGCTCGCGCGTTTCGCCTGCGCCTGGATCGGCGCCATCGCGGTGCTGGGCAATCCTGCGCTCACCGGCCCGGAGACGGCCGATCTCGTGGACGCGTGCGGCGCGCGCGCCGCCATCACCCAGCCGCGCCTGCGCGATGGCCTCGCGACCTGCGCCGGCCTGTCATGGATCGCCGTGACGGCGAGCGACGCGGGCGCGCCTCCCGCAACGCCCGTCGCTGTGGGCGAGGCCTTCGCGGCGCTGATGGACGAGCGCGCCCCTGCGCGCGCGCCCGATCCGGACGCGCCCGCGATGATCCTCTTCACCACGGGCACCACTTCGCGCGCCAAGGGCGTCCTGTGGACGCATGCGAACGTGCTGTGGGGCGCGCGTATGGCGGCCATGCAGCAGGGCGTGCGCACGGACGATGTCTATCACGTGTTCCTGCCGCTCTTTCACGTGGTCGGCTTCTCGTGGTCGTTCCTCGGCGCGTTCTTCGCGGGCGCGCGCGTGCTGCTGCAACCGCGCTTCTCGGGCTCGCGCTTCTGGGACGCGGCCATCGCGCATCGCGCGACTCTCTCATCGCAGGTGAAGTTCACCAGCAACGTGCTGTCGCAGAACCTGCCGCCGCAGCATTTCTTCCGGCAATGGACGACGGCGAACCACACGCCCGCCTACGCAAGCCGGTTCGGCGTGCGCGAGGTGAGCGGCTGGGGCATGACCGAAATGGTTGCGCAGGGCATGGTCGGCGATCCCTGGTCGGCGCAGCCCGCGCGCTCGGTCGGCCGGCCCTCGCTCGCCTACCGCATCCACATCGAGAACGACGATGGAAAGCCCGTAAAGCCGGGCGAAACAGGCCATCTCTTTGTCACCGGCGTGCGCGGACTTTCGATTTTCCGCGAGTACGACGGCAATGCGAGCGCGACGGCGGAGGCCTTCGACGCACGCGGGCGCTTCATCACCGGCGATCGCGTCACGCTGCTCGAGAACGGCTGGGTCGAATTCGCGGACCGGACCAAGGACGTCATCAAGGTCGGCGGCGAAGGCGTATCCGGCGGCGAGGTGGAAACCTGCATCGCGCAGGCGCCCGGCGTGCGCGAGGTCGCTGTCGTGGGAAGGCCCGACGAGGTGTGGGGCGAAGCCATCGTCGCCTTCGTCGTGCCCGCCGCGGGCGCGAGCGACGCTTCGGCTCTGCGCGCCGCGATCGTCGAGCATTGCGCCGCATCGCTCGCGAAGTTCAAGCGTCCCGCCGACGTGCGCATCGTCGATGACCTGCCGCGCGTGGGCTTCGGCAAGATCGCCAAGGTGAAACTGCGCGAACAGCTCGCCGCCGAAGCGAACGGAAAGGCGTGATGCGATGACGAAGCCGCCCATCGACTTCTATTTCGATATCTTCTCGCCCTTCGCCTACATCGCCTCGACGCAGATCGACGCGCTCGCCGCCCGTCATGGCCGCGCCGTCGACTGGCGCCCCGTGCTCATCGGCGTCACCATCCTGAAGGTGATGGGCATGAAACCGCTGCCCGACTATCCCCTGAAGGGCCCCTATCTCGCCCGTGACGCGCAGCGGCTCGCGAAGATCTGGGGCGTTCCCTTCAGGCCGCACGGTCTCAAGGGGCACAACTCGCTCAACGCCATGCGTACGTTCGCGTGGCTCAAGTCGCGCCATCCCGAACACGCGAAACCCTTCGCGCAAGCCATGTTCCGCCGCCTGTGGGTCGACGGGCTCGACATCACCTCGCCGGCCGATTGCGCGCACGAAGCGCGCGCGCTGCGGATCGACGGCGACGAGATGATGGCCGCCATCGCGTCGGACGAGGTGAAGGGCATGCTTCACGCGGACGTCGAGCGCGCCATCGCCAACGGCGTGTTCGGCGTGCCGTTCGTCATCGCCGACGGCGAGCCGTTCTTCGGCAACGATCATTTCTGGATGCTGGAGCAATGGCTCCGCGACGGTCAATGGAAGAGCCCCGCCGGTTGAAGCGGGGCGCAGCCTTCACTCCACCTTTGCGCCGGACGCCTTCACCACCGGCGCCCATTTCGCCACCTCCGCCTTGATGAAGGCCGCGAATTCATCCGGCGTGCTCGACAGCGGATCGAGCCCGATGTTGGCGAGCGTCTTCTGCGTCTCGGGGCGCGCGAGCATCGCCTTGATCGTCGCGTTGTACTTGTCGACGATCTCCTTCGGCGTGCCCGCGGGCGCCACGACGCCGAACCAGCCGCGCACGTCGAAATCCGGCCAGCCCTGCTCGGCCATCGGCACGACGTCGGGCAGCGATCTCGAGCGTTCCTTCGAGGTGATGCCGATCGGCCGCAGCGTGCCCGCCTGGATGTGCGAGATCACGTCGGGGATCGAGACGAACATCAGCTGCAACTGGCCCGACAGAAGATCGGGCACGGCGGCGGCCGCGCCGCGATAGGGCACGTGCTGCATCTTCACGCCCGTCATCATCTTCACCATCTCGCCCGACAGATGCTGCGTCGTGCCCGTGCCCGCCGAACCGAACGACACCTTGTCGGGGTTGGCGCGCGCGTAGGCGACGAGTTCCGGCACCGTCTTTGCCGGCACGGACGGATGCACGACGACGACGTTCTTGAGTTCGGCCGCAAGAATGATCGGCGCGAAATCCTTGACCGGATCGAAGCGCATCCGTTCGCCATAGAGCGCCGGATTGACGCCATGGGTGGAGACCGTGACCATGCCGATCGTGTAGCCGTCCGGCGCCGAGCGGGCCGTCGCCTCCGCGCCGATGTTGCCGCCCGCGCCGACGCGGTTCTCCACGATCACCTGCTGGCCCCATTGCCTGCCGATGTCGTCGGCGATCATGCGCGCGAGGATGTCGAGCGAGCCGCCGGCGGTGGTGAGCGTGATCAGCCGGATGGGCTTGCTGGGGAAGTTCGCCGCGCCCGATTGCGCGAGCGCTGCGCCCGACGCGACGCCCAGAATGATGACGGACGCCAGCGCGCTCCGGATCCTCGACAGCATGTGCAACCTCCCCGATTTTTCTGGACGGGAGTGAGCCGGAAAACCGCGCGCTTGGCAAGGAGCCTGATATGTAGGTGGGCGAACCTTTCCCCGTCCGTCCCCCTTCGAGGCTCTCTGGACTGGCTGGCGCGAATCTGCGATTCTGCCATTTCGGCTGAGCGACACGGTGATATTCTGCATGCCGTAGCATTCCGTCTCGCAAGAGATGAAATGCGTTTTGTGGGGTTTTCTGCAGGCCCCACCTCATCCGATCCAAACAGGCGCGAGCAAGCTCGCGCCTGTCATCTTTGATGCGGCCTTATGAGAGTTCCTCGATTGAGCATGGCGCGGGTTTGCCGCTTCCTCATGCGTCGAAGCGAGAGAACCCAGATGTCGAAGCCGGTCCTCGGCGCCATCTTGAGCGACGCGCAGAGACGCTTGTCACCGGATTGGTAACAGACGACGAGCACGTTCGGCTTGGCATTTTCGCGGATGAGGAGCCCCTTGGCGATCATCTGCGGAAGGAGCAGCACATCGAAGTCCGTGATGTCCGGATGACGTTCCTCGATGTGGGTCAAGCTTGCCGCCGAGAGGTAGACGATCGGACTGCGCCACCCCAGACGCACGAGATCGTCGTGCGGGAGCTCGCCCGCCTGACGTTCGCTGTATCGGCCCTGGCGCAATCCGATGACGTCATCCAAGGAAAAAATCATTCGATCTGTTCGAAATCTTGAACTAAACCTTGGTATGTAGAGGCGTGATCCTCTCAGCCGCAACAAAAAAGCCCCGCTCGCGCGGGGCTTTTCGGTTTCTGTCTGCCGGGCGCCTCAGGCGGAGGGCTGCGGCTCCAGCCCAGCGTCGGGCTCGGGGCGCGGACGGGGCTTGGCCGTCGTCGGCACCGCCGAGGAGGAGCGCGGCGTCGGCGGCTCGTCGGTCACGTCGCGCGTCGGACGCTTGCCGTTGATGAGATCCTTGATCTCGTCGCCGGTCAGCGTCTCGTACTCGAGCAGCGCTTCGGCCACCGTCACGAACGAATCGTGCTTCTCGGTGAGGATGCGGCGCGCCGTGCGGTAGCCTTCGTCCACGAGACGGCGCACTTCCGCGTCGATCTTCTGCGCGGTCGCCTCCGACACGTTCTGCTGGCGCCCGACGGACATGCCGAGGAACACCTCTTCCTGGTTCTCGCCATAGGCGACGAGGCCAAGTTCGTCCGAATAGCCGAGGCGCGTCACCATCGCGCGGGCCATCTTGGTGGCCTGCTCGATGTCGCCCGAGGCGCCGGACGTGATGTTCTCCTTGCCGAAGGTCAGCTCCTCCGCCACTCGGCCGCCCATGGCGACGGCGAGCTGGGAGGTGAACTCCTTGTACTTCATCGAGTAGCGGTCGCCCTCGGGCAGGAATTTCACCATGCCGAGCGCACGACCGCGCGGAATGATCGTCGCCTTGTGGACCGGGATGCCGGCCTCGACGAACATGCCCACGATCGCGTGGCCCGCCTCGTGATAGGCGGTGAGCTTCTTCTCGTCCTCGGACATGGCCATGGACTTGCGCTCGGCGCCCATCATGACCTTGTCCTTCGCGTCCTCGAACTCCTGATGCGTCACGATGCGCTTGTTGCGGCGCGCGGCCAGCAGCGCGGCCTCGTTGACGAGGTTCATCAGGTCGGCGCCGGAGAAGCCGGGCGTTCCGCGCGCGATGACCTTGAGGTCGACGTCCGGCGCCAGCGGCACCTTGCGCACGTGGACCTTGAGGATCTTCTCGCGGCCCGCGACGTCCGGGTTCGGCACGACGATCTGGCGGTCGAACCGGCCCGGACGCAGCAGCGCCGGGTCGAGCACGTCCGGACGGTTCGTCGCGGCGATGATGATGATGCCCTCGTTCGGCTCGAAGCCGTCCATCTCGACGAGCAGCTGGTTGAGCGTCTGCTCGCGCTCGTCGTTGCCGCCGCCAAGGCCGGCGCCGCGATGGCGGCCGACCGCGTCGATTTCGTCGATGAAGATGATGCAGGGCGCGTTCTTCTTCGCCTGCTCGAACATGTCGCGCACGCGGCTCGCGCCGACGCCCACGAACATTTCGACGAAGTCGGAGCCCGAGATGGTGAAGAACGGCACGTTGGCCTCGCCCGCCACCGCGCGCGCCGTCAGCGTCTTGCCGGTGCCCGGTGGACCGACGAGCAGCACGCCGCGCGGGATTCGACCGCCCAGCCGCTGGAACTTTTGCGGATCGCGCAGGAACTCGACAATTTCCTGCAGGTCTTCCTTGGCCTCGTCGATGCCGGCGACGTCCTCGAACGTGACGCGCCCGTGCGCTTCGGTGAGGAGCTTCGCCTTCGACTTGCCAAAGCCCATGGCCTTTCCGCCCGCCCCCTGCATCTGGCGGGACAGGAAGATCCAGACCGCGAGGAAGGCGATGAGCGGCAGGCCGTTGACCAGCAGCGTGGTGAGCCAGTTGCCGCCGTCCTGCGGCGGACGCGCAGCGATGGACACGCCCTTGGCGTGGAGCTTGGAAATCAGCGTCGGATCGTTCGGCGCATAGGTCGAGAAGGCGCGGTTGTCCGTGAAGTGCCCGGAGATGTCGGGCCCGGAGATCGTGACTTCGCGCACGCGCCCTGCGTCGACTTCCGTCAGGAGCTGGCTGAACGTGATCTGCTGGGAGGGCTCCCGCTGGGACGGGTTCTGGAACAGCATGACCAGGGCCACGACCAGGAGAAAGATGATCGCCCAGAGGGCGAAATTCCGCACATTCGGATTCATTTCGATCCTGCCAAACATCCTGCCGGGTTGCTGTGCCGGGTAAGGATTACCGGACGTGGCGCGGCGGATTGCTGAATATCAATCTAGGCTCGACGGACCCCGTTGCCAAGGGAAGCGCCGGTCTGTGGTTCATGAACCGCTGATTTTCCGTCATTTACGTGAACCGATTGCGGCGGGGCGGCGCCCGTCTGTCCGCGCCGGCGCGGCGGCTCGGGCGCGAATGTCAGGAGCCCCTGCGCATTCAGCCTGATCTGCGCCCCGGCAAGCGTCAGCGACAGCGGCTCACGCCGCCCATGGGCCTCCGCAAGCCTGTCCCAGGCGGCTTCCAATCGCTCCAGCCGGAGCGTCCCGCCCCCGCCTGCGGCGAGCGCGCGCGCGGCCAGACACCGCAGGGCGATCTCCTGCGGCAGAAGCGCCAGCGCCGCCATGGGGAGCGAGCCGTCGGGCGCCTGCGGCAGGCTGGCGAGCGCGGCCGCCGCCGAGGCGGCGAGCGCCTCCTCGGCCCGCGCCGCGCGGCGGGCGAGCCGCGCCCATTCGTCCGGCCCCAGCCCCTGCGCCTCCAGCAGCGCGGCGAGCCCTCGGGCCCCGGTGCGCGCGAAGCGCGGATTTTCGTTCGAGGGATCGCGGACGTAGGGGATCGCCTCGCGATCGCACCAGTCCACGAGAGCCGCCTTGCGCACGCCAAGCAGCGGCCGGAAGAGCGTCAGCCCGTCGCGCAGGCGAGAGCGCCGCCATGCCGGCGAGCCCCGCGATGGCGCTGCCGCGCACAAGGCGCATCAGGATGGTCTCCGCCTGGTCGTCGGCGTGATGGGCGGTGAGGATGAAGTCCGCGCCCCGCCGGCGCGCTTCTGCGGCCAGAAGGCTGTAGCGCGCCTCCCGGGCGCGCTCCTGAAGGCGCGTCGCGGGCTTCTCGCCCTCCCAGCTCAGGACCGCATGAGGAACGCCCCGCGAAGCCGCGAATTCCGCCGCAACCTGAGCCTCGGCGCCCGAACCGGCGCGCAGGCCGTGGTCGACCGTGGCGGCGAAGACGGGCGGGAGGTTGGACGCCTCGCTGCGCCAGCGCGCGGCGAGATCGAGGAGCGCCATGGAATCGGGCCCGCCCGACACCGCCACCAGAACGCCCGAGGCGCCGGACGCGGGCGCCAGCAATTGCGTCGAAGGCTGGCCCGTCAGCACGAAGCCCGCTTGATGTCGCGCTCGGCGGCGGTGCGCACCGTCTGCGCGGCGGACGGGTATTTGCGCGGCACTTCAGCCCACGCCGCGCAGGCCTGCTCCTTGGCCCCGAGGCGTTCGAGCGACTGGCCGAGCCTGTGCAGGCTCTGGGGCGCCTGCGCGGACGTAGCGAAATCCGTGGTCACCTTCAGGAATTGCTCGGCGGCCTCGCGATGCCGGCCGCGCCGAGCAAAGACGTCGCCCAGGTTGAATGTCGCTTCCGCGGCAAGACGGCTGGAGGGATAGCGCTGCAGGAATTCCTTGTAGCCGCTTTCGGCCCGGTCGAGCTCGCCCGAGCGCAGCGCCGCGTTCGAGGCGTCCAGCTGTTCGCGCGGGCCGGGCGGCGGCAGCGTGCTCGCGGGGGCGCCGGGCGCCGGATCGACGGGCGTCGCCGTCTGCGTGCGCGGCGGCGGGCGGCGATTGTCCTGCGGCGCGGGAAGCGGGGCCGCCTGAGGCAAGGGCGCGTTCATGGGCGCGCTCGCGGGCGCGGCGACGGTGCGCTGCGGCGGGCGCCGCGGATTGAGAAGATCGAGCGGCGCGTTGGGATCGCCGTAGGGGCCCTCGTCGATGATCGGATCGCCCAGCGGCCCTGAGAGGGCGCCGTTGCGATCCATGGAGCCGAGCACGCGCGGGGCGCCCGGCGCGCCGGGCGTTTGCGAGGGATCGAATGCGTCGCCGCGGCCACGCGGGCCTGCGCCGCCAGCCGACATCGGCGGATCGGAGAGATCGCTGCGGCGCTGGGGCGGGGGGCCGCCGCGCGGCGGAGCGTCGCCGCGCCCGTCACGCCGGCTTCCTGCAGCCTGCGGACCTGGTCCTCAAGCCTGCGGTTGGTGAACTGCGCTTCTTCCAATTGCCCGGTGAGGGAGCGGATCTGGTTCTCGAGCCGCTCGATCCGCAGCATCATCGCGGCCGGATCGCCCGCGCCGCCCTGGTAGGGATCGCCCTGCCCCCCGGCCGGGGGGCGGTTGAACAATTGCGCCTGCGCGCCGCCGGTGGGCGCGAGCGCAAGGCCCGCAAGAAGCGCCGCGGCGACCGATGCCTTCCTGATGGGGGTGGCGAACATGAACATGGAGCGACTGGTCCGATGACGCTCCCGCCGCGAGTTGCGCCGGGAGCTTTCGGGTAACATAGCCCCGCCTTTGGCCAAAGTTGGGCGGGGCCTCATGTTTCAGCCGTTCCGCTCAGCGCGAGCCGCCGAGCACGGTGACCGCGCGGCGGTTCTGCGACCAGCAGGAGATGTCGTTGCAGACCGCGACCGGACGCTCCTTGCCGTAGCTGATCGTGCGGATGCGCGATCCCGGAACGCCGCGCGCGACGAGGTAGTTCTTCGCCACTTCGGCGCGCTTGGAGCCGAGCGCGAAATTGTATTCGCGCGTGCCGCGCTCGTCGGCGTGGCCTTCCATGGTGATCGTGTAGCGCGGATATTGCGCGAGCCAGCGCGACTGCTTGTCGAGCGTCGCCTGCGCCTGCGAGGTCAGGTCCGTCGAATCGGTTTCGAAGAACACGCGGTCGCCGACGTTGACGACGAAATCCTGCTGGCTGCCGGGGACTGCTGCTCCCGCGCCGCCCGCTCCAAGTCCGCCGGCCGCATTCGGATCGGGGGTCTTCGAGCACGCGGCGATCGCCAATGCGGCGGTAAGGGCTGCCGCGAGGCGCAGCGCGCGGGAGTTGGTGATGGACCTCATTCGAAACTCCTCAAGAAACTCTCGCCCAAGCGGCGAGACGCCGGGCTGTCTCAAACGCCTAACCGCTCCATGGTTAAACGAAGGTTCCATCAACCTTGATGGGAGCTTCATTGAGAGCGTTGCATTTGAGCAATCGACAAGCGTGGTTAATCGCTGGTTGATGGCCCGAATGCGGCGCGCACGCGGCGCAAAGTGAGCGCGGGCTCTATCGCGAGCGCGTGTTGCAAACGCGCAACGCACGCATTCGCGGCGCGGCGCACGACACTCGCAATCTGGACTTATTATAATTCATATCTTTGATTTAAAAGGGTTTTTCGCTTGTTATCGCACCGTCGCCGGCGTTAACCTTCATCGAAAGATCAACCACACGGGGACTCTCGATGAACGGACTTTCCATCGCGCTGCAAGCGGGCTCGATCCTCCTGCGTGAAGGGCTGGAGGCGATGCTGATCGTCACGGCGCTCGCCGCCGCGCTCCGCAAGGGCGGCCTCGACGATCTGCGCCCGCTGTGGGCCGGATCGCTCGCCGCCATCGCCGCGAGCATCGTCGCCGCGGTCATTTTCCAGTTGTGGTTCGACGGCGCGCACAACGACTTCATGGAAGCGGTCGTGATGCTCGTGGCCGCGGCCCTGATGCTTTACATGAGCGGCTGGCTTTTCCTGCGCCAGGATCCGCGTGCGTGGAAGCGCATGATCGACGCCAGCGCCGCACACGCGCTGAGCGCTGGAACCGCCGGTTCGCTCGCAGCCATCGCCTTCCTCGCCGTGTTCCGCGAAGGCGCCGAGACGGCGCTGTTCCTCCATGCGCTGGCATCGGCCAACGACGGATGGAGCGCGTCGGTCCTCGCCGGACTCGCGGTCGCCGCCATCGGGCTCGCGATTCTCTACTTTGTCATGCAGACGCTGGCCATGCGCATCCCGCTGCGGCCGCTGTTCATCGTCACCTCGGCCTTCCTGTTCGTCATGGGCCTGCGCTTCATCGGCGGCGCGATCCAGGAATTGCAGGAGCAGCAGATCGCGCCCTACGACGCCGCGCCCCTGCCCGACTGGTTCGTGGAGCTGGGCTTCAATCCGACGTGGGAGGCGATCGGCGTGCAGCTTCTCGTCGCGGTCATGGCTGGCGTCAGCATCTTCCTGATGATGCGCCCGCGCGAGGGACGCGCCGACGCGCGCTGAAGCGCTGGCGTGAAAAGGCTACCCCTCCCAATGCGCGCGGCGTAAGCTCGCGCGCACAGGGAGAGTTCAATGGCCATCGCACTTCTCTTCAATCCGCACGGCGACCGATCCGAGTTCGAAGCGCTCGCGCCGGCCTTTCCCCAGCTCGAGCTGCGATGCGCGAACGAGACGGAGGAACTCGCCGCCGCGTTGCCCGGCGCCGAAATTCTCATCGTCACCAACCGCGTCTACACGCCCGAGAACGCGGCCATCATCCGCGAACGCGGGACGTCGCTCAGATGGCTCGCCTTCCTCACCTCGGGCATCGACAAGGCGCAGGCCAACGGCTTGCCGAAGGGCGTCGTCGTCACCAACGTCGCCGGCCTGCGCGCGTTCGCGGTGTCCGAGCACGCCTTCTCGCTGATGCTGGGGCTCGTGCGCCGCGTGCGCGACACCGAAGCCGCGCGCGCCAGCGCCTTCTGGACGCGCGACAGGACGACGCCGCGCCTCGACAACCTCGCCGGCAAGCACATCGTGATCGTGGGAACGGGCGCCATCGGCCAGGACATCGCGCGCAAGGCGAAGGCGTTCGACATGCGCGTCACCGGCGTCAGCCGCGCGGCGGCGCCGCTGCCGAACTTCGACGCCCTGCGCCCGCGCGCGGACCTCGTGGCGGCGGCGCGCGACGCCGACGTGCTGATGGTCGCCGCGATGTACGACGAGACGACGCACCACATGATTTCGCGCGACGTCATCGACGCGCTGCCCTCGCGGGCGTTTGTCGTCAACATCGCGCGCGGGCTGCTCGTCGACGAGAGCGCGCTGGTGGACGCTCTGGAGGCGGGCCGCATCGCCGGCGCCGGTCTCGACGTGATGGAGGAGGAGCCGCTGCCCGCCACAAGCCCCCTCTGGCGCCACGACAACGCGCTCGTCACGCCCCACATCGCAGGCGCCGGCGGCGCGGGCACGGGCGCGACGCACGCCAGCATGTTCGCCGACAATCTGAAGCTGTGGCTGGCCGGAAAGCCGCTGGAGAAGGTGGTCATTCAGAAGACGTAGGGGCGGACAGCCGCTACACCGCCATCGCCTGTGCGCCCGCGTTGAACTGCAGCCGCGCAAGGCGCGCGTAAAGCCCGTCGCGGGCGACCAGCGCCGCGTGGGCGCCCTCCTCCACGATGCGCCCTTCGTCGAGCACGAGGATGCGATCGGCCTTGAGGACAGTGGCGAGCCGGTGCGCGATGACGAGCGTGGTGCGCGTGCCCATGATGTTTTCGAGAGCCGTCTGCACGAGGCTCTCGTTTTCCGCGTCGAGCGACGACGTCGCCTCGTCGAGAAGCAGAACGGGCGCGTCCTTGAGGATCGCCCGCGCGATCGCGAGCCGCTGGCGCTGGCCGCCGGACAGCGTCACGCCGCGCTCGCCCACGCGCGTGTCGTAGCCCTGCGGCAGCGCGTTGATGAACTCGTCGGCCGCCGCGCGGCGCGCGGCCTCGACCACGTCGTCGCGGCTCGCGGTTTCGCGTCCGTAGGCGATGTTCTCGAAGATCGACGCGCCGAAGATCACCGGCTCCTGCGGCACGAGCGCGATGCGCGCGCGCAGCTCCGCCGGATCGGCGCGCGACACGTCGACGCCGTCGACCATGACGCGCCCCTCCTGCGGATCGTAATAGCGCAGCAGCAATTGCAGCACGGTCGACTTGCCGGCGCCGCTGGGCCCCACCAGCGCGACCGTTTCGCCCGGCCGCACGGTGAAATCGAGCCCGTCGAGGGCCCGCTGGTCGGGCCGCGAGGGATAGGCGAACCCAACGCCGCGGAACGCGATCTCGCCGCGCGGCGGCTGCGGCATCGGTTCGGGATGTTCAGGCGGCTTCACGTCGGGCTTCGTCTCGAGGAGTTCGGCGATGCGCGCGGCGGCGCCCGCCGCGGACGACACCTCGCTCCACACTTCCGAGAGCTGCCCCAGCGCGCTCGCAGCGAACACCGCGTAGAGCACGAATTGCGACAGCGTGCCGCCGGACATGCGCCCGGACAAGACGTCCTGCGCGCCAAGCCACAGGACGCCGATGACGCTGGCGAACGCCAGGAAGATGGCGATGACGGTGAGCAGCGAGCGCGCGCCCGTGGCGCTGCGCGCCGCCTCGTAGGCGTTCTCCACCGCGCCGCCGAAGCGCCCGATGGTGGCGGGCTGCGCGTTGAACGCCTGCATGGTCCGCACCGCGCCCAGATTCTCCGCCGCGAAGGCGGAGGCTTCCGCCAGCGTGTCCTGCGCGCGGCGCGAACGCTCGCGCACCGAGCGGCCCGAGGCGACGAGCGGCAGCACGATCACGGGAATGGCGATCAGCACGAGCCCCGACAGCTTGGGGCTCGTGTACACCATCATGGCGATGGCGCCGGCGAACATGAAAACATTGCGCAACAGCACCGAGGCCGAGGCGCCGAACGCCGACTTCATCTGCGTCGTGTCGGCGGTGAGGCGGGACACGAGCTCGCCGATGCGGGCCTTGTCGTAGAAATTGGCGTCGAGGTTGACGAGATGGGCGAACACGTCGCGGCGCAGGTCCGCCACCACCCGCTCACCGATCGTCATGACGAGGTAGTAGCGGAAGCCGGACGCCAGGGCGAGGATCGCCACCACCAGCATCATCGCGCCGAAATAGCGGTCGATGGCCCCCACGTTGTCGGCGGAAAAGCCGTTGTCGATCATTCCCCGCACGGCGATCGGCACCGTCAGGGTCGCGGCGGAGGCCACGGTCAGCGCGAGCATGGCCGCGGCCACCCTGCCCCTGTGGCGAAGCGCATAGGGCGCCAGCGGCAGCAGGGCCTTGAGCGAGGTCCGGGGCTTTTTGGCCGAATCCTCCGGCTGTCCGTTCTTGTCGATCATGTCCGCTCTTTACGCTTTTTGCCGCCGGGACGGAATGGGCGAAGCCGGGGCCTGCCAACTTGTCTCCCCGCCCGCCCTCATGTATACGACCGCCCAATCCCCTCAGGGACCAGATTTCCGACGCGGCCTTGCGCCGCGTCTTCGCATTGCGAGGACAGGCCATGAAGTCCGACATCCATCCCGACTACCACATGATCAAGGTCGTCATGACCGACGGCACCGAGTTCACGACCCGCTCGACCTATTCCGAGGCCGGCGCGACCCTGAACCTCGACATCGACCCCAACACGCACCCGGCCTGGACCGGCGGCGCCCAGCAGCTCATGGACCGCGGCGGCCGCCTGTCGCGCTTCACCGCCCGCTTCGGCGCGATCGGCGTCAAGAAGTAAGCCGGACGCTTCTACCGGATACAAAAACCCCGGCCTCGCGGCCGGGGTTTTTTGTCGCGCCGGATTTTTCGCGCCGGGGCGAAGACCCTCAGTTCGACACGCCCGGGAACGCCGCCCGCAGGAGCTGGAACTGCGCCTCGATGGACAGGTCCGCCGTCGGCGCGTCCTGCACGGCCGGCAGCGCCGGGCCGCCCTCGCCGCTGTAGATCAGCTGGTCGAGATGGATGATGCGCTCCTGCAGGCGCAGGGAATGGAGCGCCAGCTCGCGCAGTTCGACCGGCAGCCGCTCGAACCCCTCCCGGCTGGTGGCGATGTCCTGCCGCGACAGGCGCACCTTGTGCTTTTCCTTCGAGGCCTGGTCGAGGGTCATCTCGCCCTCGTTGACCGCCCGCTGCAGCAGCAGCCACGAGGCGAGCTGCATCAGGCGCGTCGTCAGGCGCATGCTTTCAGAGGAATAGGCGAGCGCGTCGGCGCGCGGCAGGGCCTTGGAGGCCAGCCGTCCCGGTCCGTCGAGATAGGCCGCCGTCTCCTCGACGAGCGCCATGCCTTCCTTGAACAGCGCGCGGAACGCGTCGGACGACGCGAGCCTGTGTCCGAAGGAGACAGTGTTGGCCTTTTCCTCGACCTGCTTGTTCATCGACTGACCCGTTGCGCCGCTGGCGGCTTGTCCTCAACCGGGGCCGATTTTAGCGGAAGCTGACGGGTCCGCTCTCTTTAAACAATTTTAACCTTAACTCGGGCGCAACAATGAAGCCGGGGACGCATATGCGCCCGGAAATAAAAAAGAGCCGCACGAATGCGGCTCTGAAAGTGAAAACAGGGAGGCGTCAAACAGGTGGACAGGAAGGCCACCCGCGTCCGGAAGCCGGAACTGTCCCCATTAAGACGCTGGAATCCTTAATTCACGGTAAACAAAGCCCTCGCAGGGCCCCGATTCCTTCATGACTTGAAGAAGGCGGCGGCGGCCGCGCGCGAGGCCTCCTTGGAGGCGCGGGCCGCCTCCAGCCGCTCGATCTCGGCCTGGAGCACGCCGATGCGCTCCGACAATTCGTCGGCCGAGAACGTGTCGAGGTTCTCGCCGATTTCGTGAACGGTCTTCTTTTTCGGCGGCGCGCCGAAAACGTCGTCTTCCGCTTTCGCCATCAAACTCTCCACTCCAAACGCGCCGCGCCTTGCAAGGCCGGCTCGCCCAGCGCGCCAAATGTAGGCGGGCGCTCGATCCCTGTCATCGGCCGCGCGCGCCTTGCTTGCGAGGCAACGGCGGGAAGGCGATAAGAGCGGCGAACCGAAGGGGAAGAAGCCATGGCTGCGCCGCAAACAATGACCTGCATCGCCATCAGGGAATACGGCGGCCCCGACATGCTGCAGCCCGAAACGCGCCCGCTGCCGCAGCCGGGCGCGGGGGAAATTCTCGTCAGGGTGCACGCCGCCGGCGTGAACCGCCCGGACGTCTCGCAGCGCCTCGGCAAGTATCCGCCCCCGCCCGGCGCCTCGGACCTGCCGGGCCTCGAGGTCGCGGGCGAGGTCGCCGCGCTCGGCGCCGGCGTCACGCGCTGGAAGCTGGGCGACAAGGTCTGCGCCCTCGCCCACGGCGGCGGCTATGCGGAATATTGCCTCGTGCACGAGACCCACGCGCTGCCGATCCCGCAGGGCTTCTCGATGATCGAGGCGGCGGCGGTTCCCGAGACCTTCTTCACCGTGTGGGTCAACGCCTTCATGACCGGCAGGCTGTCGGCGGGCGAGACCGCGCTCGTGCATGGCGGCTCGTCCGGAATCGGGACGACCGCGATCATGCTGGCCAAGGCCATCGGCGCGAAGATCATCGTGACGGCCGGCAGCGACGAAAAGTGCGACGCCTGCGTGAAGCTCGGCGCCGACCTCGCCATCAATTACCGCACGAAGGATTTCGTCGCGGAGGTGAAGGCGTTCACCGGCGGCAAGGGCGTGAACCTCGTGCTCGACATGGTCGGCGGGCCTTACGTCCAGCGCAACATGGAATGCGCCGGCATGGACGGCCGCCTCGTGCAGATCGCCTACCAGCAGGGCTACAAGATCGCCGACTTCGACATGCGCCCGATCTCCTCCAAGCGCCTCGTGATGACGGGCTCGACCCTGCGCCCGCGCACCGTGGAGCAGAAGGCCGCCATCGCGGACTCGCCTGCGCGAGCGCGTGTGGCCGCTGCTGGACGGCGGCAAGATCAGGCCGATCATCGACTCGACGTTTCCGCTGCGTGACGCGGCGAAGGCGCACGCGCGCATGGAGACGAGCGCGCATGTGGGGAAGATCGTGCTGACTGTGGTGTGAGGCGAGCCGGCGCATCGCTGTCGTGAAGCGCACCCTCTCAGCGCGTCATCCTCGCGAAGGCGAGGATCCACGACAGGCCACGCATACAACGCTGGTAGTTCGTGGATGGTCGGCCTGCGCCGACCATGACGATGGAGAGGGTGCGCACGATGTGCGAACGCCCCTAAGCCTCCGCGCTCACCTCCAGCAGCCCGCGCTTCTTCAACAGCGCCTCCGCATTCGGCAGCCGCCCGCGGAAGGCGATGTAGGCGTCCGCGGGTTCGCGCCGCCCGCCCGCCGCGTAGATGTAATCACGCAGCTTGCGCGCCACGTCGGCGTTGAAGATATCGCCGGTCTCCGCGAACGCGTCGAACGCGTCGGCGTCGAGCACTTCCGACCACAGGTACGAGTAATACCCGGCCGCGTATCCCTCGCCCGAGAACACGTGGCTGAAATGCGCCGTCGCATGGCGCATGGCGATCTCGGCGGGCATGTCGATGGCCGCGAGCCTGTCGCGCGTGAACGCCCGCGCGTCCGCCTTCGCCGGATGCTTCATCGCGTGGAAATCGAGGTCGACATAGGCGGACGAGCAATATTCCACCGTCGCGAACCCCTGGTTGAACGTGCGCATCGCCAGGATGCGCTGCAGCAGGTCTTCAGGCATCGCCTCGCCCGTGCGCGCGTGGCGCGCGAACGAGCGCAGCACCTGCGGCTGCGTCAGCCAGTGCTCGTAGAGCTGCGAGGGCAGTTCGACAAAGTCCGACGACACGCTCGTGCCGGCGATGCGCGAATAGGTCACGTCCGACAGCATCCCATGCAGCCCGTGCCCGAACTCGTGGAACAGCGTGCGGGCTTCGTCGATCGACAGCAGCGCCGGCTCGTCCGCGCCGGGCTTTGCGACGTTCAGCACGTTGACGATGATCGGCCGCACGTCGCCGTCGAGCTTTTCCTGCGAGCGATAGGCGCTCATCCACGCGCCGCTGCGCTTGGAGGCGCGCGCGAAATCGTCCGCGAGGAACAGCGCCACGTGACGCCCCGATGAATCCTTCGCCTCGAACGCGCGCACATCGGGATGATAGAGCGACAGGCCCGTGCGCTCCTCGAACGTGAGGCCGAACAGCTTGCCCGCCACATCGAAGGCGGCGTTGCGCACGTCGTCGAGCCGGAAGTAATTCTTGGCTTCCGCGTCGTCGACGGCGAACTTCTTCTCGCGCAGGCGCTCGGCGTAATAGCGCCAGTCGTGCGCGGCGAGCTTGAAGTTCGCGCCCTGCGCGTCCGCGATCTCCTGCATTTCGCCAAGCTCGCGCATGGCGCGCGCGCGGCCCTTGGCCCACACGTCGTCCAGCAGCGAGCGCACGGCTTCGGGAGTCTTCGCCATCGTGTCGTCGAGCTTGAAATGCGCGTAGGTCTCGTAGCCCAGCAGATGCGCCCGCTCGGCGCGCAGCGCGACGATCTCCTCGATGATGGCGTGGTTGTCCGTGGCGCCGCCATTGGCGCCGCGCGCCACGAACGCGTTGAAGAGCGTCTCGCGCAAATCGCGCCGCGTCGAATTCTCAAGGAACGGCTCGACATGCGAGCGCGACAGGGTGATCGCATAGGCGCACGGCAACCCGCGCTCCTTCGCGGTGCGCGCGGCGGACGCCTTCAGCGCGTCCGGCAGGCCGCCGACATCGCCTTCGCCCAGTTGCAGCACGAAGTCGGCCTCGTCCTTCAGCACGTTCTGGCCGAATTGCGTCGACAGCGCCGCGAGCCGCTGGACGATCTGCGCCATGCGCTCCTTCTGGGCGCCGTCGAGCCGCGCGCCCGAGCGCACGAAATCCTTGTGGATGAGTTCGAGCACGCGCCGGCGCTCGTCGTCGAGATCGTCGCGGTCGCCCATCAGCGCATCGACGCGCGCGAACAGCGCGCCGTTCATGTAGATGGCGGCGCGATGTGCCGCGAGCTTCGGCGCCATGTCGCGCTCGATCGCCTGCAGCGCCTCGTTCGTGTCGGCGGACGCGAGATTCCAGAACACGCGGCCCACCTTGCGGAGCAGCGCGCCCGCGCGCTCCAGCGCCTCGATCGTGTTGGCGAAATCGGCGGGCGCGGGATCGGCGGCGATGGCCTCGATCTCCTTGCGGTGCGCGTCGAGCCCGGCCGCGAAGGCGGGCGCGAAATGTTCGGGCGCGATGGCCTCGAACGGCGGCAGGCCGAAGGGCGTCGACCAGTCCTCGAAAAACGGGTTTGCGCTCATGCGATGCTCTGCTCCCGGGTGCGAACGGCGCCGCCATCTGGCGGCCTGCGCGTCCGTGTATATAGTTCCCCCTATATAGTCGTCCGCGCGAGGATCGCCCGCCGCGCAGCCCAACGGAGCCGCAAAGCATGATCGAACTTCACTACTGGCCGACCTCGAACGGCCAGAAGGTCGCGATTTTCCTGGAGGAGACGGGGCTTCCCTACGAGGCGTTCCCGGTGAACATCGGCAAGGGCGACCAGTTCAAGCCCGAGTTCCTGAAGCTGTCTCCCAACGGCAAGATTCCCGCGATCCTCGACCGCGCCCCCGCCGACGGCGGCGCGCCGGTCAGCGTGTTCGAATCCGCCGCCATCCTGCTCTATCTGGCCGAGAAGACCGGCAAGTTCCTGTCGAAGGACGCGCGCGTGCGCATCCGCACCATCGAATGGCTGTTCTGGCAGATGGGCGGCCTCGGCCCCAACGCCGGGCAGGCCAACCATTTCTCGCGCGCCGCGCCGGAAAAGATTCCCTACGCCATCGACCGTTTCGTCAAGGAGACGAACCGGCTCTACGCCGTGCTCGACGGGCAGCTCGCCAAGGCCGATTACATCGCAGGCGAGTTCTCCATCGCCGACATGTGCTGCTATCCGTGGGTGGTGAACCACGAATGGCACCAGGCGAACCTCAACGATTATCCCAGCGTGAAGCGCTGGTTCGAGGCCATCAAGGCGCGGCCGGCCGTCAAGGTGGCCTACGAGAAGGCGGCGGTGATCCGCGCGGCGGGCGCCTGACGCAATCGGCTCGCAGTCCAGAGGGAGGATGAAATGATCGCACGCGTCTCACGACGGGCGGCGCTGGCCGCCGGCGCCGTCCTGCTCATGGGCGCGCCTGCGTTCGCGCAGGGCCAGCCGGTGCGCATCATTTATCCTTTCGCGGCAGGCAGCGCGGGCGACGGGCTCATCCGCATGCTGGCCGACGAATTGCGCAAGGAGCTGAACGAGACCGTCATCGTCGACAATCGCGTCGGCGCCGACGGGCGCATCGGCGTGCGCGCCGTGGTGAACGCGGAGCCCGACGGGCGCACGCTGCTGTTCACCCCGTTCGGCCCCATCGTCACGCACCCCAGCGTCTATCCGAACCTGCCCTACGATCCGCTGAAGGATCTGGCGCCGGTCTCCCAGGTGGCCGAACTCGAATTCGCCCTCTCGACGGGGCCGATGACGAACGCCGCGACCCTGAAGGAAGCTGTCGCCTGGCTCGCCGCCAATCGCGACAAGGCCGCCTTCGGCTCGCCGGGCGCTGGCACCATTCCCCATTTCTCGGGCATCCTGTTCGCCAACGCCGCCGGCGTCGAATTGCGCCACGCGCCCTATCGCGGCATCGCGCCCGCCCTCAACGACCTTGCGGCGGGCCAGATACCCCTGGCCTCGACGCCGACCGCGGACGTGGTCGCCCTCCACACGGCGGGCAAGATCAGGGCGCTGGCGATCACGGGCGCGAAGCGCTCGCCCTACCTGCCGGACGTGCCGACCTACAGGGAGCTGGGCTACGACATCGAGGCCGTGGGCTGGTACGCGCTCTACGCGCCCGCCGGCACGCCGCGGCCCCTCATCGAGCGCTACAGCGCGGTCTTCGCCAGGGCCGTTCGCAGCGAAGCGGGGCGGGCGCTCTCGGCGCGGCTCTCCATCACGCCGACCGGCACGGGTCCCGACGAACTCGCCCGCATCCAGCGGGCCGACTTCGAGCGCTGGGCGGCGCCGATCAAGGCGTCCGGATTCAAGCCCGCGGACTGACGATCGCGCTGCGAGAACCGTTGCGTGGCGGGCCCGCTGGCCCTATATGTGACGCATTCCCGTTATGGATGGTGTGATTTGAGGCTTCGCCTCGGCCGGGCCGGAGCCCGATCCCCCATGCCCAGACGGCAGCAGTTTCGAGAGACCGGCGCTTGTCCGCCGAAGGAGCAGATTATGAGCAACGCCCCGCTGATGCCCAAGGCGACCGCCGTCTGGCTGGTGGAGAACACTTCGCTCACGTTCGACCAGATCGCCGACTTCTGTGTGCTGCATCCCCTCGAGGTGAAGGGCATCGCCGACGGCGAGGTCGCCGCCGGCATCAAGGGTCACGACCCGATCACCTCGGGCCAGCTCACGCGCGACGAGATCGCCCGCGCCGAGAAGGACCCCGGCTATCGCCTGCAGCTCGCCAAGAGCAAGGTGACGCTGCCCGAGATCAAGAAGGTCCGCGGCCCGCGCTACACGCCCCTGTCGCGCCGCCAGGACCGCCCGAACGCCATCCTCTGGCTCGTGCGCAACCATCCCGAGCTCAAGGACGCGCAGATCATGCGCCTCGTGGGCACGACCAAGGCGACGCTGCAGGCCGTTCGCGACCGCACCCACTGGAACTCCTCGGGCCTGTCGCCGCTCGATCCCGTGACGCTGGGCCTGTGCTCGCAGATGGACCTCGACCTCGAGGTCGGCCGCGCCAACAAGGACCGTCCCCAGCAGCCCGACCAGGGCGCGACGCTCATGCCCGCCGAAATCACGACCGGGCCGCGCTCGTTCGAGGCCGAACCCGAGGCGCCCAGCGCCGACAACGTCTTCGCCAAGACAGCGCCGGCCAAGCGCGAGGACGACGAGGACGACATCGACGTCGACTCGGTGTTCGCGAAACTCAAGAGCCTCAAGCAGCCGGAGTAACGGGACGGGCGGGCGCGCCGAAGCATCGACAGAGCCGGCGCGCCGCCTTACATCCTGAATTCCGGGGCCCGCCGGGCGCGAAGGGCGCAACCGGAAGGCGGGAGGAGAGGCGATGAGCGGCACGCTCGACAAAGACCGGTCCCTGGGCGAGCGTCCCTGGCTTGCGCATTACCCCCCCGGCGTGCCGCACGACATCGACCCCGCGCAATTGCCGACCCTCGTCGATCTTTTCGAGACCAGCGTCGCGCGCTTTCCCGATCGCATCGCGTTCGAGAGCTTCGGCAAATCCTTCACCTATCGCCAGTTCGAAACCAGCGTGCGCGACCTCGCGGCGGCGCTGCAGCGCATGGGCTTGCGCAAGGGCGACCGCGTCGCGGTGATGATGCCCAACATCGCCGCCTGCCCCGTCATCCTGTTCGCGCTGCTGATCAGCGGCTACACGGTGGTGAACGTCAATCCGCTCTACACGCCGCGCGAACTGGCCCGCCAGATCAACGATTCCGGCACGCGCATGATCTTCATCGCCGACGTGTGCGCGCACACGCTCGACAAGGCGCTCGATGATTGCGTGAAGCTCGAACGCGCGGTGCTGGTGTGCATGGGCGACCTGCTCGGCGCCAAGGGCATGCTGGTCAATTTCGTGGCGCGCCACGTGAAGAAGGCCGTGAAGCCCTATCACCTGCCGCTGACGCACAGTTTCAGGAGCTTTCTGGCCTGGGGCGCGCGCGAGCGCGCGAAGACGCCGCTGCCGCGCGCCGACGTCGAGCCCTCGGACGTGGCGTTCCTGCAATACACGGGCGGCACGACGGGCGTCTCGAAAGGCGCCATTCTCACCCACGCCAACGTGGCGGCGAACGTCCTGCAGGCCGAAGCCTGGCTCAATCCCTCGCTCGACCCGAACGTGCAGAACGTGATGTACACGGCGCTGCCGCTCTATCACATCCTCGCCCTCACGGCCTGCTGCCTGTTCATGGTGCGCATCGGCGCGACGCAGGTGCTCGTGCCCAATCCGCGCGACCTGCCGGCGCTCATCGCGCAGATGAAGGAGCGCCCGCCGACGATGCTCGTGCTCGTCAACACGCTCTACAACGCGCTGGCGCGCCATCCCGACATCGGGCAGGCGAACCTGAGCAAGCTCGCCCTGTGCATCTCGGGCGGCATGGCGACGCAAGCGGTCCGTCGCCAGACGCTGGAAGGAGCTGACGGGCAAGCCGATCGTCGAAGGCTACGGCCTGTCGGAAACCTCCCCGCTCGTGTCCGTGAACCGCCTCGACATCGAGGAATTCACCGGCACGATCGGCTATCCGGTGTCCTCGACCTTCGTGCGCATCATCGACGCGCAGGGCGCCGACGTCCCGCTGGGCGAGGCCGGCGAATTGTGCGTCCGTGGCCCGCAGGTGATGGCGGGCTATTTCGAGCAGCCGGAGGAAACCGCCCGCGCCATGACGGCGGACGGATACTTCCGCACCGGCGACGTGGCGGTGATGAACCCGGACGGCTCGCTCACGATCGTCGATCGCCTCAAGGACATGATCATCGTCTCCGGCCTCAAGGTCTTCCCCAACGAGGTCGAGGACGTGCTCGCGAGCCATCCCAAGGTGCTCGAGGCGGCGGTCGTCGGCGAGCCGGACGAACATTCCGGCGAGTGCGTGAGCGCCTTCGTGACGCCCAGGGACCCCTCCCTCACGGCCGAGGAGCTGCGCGCGTTCGCCCGCGCCCAGCTCGCGCCCTACAAGACGCCCCGCCGGATCGAGTTCCGGGACGAGCTGCCGAAGTCCAACGTCGGCAAGATCCTGCGCCGCGCGCTGCGCGACGACGCGGGCCATGGCGGGTCCGGGCAGGACAAACCCTCGTAACGGTTGCGTCCAAGGCGCCTGCGACCGATTGGCCAGGGCGCCCGCGGCCGTTCTCTGCTACGCAGGCTGCGCCGAAGGGCCCGAGTCGGAAACCACGATCCATGACAATGCGCAACGACGCAGCCGCGAGGCCGACCCAGAGGGCGCGCAAGATCGCGCTCCGCATGCTGATCGCCGCCCTTCTGCTGGCGATGCCGTTCGTGCAGTCGTCCTTCGTCTACGAGGAACTCCATCACACGCTCGAATCCATCGGGCAGCTCCTGATCCTCTCGGGCATCATGGGCCGGGCCTGGTGCACGATGCACATCGGCGGGCAGAAGTTCACCGAACTCGTCACGGCCGGTCCTTTCTCCGTGAGCCGCAATCCGCTCTACGTGTTCTCGCTGATCGCAACCTTCGGCGCCGGGCTGCAGACGGGAAGTCTCCTGTTCGCCGCCCTCGCCACGTTCGGCGTGTGGATCGTGATCGACGCGACGGTGCGCAAGGAGGAGGCCGCCCTCAGCGCGCGGTTCAAGGACGCCTACGCCGCCTATTGCGCGCGCACGCCGCGCTATGGGCCGCGCCTGTCATCCTGGCGCGGCGAGGACACGGTGCTCGTCACGATGCCGCTCTTCTACAAGACGCTGCTCGACGGCCTGCTGTTCTACCTGATCGTGCCCGTGGCGGAATTCATCGACTGGCTGCAGGCGCTCGGCTATCTGCCCGTGCTGCTCAAACTGCCGATCTGAACGCGCTCACGCGTCTTCGATGACGACCTTGCCGGCGTAGAACGCGATGTGTCCCGCGATTGCCTCCATCGCCGGCAACGGAGTTTCGTAGCTCCAGCCGATGTCGCGCGCGCCGTCCGCCAGCGAGACATAGCTCGCCTCGCCCTTGTAGGGACACCAGCTCGTCGTCGGCGAACGCTCCAACGCGCTCATGTCGACGCTCTCGCGCGGAAAATAGACGACCTGCGGATAATGCGCCTCGCGCATGAGCAGCGCCTGCGCGCTTTGCGCGATCACCCGGCCTGCGCAAACGGCGCGCATGGGCCTGTCGGCCGTACGCAACTCGATGGGATGGTCCGGCCCCGGGATCTTGACGAGCCGCGCCAATCGTCAGCCGCGGCCGACGCGCGACTGGCCGTCGCGCGCAACCTGGTTGGCCGGATTGACCACCAGCGCGCGGCCGTAGGATTCGGCCGCCTTCGCACGCTCGCCCTTGCGCTCGTAGGCGAGGCCGAGGCCCGCCCACGCGTCGGAGTTCTGGTTGTTGACGTTGAGCGCCGCGTTGAAATCCTCGATCGCCGCATCGTGGCGGCCGAGCACAACGAGGCTCTGCCCGCGCGCCTGATAGGGCGCGGCGACGAACGGATCGCGATCGATCGCGTTCTCGAAATCGCTCACGGCGCGCGCGTGATCGCCGTTGCGCTGATGGATGAGCCCGCGCGCGTGGAAGGATTGCGCGTTCTCCGGATTGAGCCGGATCGCCTGATCGAGGTCGGCCATGGCCGCCGAGAGATCGTTCTGCGAGCGCAGGAGATTGGCGCGCGCGATGTAGGCCGGCGCGTGCCGCGGGTTCATCTCGATGGCGCGGCTGAAATCCTGCATCGCCTCCTGATTGCGCCCGAGCGCGCGATGGGCGAGGCCGCGATTGACGTAGGCCGTGTAGTAGGACTGGTCGACGCGCAGCGCCGCGGTGAAATCGGTGATCGCCTCCTGGAAGCGCCCGCACTTGGCGTAAGCCGCTCCGCGCGTGTTGTAGGCCTGCGGATCGCTCTGGTTGCGCTGCACGACTTCCGTGAGCGACTGGATGTTCGCCTGGATCGCCGCGCAATCCTCGCTCTTCTCCACGACCGCCGCGCCGCGACCGGCCGCCGCGCTCATCGTGCTGCTGTCGCAACCCGCCAGCGCCAGCGCGCTCGCCACGCAGGCGGCCGCGCCCGCGCCGCGCAAGGCGCCGGGTCCGAACATGTCGCGCGAGAAACCAAACCAAGCCATTCAGGTCTATTCCTGCAGAATCCTCATCCCGGCTCTTCGCCGAAGCGCGCCGAGAGAGAGAGCCGCGCCGAGAGAGAGCCGCGCCACGAGAGAATGCGTCACACCAAGCCGCGCCAATGCGGCGAGAGTTCGACGCCGGAGCCATTGCGGGCGCAAATCTCCGGGCGGCGAACACTGGCCCGCAAACGCGAGACGGCGTCCCGGGCAAACCCTGGACGCCGTTCCAAATCACCACGTCGTCGTTAACGACGCGTAAATTCCAGGTTTAGCGAGCGCCGCCGGCGGCGACCGGACGCGGCTTCATGGGCAGGAGGCCCTCGCGCTGCATCTTCTTGCGGGCGAGCTTGCGGGCGCGGCGAACGGCTTCGGCCTTTTCGCGGGCGCGCTTCTCGGACGGCTTCTCGTAATGGCCGCGCAGCTTCATTTCGCGGAAGATGCCTTCACGCTGCATCTTCTTCTTCAGGGCCTTGAGGGCCTGGTCGACGTTGTTATCGCGGACGAGAACTTGCACGCGTGTATCCTGTCTCTTGGGCCTTTCCGGGCGACCCGGAAGCATCAGCCGATTCTAGGGAATAGTGGAAGCGGCGCATCGAGAGCGCCAACTCCGTCCGAGGGCGCGAATACCAGAAACCCCCCACCCTGTCCAGCGGGGCTAGCGCCCGATGATGCGGGTGACGTGGCCCATCTTCCGGCCCGGACGGGCCTCGTGCTTGCCGTAGAGGTGGAGCGAGGCGCCGCTGTCCCCGAGGATGTCGCGCCAGCGGTTGGCGTCCTCGCCGATCAGGTTGCGCATCTCGATCTCGCCATGGCGGCGCGTCGAGCCGAGCGGCCAGCCGCAGATCGCCCGCACGTGCTGCTCGAACTGCGAGGTTACAGCCCCGTCGATGGTCCAGTGGCCGGAATTGTGCACCCGCGGCGCGATCTCGTTGACCACGAGGGTCTCGCGGTCGACGCCCGGCTCGGTCTCCTCGACCACGAACATTTCCACCGTGATGACGCCGACGTAGCCGAGCGCGTCCATGATCTTCTGCGTCATGGCCACGGCCGAGGCGGCCGTCCCGGCCGCGATCCGCGCCGGGGCCCGCGTCAGGCGCGAGGATGTGATTCTCGTGCTCGTTCTCGCACACGTCGAAGGCGGCGAACGATCCGTCCCGGCCGCGCGCCGCCACCACCGAAACCTCGCGGGCGAAGGGCACGACGCCCTCCAGGATCGCCGGCTGGCTCCCGATGCTGGCGAAGGCGCCGGCAAGGTCCGCGCCCTCGCGCACCAGGACCTGGCCCTTGCCGTCATAGCCGAGCCGCCGCGTCTTCAGGATCGACGGGCGGCCGAGCTGGGCGATCGCCCGCGCGAGCCCGGCCGCGTCGTCCACCGGCAGGAAAGGCGCGGTCGCGATGCCGATGCCGTTCAGGAACTGCTTCTCGACGAGCCGGTCCTGCGTCGAGGCGAGCGCCTGCGGGCGGGGCAGCACCGGGCGATGGTCCTCCAGAACGGCCGCCGTGTGCGGCCGGCACGTTCTCGAACTCGTAGGTCACGACCGTCGACCGATTCGGCGAAGGCGGCGAGCGCCGCCTCGTCCTCGTAGGACGCCAGCGTGCGCTGGGCGGCGACGTCGAAGGCCGGCTCCGGGATCGGGCGCATAGATGTGCGTGTTGAGGCCAAGCCGGGCGGCGGCCATCGCCAGCATCCGGCCGAGCTGGCCGGAGCCCAGAACGCCGATCGTCGCGCCGGGCGCGATCGGAGGATGGGACGGGCCTGGATTCATTCGTGCTGACCGCCCGCCTCGTCCACGGGCGCCGCGGCGACGGCGTCGGTCTGCTTCGCGCGCCACGCGTCGACCCGCGCGGCCACGCCCGCGTCCGACAGCGCGAGCACGGACGCCGCCAGAAGCGCGGCGTTGACCGCCCCCGACTTGCCGATCGCCAGCGTGCCGACGGGAACCCCGGCCGGCATCTGGACGATGGAAAGAAGAGAATCCATGCCCTTGAGCGCCTGCGATTCGACCGGCACGCCGAACACCGGCAGCGGCGTCATGGACGCCACCATGCCCGGCAGGTGCGCCGCCCCGCCCGCGCCCGCGATGACGACCTTCACGCCGCGCCCGCGCGCGCCCTTGGCGAAGGCGACGAGCCGGTCGGGCGTGCGGTGGGCGGAGACGATCATGGCTTCGTGGGGCACGCCGAGCGCCTCGAGCGTCTCGGCCGCGTGCTTCATCGTGGCCCAGTCCGACTGGGAGCCCATGACGATGGCGACGGGTTTCGCGGCGGATTTCGCAGCTTCGGCCAACACGAACTCTGATCGTTGAAATACAGGGAAGTTTTGCGCAATAGACGATGCCGGGCCCGACCGCAAGCGAAAGCGGGCGCGCTTCAGGCGATGATGTCGGGCGTGACCATGTCCTCGAGGCGGCTGATCTTGTCGCGCAGGACGAGCTTGCGTTTCTTCAGGCGCTGGAGCTGCAGCTGGTCCGGCGCGCCCACGTCCTGCAGGGCGGCGATGGCGGTGTCGAGATCCCGATGCTCCTGGCGGAGCATCTCGATTTCCGCCATGACCTCGGCAAGTTCAGCCTCACTCATATCCCCGGCCATGCCCGTCCGTCCGCATCCGATCCGCGATGATGGCGCGGCAGCGCCAGCAATATGGCTGCGCCTGCGCGCCCGCACAAGCCTGCCCCCTGCGCAACGCGCCGCAGGGCTCGCGCTGCGCCCGCGCGCTTGCGCCAAAGCCCTCGCGCAAACAAGCAACGACTTGTCATGTTCCTTCGTATTTTTTGTTGACGAATGGGCCTCACAATCTGCTTCGCGCCCGACCGATCCTGTGTCATGATCCGTCGTCCATCAGCGCCGAAGGGAGTTGTTAGGATGTCATTGCAAAACCACCTCGCGGAACTCGAACGCCGTCATCAGGCTCTTGAACGCGAGATCGCAGAGTGCAGGCTTCATCCTTCTACGGATTCCGCCAGACTGGCTGAGCTGAAAAAGAAGAAACTGACGCTCAAGGACGAGATCCAGAAGCTGAGATCTCCCTCATCACACGTTCCGCAAACCATTCATTGATACGCCCGCCCGTCTCTCGCCCTGCGTGAGAGTTTCTTTCCGGCGACCGCGTCGGCCGCACGACGGCCGGCGCATTCATATCCATTGACGCCGTCGAGGTTCAGCCTTGCGAACTCCGCAAGGCGCGCGCTGACTTCGCCTGTCATGTTGGCGTCTCTCCTGGCCTCTCTCCTGGCCTGCCTCAGTGATTGCCCGGACGCGCATCGCGCCTGCTGTCGCCGGTGAGCGCGGCGAGCAGACTATCGAGCGCTGCGTGCGGCGCCGCCTGAATGGCGGCGGCGAGCGCTTCGGCGAGCCGCGCCTGCGCCGCAGCGACATCCGAGGCCAGCGCCAGCCGGTCTCCCGCCTCTTCGCTGATCGCACCCAGCGCGTGCGCGGCCTCGTCGAGGGCCGTTCGCGCGCGCAGGAGATGGGCGACCGCGCGCTCCATCTGAAGGCTGTCGCGCCGCGAACTCATGCGGCGCCAGCCCCGGTGTGAAAAATGATTCGCGCGCGCGCCATGGGGCAAGCTAGTCGAACCGGACTCGCCCGCCAATCGGCCCTCAGAAAAATCCGAGTTCGCGCGCGCCATCCCACATCAGCTTGACGCCGACCACGAACGTCAGCCCGTACACGATGCGATAAAAACTGTCCGCCGACACGCGCCGCACCAGCCACACGCCGGCGGAGATCGACCCGATGGCGAGCGGCATGAGGACGGCCGAGGTGAGCAGGTTCTCGCTCGTCATCTGTCCCAGATGAATGTAGGCGGGGAACTTGATGTAGTTCAGCACGGCGAAGAAGATCGTCGACGTGCCCGCATAGACGCGCGGCGAGTGCCGGCGCGGCATCATGTAGACCTGGAACGGCGGTCCGCCCGCGTTCGCGACAAAGCTCGTGAACCCTGTCGCCGCTCCCCAGATCGTCGCCGGGCCGAGCGACGCCTCCTTGGCCGCCAGCGCGGCCGGGCCGCGCCGCGTCGTCTGGTAGATCACGAACACCGTCGCGATCAGGCCCACGATGATGATGATGAACGCGTTCGGCACGTCGCGCACGAACACATAGCCGAGCGCCAGCCCCGCGATGCCGGCCGGGAAAAGATACTTGAGGTCGCGGGCCGAAAAGTCCTTCCGGAACGCCCAGACGCCGACGATGTCCTGCACCATCAGGATCGGCAGCATGATGGACGCGGCCTGGATGGGCGGCACGACCAGCGCCATCAGCGGCACGGAGAGCAGCCCCACGCCCGAAAAGCCGCCCTTGCCGATGCCCACGAGAATGACGGCGGGAATGGCGAAAAGGTAGAAGACCGGATCGGTGATCATCCCGCCTCGCGCCAGCGCGGCCCGCGTGGCCGGTCGTCCTGTAAAGCGGTTCGGATCATGCGACTTTCGGAGCGATCATGGTTGCGCGGCGGGCGGCGCGCCGCCCTCCTTCCTCTTACCGCGTTTTCCGCCAAAGGGCAGGCGGGACAGGCAACGAAAGACTTCATCCGAAAAGACGAGGCTGGCGAGATTGCGTTGCCGGCCCGAAAGCAGGAAATTCCACGCGAAACACTGGGCCTGTCGGGCCCAGAACGCGTTTGCCGACGGAGGAAGCGATGGCTAGCCGATACCACGACGTATATGGCGCATGGCGGGCGAACCCCGAGGCCTTCTGGGCGGACGCCGCGCGCGAGATCGACTGGATCAAGGCCCCCTCGAAAATCTTCGACGCGAACGCCGGCGTCTACGGCGCGTGGTTCCCCGACGCGACGTGCAACACCTGCTACAACGCGCTCGACCGCCACGTCGGACGGCGGCCGCGGCGCGCAGCCCGCGCTGATCTACGACAGCCCCGTCACCGGCGCGAAGCGCATCTACACCTACAGCGAGATGCGCGACGACGTCGCCGCGCTCGCCGCCGTGCTGCAGGACCAGGGCGTCGCCAAGGGCGACCGCGTCATCGTCTACATGCCGATGATTCCCGAAGCGGTGATGGCGATGCTCGCCTGCGCGCGCATCGGCGCGATTCACTCCGTCGTCTTCGGCGGCTTCGCGGCCAAGGAGCTTGCGACGCGCATCGACGACGCCAAGCCGAAACTCGTGCTCACCGCATCGTGCGGCATCGAGCCCGGCCGCATCGTGAAATACAAGCCGCTGCTCGACCAGGCGATCGAACTCTCCGCATCGAAGCCGAAGGGCGTGATCCTGCTGCAGCGCGCGCAGGAAACCGCGAGCTGATCCCGGGCCGCGACCTCGACTGGGCGCAGCTCGTGGATGCGGCGAAGGCCGCAGGCCGGAAGGCGCCGTGCGTCGAACTCGCCGCCACCGATCCGCTCTACATCCTCTACACGTCCGGCACGACGGGCATGCCCAAGGGCGTCGTGCGCGACAACGGCGGCCACATGGTCGCGCTGAAATGGACCATGAAGAACATGTACGGCATCGAGCCGGGCGAAGTGTTCTGGGCCGCTTCCGACGTCGGCTGGGTCGTCGGCCACTGCTACATCGTCTATGCGCCGCTGCTGCATGGCGCGACGACCGATCCTGCTACGAGGGCAAGCCGGTCGGCACGCCCGATGCCGGCGCCTTCTGGCGCATGATCGAAGAGTACAAGATCGTCGCGCTGTTCACCGCGCCGACCGCCTTCCGCGCGATCAAGCAAGGAAGACCCGGAGGCCGAGCACCTCGCGCGCTATTCGACGACGTCGCTGCGCACGCTGTTTCTGGCCGGCGAGCGCGCCGATCCGGACACCGTCGCATGGGCGGAAAACATTCTCGACGTGCCCGTGGTCGACCATTGGTGGCAGACCGAAACCGGCTGGTCCATCGTCGGCAATCCGGTGGGCCTCGGCCTCTTGCCGGTGAAGCACGGCTCGCCCACCGTGCCGATGCCCGGCTACGACGTGCAGATCGTCGATGAAGCGGCGCGGCCGCTCGAGAACGGCAAGATGGGCTCCATCGTCGTGAAACTGCCGCTGCCGCCGGGCTGCCTGCCCACGCTCTGGCAGAACGACGAGCGCATGACGGACAGTCTATCTGGCCGAATTCCCCGGCTATTACAAAACCGCGGACGCCGGCTATCGCGACGAGGACGGCTATCTCTACATCATGGGCCGCACCGACGACATCATCAACGTCGCCGGCCACCGGCTGTCCACCGGCGGCATGGAGGAGGTTCTCGCCTCCCATCCCGACGTCGCCGAATGCGCTGTCATCGGCATGAAGGACTAGCTGAAGGGCGAGGCGCCGCTGCGGCTTCGTCGTGCTGAAGGCGGGCGTCGATCGCGACCGCCGCGGACGATCGAAAAGGAAATCGTCGCGCTGGTGCGCGACAAGATCGGCCCGGTCGCCGCCTTCAAGACTGGCGGTCGTGGTCGATCGCCTGCCCAAGACGCGCTCGGGCAAGATCCTGCGCGGCACGATGAAGAAGATCGCCGACACGACGACTGGTCGACGCCCGCCACCATCGACGATCCGGCGATCCTCGACGAGATCGGCGCGGCCCTGGAGAAGAAGGGGGTCTAGGGAAACGCTCGGTTGTCATGGTCGGCGAAGGCCGACCATCCACGACAGGCAGCGAACACCGACGAAAACGTGGAGCGCTGACCAGCACGCGTTCGTCAAACATGCATCTGCGACTCTTCGTGGATGGTCGGCCTGCGCCGACCATGACGCGCGGCGCGCAAGAGGCGCCACTACCGCCTCATCACCTCGTTCACCCACTCCACCAGCCGCTTCTGCGCGCGCGGATCGTCCAGCGGCTGGTGCCCGGCGCCGGGTACGCGCAGGAATTCCTTCGGCTCGTTGGCCGCAGCGAACAGCTTCTCGCCGAAGCGGATCGGCACGACGCGGTCGGCGTCGCCGTGCATGATGAGAATCGGAACGCGCACGCTCTTCACGCGCGAATCGGACAGGAACTGGTCGCGCATGAGCAGGCCCACGGGCACATACCAGTAGATCGAGCGCGCCACGTCCGCGGTCGATGAATACGGCGCCTCCAGCACAAGCCCCGCGACCTCGCGCTTGCCCGCCAGCGCGATGGCGACGCCGGTGCCGAGCGACTCCCCGAACAGGAAGATGCGCCTGGGATCGATCCCCAGTTCGATCGCCTTCGCATAAGCCGCCTCGCCGTCTGCGATCAGGCCCGCTTCCGTGGGCGAGCCGGTCGAGCCGCCGTAGCCGCGAAAGCTCACGGCGATGAAGCCCCAGCCCTGCCCCGCAAGGCCCATGAGGCGCGTGTTGCGCGCGGTGAGATTGGCGGCGTTGCCGTGCAGGTAGATGAACAGCGGCTGGCCCTCGCGCGGCGCGCGATGCCAGGCGACGAGGGTCTGGCCGTCGGCCGTCTTGAGGAAGATGCGCTCCACGCCGGGCATCTTCGCCCGCATCGCCTCCATGTCGGAGGCGTCGGGGCGATAGAGCAGCGTGCGCTGCATGACGAACAGCAGCGCCAGCAGCGCGATGTACGCGCCCACGACGATGAAGACGAAGCTTTTCACGGCCCGCACGCCGGCGCTCCGCGCCGACGCCCGCTCAATGAGCGAGCGCCTTGACGATGTTCTCGACCATCTTCTTGGCGTCGGCGAACAGCATCATCGTGTTGTCGCGGAAGAACAGCTCGTTCTCGACGCCCGCATAGCCCGAGCCCATGCCGCGCTTGATGAACAGCACCGTCTTCGCCTTGTCGACGTCGAGGATCGGCATGCCGTAGATCGGCGACTTCGGATCGGTCTTGGCCGACGGGTTCGTCACGTCGTTGGCGCCGATGACGAAGGCCACGTCGGTCTGCGCGAACTCGCGAATTGATGTCTTCCAGCTCGAACACTTCGTCGTAGGGCACGTTGGCTTCCGCCAGCAGCACGTTCATGTGCCCCGGCATGCGGCCCGCGACCGGATGGATCGCGTACTTGACCTCGACGCCCTCTTTCTTGAGGAGGTCGGCCATCTCGCGCAGCGCATGCTGCGCCTGCGCCACCGCCATGCCGTAGCCCGGCACGATGATGACCTTCGAGGCGTTCTTCATGATGAAGGCGGCGTCGTCCGCCGAGCCCTGCTTGACGGGCCGCGTCTCGACCGCGCCGGCCGCGCCCGCCTCGGTCTCGCCGCCGAAGCCGCCCAGGATCACGGAGATGAAGGAGCGGTTCATCCCCTTGCACATGATGTAGCTGAGGATCGCGCCCGACGAGCCGACCAGCGCGCCGGTGATGATGAGCGCGAGATTGCCCAGCGTGAAGCCGATGCCCGCCGCCGCCCAGCCCGAATACGAGTTGAGCATCGACACCACGACCGGCATGTCCGCGCCGCCGATCGGCACGATGAGCAGCACGCCCAGCGCGAACGACACGATGACGATCAGCCAGAACAGCACATGGCTGCCCGAGTTGAGGAAGCCGATGACCAGCAAGGCGAGCCAGATGGCCAGCGCGATGTTGATGACATGGCGCTGCGGCAGCATGATCGGCTTGCCGGACATGCGCCCGTCGAGCTTCAGGAACGCGATGATGGAGCCCGTGAACGTGATCGCGCCGATGGCCGCGCCCAGCGACATTTCGAACAGGCTCACGCTGCTGATCGCGCCGGGAACGCCGATGCCGAAGGCCTGCGGCGCGTTGAGGGCGCCCGCCGCCACCAGCACCGCGGCGAGGCCGACCAGCGCATGGAAGAAGGCCACCAGCTGCGGCATGTCCGTCATCTGCACGGTGCGCGCGCGCCACGCGCCGATCGCGCCGCCCAGCGCGATGCCGACGATCACGTAGAGCCAGCTGCCGATGCCCGACGGCGGCGAATAGAGCAGCGTCGTGACGACGGCGAGGCCCATGCCGACCATGCCGAAGAGATTGCCCTGCCGCGAGGTGGCGGGCGAGGACAGGCCGCGCAGCGACAGGATGAACAGGACGCCGGCGACGAGATAGAGAAGGGCTGCGAGATTGGCGCTCATGTGGCCTCAGCCCTTCTTCTTGTACATCGAGAGCATGCGCTCGGTGACGAGGAAGCCGCCGAATATGTTCACGCAGGCCAGCACCAGCGCGATGAAGCCGAACACGCCGGCCCAGAAGGGTCCGCTGTCGCTGGCCCCCGCGCTCGGCACGCCCACCGACAGCAGCGCGCCGACGACGATGACCGAGGAGATCGCGTTGGTGACCGACATCAGCGGCGTATGCAGCGCCGGCGTCACCGCCCACACCACGTAATATCCGACGAAGATCGCCATCACGAACATGGCGAACTGGAAGATGAACGGATCGATCCCGGCTGCCCCGGCGCTCGCGGCGCCGATGGTCTCCAGCGCAACGGGCGCGGCGTCGGCCGCCATGTCGATGATCGTTTGCGACGCTTCCTTCAGCATGGGCGCGCCCCTCCGAGGGTCAGAGACAATTGCCGGTCGAGGCCGCGCGGGCTCACGACTTGGCCTGGAAATTGGGATGGACGACAGCGCCCTCGCGCGTCAGCAGCGTCGCGCGCACCAGTTCGTCGTCCCAGTTGATGGCGAGCTCCTTCGTCTCCTTGCTCACGAGCGTCTCGAGGAAGGAGAACAGGTTCTTGGCGTAGAGCGCGGAAGCCGTAGCCGCGAGCCGGCCCGGCACGTTCAGGTGGCCGACGATCTTCACGCCGTTGGGCGTCACGACTGTCTCGCCGGGCTTGGCCAGCTCGCAGTTTCCGCCGCGCTCCACGGCCAGATCGACGATCACCGAGCCCGGGCGCATCGAGGCGACCATGTCGGCGGTGATGAGCCGCGGCGCCGGACGGCCCGGAATGAGCGCCGTCGTGATGACGATGTCCTGCCGGGCGATGTGGCTGGCGGTGAGCTCGGCCTGCTTGGCCTGGTATTCCTTGGACATCTCCTTGGCGTAGCCGCCGGCCGTCTGCGCCTGCTTGAACTCCTCGTCCTCGACGGCGAGGAATTTGGCGCCCAGCGATTCCACCTGCTCCTTGGTGGCGGGGCGCACGTCCGTCGCCGTGACGATGGCGCCCATGCGCCGCGCCGTCGCGATGGCCTGAAGCCCCGCGACGCCGACGCCCATGATGAAGATTTTCGCCGCCGGCACGGTGCCCGCCGCCGTCATCATCATCGGCAGCGCGCGGCCGTATTCCGACGCGCCGTCGATCACCGCGCGATAGCCGGCGAGATTGGCCTGGGAGGACAGCACGTCCATCACCTGCGCGCGCGTGATGCGCGGCATGAATTCCATGGCGAAGGCGCTGACGCCGGTCTTCGCGATCTCGCCAAGCGCGGCTTCCGCCCCGTAGGGGTCGGCGATGCAGATGAGCGCGGCGCCCGGCTTCACGCCCGCCAGCGCGATGGCGTCGGGACGGCGAACGGCGAGGATGACGTCGGCGCCCGCGATCGCCTCGGCGGCCGTGGCGACGGTCTGCGCGCCGGCGGCCTCGTAATCGGCGTCGGTGACGCCCGAGGCGAGCCCGGCGCCCTTCTGGACCACGACCTCCGCGCCCATGCCCTTGTAGCGCTTCACCGTCTCCGGCGTGGCGGCGACCCTGGTCTCCTGCCCCTGTGTCTCGGCTGGCACGGCAATGCGCATGTGGAACTCCGGTCGGGTGGAGCGTTCCGATCAGCAATCGTCAGGTTGGCGCAGGCCGCGCCCGCCCGCGATCAGATGAGGGGAGAAATCAGAGGAGCGTGATGGCCATCAGGATGAGGATGGCGGCCGAGCCGATGGTCGTCCACTTCGCCATGGCGATGAACATCTTGTACGTCTTCTCGTGCTCGGCGTAGTCCATCGCCGGGCTTCCGGCGGGGCTGTGCGTTCCGTGGTCGGCCATTTCTGCCCTCTTGATCGAAAAACGGTCAGGTTCGACGCTTAGCGCAATCGTGGCGCGCTCGCAATCGGGCGCGAGGGCGCATCCGGGCGAACGCGCCCATCGGGGCGGATCGGGTTTGCCCGCGCCCTCAGGCCTCCAGCGCGCCCGCGAGCCCCGCCCGCTCCAGCGCCGCGCGCTGGCCGGCGGCCATCTCGTCGATGTCGAAGTCCTGTCCGGAGGGCCCGGCGTCGAGCGCCTCGTTGAACATGCGATAGAAGTTCAGCCGCGCATCGAGATGCAGGAAGGCGCCGCCCAGGCCGATGGCCGCCCGGTCCATGAACACGAACTCGCGCGGGATCGTCACCGGCCCCCGCTCCTTGAGCCCCTTGTGGACCTTGAAGGCCTGCTCGCGGCCGTACTGGCCGGGCGAGACGCCCTCCGCGATCGCCCGCTCCCGGTCGTCGAGCAGCGGCCCGTAGATGAAGCGCGCCCAGATGTTGAGGACCTCCACGAGTTCGGGCTTGAGGTTGCGGAAGCCCCAGATCTCGTAGGCCTTGGCGACCAGGTCCTCGTCGCCGTCGCGCAAACCCCGGTAGAGGTCGATCACGCCCTTCACGAACTTCGGCGGGAAGATGCGGATGCAGCCGTAGTCGAGCAGGTTGATGCCCGCCGCCTTGCCGTCCGCGCCGCGGAAGACCGTGTAGTTTCCAAGATGCGGATCGCCGTGGATGATGCCGAGCCGCACGAACGGATGCCACCAGGCGCGGAACATGGCGCGCGCGATGGTGTTGCGCTCCTCCTGCGGGGCGCCGACGAAGGAGAGCAGCGGCTCGCCGTCCAGCCAGTCGAGCGTCAGCAGGCGGCCCGTGGACAGCTCGTTGCGCACGCCGGGCACGCGCACGTCGCCCTCGCCGCGCCCTGCGCCCAGAATGTCGCGATAGAGCGCCACATGTTTGGCCTCGCGCGTGTAGTCGAGCTCCTCGCGCACGCGTGCGCCGATTTCCTTCGCCATCTCGCGCGTGTCGACCGCGCCGTCGAACTGCCGGCGCAGCGCGAAGAGCACGTCGAGCTGCTTCAGGTCCGCCTCCACCACCGAGCGCATGTCGGGATATTGCAGCTTGCAGGCGAGCGGCGAGCCGTCGAGCGCGGTCGCCCTGTGCACCTGCCCGAGCGAGGCGGCGTGCGCGGGATGAAGGTCGAAAGCGTCGAACCGCGCGCGCCAGTCGGGGCCCAGCTCCGCCTGCATGCGCCGCTTCACGAAGGCAGCGCCCATGGGCGGCGCGTTGGCCTGCAATTGCTGCAGCTTCTCGGCCCATTCGGCCGGCAGCGCCTCGGGGATGGTCGCCATGAACTGGGCGACCTTCATCAGCGGGCCCTTCAGCGAGCCCAGCGCCAGGGTGAGGGCGGCGGCGTTTGCGGCGTCTCCCATCGACCGGCCGGTGAGCCGCGCCCCGGCCATCTGCGCCGCAACGCCCCCGACCCGCGCGCCTACCCGCGCATAGCGGGCCGCGCGCGCGGTGAACCTGTTGTCTTCACTGTCTGCCATGGGCGCCTCTGCTCAGCGAAGACATAGGCGCGAGGGGCGGGTTGTCCAACGTGGCGGAAAGCCGCTCAGGGCGCGGGCGCAGGGGAAAGGCTGGCCCTGATCCAGTCGGCAAGCTCGATTTCGGTCATCTCCCCCGCGGCGAGGCGCAGGATGATCGCGGCGGCGTCCTGTGGATCGGCGGCGAACGGCGCGTCGTTGACGAGGAGGAATGTGACCATTGCGAAAAACGCGATGCGCTTGTTTCCGTCAATGAACGGGTGATTGCGGGCGAGCCCATAGGCATAGCTGGCCGCAAGTGCAGCGACGTCCCGTTCGCCGTAAGCCCATCGATTGAGCGGCCGGGCGCAAGCGCTTTCCAACAGTCCGCGATCGCGTATGCCTGCCGGCCCGCCAAAGATTTCGAGCTGCTCGGCGTGCATTTCGATGATGGTCGGAACGTCGAGCCAGATCGGCTCGCTCATTTGGCGAGAATCCGGAACGTCTCGGCGTAGTCCGCCAGGACGCGCTGCGCTGCCGCCTTCGTCTTCGCGTGCGTGTCCTGCACAGACGTAAACGCGATAGAGCCATCCGCCTGCGTCACGGCCGTGAGCCGATCTCCGGACTTGAGCTTCAAACGTTCGGCGAGCGCCTTCGGAAGGATGACGCCGAGCGAGTCTCCCACGGCGCGCACCTCAAGCACGGCGTCCTCCGGGTCGATCTTCGGATTTTCACCCATGCTGCGGCTCCATCGGCAAAAGGTAGCGCGCCGCGCACAGCCCGTCCAGCAGCCCTACCCCTGCCTGTTATGCAGCCTTCGCTCCCAGTCGAGCGCCTGCTGCAGGATGGCGCGCAGGTCGTCGTGCTTTGGCGTCCAGCCCAGCTCCGACCTGATGCGCGCGTTGCCCGCCACGATGGCCCCGACGTCGCCGGGGCGGCGCGCGGACAGTTTCACGGGGAAGTCGACGCCGGAAATCTCCTTCACGAGCTTGATCACCTCGAGCACGGAATAACCGCGCTGATAGCCGACGTTGCATGTCTGGCTCGCGCCGCCCGCGCGCAGGTATCGCAAGGCGTCGAGATGCGCGCGGGCGAGATCCGTCACCTGGATGAAGTCGCGCACGCCCGAGCCGTCGGGCGTCGGGTAATCCGTGCCGAACACCTCCATGCCGGGACGAAATGCCCAGCGCCGATCTGCACGGCCACCTTGATGAGATGGGTGGCGTTGGGAGTCGATTGCCCGACGCGCCCCTTGGGGTCCGCGCCCGCGACGTTGAAATAGCGCAGCACCACATGGCTCATGGGATGGGCGCGCGACACGTCCTCGAGCATCCATTCGACCATCAGCTTCGAGCGCCCGTAGGGCGACATGGGATGGAGCGGCTCGTCCTCGCTCACCGGCGAGCGGGCGGGATCGCCGTACACGGCGGCCGTGGATGAAAAGATGAAGTGCTTCACGCCGTGCGCGACCGCGCAGCGCGATCAGCGAACGCGCCATCGCCGTGTTGTTGAGATAATAGCCGAGCGGATCGGCCACCGATTCCGGCACCACGATCTTCGCCGCGAAATGGATGATCTCGCTCACGTCGTGCTCGCGCAGCAATGCCGCAACGAGCGCTTCGTCGCCGAAATCCCCGACCACCAGCGGCACGCCCTCGGGCACGGCCCAGGCGAAGCCGGTCGACAGGTTGTCGAGCACGACGACCTTCTCCCCCGCCTCCAGCAGCTCCAGCACCATGTGGCTGCCGATGTATCCTGCCCCGCCGGTCACAAGTACGGTCATTGATCCGCTTCCCTATCGTCAGAACGTCACGCGAAATTAAGGATCGCCATCTAAAGGAACTTAAGCGCGAGTGATGAAGTTTAGGTTGACCCGCAGCGGGGGAGCATGATCCCTACGCCATCGCTCGCGCGCGTTTGACGCAGGATGACATCTACATGGCACAACGTATCAGAAAAGCTGTGTTTCCGGTTGCTGGGCTCGGCACGCGCGTGCTGCCCGCCACCAAATCCATTCCCAAGGAAATGCTGACCGTCGTCGATCGTCCTGTGCTGCAGCACTGTCGTGGACGAGGCGCGCGAGGCGGGCATCGAACATTTCGTCTTCGTCACCGGCCGCAACAAGGCGGTCATCGAAGACCATTTCGACATGGCCTATGAGCTGGAGGACACGCTTCAAAGCGCCGCAACAAGAAGAAGGAATACGACGCGCTGATGGCCGACCTGCCGGCCGCCGGCGCCACGAGCTTCACCCGCCAGCAGGCGCCGCTGGGCCTCGGCCACGCCGTCTGGTGCGCCCGCGACATCATCGGCGACGAACCCTTCGCCGTTCTGCTGCCGGACATGATCACCCTGCCCGGCGCGCGCGGACGGCCGCTGCTCGCCCAGTGCATCGAGGCCTACGAGAAGCACAGGGCAACATCATCGCGGTCGAGGAAGTGCCGCGAGCGAGACGCACATGTACGGCGTCGTCTCGGTCGGCCAGGAATTCGGCCCGACGTTCGAGATCACCGGCATGGTCGAGAAGCCGCCGCAGGGCACGGCGCCCTCGAACTTCATCATCTCCGGCCGCTACATTCTGGAGCCGCAGATCTTCCCGATTCTCGAAACCATCGAGAAGGGCGCGGGCGGCGAGATCCAGCTCACCGACGGCATGAAGAAGCTCGCGCAGGACAGCAAGTTCTTCGGCGTGCGCTTCGACGGAAAGACCTACGACACGGGATCGAAGGTCGGCTTTCTCGCCGCCAACGTCGCCTTCGCGATGGCGCGCGAGGACATCCGCCCCGGGTTTCTCGCCGAACTGAAGAAGATCATCGGTTCGGTCTGACACGACCCCGGTCAGGTCTTGCGCCTGGACCGGGGCGCACTCTTGCGCCCCGGCTTGAGAGGCGCTTCGTCGACCTCAGCGGCGAGCTTGCGATCGGGGAACACGACTTCCTCGCCCTGATCCGTCAGCGTGGGAAATTCACCCAGGTTGCGCACCGCCTCGATCGGCTCGACCGGCTCTCCCGTGGGCGAATTCTCGAAGTCCTCGGTGGGATTGGGCTTTAGCGTGCTCTTGTAGTTTTCCTCGATCGCCACGAGTTCGCTCGCCTTGTCCCAATGGACGTCGGCGCGCCCCTCGGGGCATCCTTCCTCCTGCCAAAGTCTGAAAGCCCGTTCGCGAATTCGCTCCTCGCGTTCGCGGTCCTCCCGGGCGTTGTCTTGCGCCATGATCGTCCCCTGAGTTGATGCGGGACGAATGCGGCGCGGGCGACGCCGGTTCCCCGTTCAGGGCTGAACGCGCAAGCCGAGCAGAAAGACATGCGCGCCGTAATCGGCGCCGGGCTGCGAGGACCACAGGCGTTCGTGCGCATAGCTGCCGCGCAGAACGAGGTTCCTGTTGAAGGAATAATCCGCCCGCACCGCGCCCGACCACGTGCGCTCGGTGATGGCGACGCCCTTGTAGGCCGCATCGGTGAACGCCACGCCGGCCCCAAGCGTCAGATTGCGCAGCAGCGCGTGGGACACGTCAGCGGAGATGCGCCGGCTGACCGAGCCCGAAGCGTTGGCGATCGTCGTCTCGTTGAACTCGGTGAGCGCGCGAAGCGTCACGCTCGTGAGCGCGGTCGCCGACCAGACCAGCCGCGCGTCTAACGTCGGCCCGGCGAGGATCGGCAGACGCGCGTCCTCGTAACGGCGCTGCCCGTAGCCGGCGCTGGCCTCTCCGGTGAGCGTGCGCGTCAGCTCGAACGTCGAGCCCGCGCGCGCCTGCACGCCGGACGAGTTGCGCGCGTAACCGGCAAGGTCGATGGCCTCGTCGCGGCGCCTCTGGTCGGCGCCGACCTCGACGAACGGCTTCACGCCGGGAGTCAGTTCATGCGCGATCCGGCCGCGCACGCCATAGGCGTTGTAATTGTCGGCGGACAGGCGCGCGACGCCGCCGCCGCTGAGCTCCGCGTCGCCATAGAACCTGCGGTCGGCAAGCAGCGAGACGCTCGCCTCGGTGCGGCCAAACCGCTGCGCGAGCCCGGACGTGACGCCAAAACTGCCCACCACCGGCTGGTTGAGCGTTGCGCCCGGAACATCGGGCGAGCCCGACCTCTGCGTCGACAGCGCGCCGCGCAGTTCGAAATTGGCGAACGTGTCGCGCAGAATGTCGATCTTCAGCGCCGCGGTCCCGTTCGCCTCCGGCCGGCTCGCGTCGGGCAGGCTCGTGAAGCGGTAATAGGTCGCGTTCGCCTGCGCATTCAGCGAATGCCGCGACCAGTCCGATTGCGCCGCGAAGCCGACGTCGCCGCGCAGCAGGGCCGAGCCCTCGCCGTTGCGGGCGCGGTTTGGATTGCTGTCGTAGCCGGCCTGCGCCTCGGCATAGGGCGTGAGCCGCAGGCCGCCGATCTTGATGCCGAGCGGCGCGTAGGGATCATCCTCCACCCGGGGGCGGCGCTGCGGCGCCGGCGCTGGCGTCGCGGCGAAATTCGTCGCCGGCGGCCCCGCCGCGGGATTTGCCGGTCTCGCTCCGGGCGCGACGCGCACGTTCGCGGGCGCGGTCCGGTAGGTTTCGAGGGGCGGCAGCGTTTTCGCGGCGACCGGCTTGCGGCCGGAATACCCGGCGCGCTTGTCGCGCGGGCGGCGCGGCTTGCCGTAATTGGGCGCGAGCACGCTGCTGTCGTAGAGCGGCGCCTGGGGCGCCGGCGCGCTTCCCCCGTAGGCGGGGATCGATGAGCCTGCCGGCGAGCGATAGGCCCGCTCGTCCGGCCCGGCGCCGCCGCGCAACGCAGGCGCGCCCGCATCCTCCCGCTGCGCATGAGCGGGATGAGCGCCGGCCAGCAGCGCCATGGGAACGAGATAAAGAAAGATCGGCCCGCGCCGGCCGTCATGAAACGAAAACAAGAAATGGCCTCGTCACCGGCGCGCAAAAAAACGCTGGTGAACGATTTATGACCAAGGCTGGTTAACGAGACCTTAAGCTCAGCTCAAGCCTGCTCGACCACGAGGAACGTCGCTTCCTCGACGCGCACGACGCGCACCTTCGCGCCCAGGGGCAGGTCCGGCCCGCGCAGGCGCCATTGCGTGTCGTTGACCGTCAATCGCCCTTCGCCCGCCTTGATCGGCTGCGTCAGCACGAACGTGCGGCCGACAAGCGCCTCGGCGCGGCGGTTGAGAAACGGCTGGTCGCTCTCGCGTTCGCTCGATCCATAGAACCGCCGTCCGACCAGAACGGCCGCGACCGCGAGCGCGCCGAAGGCGAGAAGCTGCCAGGCGAAACTCAGATCGATCAGTGTCATCAGCAGGCCCGTCGCGATCGCGGCGACGCCGAGCCACAGGAGAAACATCCCCGGCGCCATCGCCTCGGCCGCGCACAGCAAGACGCCGCCGATGAGCCAGTACCAGAACGTCTGCACGGTCTCTCCTCCTGCTAACCCTGACGTGGCGTCTGCGGCACGCTTGCGCCCTTGTTGCGACTGCCCTCGACGGGCGTGAACGCGGTGCGCGCGACTTCCGCCACGCCGGCGAGCGTGCCGGCGAGTCCGGCCATCTCCATCGGCATGATGAGCGTCTTCTGGTTCGGCGAACTGGCGAGCGTGTCGAGCGCCTTGATGTATTTTTCGGCGATGAAGTAATTGATCGCCGCCGGATCGCCGCCCGCGATGGCGTCGCTCAGCAGCCGCGTCGCCGTGGATTCGGCTTCAGCCTGTCGTTCGCGGGCTTCCGCGTCGCGGAACGCTGCTTCCTTGCGCCCTTCGGCGTCGAGCACCAGCGCCTGCTTCTTGCCTTCCGCGCGCAGGATTTCCGCCGCGCGCGCGCCTTCCGCTTCGAGAATCGAGGCGCGCTTCTCGCGCTCGGCCTTCATCTGCCGGCCCATGGATTCCACGAGATCGCGCGGCGGGACGATGTCCTTGATCTCGACGCGATTGGTCTTGATGCCCCAGGGCTGCGCGGCGCTGTCGATGACCGAGAGCAGGTTCGAGTTGATCGCGTCGCGATGTGAGAGAAGCGAATCGAGATCCATCGAGCCCATCACGGTGCGGATGTTGGTCATGGTCAGATTGAGCAGCGCGTTTTCCAGTTCGGCGACTTCGTAGGAGGCGCGCGCGGCGTCGAGCACCTGGAAGAACAGCACGCCGTCGACCGAGACCGTGGCGTTGTCCTTGGTGATGACCTCCTGCGTGGGCACGGCGAGCAATTGCTCCATCATGTTCATCTTGCGCCCGATGCGGTCGATCCACGGCATGATGATGCCGAGGCCGGGGTGCAGCGTCTTGTAGTACTTGCCGAAGCGCTCGACCGTGTAGGCGTATCCCTGCGGCACCTGACGCACGCCCATCAGCAGCGTCGCCAGGACGAAGATGACGACGGCGGTGGCGAAGATGCTGAAGCCGGTTGCGTTGATCATGACGGGCTCTCTCGCGGATGGCTGCCGATTCGCAGCCTTGACTGTGTCATGGCCGCGCACCCGCCGCCAGCCGTCCTCATGGGGCCGTGGTAAATCAATCGGAAACGAGTTCGCCATATTTTGCTTGCATGAGTAACGCCGGACGGCCTCGCGGCCGGACGCTTGCGCGGGAGCGGAAGGTATGGCGGGCGTGCGTAGGAAGATGCGGGTGACACACCCGGAGCGGCCGATCGGCTGGGTGCGGTCGGGACTGACGATGGGACAGGCGCTGCGCGCCCTGCTGGTGGCGGTGAGCGTCGCCTGCGTCACTGCGGCCGTCATGCACGCCAAGCCGGCCCGCGCTCAAGCCAACGCACAGAAGGCTTCCGCCGTGAACACCGACCCCGCGGCTTTCCGCAAGTTCATCGAGAGCCTGTGGCCCGAAGCCCGCTCGCGCGGCGTGTCGCGCGCCACCTTCGACGCCGCGCTGGGCAGGATCACGCTCGACCCCTCGATCGGCAAGACGTCGGCGCGGCAGGCCGAGTTCGTCCGCCCGGTCTGGGATTACGTGAACGGCGCCGTGACGCAGCAGCGCGTCGAGCGCGGCCGCGCGATGAAGAACCAGTACGCCCCCGTCCTCGCCGACATCGAGCGCCGGTTCGGCGCCGATCCGAACGTCGTGCTCGCGATCTGGGGCGTCGAGACGAGCTATGGCGCTGTCACCGGGGACAAGAACGTGTTCCGCTCGCTCGCCACGCTCGTCTACAAGGACATCCGGGCGGATTTCTTCCGCAACGAGTTGATGACTGCGCTGCAGATCCTGCAGGAAGGCCACGTCGGCGCCGGCCAGATGACGGGCTCGTGGGCGGGCGCCATGGGCCACACGCAATTCATGCCGTCCAGTTTCATGAAATGGGCCGCCGACTACAACGGCGACGCCCACAAGGACATCTGGAACAACATTCCCGACGCGCTCGCCTCCACCGCGAACTACCTGACCCAGCACGGCTGGCAGCGCGGGCTGCCGTGGGGTTACGAGGTCGTCCTGCCCGAGCGCTTCGACATTTCGCCGCACGATCCGCAGAACATGCGCCGCTTCTCCGAGTGGACGCGCATGGGCGTGCGCCGCGCCGACGGCGGCGCGTTGCCCTCGGGCGGCGAGGCCGGGCTCCTGTTTCCCGCCGGCGCCCGCGGCCCCGCGTTCCTCGTCACGGCGAACTACCGGGTGATCCGCAGCTACAACATGTCCCAGGCCTACATGCTCGCCGTCGCGCTTCTGAGCTCGCGCATCGCGGGCGGCGGGCCGATGGCGGCCTCATGGCCCACGGGCGACAAGCCCCTGTCCACGACGCAGGCGAAGGAAATCCAGCGCAACCTGCAAAGGCTTGGCTTCAACGTCGGCGAGATCGACGGGCGCATCGGCGAGCAGGTCCAGACCGCCATCCGCGCCTACCAGCGCCGCGAGGGCATGGTCGCCGACGGATATGCGACCGTAGCGCTCCTTGAACGGATGCGCACGCGCCGCTGAGCGCCTATAATAGGTTTATGCGCCCGTTCGCCCAGACCCGTCCGCAGCGGCTTCGCCTCCGCCTTTTCGCCGCCCTCCTCGCGGCGTTCGCGGCGCTGTTCGCAGCCCCTGATGACGCCGCCGCGCAACTCGACGAGAGCAGCCCCGCCGTCTTCTGGCGTCTCGAACGCCAGCGCCAGGAGGCCGCGCGCAAGCCGCCGGTCGTCATCCAGCGCCCCACGCGCATGACGCGCGGCGTCGCGCCCCGGCGCGGGTTCGCGCGCGAAGTGCCGGCAGGATCGGCGGAAGCCGTGGCAGCGGCGGCCGCGGCGGCGGGCGCCGAGCAGGCGGCGGCGGCGACAACGCCCGATGGCGCAGCGCCCGCGGATTCGCCCGCCAGCTCGACCACGCCCGGCCTCGATTCTGCTGTTCGCCCGCCGGCGCCCTCCGGCCCCTCGTTCGTGATCGCCGTGTTCGGCGATAACGTCGGCCAGATGCTGGCGCAGGGTCTCACTGAGGCCTACGCCGACCGCAACGTGAGCGTCGTGCGGCGCGCGCGCGAGAACACCGGCCTCGTCCGCGACGATTATTACGACTGGCCGAAGGCCGTGCAGGACGTGCTCGCCTCCGACCAGAAGATCGACCTCGCCGTGATGATGCTGGGCAGCAACGACCGTCAGGCGATCCGCGACGGCGGCCAGAGCGTCGAGGTCCTCTCCGAGCGGTGGAAGGAATTGTACCGCGCCCGCGCGCTCGCCATCGCCGAAGCCTTCAAGAAGAAGAACATCCCGCTCGTTTGGGTCGGCATGACCGTGATGAAGAACGAGCGCCTGTCGAGCGATCTCGTCCAGTTCAACGAGATCTATCGCGACGTCGCCCAGCGCACCGGCGCGTCGTTCGTCGACGTGTGGGAGCCCTTCGTCGACGACCGCAATCGCTTCACGCTCTCCGGGCCCGATCTCAACGGCCACGTGACTCGCATCCGCACCGGCGACGGCGTGCATTTCACCCGCGCCGGCGCCCGCAAGCTCGCCCATTTCGTCGAGGGCGACGTGAAGCGCTTCATCGACCAGCGCACGACGCCGGCGCCGACGTTCGCCGACGCGCCCGCTCCCCAGCCTGGCGCCCAGCCTGGTCCACAAGAGGCGCGCCTGCCGACCGACCCCTCCGCCCCCGCCGCGCCGCAGAACGCGATTCCCGTCCCTGCCCCCGCCCCTCTCGTCACGGCGCCCTCGCGCCCGGCGGCCGGGCCCGTCATACCGCTCACCGCGAACTCGCTCTCGCCCGGCGGCGAACTCGCCACCCGCCCCGCCCCGGCGCGCGGCGGCGACAAGGGAACGCTCGAGTCCATGCCGCCCGAAAGCCGCGCCGGACGCGCCGACGATTTTCGCTGGCCCCGGCAGTAACCGCGCGGAACAAATCGCACGCCGCTCCCGTTCAGGCCCTGTCACAAAAAAGCCCCGAGTTCGCAGCGGCAGGGGCCGTCATGCGGGGGCTTGTTACGCAGGGGCTGGTCATGAAACCAATCCGCACAGTGCTTGCAGCTCTCATGCTCCTTGGCGTCTCCACGGCGGGCGCGTCGGCGCAATGGCCGTTCTCCTATGAGCCGCAGGATGCGCGCGACACGCGCATCCGGACGGCCTCGCTGGGATCGAACGACTATTTCTCGGACGGGTACGCCGCTCCCCAGCGCGAATATCGCAGCTCGACGCGCGTGCTGGTCGCCGATCCCACGCGCCAGGGCGCCGGGACGATCACCATCGATACGCGCAGCCGCGCGCTCTACTACTCGCTCGGCAACGGTCATGCGATCCGCTACGGCGTCGGCGTCGGCCGCGAGGGCTTCCGGTGGCGCGGACGCGCGCAGGTGGGGCGCAAGGCCGCATGGCCGAGCTGGACGCCGCCCTCCGCGATGCTGAAGCGCCGGCCTGATCTCCCGCGTTTCATGGCAGGCGGAATCGACAATCCGCTCGGCGCGCGCGCGCTCTATCTCTATCAGGGCAAGAAGGACACGCTGTTCCGCATCCACGGCACCAACGAGCCGTGGACCATCGGACAGGCGGTCTCCTCCGGCTGCATCCGCATGCTCAACGACGACGTGACGGACCTCTTCCAGCGCGCCCGCGTCGGCGCGCGGGTCGTGGTGCTGTAGGCCGCCGCGCAAACAGGCGTCATGGTCGGCGAAGGCCGACCATCCACGACCTTTTGAAGACGACGTCGCGCTCCCAACGCGCCTCAGCGCGTGACGTCGTCAATCCACTTCAGATAACGCGCATCGCCGGCCTCCACCGGCGTGCGCAAGATCTCCGGCGTGTCGTAGGGATGGCTGGCGCGGATCGCCTCGCACAGCGCGTCCCAGTCCGCGGTCTTGATCTTCATCTGCAGCAGCAGTTCGGGCTCGTTGCGCCGTTCGCCTTGCCACACGTAATGGCTGGCGACGGGCATGACCTGCACGCACGCCGCCAGCTTCGCGTCGAGAACGCACGCGATGATCCGGTCAGCCGCGTCCTGTGAATCGACGGTGGTGGTGACGATGGAATAGCCGCTCATCCGCCCGCCTCGCAGCCGTCAGATCCAGCCCTTGAGTTCGTTGGCGACCACAGCCTCGATCACCGCCATGCCTTCCTCGCTGTCGTTGAGACAGTCGAGCCGGGCGAACTTCTCGCCGCCGTGCTCGAGGAAGATGTCGCGGTTCTCGACGCCGATTTCCTCGATGGTCTCGAGACAATCCGCGGTAAATCCCGGCATCGTCACGGCGATGCGCTTCACGCCCTTCTCCGCCAGCGATTTGAGCGTCTCGTCGGTGTAGGGCTTGATCCATTCGGCCGGCCCGAACCGCGACTGGAACGTCATGATCAGCCGGTCGGCGCTCCATCCGAGCGCCTCGCGCAGCAGCCGCGTCGTCTTCGCGCAATGGCAATGATAGGGGTCGCCCTTCTCGAAATAATCCTGCGGAATGCCGTGGTAGGACGCGACCACGACCTCCGGCTCGAAGTCGAGCGCGGCGAGCTGGCGCTTCGTCGAGCGCGCCAGCGCGTCGATGTAGGCCGGATCGTCATGCCAGGGCGGCGCGATGCGCACGGCCGGCTGCCAGCGCATGGTCTTCAGGGCGTCGAAGGCCTTGTCGGCCACGGTCGCGGACGTGGCCGCGGCGTAGTGCGGATAGAGCGGCACCACGAGGATGCGCTCGCAGCCCTGTTTCTGCAGCGCCTCCAGCCGCGAGGCGATGGAGGGATTGCCGTAGCGCATGGCCCAGTCGACCACGACCGGGCGCTTGACCTGCCCGAGCCCGCCGCCCTCGACCCAATGGGCGAGCTTTTGCGCCTGCGAGCGCGTGATGGTGCGCAGCGGCCCCTCGTCGAGCTCCTTGTTCCAGATCGTGTCGTAGTCGCGGCCCTTGCGGCTCGGGCGCGTGCTCAGGATCACGAAATTGAGCAGCGGCCACCAGATCAGCCGCGGCGTCTCGATGACCCGGCGGTCCGAGAGAAATTCCTTCAGGTAGCGGCGCATGGACCAGTAATCGGTCCCGTCGGGGGTGCCCAGATTGACGATCAGCGCGCCCACCTTGCCGAAGGCGACCGGCGGATGGCCGACCGGGCGGGCGTCCGCCCCCGGCCTGTCGATCGCTGCGTGCTCGTTCATCCGCGTGACCCCTGTTGGAGGCTATTTAGAACGCTTGGGGGCTCCTGAAAACCTTTTACGGCGTTATCTGCACAATGGCGGTGGCAGGGACTTGCGGCGGCCCCGGTTTCGGCAATGATGCGGTCGGGCTTGCAAACGGCTCGCAACCGCTCCCCGGACCCTGGTTGCCGGACGAGACGGAAACCGGTGAGGCGAACGAGCCCGGAGAACCACGTGACGAATATGCTGGAACGCGCGGTCTCCCGTCTCGTGGAGGCAAAACCGGAGGAAATCCGGGCCCTGCTCTGGTCCTTCGCCTATTTCTTCTTCCTGCTCGCCTCGTACTTCATCCTGCGCCCGCTGCGCGACGAAATGGGCGCGGCGGCCGGCCGGGATTTCCTGCAATGGCTGTTCACGGCGACGTTCTTCGTCATGCTCGTGGTCGCGCCGATCTATGCGCGCGGTCGTCGCCCGCGTGCCGCGGGTGCGCTTCATTCCGCTGGTCTATCGCTTCTTCATCTTCAACCTGGCGATCTTCTGGCTGCTGCTGCAGAGCGACGCCTGGCGCGTCGAGACGGCGCGCGTCTTCTTCGTCTGGGTGAGCGTCTTCAACCTCTTCGCCGTGTCGGTGTTCTGGTCGTTCATGGCCGATCTCTACCGCACGCGAGCAGGGCAAGCGGCTGTTCGGCTTCATCGCCGCCGGCGGCACCGCCGGGCACGCTGCTGGGCTCCGGCCGTCACGGTCGGCGCTCGCGGGCGCCCTCGGCCCGGTGAACCTGCTGCTCGTCGCCGCCGTGCTGCTCGAAGCTCGCGGTCTTCTGCGCCGTCCGCCTGGAGCGGGCCGCGCCCGCGCGCCCGGCGGCGAAGCGCGCAGCCCGGCGCGCCGGACGCCAACGCGCCGCAGACCAGGCACGGGCGGCGGCGTGTTCGACGGCTTCCTCATGATCGCGCGCTCGCCCTACCTGGCGGGCCTCGCCGCGTGGGTCGCGCTGCTCTCGCTCGCCGGCACGTTCCTCTACTTCATGCAGATCGACGTGGTGCGCGCGGCCTCGCCCGATCCCGCGACGCGCACGCGCATCTTCGCCGGCATGGACATGGCGGCGAACCTGCTCACGCTCGGGCTGCAATTCCTCGCGACGGGACGCATCGTCAAGCGCATCGGCGCCGGCCCGTCGGCCGCCATCCTGCCGCTCGTCTTCGGCGCCGGCTTCGTGGCGCTTGCCGTTCGCGCCCGCGCTCGCGCGTGATCGTCGTCTTCCAGGTGGCGCAGCGCGTCGCGAATTTCGCGTTCTCCAATCCGGCGCGCGAAATCTTCTTCACGTCCGTGCACGTCGACGAAAAATACAAGGCGAAGAACCTCATCGACACCGCCGTGCTGCGCGGCGGCGACGTCGTGTTCAGCTGGTTCTTCACCGGCCTTCGCTCGCTGGGCCTTGGCATGGCGGGCGTCGCCGCCGTGGCCGTTCCGCTGATGATCGTGTGGGCGGCGGTCGCGCTGGCGCTCGGCCGCGCGCAGGAGCGAAGGCAGGCCGCGTCCCCCGACGCCGAACAAGAGCGCGCAGGGCAGCGCGCCTGATCCCCTCACCCTTTAGGCACGGAGCACGCATATGACGAACGCGTTCATGATATCTCGCGCCGCCACGCGCTCGCGCTTGCCGGCGCCGCCGGCGCCAGCGCCCTCGCGCCCTCGTTCCCCGCCTTCGCGCAGGCCGGCCTCCTCGCGCCGCAGGATTCCCTCCACCGGCGAAATGCTGCCGTCGGTGGGCATCGGCACGGCGATCATCTTCGACTTCGAGAACGACAAGGAAAAGTTCGACATGCGCGCCGAGGTGCTGAAGACCCTCGTCGCCGGGCGGCGGCAAGCTCGTCGACACCGCGCCCTCCTACGGACAGGCGGAAGCTCGCCTTGGCGATCTCTTCGCCGCCACGGGCCTGCGCGACAAGATCTTCCTCGCCACCAAGGTGCGCGTGAACAATCGCGAAGCGCACCATCGCGGAGATGAAAGGCTCGTTCGGCCGCTGAAAGTGCGACAAGGTCGAACTCATGCAATTGCACAATCCCGGGCAATCCCGATCAGGACCTCGCGCTGCTGCGCGAATGGAAGGCGCAGGGCCTGTGCAAATATCTCGGCATCTCGTCCTCGTTCGAGCGCGACTACGCCGCCGTCGAGACGATCGTGAAGCGCGAGAAGCCCGACTTCTTCCAGATCGATTATTCGATGGTGGACCGCAACGCCGACGAGCGGCTGATCCCGGCCGCGCAGGACGCGGGCTGCGCGGTGCTCACCAACCTGCCGTTCGGCCGCGGCGCGTTTCTTCAAGGCCACCGCAGGCAAGCCGCTGCCCGACATCGCGAAGGAAATCGACGCGACGAGCTGGGCGCAGTTCGGCCTGAAGTGGCTGCTCGGCAATCCGGCGGTCACCGCCGTCATCCCCGGCACCGACCGGCCCGAATACATGACCGACAACCTGAAGGCCGGCATGGGGCGCCTGCCCGACGCGGCCATGCGCAAGCGCATGGTGCAGGTGTTCGAAAGCCTCTGAGGCGCAGGCTCCGATGGCCCTGCTGTCGCGCCGCCTGCTGCTGACGTCGCTCGCCGCATGTCGCGGGCGGCGCGGCGCGGGCGCAGACCGGCGGCGCCACGGCGGCGCTCGCCGAACGCTTCGCCGCGCTTGAGAGGCGGCACGGCGGGCGTCTGGGAATCGCGGTGCTGGACACGGCGACGCAAGCAATGATCGCGCAGCGCGGCGGCGAGCGCTTCGCCATGTGCAGCACGCACAAGTTGCTCTCGGCGGCCTTCGTGCTGTGGCGCGTGGACCGGGGACAGGAGAACCTGTCGCGGCGCGTCGTCCTATGGAGCGAGCGATCTCGTCACCTATTCGCCGGTGACGGAAAAGCACGTCGGGCAAGGCATGACGCTTGCGCAGATCTGCGACGCCGCGATCACGCTGAGCGACAACACCGCCGCCAACCTGCTGTTCGCCAGCTTCGGCGGTCCTGCCGGGCTGACGAATTTCGTGCGCCTGCTCGGCGATGACGTCACCCGCGCCGACCGGATCGAAACCGGACTGAACGAGGCGACGCCGGGCGATCCGCGCGACACGACGACGCCGCTTGCGATGGCGGCCACAATGCAGAAGCTGCTCGTCGGCGACGCGCTTTCGCAAGCCTCGCGCGGCCAGCTCGTGCAATGGCTCATCGACAACAAGACGGGCGACGCGCGCCTGCGCGCGGGCTTCCGAAAGACTGGCGCATCGGCGACAAGACCGGCACGGGCGAGCACAACACGACCAACGACGTCGCCATCGTCTGGCCGCCGGGGCGAGCGCCGCTGATCGTCACCGTCTTCTATGCGGAGGCGAACGCCGATCTCGCCCAGCGCAACGCCGTCATCGCCGATGCGGCGCGGGCGATCGCAGCGGCGACCTGATCAGCTCCACAGATCGTGGAAGTGATGCACAGGCCCATGGCCCTCGCCCGAGCCGACGGAAAGCGCGCCGCTCGCGGCGAGCGCGCCGGTGAGATAATCCTTCGCCGCCGCAACGGAATCCTTGAGGTCGCGCCCGCGCGCAAGGTGCGCGGCGATCGCCGACGACAGCGTGCAGCCGGTGCCGTGCGTGTTGCGCGTGTCGATGCGCGGCGCGGTGAACGTGAACGCGCGCGCGCCGTCGAACAGAACGTCGGGCGCATGCTTGCCCGACAGATGCCCGCCCTTCACCAGCACGGCGCGCGCGCGCAATGCATGCAGCGTGCGCGCCAGCGCTTCGAGGCCGGCTTCGTCCTGCGGTTCGGCGCTCGCGCCTGCAAGGCGCATCGCTTCGGGCACATTGGGCGTGATGACGTCCGCCAGCGGAATGAGATGCCGCTTCATGGCGTCGACGACATCGGGCGCGCCGAGCGAATCCCCGCTCGTCGCCACGAGAACCGGATCGAGCACGATGTTGCGCGCGTGGTGCGCGCGCAGCCGCCCCGCCACCGCCTCGACGATTTCGCCCGACGCGAGCATCCCGATCTTGACGGCGTCGACGCGCACGTCGGCGAAGATCGCGTCGATCTGCGCCGCGACGAACGAGGCCGGGCGGCACATGCACGCCCGTGACGCCGCGCGTGTTCTGGGCCGTGAGCGCGGTGAGGACCGCCATGCCGTAGCAGCGCAGCGCGCTGAACGTCTTCAGGTCCGCCTGCACGCCCGCGCCGCCTGAGGGATCGGAGCCTGCGATGGACAGAACGTTTGCGATCATCGGCGCGCTCCCTCGACGCGCAGCTTGCGGCGGCGCCCCACCGGCCAGAGGATGAATCGCAGCATGCCGTAGCCGGCCAGGAATCCGGCGCCGCCGAGCGCCGCGCCCTCGATCGTCACGGGCACGGCGGGCTCGAAACTGCCCCAGGCTCGGCGCGCGATGGATGGATCGAGATCGCTCGCCATGATGGCGACCCGCGCGAACGGCCCCGCGGTCTGCAGATAGGAGAACTGGCGCTGCAGGCGCGCGAGCCGCGCGCTGTCCTCGCGCAGGCGCGCGCCGCGATCGGCTGACGAACGGATCGGAATTGCCCGAGAGCCGCGCGATGCCCTGCTCGCGCGACAGGCCGAGGCGCGCGGCGTCGGCGTCGAACTCCGCCATGATGCGGGAGATTTCGTCGATCGCGCCGCCAAGGCGCTGGCGGTACTGCTGCGCGTATTCGGGCAATTGCGAGGCCGCGACCGCCCCAGCCAGACCGGCGCCGAAGGCGAGTGTCCGAATGATCATGGAAGTCTCCGCATCGCGGGCGCTGCTTGGGGAGAGACGACCATAGCGGTCAGCTCACCATGACAAACGCGCGGGACGTCATGCGGATCACTGCCTTGGGCGTAAGCGCGCTCACGACGATGTTGGCATGAGGCGCGCCGAACAAGAGGTCGTGGGCTTCCTTGCGGCCAGCAGGGCGCAGGGCGCCGATGGTCGCGCCCAGCGCGCTCGCGGGCGCAGCGGTCTCGCATGCTTTCGGGCGACGTCAGGGCCAGGAAATTGGAGCGGTCGAGACGCGCGGGGGTGAGCGGAGCGGGCGCGCGGTTGCGCGCGGCCCGCAGGCCGACAGGTTGCGCCGCCACGGGCGCGGTGCGCGCCTGGGGAATGGCGCGCCCGGCGGGCGGATGCGGCGCGTAGGACATGAGGCCGGCGGCGACGGGCGCGGCGCCTTCCGTGATCACGGCCGGCAGGCCGGGGGTGCCGAGCACCTTGCCGCCCGGCGCGCCGCCGAACAGGCTTGCAACCTCCGCCCCCGGCGAACGCGCCTCGCGGGCGGGCGGCAGCGGCGCGGTTGCGGGCGCGATGGAGGCGACCGCGACGCGGTCGATGCCCGTGGGACGGGCCGGCGGCAGCGGGCCGAGGACGGGAGCGGGGGCCGGCGCGAGCGCCGCCATGACCGTTTCGTTGGGGCGGCGCGGCGGCATCGGCACGAGCGGCCCGGGCGCGGCGGCGATAACCGCCGGCTGGGCGGCGGCCTGCTGCGGCGCGGGCGCCTGCGGGGCGGAGGGCGATGGGCCGGCGAATGTTTCGCCGCGCGGCCGGTTCGCCTCGGCGCGGGCGAGGATCGCGGACCGCGGCTGCTCCTGCGGCGCGTAGGCGGCGACCTGCGTCTGCGCGGCGGGCGCGCGGCGGGCGGGCGCCGAGGCGGCGGAATCGTCCGGCTCCTCCCACCCGAACAGGGTGGCGAAGAAGCCCTTCGACTGCACCTGCGCCAGCGTCGGCGCGCTCGTGCCGTTGCGGGCGGCGAGCTCGATCGCGCGCGTCCTCGTAGCCGGGCAGCGTGCGCCCGTCGGCGGCGATATGCACGGTCTTGCCGTCGGGGAAGATGCGCGCGAGCTGGTCGTAGCGCATGCGCGGCCAGGCGCGCACGTTGCCGACGTCGAGATGCACGAAACCCGACGAGGGATAGAAGCCGACGCCGCCGCGCTGCATGCGGATCGCCGTCTCGCGCAGGCGATCGGTGCCCACGTCCGGCACATGGATGTCCATGGCGAGGCCGAGCGTGTGCTAGCGAATACTTGGCCACGCCGCGCGAGCGCCGGCGCAGCATCGCGTTCGTCTCCGGCGAGCGGTAGGCCGAATTGATGCGGATGGGCGAGGTCGAACCGGCGCCGCGATGCGTCTCCCAGACGACGTCGAACAGGCGCGGGTCCATCTTGATCGACTGCGTCGTTGCGCCAGTCGCGCAGGAAATGATTGAGCTGCGACAGGACCGCCGGGTCGTAGGAGCCGTTGACGCGGAACGTGGCGCTGATCGTCTCGCCCGTGTGGGCGTGATGGAGATAGAGCGTGCGCGTGTCGCCATTGGCGATCGCGGTCTGCGTGGACGAGGGGGTCATCGCCCCCATCACGGCGAGGGCGCACAGCGGAAGGGCGCACGCGCGGCCGGAGACGAAATGAACACCGCGACGCAAGACGCGTCCCACGAGAGAGAAATGGGGCAAGGAGCCGGACGACAGATTGGGAAGGCGCGATATTCGCAACTCAACTCACCTTTCCTGGGCGCCGCCCTGCGGGCCCATCGAGGGTTCCGGCGAGAGGTACGCACCCGCCGTTAACCTGAGCGAACTGTTGCCGAGAAGCGTTAAGAGGCCGTAACCGGAAGCCTCGAATCGCCTCGCCACCCATCCGAACAAAGACGCTGGAGACACCAAGCCGGGCAATCATGGCGTCTTTGTGTCGAGAACGCGCGGCGGGACCGTCCCGCCGGCGTTAACCTTGACATTGGCCACGGCGCTCAAACGCCGAGCGCCGACTGGAGCTTGCGGGACTGGCCATAGAGATCCTCCCGCAACTGGATCTTGCCCTCCTCGTCCACGTAAGCCGTGAAATACATGAGGTGGACCGGCAGGCTCTCGTTGAGCTTGATCGTGCGCTCCCCCTTGCCGACGACGCTGCGCAGCCGCTGCTCGCTCCAGCCCGTCTCCTTGATCAGCGCCTCGGCGAACCGGAAGGGCTGGTCGACGCGCACGCAACCATGGCTGTAGGCGCGCCGGGACGCGTTGAACAGGTTCCGGTTCGGCGTGTCGTGCATGTAGACGGCGTGATCGTTGGGGAACATGAACTTGATGTTGCCCAGCGCGTTGCGCTCGCCCGGCGGCTGCCGCACGAACATGTTGCCGCCGCGGCGCACGACCTCGTAGCCGTTGCGCGAATAATAGGTCGGATCCTGCGCGAGCTGCTTGCGGATGATCGATTGCGGCACGTGCCAGGACGGATTGACGACCATGAACTCCATCTTGTCGGAGAAGATGGGCGTCGGCGTCTCCGGCTTGCCGACGATCACGCGCATGGAATGCACGACCTTGCCGTCGCGCACGAGACGGGCGCGGAAGTCGGGAATGTTCACCTCGATGCGCGTTTCGCCCATGTCGCGCGGCGCCCAGCGCCAGCGCTCCATGTTCGCGATGATCTCGCCTTCCAGCCGCGACGGGTCGCCGCCGGACAGGAGCGTGATGGTGCGCGGCGTCAGCGCGCCGTTGGCGGGAAGTCCATGCGCGCGCTGGAAATCGGCGACGGCGCTCGCCACGCGCGTGTCGTAGACGAGTTCGCCGCCATTGCCGTCCGCGCTCGCGTCGATGCCAAAGCGCGCGCGCACCAGCGGCACGCGCGGGTCCTTCATGCCCACGCGCAGCACCGGGCCGGGCGCAATGCGCTGGCCCGCGACGGCAGGACGTTCGCGGCGCAGTTCGACGAGCTTCTCGCGCAGCGCGCGATAGCCCGGATGGGGCGGATTGAACGCGGCGAGCGCCTCGCCGGCCTCAGCGGCGCCCGAGACTTTCTCCAGCGCCTCCGCAACGCCCGCAACCTCGGGACGCGCCGTGATGAGGCCGATGGCGCGCGGTTCGACGCGCGCGCCGCTGGCCTGGCGCGCATAGCCGACCACGGCCTGCGAGAGCGCCAGGTCGGCGCGCGCCATCGCCTCGGGCGATGAGTCGTCGAGCGGCGCCGCGGGATATTGGGACAGATCGAGCCCGTCCTCGCGGGCGCGCTCGATGCGGGCGAGCGCGGAGCGCGCCGCAGGACTGAAAGTTTCCCCCGCGATCCACAGGGGCGAGAACGCGCGCGCCTCGTAGAAGGCCGCAATCGCCTCGCGCTCGCGGCGCAGCGCGGCGACAGGCGTCTGCCCCGGCGCGGCGCGGCCGAGAGGCGCCGCCTCGATCCGCTCCACGGCGGCCCGGAGCGCGACCTGCAAGGGCGAGGGCGGCGGCGGGGCGGCCGCCTCCATGGTTTTGGTCGAAGCCTCGGAGGCGCCATCCGGCGCGGCCGCCGGCGAGGGCCCGGCGCTTTGGGCCGGTTGCCCGGCCGACCCCTCGGGCGGCGCAGCCGGCGCGGCCTGCTCGATGGCCGGCGGAGCCTCGTTGACGGGCGCCTGTTCGACGAGCGTCGCGGGCGCCGCGTCGGGTTCGGCGACGGCGGTCGCCGGTGAAGGAGATTGGGCGGGCGCGGCTTCTTCTGCGAGCGCGCGCGACGCTTCGCGAGCCGCTTCGCCGGCGCCTTCGGAGGCGCCTTCAGCGACCGGGCGCGGCTCCGCCGGCATGGCGGCCTCGGCTGCCGGCTGCGACGGCGCCGGATCGGCTGCAATTTCGCTGGGGACGGCTGGCGCCGCGTCCGGCGCCTCGCCGGACTTCGCAGTCTCCGCAGGCGCGGCGGCGGGCTCTTCACGAACCTGCGGGGCGCGGCCGTCGGCTGCTGCCGATGCTTCGGCCGCAGGCGTCGATTCGAGGATGGCGGTCGGGCCGGGCGCGCCGCCGATCCGCTCCTGCGCCTCTTCGCCCGAGGCGGGAGCCAGCAGTAGGGCGGCGAATACGGCCAGGGACGCTGGCGCGAGCTTGAAAGCGATTCTCATGACCCTGCGAGCTTCCCGTATTCCCGCGAATTCGCAAGTGCGGACGCGCACCCTTGCATACTCCCGCCAGCGTCCGGCTCAAGTCAAAAGTCTGCGGATCGTGGCGCAGCCGCCCGTCCGCGCGTCAGGCGACGGCGTCCTGCGCGCCGGTTTCGCTCAGACCGTAATCCTTCATCTTGCGATACAGCGTCGAGCGCCCGATGCCGAGGCGCCGCGCGGCTTCCGACATCTGGCCGCGATAATGGGCGAGCGTGAAGCGGATTGTTTCCGCCTCGAGGCTTTCGAGCCGGCGCACGTTGCCGTTTTCGTCGAGCAGTTTCACGACGTTGGGATCGCGCATCTCGACGCGCACGATCTCGCGCGGCGGATGGGCGATCGTCTGTGCGATCTGCGCCGGCGCGCTCGGCACGCGCACGTCGAAGCCCTTCATCTGCGCGGCGATCTGCGGAAATTCCGCGATCGTCAGCTCGTCGCCCTCGGCGAGCACGACGGCGCGGAACACCGCGTTCTCGAGCTGCCGCACGTTGCCCGGCCAGTCATAGGCGCTCAACAGCGCGACCGCCTCGGCGGCGAGGCCACGCACGCGGCGGCTCTCTTCGGCCGCAAAGCGCGCGGCGAACCGGCGCGCGAGTTCGGGAATGTCCTCGCGTCGCGAACGCAACGGCGGCACGCTGACGGGAAAGACGTTGAGACGGTAATACAGGTCCTCGCGGAACTCGCCGCGCTTCACCTTCTCGATCAGGTTCTGGTTCGTGGCCGAGATGATGCGGATGTCGACCTTTACCGGACGCCGCGCGCCGACGGGATCGATCTCGCCTTCCTGAATGGCGCGCAGGATCTTGACCTGTGTGTCGAGCGGCAGCTCGCCCACCTCATCGAGGAACAGCGTGCCGCCGTTTGCCTCGACGAACTTGCCCGCATGCTTGTCGAGCGCGCCCGTGAACGCGCCCTTCTCGTGGCCGAACAGGAGCGACTCGACGAGATTGTGCGGCAGCGCCCCGCAATTGACGGCGACGAACGGCCGCGACCGGCGGTCGGACGCGCCCTGGATGGCGCGGGCCATCAATTCCTTGCCGACGCCGGACTCGCCTTCGATGAGCACGGGAATCGTCGATTTCGCCGCGCGCTCGCCAAGGCGGATGGCGCGCGCCATCTCCGGCGAGCCGGTCGCGAGATCGTTGAACGAGAAAGCGCCGGAGGCGCGGCGCGTGACGCGGCGCAATTCCTCTTCGAGCGCGCCGGCCTTCAGCGCGTTCTTCACCGACACCAGCAGGCGCTCGGCGCCGACGGGCTTGATGACAAAGTCGATCGCGCCCGCGCGCATGGCGGAGACGACGACCTCGATCGAGCCGTTCACGGTCTGCACGATCACGGGCGTCGAGGCGCCGCGCTTGCGCAGCTTCGTGAGCACGCCCATGCCGTCGAGATCGGGCATGACGAGGTCGAGAATGAGCAATGAGACGGGAGGCCTGGTCGCGTCCTCGAGCCGTGCGATCGCCGCCTCGCCGCCATCGACGGTTTCGGCTTCGAAGCCGAAGCGGCGAATCATTGTCTCGAGGAGCCGCCGCTGGACGGGATCGTCGTCGGCGATCAGTACGATCGAATTCATGAATGTCCCATGCCGCCGCCGAACGGCCGGCGCACCGGACAATTTGGCTACGCTAGGTAAACGAGCGGTTAAGTCGCGCCGGCTGCGTGATCTTGCGCTCTTCCCGCGCGGCGGGCGGCTCGACCAGCTTTTCCAGCAATTGAACCAGCACGGCCCGGTCCTTGGGCGAGAGCGCGGCCAGCGTCGCCTCCTCGGAGGCGCGCGCCCGCTCCGGCAGGGCGACCGCGATCGTCTTGCCTTCGTCCGTGAGGGTGAGGCGCATCCGGCGGGGATCGCCCGGGTCGCGCGCCCGGGTGACGAAGCCGCCCTTGATCAGGCGCAGCACGAGCCCGTGCACGTTGGGCGCGTCCATGCCGATCGCCTCGCCCAGTTCGCGCTGCGACATGGAGCCGCCCAGATGAATTTGCCACACGGCCGCCGCCTGGCGAGGCGTGAGGCCGAGATCGGCGAACACCCGCGCCGAATTCTCCTGCGCCGCCTGGAAGGCGCGGCGCAACAGGTGCCCGACCCTGTCGGTGGGGCCGCGAAACTCCGGCGCCTGGGGATTGGACCCCGTCGCGTGGAGCTGAGCCTCCGCAGGCTCGGCCTGAGCTGTCGTGTTCCTGGACATCAGCGCATATGAACAGGAAGGACGCCCGATGCAAACCGGGCGCCCCTGAAAATCATCAGGTGTCGTCGCGGGAACGAAAGCCTATTCCGCGGCGAACGCGACCGCCTGCTCGTAATCGGTCGGCGCCGTCTTCTCGGCCGGGAAGATGTGGCGTTCCTCGACCCAGTCCTTCGTCGCCTCGTACATTTCGCGCGTGTAGGGCTCGAACACGATGCGCTCGCCCGGCCCGAAGCGCCGCACATCCACGAGCTTGGCGTGCCGCTCGGGCAGCTCGTTGAGGTAATAATGCGTGTAGGCCTGGTGCATGCGGTCGATGTCCGCCTGCGCCCGGCGCAGCCCCTTGAAGTACTTGCGCACGTCGCCGAGATCGACGCCCGGCGGCACCATCGCGGCGATCATGAACGTGCAGTCCACCAGCTTGCGGAAGCCGAGCTGTTCCATGATGTAGTACTGCATGCCGAACACGGTCGCCGCCGGCGCGATGCCGTTCAGCAACTGGTCGACGCGGTCGGACGGCCCGCCGCCGAATTTCAGCTTCACGTCGTCCGGGCTCATGAATTGTTCGAGCGCCTGGATCGTCGTGTAATGGCTGCCCGACTGGTAGCCGACGTGAACGTCGACGCCGGCGAGATCTTCCGGCCTGCGGATCGAAGAGGATTCGGGCACGAAGATCGCGCATGGCGAGACGGTGTACGCCTCGCCCCAGAGCCGTCCGTGCGCAGCGGAGGCCGCCATGTTCACGGTCCAGTGGCACGCGCAGGAAATGGACGCCTCGCGTCCCTGCTCGTAGGTCTGGTAGGCGCCCACGAGATTGTCGGCGACGACGTTCGCGCCGGCCGTGAACTTCTCGGGCGCGGCCTTCGTCAGAAGCTGATGCTGGGTGAGCTCGTAATCGAGGCCCTCGTCGGTGAAATAGCCCTTGTCGTGGGCGATCCATTCCTGAAGGCGTCCGTGCGTGTTGACGTTGAACTTCGCCATTTTCATCCTCCCGCGGCCGTGACGTTCATCCCCGGCCCCATCGAATACTTATCACAGAAACTATTCCGCGCCTACAGGGTTCCGCCAGCCGCGCTTGTTCTGCGGCGAACAGCGCCTTGCCAAAACCTTGCACGCCGCGTTATCGCCAGACCCATATCTTTTTTCCAGCTCCGTTCACGGTTGGCTCCATGACCATCAGGTTCACCACGCCGCTTTACAACGTGTCACCTTCAGCTGCACAAGGCGCGGCGCCCGGCGTGGACCTCGGCGCCCTGCCCGAGTGGAATCTCGCCGACCTGTACCCCTCGATGGACGCGCCCGCCTATGGGCAGGACCTCGCCCGGGCTGAGCGGGAATGCCGGGCATTTTCGGAAAAATGGCGCGGCAAGCTCGCCGCCATGGCCGCCGCGCCGGACGCCAGCGAGGCGCTCGTGGAGGCGGTGCGCGTCTATGAATCTCTCGAGGACCTGCTCGGGCGCATCATCTCCTACGCCGGTCTCGTCTACTCCGGCGACACGACCGACCCGGCGCGGGCGAAATTCTACGGCGACGCGCAGGAGCGCATCACCAACGCCTCCTCCGACCTGCTGTTCTTCACGCTCGAACTCAACCGCATCGACGACGAGGTTCTCAACCGCGCGATGGCGTCCGGCCCGCTGGCCCATTACCGGCCGTGGATCGAGGACGTGCGCCGCGAAAAGCCCTACCAGCTCGACGACAAGCTGGAGCAGCTCTTCCACGAGAAGTCCGTCACCGGGCGCAGCGCGTGGAACCGCCTGTTCGACGAGACGATCTCGGCGATGCGCTTCGACGTGAACGGCCGCGAGCTGACGCTGGAGCCGACTCTCAACCTGATGCAGGACCCCACGGAGGACGTGCGCAAGTCCGCCGCCGACGCGCTCGGCGCGACGCTGGGCAAGAACCTGCGCACGTTCGCGCTCATCACCAACACGCTCGCCAAGGACAAGGAAATCTCCGACCGCTGGCGCGGCTTCGAGGACGTGGCCGACTCGCGCCATCTGTCGAACCGCGTCGAGCGCGAGGTGGTCGACGCGCTCGTCGACGCCGTGCGCGACGCCTACCCGCGCCTGTCCCATCGCTATTACAAGCTGAAGGCGAAATGGTTCGGACGCGACGCGCTCGACCACTGGAACCGCAACGCGCCGCTGCCGAACGTTCCCACGCGCACCTACAAGTGGGAGGAGGCGCGCGACCTCGTTCTGACCGCCTATGGCGATTTCTCGCCGCGCCTGGCCGACATCGCGCGCCGCTTCTTCGACGATCGCTGGATCGACGCGCCGGTGCGGCCGGGCAAGGCGCCGGGCGCCTTCGCCCATCCGACCGTGCCCTCCGTGCACCCCTATGTGATGCTCAACTACCAGGGCAAGCCGCGCGACGTGATGACGCTCGCGCACGAACTGGGGCACGGCGTGCATCAGGTTCTGGCCGCGCCCAACGGCGCGCTCATGGCGCCGACGCCTTTGACGCTGGCCGAAACTGCGTCCGTGTTCGGCGAGATGCTGACCTTCCGCTCGCTGCTCGCCAGCGCGCCGACTGCGCAACGGCGCGCGATGCTCGCCGCGAAGGTGGAGGACATGCTCAACACCGTCGTGCGGCAGATCGCGTTCTATTCATTCGAGCGCAAGCTGCACATGAAGCGCCGCGAAGGCGAGCTCACCGCCGACCAGATCAGCGAATTGTGGATGAGCGTGCAGGGCGAGAGCCTCGGCCCCGCGATCCGGCTCGGTCCCGGATACGAGACCTACTGGGCGTACATCCCGCACTTCGTGCATTCGCCGTTCTACGTGTACGCATACGCGTTCGGCGATTGCCTCGTGAACTCGCTCTACGGCGTTTACCAGAACGCGGCGTCAGGCTTCCAGGACAAGTATTTCGCGCTGCTGGCGGCGGGCGGATCGAAGCACTACACGGAACTGCTCGCGCCCTTCGGCCTCGACGCGCGCGATCCCCGCTTCTGGCAGATCGGCCTCGGCATGATCGAGGGCATGATCGCGGAGTTGGAGACGCTGGAGGCGTAGGGCGCCGCCTCGCGAAGAGCCAAACAAAAAAGCCGGCCCAGGGGGCCGGCTTTTTCATGAGGCGCCGCGCCGTATCAGCGCGGCAGGAGCGTCTTGCCCATCAGGTGCTCGTCCACCGAACGCGCGCACTGGCGTCCTTCGCGGATGGCCCACACGACGAGCGACTGGCCGCGCCGCATGTCGCCGCAGGCGAACACCTTCTCGGTCGACGACTTGTAGCGCACGCGTGTCGGCGGCGACGTTGCCGCGCTGGTCGAGCTTCACGCCGAGGCTGTTGATCATGCCCTCGTGCATCGGCGACACGAAGCCCATGGCGAGCAGCACGAGATCGGCCTTGATGTCGAACTCGGAGCCGGGGATCGGCTGGAACTTGTTGTCCACGCGCACGCAGCGCAATTGCTTCACCTGGCCCTGCCCGATGAACTCGACGGTGTTCACGGCGAACTCGCGCTCGGCGCCTTCCTGGTGCGACGACGACGTGCGCATCTTCAGCGGCCAGTCCGGCCACGTGAGGAGCTTGTTCTCCTTCTCGGGAGGCTTCGGCATGATTTCGAGCTGCGTCACCGACAGCGCGCCCTGGCGCACCGACGTGCCGATGCAGTCCGAACCCGTGTCGCCGCCGCCGATGACGACGACATGCTTGCCGCTGGCCAGGATCGGCTCGTTGGTGGTGACCGGCTCGTGCGAGACGCGGCGGTTCTGCTGCGGCAGGAAGTCCATCGCGAAATGGATGCCCTGCAGGTCGCGCCCCGGAATGGCGAGATCGCGCGGCTTCTCCGCGCCGCCGGCCAGCACGACGGCGTCGTAATTGCGCCGTGAGCTCTTCGACCGGCATCGAGACGCCGACGTTGACGTTGTAGTGGAACGTCACGCCTTCGGCCGTCATCTGGCCGACGCGGCGGTCGATCAGGTGCTTCTCCATCTTGAAGTCGGGAATGCCGTAGCGCAGCAGGCCGCCGGCCTTGGCGTTCTTCTCGAACACGTGCACGTCATGGCCGGCGCGCGCGAGCTGCTGCGCGCAGGCGAGGCCCGCCGGGCCCGAGCCGACGACGGCGATCTTCTTGCCGGTCTTGTCCGTCGGGCGTCTCGGGCTTGACCCAGCCCTCTTTCCACGCCGCGGTCGGCGATGGCGGCTTCGATGGTCTTGATGGTGACCGGCGTGTCCTCGAGGTTCAGCGTGCACGAGGCTTCGCACGGCGCCGGGCAGATGCGCCCGGTGAACTCGGGGAAGTTGTTGGTCGAGTGGAGGTTGCGCGCAGCCTCCGACCAGTCGCCGCGATAGACGAGATCGTTCCAGTCCGGGATCTGGTTGTTCACCGGACAGCCGTTGTGACAGTACGGAATGCCGCAGTTCATGCAGCGCGCCGCCTGGTCCTTCGTCGCCGCCTCGGACAGCGGAATGACGAATTCCTTGTAATGACGAATGCGGTCGGCGGCGGGCGCGTACTTGCGGTCCTGCCGGTCGATTTCGAGGAAGCCCGTTACCTTGCCCATCGATCACTCCCCCGCAACAGCCGTCGGGCTGCTGCTGCAACATCTCGTTCAGGGCGCGCCGGTATTCGACCGGCATCACCTTGCGGAACTTGCCCTTGTAGGACATCCCAGTTGTCGAGGATCTCCTTGGCGCGCGTCGATCCGGTGTAGCGCGCGTGGTTGGAGATGAGCTGATGCAGGCGCTCCGCGTCGAAGCGCGTCATGTCGCTCATCACGTCCACGCGGCCGTGGATCTGCAGATCGCCGCCCTGGTGGTGGAGACGCTGGTTCAGCTCCTCCTCCTCGGCGACCGATTCCAGTTCGACCATGGCGAGGTTGCAGCGCGTTTCGAAATTGCCTTCCTCGTCGAGCACGTAGGCGATGCCGCCCGACATGCCCGCCGCGAAGTTGCGGCCCGGTCTTGCCGAGCACGACGACGACGCCGCCGGTCATGTACTCGCAGCCGTGATCGCCCGTGCCCTCGACGACGGCGATCGCGCCCGAGTTGCGCACCGCGAAGCGCTCGCCCGCGACGCCGCGGAAATAGCACTCGCCCGAGATCGCGCCGTAGAGCACCGTGTTGCCGACGATGATCGACTCGTGCGGCACGATCTTCGTGGCTTCGACCGGCGGACGGATGATGATGCGCCCGCCCGACAGGCCCTTGCCGACGTAATCGTTGGCCTGGCCGTCGAGTTCGAGCGTCACGCCGCGCGCCAGCCACGCGCCGAAGCTCTGCCCGGCCGTGCCCTTGAGCGACACGCGGATGGTGTCGTCCGGCAGGCCCTCGTAGCCGTACCGCATGGCGATCTCGCCCGACAGCATCGCGCCGGTGGCGCGGTCGACGCTGCAGATCGAGCCGCTGATCGAAACCGGCGTCTTGTTCTCGATCGCCGCGCGCGACTGCGCGATCAGCTTCTGGTCCATGACCTTTTCGAGGCCGTGGTCCTGCGCCTGCGTGTGGAAGATGTCGATCTGCGGGCGCAACTTCCGGCTTGTGGAACAGCGCCGAGAAGTCGAGGCCCTTCGCCTTCCAGTGGTCGACGGCCTGCGTCTTGTCGAGCATCTGCATCTGCCCGATCATTTCATCGAACGAGCGATAGCCCATCTTCGCCATCAACTCGCGCACTTCCTCGGCGACGAAGAAGAAGAAGTTGATGACGTGCTCGGGCTGGCCGATGAAACGCTTGCGCAGCACGGGGTCCTGCGTCGCCACGCCCACCGGGCAGGTGTTGAGGTGGCACTTGCGCATCATGATGCAGCCGGCCGCGATCAGCGGCGCGGTGGCGAAGCCGAACTCGTCGGCGCCGAGCAGCGCGCCGACGATCACGTCGCGGCCGGTGCGCAGGCCGCCGTCGACCTGCACCGCGATGCGCGAGCGCAGGCGGTTGTAGACGAGCGTCTGGTGCGTCTCGGCGAGGCCGATCTCCCACGGGCTGCCCGCGTGCTTGATCGAGGTCAGCGGCGAGGCGCCCGTGCCGCCCTCGTAGCCCGAGATCGTCACGTGGTCGGCGCGCGCCCTTGGAGACGCCGGCCGCGACCGTGCCGACGCCGACCTCGGAGACGAGCTTCACCGACACGGCGGCGCGCGGGTTGACGTTCTTCAGGTCGAAGATGAGCTGCGCCAGATCCTCGATCGAATAGATGTCGTGGTGCGGCGGCGGCGAGATGAGGCCGACGCCCGGCGTCGAATGGCGCACCTTGGCGATCACCGCGTCGACCTTGTGGCCGGGCAATTGTCCGCCTTCGCCGGGCTTTGCGCCCTGCGCCATCTTGATCTGCATCATGTCGGAGTTGACGAGGTATTCCGTCGTCACGCCGAAGCGGCCCGAGGCCACCTGCTTGATCGCCGAGCGCTTGGAATCGCCGTTCGGCATCGGCTTGAAGCGATCGGATTCCTCGCCGCCCTCGCCGGTGTTCGACTTGCCGCCGATGCGGTTCATCGCGATGGCGAGCGTCGTGTGCGCCTCGCGCGAGATCGAGCCGTAGGACATGGCGCCGGTCGAGAAGCGCCGCACGATGGAGGCCGCCGACTCGACCTCGTCGATCGGCACGGGCGTGCGGCCGTCTTCCTCCGCGGTCCGGATGCGGAACAGGCCGCGGATGGTGAGGAAACGCTCCTCCTGCTCGTTCACGAGCTGCGCGTAGTCGCGATACTTGTCCTGCGCGTTGCCGCGCACCGCGTGCTGCAGCAGCGACACCGTCTGCGGCGTCCAGGACATGCGCCTCGCCGCGGATGCGGTAGGCGTATTCGCCGCCGACGTCGAGCGCGGTGCGATAGACCGGCGAGTCGCCGAACGCGTCGTCGTGGCGCTGCACCGTCTCGTCGGCGACCTCCTGCCAGGCCGACGCCGCTCGATCGCGCGATGCGTGCCGATGAAGTAGCGGTCGACGAACGACTTGGCGCAGACCGACCGCGTCGAAGATCTGCGCGCCGCAATAGGACTGGTAGGTCGAGATGCCCATCTTGGACATCACCTTCAGCAGGCCCTTGTCGACCGACTTGATGTAGCGCTTGACGACCTCGTCGTCGTCGACCTCCTCGGGGAACTCGCTTCGCCATGCGCGGCGAGCGTCTCGAAGGCGAGATACGGGTTGATCGCCTCCGCGCCGTAGCCGGCGAGGCAGCGCGAAATGATGCACCTCGCGCGCTTCGCCCGTCTCGACGACGAGGCCGACCGACGTGCGCAGGCCCTTGCGGATCAGGTGGTGATGCACCGCCGCCGTGGCGAGCAGCGCGGGGATCGCGATGCGGTCGGGGCCGACGAGCCGGTCGGACAGGATGATGATGTTGTAGCCGCCGTGCACGGCGGCCTCGGCGCGCTCGCACAGCCGGTCGAGCGTCGCCTCCATCGCCGTCGGCGCCGCGCTCGGACGCATAGGTGATGTCGAGCGTCTTGGTGTCGAAGCGATCCTCGAAATGGCCGATGCAGCGGATCTTCTCCAGGTCCTCGTTGGTGAGGATCGGCTGGCGCACCTCGAGGCGCTTGCGCTTCGAATTGCCTTCGAGGTCGAAGATGTTCGGCCGCGGCCCGATGAACGACACGAGGCTCATGACGAGCTCTTCGCGGATCGGGTCGATCGGCGGGTTCGTCACCTGCGCGAAGTTCTGCTTGAAGTAGGTGTAGAGCAGCTTCGACTTGTCTGGAGAGCGCCGAGATCGGCGTGTCCGTGCCCATCGAGCCGACCGCCTCCTGGCCGGTGATCGGCCATCGGCGCGAGCAGCATCGTCAGGTCTTCCTGCGTGTAGCCGAAGGCCTGCTGGCGATCGAGCAGCGACACGTCGGTGCGCGCCGCGCGCGGCTCCACCGGGCGCAGGTCCTCGAGCACGATCTGCGTGCGCTCGAGCCATTCCTGGTAGGGATGCGAGCGTCGACGAGCGTGCGCTTGATCTCCTCGTCGGAGACGATGCGGCCCTGTTCGAGATCGATGAGCAGCATCTTGCCCGGCTGCAGGCGCCACTTGGTGACGATCTTCTCCTCCGGGATCGGCAGCACGCCCATTTCCGAGGCCATCACGACGAGATCGTCGTCGGTGACGAGATAGCGCGCCGGGCGCAGGCCGTTGCGGTCGAGCGTCGCGCCGATCTGGCGGCCGTCGGTGAAGCGCGATCGCGGCCGGGCCGTCCCACGGCTCCATCAGCGCGGCGTGGTATTCGTAGAAGGCGCGGCGCTCCTCGTCCATGAGCGGGTTGCCGGCCCAGGCCTCGGGGATCAGCATCATCATCGCGTGGGCGAGCGAATAGCCGCCCTGCACGAGGAACTCGAGCGCGTTGTCGAAGCAGGCGGTGTCCGACTGGCCCTCGTAGGAGATCGGCCAGAGCTTCGAGATGTCGTTGCCGAACAGCTTCGAATCGACCGAGGCCTGGCGCGCCGCCATCCAGTTGACGTTGCCGCGCAGCGTGTTGATCTCGCCGTTGTGCGCGACCATGCGATAGGGATGGGCGAGCTGCCAGGACGGGAAGGTGTTGGTCGCGAAGCGCTGGTGCACGAGCGCGAGCGCGCTCTCGAAGCGCGGGTCGCTGCAGATCCTTGTAATAGGCGCCGAGCTGGCGCGACGAGCACCATGCCCTTGTAGACGATCGTGCGGCAGGACAGCGACACGGGGTAGTAGCTCGGCGGTGCGCGGCGTCCTTCGAGCGTCGTAGATCGCGTTCGAGATCGACCTTGCGCGCGACGATAGAGCCGGCGCTCGAAATCGTCCTCGTCGGTCGACGCCGTGGCCGCGGCCGATGAAGATCTGGCGGATGCACCGGCTCGGTCGCCTTCACGGCTCTCGCCGAGATCGCGAATTGTCGACCGGCACGTCGCGCCAGCCGAGAAGCGTCAGGCCCTCGTCCGCGATGCACGCTGCTCGACGATCTCCTCGATCTCGAGCGCGCAGCCCTCCGCGTCGCGCGGCATGAAGAGCTGGCCGACGCCGTACTCGCCCGGCTGCGGCAGCTCGATGCCGAGCTTCGCGCACTCGCTTCGCGAAGAACGCGATGCGGGATCTGCACGAGAATGCCGCAGCCGTCGCCCAGCTTCGGGATCGGCGCCGACCGCGCCGCGATGATCGAGGTTGAGCAGGATCTGCAGGCCCTGCTGCGACGATCTCGTGGCTCTTGCGGTTCTTCATGTCGGCGACGAAGCCGACGCCGCAGGAATCGCGTTCGAGGGCGGGGTCGAAGAGGCCGCGGGCTTCGGGCAGGGACGGGTCGTAGACGCCAGTCATGAAAATAGCTCCGGGAACGTTCAGGCGATGCAGGGCCTTGGGGTGAATTCGGCGTTTGCGGCTTTAGGCTTTGGCGAGCGCAAAGGCGCCCGGGCTCCGTTTTCGGAGCCGGCGTTTGCATCTGCCGCCGTTCATCCACCCATACGCGTACATCGCCCGCTCCAGATCGGTATGCGATCGATTATCTCACGGTTCGCCCGCATTTTGCTGTTCGGGCCGACCCGCCAGATGCAAGCCGCGCGCCCATTGCCGGGATGAACGCCATCCCAAAGCCCGGCGGCGTCCCGGATCATCCAGCCTCGCCCAAATGGTCAGCAAGGCTGTCCTATTCAAGGCGCGCGAACATGACAGATTTAGGGCAGGCGCACAAGCGATGAAAGCGCCTTTTCGGGCCCCTGCGGCGCCGTCGCAATGTGGGCGCAATCCTGCGTCGCTATAGCCTATCCTTCCGGAGATTTACATGCCCTCGACGCACCTGTGCACCGCCCTCCGCAGCGCCGCCGCGGCCGCCGCCCTCATCGCCGCCTGCCCCGCCCTTGCCGCCCAGTTGGAGGCCCCCTCGCGCATCGACGCGGTCGTGGTCTATCCCGATTCCGCCCGCGTCTCCCGGCTGGTCGAGGTCGAGCTGCCCGCCGGCGCGACGTCGCTCGTCCTGCGCGGCCTGCCCATGGGGCTCGATCCCGCTTCGCTGCGCGTCGAGGGCGAAGGCTCCGCGGCGCTGTCGATCGGCTCCGCCCAGACCCGCGTGGCGCCCGCGCAGGCGCAGGCCCTGCCCGAATCCGCGGCGCAGCGCCTGAGAGACCTGCGCGCGTCCGCCGAAGGCGTGAAGACCCGCATCGGCGCCCTTGAGGGCCGCCGGGGCATGGTGCAGCGCTTCGCCGACGCCGGTCCCGACAAGCTCGGCGCCTTCGGCGGCGGGCTCGACATCGCCAAATGGTCCGAGGCGTTCGACGCGGTCGGTCGCGAACTCGGCAAGGTGGGCGAGGACATCCGCCTCGCCAACGTCGAACTCGCGCGAGATCGAGGAGCAGATCCGTGCGCTCGAGGCCTCGAACCGCGGCCCGTCGGGCGCGCAGCCGGCGCGCGACCTGATCGTCGATCTCGAAACCGCCGCGCCCGCCAAAGCCAGGCTCACCATCACCTATCAGGTGCGCGGCGCGTTCTGGCGGCCCGCCTACGACGTGCGGCTGGCGACCGACAAGGGCGCGAAGGCCCAGCTGGAGCTGGTGCGGCGCGCCATCGTTCGCCAGCGCACCGGGGAGGACTGGACCGGCGCCCAGATCGCCGTCTCGACCGCCCGGCCCGGCCGCGGCGTGAAGGCGCCCGAGGTGTTCACCGAGCGCCTCGCCTTCGTCGAGGTGCAGGCCATGGAGCGCGCGCGCCCGCAGATGTCGGCGCAGATGGACGCCGCTTCCCGTCAGCGCGTCACGTCCGCCCCCGCGCCCGCCCCCATGAGCGCCGCGGTCGAGCAGGAGGCTGTCCTCGAGGCCGGCGACTACGAAGCCGTGTTCCGCATCCCCGGCCGCATCGACGTGCCGGGCGACGGCAGCGAGCGCTCGCTGCGCATCGGCTCGCGCGCGTTGCCGCCGATCTGTCGGTCCGCGCCGCGCCCGCCTTCGAGCAGACCGCCTATCTCGAAGCCGGTTTCGTCAACGCGGAGGAGGCGCCGCTGCTGCCCGGCGAAGTCGCGATCCACCGCAACGGCGTCTTCGTGGGCAGCGGGCGCATCGCCATGGTCGCGCCCGGCGCCGCCACGCGCATCGGCCTTGGCGCCGACGAGCGCGTGAAGATCGAGCGCAAGCCCGTCAGCCGCAAGGAGAACGAGCCTTCGTGGTTCGGCTCGAACAAGCAGGAGACGCGCGAGTTCCGCACGACCGTGCAGAACCTGCACCCCTTCCCGATCAAGGCGTTCATCGTCGACCGCATTCCGATTTCCGAGAACAGCGCCATCACCATCGAGCAATTGCCGGCGACGACGCCCCCCAACGACAAGACCGTCGAAGGCCGTCGCGGCGTGCTCGGCTGGACGTTCGACATCGCGCCGAACGAGACGAAGGAAATCCGCCTCGCCTACCGCATGCGCTGGCCGGCGGACCGCGAGGTGATGTTCGAGACGTTGCCGGAAAATGGCGAGCGCCCGGTCCCGCTGCCGCGCCCGATGCGGTAAGGCACAGACCTTCCTGCCGTCATGGTCCGCGAAGGCGGACCATCCACGACAGGCGGCGCGCGCTGCGCGCGCCATCAGGCCCTTCAATCGAACGGATAGACGCCCGGCTGCGGCTCGTAGGCCTCATCGAGGCCGCGCATGCCTGAGCGCAGCATCGCTTCCCACGATTCCCGCGTGGTCGCGCCGATGTGCGGCGAGGCGAAGAAGTTCGGCACGTCGAGAAGCGGATTGCCGTTGGCGGGCTCGACCGCGAACACGTCGAACGCAGCCCCTGCGATGTGGCCGCTTTCGAGGCGCGCCTTGAGCGCGTGCTCGTCCACCATGCCGCCGCGCGCGCACGTTGACCAGCACGGCGCCCGGCTTCATGCTGGTCGAGCACCTCGCCCGTGTACAGTTGCCGCGTCGTCGCGTTGAGCGACAGGTGGATGGTCAGCACGTCCGAGCGCGCCCACAGCTCGTCCTGCGTCGACCTTCTCGACGCCGTACTGCGCGTAGAAATCCGAGTAGTCGACGCGGTCGCAGGCGAGGATCGTCACGCCATAGGGCTGCAGCAGCTTCACGACTTCCTTGCCGATGTGGCCGCAGCCGTGAATGCCGACGGTGCGGCCGCGCAGGTCCGCGCCGAAGCCCATCGGCCCCTTCCACTCGCCGCGCCGCAGGATGGACGAGAAGAAATGCAGCCGCCGCAGGGTGAACACCATGTAGCAGACGGCCAGCTCCGAGACGGTCACCTTGTTGATGCCGGCCGCCCAGTACATCTTCTTGCCGTGCCGCTTGAGGATCGCCGGGTCGATGTGATCGACGCCCGCCGAGCACAGCGACACGATCTTCAGGTCCGGCAAGGCGGCGCAGACGCGGTCCGTGAACCGGTCGAGTCCGATGATCGCGGCCTCGCACCCCGTCAGGTAATCGATCAGCTCGTCCTCGGTGAGGCGGCGCTTTTCGGCCGGAAACTTCACCTCGCCCCAACGGGCGCGCAGCTCCGCCTTCAGTTCGGGAAAGAAATCGAAATAGGGCGATGTCACTGCAACCCGCATGCCTGCTCCCCTGACGCTGGCCACGCGCCGGGAGGGACCGCCCCACCGCCGCGCCGCTCTCTTTACGCCGGGACCGGTTCGCGCGATAGCTTGGACGAAATCGGGAGGATAAGCCCATGAAGACCCGCGCCGCCGTCGCCTTCGCAGCCAAGAAGCCGCTGCGAAATCGTCGAGATCGACCTCGAAGGCCCGCAAGGCCGGCGAGGTCCTCATCGAGGTGAAGGCCACGGGCATCTGCCACACCGACGACTACACGCTGTCCGGGCGCGGACCCCGAGGGGCTCTTCCCCTGCATCCTCGGCCACGAGGGCGCGGGCGTCGTGGTGGACGTCGGCCCGGGCGTCACGACCGCTGAAGAAGGGCGACCACGTCATCCCGCTCTACACGCCCGAATGCCGCCAGTGCGAATAGCTGCCTGTCGCGCAAGACGAACCTGTGCACCGCCGATCCGCGCCACGCAGGGCAAGGGCCTGATGCCCGACGGCACCAGCCGCTTCACGCTGCGAGGCGAGCCCGTGCTGCACTACATGGGCACGTCCACCTTCGCCAACCACATCGTGGTGCCCGAGATCGCGCTGGCGAAAATCCGCGCAGGACGCGCCCTTCGACAAGGTCTGCTACATCGGCTGCGGCGTCACCACCGGCATCGGCGCGGTGATCTGGACCGCGAAGGTCGGAGACCGGCTGCCGCGTCGTCGTGTTCGGCCTCGGCGGCATCGGCCTCAACGTCATCCAGGGCCTGCGCATGGTCGGCGCCGAGCAGATCGTCGGCGTCGACCTCAACCCGGCGAAGCAAGCCCATGGCCGAGAAGTTCGGCATGACGCACTTCGTCAACCCGTCGGAAGTCGGCGGCGACCTCGTGCCCTATCTCGTCGACCTGACCGGCGGCGGCGCCGACTACACGTTCGACGTGCACCGGCAACGTCACCGTCATGCGCCAGGCGCTGGAAGCGCTGCCACCGCGGCTGGGGCCAGTCGATCATCATCGGCGTCGCGCCGCTCGGGCGCGGAAATCGCGCACGCGCCCCTTCCAGCTCGTCACCGGACGCGTCTGGAAGGGCACCGCCTTCGGCGGCGCGCGCGGCCGCACCGACGTGCCGCGCATCGTCGACTGGTACATGGACGGGCGCATCAACATCGACGACCTCATCACCCACAAGCTGCCGCTCGAGCGCATCAACGAAGGCTTCGACCTCATGCACGAGGGCAAGTCGATCCGCGCCGTCGTCGAATTCTAGGACGAGGCGGCGCGCTCCTTATTGAGGCGGGTTGCGGAAAGGCCTGAATGCACGCTCCGGTGAAGCCCGCCCACGACTTTGCACAGCCGCGCAAGATCGCGCCGAAAGTCGCGCGCGCGCTGGCGCTGCTGATCGCGCTGGCGCTCGCAGCCCACATCTACCTGAACGATCGCTATCTCACCGGCGTGCACGCCATGGCGGTGAGCGCCGCGATTGGCGCGGGCTTCGCGCTGCTGACGCGCCGCGCGCTGCTCTCAGTGACGCTCGTCGCAGCCTTCGTCGCCTTCGTCGCGTCGGTTGCATACATCAAGCGCGCGCGAACCGATTTCATCCTGCATGCGTGGGATCTCTTCGACACCGCGCTCTGGCGCTTTTCCCTTCGCGACATCGCGAGCGCCCATCCGCTCGCCACGAGCGTCGCGGCGCTGGCGATCCTCGCCATGATCGTCGCGCCGATCGCGCTCATGCTGCGCGAACAGCCCAATGTGAAACGGCTCCATGCGCTCGCCGCGTTCGTCGTCTTCGCCGCCGCGGGCGCTCTCGCCGCGCGCATCGACGCCGGGCCGCAGCAGATGCAATACACATGGGCCGACCGCAATCTGTCGTCGTTCTATTCGTCCTGGCCGGAAGCGCTGGAGACGCTGGCGCGCGGGCAATTGATCGAAGCCGCGCCTCGCGGCGCATCGGCGGCTCTCGCGCCGTTCGATCCGCGCCCAGCCTGCGCGCCCGAAGGCAGGCCGCCGCACATCATCCTGATTCACCAGGAATCGGTGACGCCGCCGGGCCCGCTGAAGGGCCTCGACTACGACAGAGCGCTCGATGATTTCTTCCGCTCCCACAACGGACGCAGCCACGCGCTGCGCGTCGAGACCTACGGCGGCGCGTCATGGCTGACCGAGTTCTCCGTGCTCACGGGCGCGGCGAGCCGGTTCTTCGGCTCCATCCGCCAGTTCGTGCAAATCTACATGGCGGGACGCATCGACGACGCGCTGCCGACGGTGCTTGCGCGCTGCGGCTACCAGAACATGATGTTCTATCCCTACCTCAAGGGATTCTTCGGCTCCGCGCGTTTCTTCGAGACCGTCGGCCTGCGGCAGATTTTCGACGCGCGCGACCAGAAGGCGACGAGCGCCATGGAGCGCGACTCGTTCTATTACGCCAACATGCTCGGCGAAATCGGCCGGCGCGTCGAGGGCTCGAGGGACCCGCTCTTCATCTACCTGCAGACCATGTCGGTTCACTGGCCCTATGACGTGACCTATTGGCCCGAGCGCGACGTGCGTGGCGGCGGCCCCGGCACGAACCCCGAGATGCACGAATACCTGCGCCGCCTCGCGATGGCGAAGGAAGACTATTCCGCGCTGCTGAAGGAGCTTGCCGCGCGCTTTCCCGCCGAGCGTTTTCTCGTCGTGCATTACGGCGATCATCATCCGCTCGCCACGCGTCACTTCTTCGGCTTCGACGCTCAGTCCATCGAGGACATCAACAAGAGCCTGCCGGATGGATCGCCGGCCTTCGTCACCTATTACGCCGTCGACGGCGTGAACTACGCGCCGCCCGCGCTGCCCGACGTCGCCGTGCTCGATTCCGCATGGCTGGGCGCTGTGATCCTCGAACAGGCGCGGCTGCCGATGCCCGATTCATGGCGCGAACGCGCGCGCCTCATGCGCGCCTGCGACGGCGCCTATGCGTTGTGCCCCGACCGCGAGGCGATCCTGCGCTTCCATCGCCGCCTGATCGAGTCGGGGATCGTCAGGGCCCGCTGAGCGCGCGCGCCGCCTCGTCCGCCGCCCGCTCGCCGCTTTCCCATGCGCCGTGGGCGGTGGAGAAATCATGCGGCGATGTCGCCTCGCCCGCGAAGAATATCCGCTCCTCGACGGGCTCCGCGAGCACGGCCCTGCGCCCCCATTCGCCCGGCAGCGCATGCGAATAGGAGCCCAGCGCGAACGGGTCGCTCGCCCATGCGCTGACGCACAGCGGCCGCAGCCGGCTTTTCCACGAAGAGCCCAGCGCGGCGGCGATTTCCCCGATGGCGAAGTCGGCGAACCCGGCGAGCCCGCCGGCCTCCAGTTCGCGCGCCAGCGCGCCGCCGAAATAGCCCTCGATCAACGGCCGGTCGAACGGGCGCAGATGATAGGCGCCCGTGCCGACGCGGTCGCGCGCGCCGAACAGGCGGGCGTTCTCCGGCAGGTCTTCCGCGCCGCTCACCGCCAGGAACAGCTTGTTGGCGATTCCCAGCGGCAAAGCGCCGCACGCCTCCACCTTCTCCGGCAGGTCCGGCGCAAAGCGCAAGGCGCCCGACGCGATGACGCCGGTGGGCACGGTGACGATGACGGCGCGCGCGTGCACGTCGCCCTTGTCCGTTTCGATGCGCAGGCGCGCGCCGCTGCGATCGATCACGCGCGCGGCGCAATCGAAGACGATGGGCGTGTCCGCGGCGAGACGCGCGAACAGCGCGCCATAGCCTTCCACGACGCGGAAGTTGATCTCGGTGTCGTCGTAATTGACGAAGTCGCGCGTCGAAAGCCGGTCCAGTTCCGTGCCGTTCACATAGGTCGACACCGCATCGATCAGCGGGTTCCACGGCTCGTTCGGATCGAGCAGGTCCGCGGCGGGACGATCGCCGGGCGATTTCGCCGCCTCTTCAAGGCGTTCGTAGAACGCCGCCTGCGCGGCGCGGAAGGCGCGCTGCTCGCCGCGCGCGAATCCGAGCGCCGCATTCGTGTCCCGCCATGGCGGCGTGCGCTCGTCCACCTCGAAGCCGAGATCGCGTGCGATCGGCACGAGCGGATTGCGGTCGGCCGAATGCAGCCAGCCGCACCCCAGATCCACAGGCCAGCCCTCCGCCAGCGTGGTGAAGGCGCGCCCGCCCGGGCGCGAGCGCGCCTCCAGGGTCAGCACGTTGAGAGTGCGAGCCCGGCAGGCGCGGGCGGCGGCGATTCCGGCCGCTCCGGCGCCGATGACGGCGACATCCGTATGCAGTGGCGGCTCCTCGATCCGGTTCATGCGCATTTTAGATAAGCTTTGCCTAACGGGGGTTAACCCCCCCGCCCCCGGTTTTCACGTATTGCCAAGCCTCAGCCTTTCGGGCAGCTTGATCTTGTCCGGAATCAATTGTCCGGGTGAATCAGTTTCAGGAATTCATTTCATTGGCCGGTCGGTCGGCGGGGCCCTGCTCCCTTGATCGGCCGGTCTTTTTTATTTCGCCTCGCGCGGGCGCTTTCAGTTTAACCTTCGGGTTCGTCTCGTCCGTTCAGCACGGGAGCTGGAATTGCCGCGGTCCGCTTCTTGCCTACATGAAGCGCCATGAGCGCACGGGTGCAATTCCTTCTGAACGGACTCGAAGAGGTCGCGGTCTCCCCCGCGCCGGACCTCACGATTCTCCAATGGCTTCGCACGCAGCGGCGCCTCACCGGCACGAAGGAGGGCTGCGCCGAGGGCGATTGCGGCGCCTGCACAATCGCCATCGCCGATGTGCGCGACGGCGAACTGACATGGTCCGCTGCGAACGCCTGCATCATGATGGTGGGTCAGCTGCATGGCCGTCTTCTCGTGACGGTGGAGGGAATAGCCGACGGGCAGGCGCTGCACCCGGTGCAGACCGCCATGGTCGCCCACCACGCCAGCCAGTGCGGCTATTGCACGCCGGGCTTCGTGATGTCGCTGTTCGCGGCGTTCCGCAACGGCGAATCGGGCGCGACCGACGACGTGCACGACGCGATTGCGGGAAACCTGTGCCGCTGCACCGGCTATCGCCCCATCGTCGCGGCCGCGCAGGACGCGCTTGGACAGCCCCGCGCCGATCGCTATTCGGACATTGCCCCGCAGATCGCCGAACGCCTTCGCGCGATCCTCGCAGGAGACCCGCTCGCCTGCGCGACGCCTGAAGGCAGGTTCGTCGCGCCGCGGTCGCGCGCCGAGCTCGCCGCCGCCCTGCGCAACGATCCCTCCGCGCGCATTCTCGCGGGCGGCACGGATCTCGGCCTCGACGTCACCAAGCGGCGCCAGCGGCAGGCCTCGCTCATCTCGCTCAATGCGATGAGCGAACTGAAGCAGCTTGAAAGACGCCGTGGCGAACTCGTCATCGGCGCCGCCGTCACCTATGCCGACGCGCTGCCCCATCTTGCCGCCATCGACGAGAGCATCGGCGTGCTCCTGCGCCGTCTGGGCTCGCGGCAGATCCGCACGCTCGGCACCATCGGCGGCAACCTCGCCAACGCCTCGCCCATCGGCGACACGCCGCCCATTCTCATCGCGCTCGGCGCAAGCGTGGTGATCGGCGGCGCGCGCGGCGAACGCGAAATCGCGCTCGATGAATTCTTCACCGGCTACCGCAAGACGGCGCTGGAGGCAGGCGAGTTCATCGACCGCATCGTGGTCCCGCTGCCCGGCCCCGGCCGTTTCGTGCGCGTCGACAAGGTCTCGCGCCGCTTCGACCAGGACATATCGGCGGTCTGCGGCGCGATCTCGTTCGTGCGCGAGGGCGAGAAGATCGCCCAACCGCGCATCGCCTTCGGCGGCATGGCGGCGACGCCCGCCCGCGCGCGCCGCGCCGAACGGGCGCTGGATGGCGCGGCCCTCACACGCGAAGCGTTCGCCGCGGCGGCTGAGGCTTTGCGCGAGGATTTCACGCCCATCGACGATTTCCGCGCGAGCGCGGCCTACCGCATGCGCGTCGCGCAGAACCTGTTCGAGCGCTGGTTCCTCGCCGCCAGCGGCGCCAATGCCGAGGCCGCCGAATGAGCGATCGCCGCGACGTCGTCGGAAAGCCCCTCGCGCACGACAGCGCGCGCCAGCACGTGACGGGCGCCGCGATCTATCTCGACGACATGGCGGAGACGGCGGGCGCCCTGCACGCGGCGCTGGTGAAATCGCCGCACGCGAAAGCGCGGATCAGGGGCTTCGACGCATCCGCCGCGCTCGCCCTTCCAGGAGTCGTCGCCTTCGTCACGGCGGCGGACATTCCCGGCCAGAACGAAGTCGGCCCGATCTTCCATGGCGAGCCCGCGCTGGCCGAAGAGATCGCGGACTATGTCGGCTGCCCCGTCGGCGCCGTCGTCGCGACCAGCCATGAAGCGGCAAAACGCGCCGCCGATCTCGTGCAGGTGGACTGGGAGCCGCTGCCCGCGATCCTCTCCATCGCGGACGCCATCGCGGCGGAGAGCTGGACGTCCGCGCCCCAGCGCCTCGTCTACGGCGACCCCGACGCCGCGCTCGCAAAGGCGGCGCGACGGCTGACCGGCGGCCTCGACATCGGCGGGCAGGATCATTTCTATCTCGAGACCAACATCGCCATCGCCGCGCCGCTCGACGAAGGCCAATGGCACGTGTGGTCCTCCACCCAGCACCCGACCGAAGTGCAGAAGCACGTGGCGCTCGTGCTCGGCGTGCCGCAGGCCGCCGTGACGGCGGAAGTGCGCCGCATGGGCGGGGGCTTTGGCGGCAAGGAAAGCCAGCCGACGATCATCGCCGCCATCGCCGCGGTCTGCGCCCACAAGACCGGCCGCCCGGTGAAGCTGCGGCTCGATCGCGACGACGACATGATCGTCACGGGCAAGCGTCACGACTTCCGCGCCGACTGGGAGGTCGCCTTCGACGACGACGGCGCGATGACGGCCCTGCGCGTGCGGCTCGCCGCGCGCGGCGGCAACGTCGCGGACCTCACATCCTCGGTGATGACGCGCGCCATCTGCCACGTCACCAATTGCTATTACGCGCCCAACGTCGAAGCCATCGGCCTGTGCTGCAAGACGAACACCGTGTCGAACACCGCGTTCCGCGGCTTCGGCGGTCCGCAGGGCATGCTGGTGGGCGAAGCGATCATCGACCAGATCGCGCGTCATCTGAAGCTCGATCGCGACGCCGTGCGGCGAGCGAACTATTATTCGCCCGCAACGCGGACTGACGACGCCCTACGAACAGCCGGTCAGCGACATGATCGCCGCCGAGCTGATGGAAAAGCTCGCGGCCGACGCTTCGCTCGCGCAGCGGCGCGAGGAGATCGCCGCGTTCAACGCGCGCAATCGCTGGATGAAGCGCGGGCTCGCCACCGCGCCCGTGATGTTCGGCATCAGCTTCAACATGCCGAGCCTCAACCAGGGCGGCGCGCTCGTGCACGTCTATACGGACGGCTCCATCCAGGCGAACCACGGCGGCACGGAAATGGGCCAGGGCCTGTACACGAAAGTGGCGCAGGTGGTGGCCGAAACCTTCGGCGTGCCGGCGGCGTTCGTGACGCCCACGTCGACGCGCACCGACAAGGTGCCGAACACGTCGGCCACGGCGGCCTCCTCTGGCTCAGACCTCAACGGCGCCGCCGCGCGCAACGCCGCGCTCGCCATCCGCGCGCGCATGACGCAGGTCGCCGCGCGGGAATGGAGCGTGCCGGAAGACACGATCGACTTCCGCGACGGAAAGGTCACGTCGGGCAACGCGTCATGGCGTTCGGCGAACTCGCCCGCACCTGCTGGCTGAAGCGCGTGTCGCTGTCGGCGTCGGGCTTTTACTCGACGCCGAAGATTCACTGGGACCAGTCGCGGCTGAAGGGCCACCCCTTCTATTATTTCGCGTATGGCGCGGCGGCCTCCGAAGTGGAGATCGATCTTCTCACCGGCGAGACGCGCTGCCTCCGCACGGACATCGTCCACGATTGCGGCGACTCGCTCAATCCCGCGCTCGACATGGGCCAGATCGAAGGCGGCTTCGTGCAGGGCATGGGCTGGCTGACGATGGAGGAATTGTACTGGGACAAGGAGGGACGCCTGCGCACCCACGCGCCGTCCACCTACAAGATCCCCGGCAGCCGCGACGCGCCGGCCGACTTCCGCGTGCACATTCTGGAGAACGCGCCCAACCGCGAGGAAACGATCTTCCGCTCGAAGGCCGTGGGCGAGCCGCCGCTCATGCTGGCCATGTCCGTGTGGCTGGCGATCCGCGACGCCGTGACGGCGGCGGGCGCGGACGAGTCGTCGCTACCCAACGCGCCGGCGACGCCTGAAAAGATCCTGATGGCTCTGGAAAAGGGCCGCGCCTAGCCGCGCAGCGGCTCGACCTTCAGCGCCGCGCGCACGAAATGGTAGAGCCCGTAGACGCCCAGCAGCACGCCGACGACCTCGATGCCGATGCGGAAGATGCCCGGCAGGTCGAAGAGCCCGCCCAGCGCCCACGCCGCAGCCCACGTCAGGGCGATCAGCTCCGTGCCGACCAGAATGGCGACGCTGAACACGGTGGTGACGTTCTGCCAGTTGATGGGCTTCTTTTCGGCCAAGTGACTCTCCGTCCCGGACGATCGCCGCACGATCCGAACGCCCCTGTGCGGGGCGCGGACAAGGACGTATATCAGCGGGGGCCCGCCGGCAAGCTTTCGCAGCCCTGCGCCGGCCGCCCCCAGCCAGACAGGCCCCATGCCCTCGATCATGTCCCCGACCATGTCCTCGACGCCCGAATTCGCCTTCGCCGCGCTCGCCGCGCCCCACAGCGCGGCGACCGCCGCCGGCCAGTCCATCCTCGCCCAGGGCGGCGACGCGCTGGAGGCGACGATCGCCATGGCGGCGACGCTTGCGGTGGTCTACCCCCACCGGACCGGGCTGGGCGGCGACGGCCTGTGGCTCATTCGCGAGCCCGGCGGCAAGGTCCGCTGCCTCGAGGCGTTCGGCGCCGCCGGGGCGCAGGCGACAATCCGCCGCTATTTCAAGAATGGGCACGAGAAGACGATTCCGGCGCACGGCGCGCTGGCCGCGCTCACCGTGCCGGGCGCCGTCGCGGGCTGGGCGCAGGCGCTCGAATTCTCCCGCGCGCGGGGCGGCCGCCTGCCGCTTGCCGACCTCCTGCGCGACGCCAATCCGCCTCGCCCGCGAGGGCGCGCCCGTGTCCGCCAGCGAGGCGCGCGCCGCACAGGGCGATGACCTGAAGGACGCGCCGGGCTTCGCCGCCGCGTTCCTGCCGAACGGGGAGGCGCTCGAAGCAGGGCGACATGCGGCGCCAGGACAAGCTCGCCGAAACGCTGGCCCACCTCGCCCATTCCGGGCTCATGGATTTTTATCGCGGCGACATCGCCCGCGAGATGGCCGGCGACCTCGCGCGCATCGGCGCGCCGATCGTCCGCGAGGATTTCAGGGCGCAGGACGCGCGCTGGCGCGATCCCTACAGCGTGCGGCTGCGCGACGCTGTTGTGTACAACGCGCCGCCGCCCTCGCAGGGGCTCGCGAGCCTGATGATCCTGGGCGTGCTGGAGCGCCTCGACGCCGCGCGTCCCGACACGTTCGAGCACGCCCATGCGATCGTCGAGGCGGGCAGGCGCGCCTTCGCCGTGCGCGAGGGCGAGTGCGCGGATTTCCGCTGGCCAACCAGCGACCCGGAACGCTGGCTCGCGGCGGACGCGCTCGAACGCGAGGCGCAGGCGATCTCCATGTCGCGCGCGGCGCTCTCCTCGCCCGCCGCGCAATCCGACGAAGGCGTGTGGATGGGCGCCGTCGACGCGTCCGGACTTGCGGTGTCCTGCGCGCAATCGCTTTGCGGAGAATGGGGCTCGGGTTGCGTGCTGCCCTCGACCGGCGTGCTGATGAACAATCGCGGAATTGCCGTTCTCGCTCGACGAAAAATCCGTGCACGCGCTGCATCCCGGGCGGCGTCCGTTCAACACGCTGAACGCGCCGCTCGCCGTCTTCGATGACGGCGGGATCGCCGTGTTCGGCGCGACGGGCGGGAACGCCGGCCCTCAGGTGCAGGCGCAGATCTTCGCGCGCGTGCGGGCCGGCATGGCGCCCGACGCGGCGGTGGACGCGCCGCGCCTGGCGCTCGCGCAGGTTGGCGAGACTTCAGTGCTCACGCTGGAGGACCGTTTCGACGCCTCGCTGCTGCGGGCGCTGGCCCGCGCGGGCCACGAGGTGGAAAGGGCGGGCGAATACGACGACGCCTTCGGGCACGCGGGGATTCTGATCCGGCGCAAGGACGGGCGCATTCGCGGCGCGCACGATCCGCGCGCGGACGGCGGCGCTGCGGGGCTTTAGGTCAGGCGGACGTCACGCGGCCCGCGAGCGAGCCCATCAGCAGGCTCGCGCCGAGCATGAAGACGAGAATCGCCGCCACGAGTTCGAACGCGCGCACGGCGAGCACGCCGCGATCGGAGCCCTCGCCGAGGAAGCGCACGGCGAGCCCTTTCGCCAGCACGGCGATGGAGGCCAGCGCGCCGGTGGTGATCGCCGTGCCGGCGGACATCGCGAACGTCGCGGCGACGCCCGCAATGAAAATGCCCTGCGCCAGCGCGAACACCAGCACGAGGATCGCGCCCGAACACGGCCGCGCGCCGGCCGCGAACACGGTGAGGATCGCGGTCTTCCACGAGAAGTTCCGGTCCGTCAGCATGTCCGGCGAGGGCGCATGGAAATGCCCGCAATGCTCGTCATGCACGTGCGGCGCGGCCGGAAGACTTCGCGTGTGCGTGCGCATGATCATGACCGCCCATGGTCATGATGCGCGTGATCGTGATGAGAATGATCGTGATGCGCGTGGTCGTGATGGGCGTGCGCTTGCGCCCATTCGCCGTGATCGTGATGCGCGTGGCCGTGCGCGGCGTGATCGTGCGCGGCATGAGCCTGCGCGGGTTTTGCGTCATGGACGTGCGCGTGCGCCGCGCCAAAGCCCAGCGCCGCGAGCAGGCCCCGGCCCTTGCGCCAGATGAGCCATGCGCCGAGGAGCGCGAGGCCCGCATAACTGGCGATCTCGACGAGGTTCGCCGCCTGCCGCATGCGCGCCGACGTGGCGTTGAGCAACGCCGCGAGAATGCCGACGATGAGCACCGCGACCAATCCCTGCAGGAGCGCCGCCATGATCGAGATGACGACGCCGCGCCGCAACGAACGCTCGTTGGCGAGCATGTAGGAGGCGACCACCGCCTTGCCGTGCCCCGGCCCGGCCGCGTGGAACACGCCATAGGCGAACGAAATCCCGAGCAGGGTCCAGAACGCCGAGGCGTCCGACTTGATCGCCCGCACGGCGCCGCTGAGCATTCGCTCGAAGCGGATCTGCTGCGACAATATCCACGCCGAAATCCCCTGCGCGGGCGGCGGGCCGGAGCCCTCGCGCACGCCGACATCGAAGGGATTGCGCGGGGCGGCCTGCGCCAGCATGTCGTGGGCCGCGGCGTCGGCCAGCGTCAGGACAACCAGCGCGCCTGTCACGGCGAGCAGCGCAAGTCCCACGCGCGCGAAGCCGCTCTCGAGCAAGCCGCCCGGTCCCGATCGCCCTGCTTCAGGGACATGCCACAACCACCCGTGCGGCGAGCTTGATGCCGAAGTCAGCTCCGGGCGAGACGTTCGTGCCCATCGAATCGTTCAGCCTCGACTGGTATTCGGGCGCGAGCGGCGGCGGCTCCATGATGTTGAGCGAACAACCCGCGGGCGCCGACGCCATCGTCACCGGCGTCTTCTTCTCGAGATCGAAAGCCACGTAATAGGTCGGATCGAACACCTGCATGGTGAAGGCGCGCCCGGCGCTCGCCGGCTCCTTCAGGGGCGCGGTGAAATGCAGGGTGAGATTGCGCTTTTCATCCATGGTGATGCGGTAATCAGTGGCCGCGCCGAATTCCATGCGCCGCCCGCCGGCCCGCGCGGAGGTGAAATAGCCGGTCTCCTCCAGCTGCTCGACGTTCACCTTGGCGAGCGCGTTGAGCTCGTCCGCCGACGGCTTGCCGCCCGGCCCGCCGAGCCCCTGGATCGCGAAGGCGGAATACATGTCGTCGAACGTCCAGGAATGGCGAATGGCGCTCACGCGGCCGTCGGGAGCGAAGACGATGACGCTCTTCACCGCCACGAACACGTGCGGATGGGCGAGCGCCGGCGCCGCTGAGCCCGCCAGCATGGCGCAGGCGAGCAGGAAGGCGGACGGCAGGGCGCCGGATCGTCTCTTCAGGCCACGGATCATGGGTCGCAGATTGATACACGAATCCCGGCCAAAGCAAGGCCGAAGGGACCCCTTCGATGCGATGCCGGGCGGCTGCGGACAGGGAAAATGCGCCGTCCGCGCCGCGACTTTGCCGTTGACCTGCCGCGCCGATGCTGCCACGCAGTCGGGGAACCCGACGGCGCCGAAGATTCGATCAGGATCGCCGCATGCTGCGCATCTACACCCGCGAGAACGAATGCCTCGCCCCCTTCGACCTGACGGTCTCGGGGGACAGCGAGCCTGTCCTGCCCGCGGGCCAGATCCTGTGGATCGACCTCCTCAACCCCACGGCCGAGGAAGACCGGTTCGTCGAGAAGATCGTCGGCGTCTCCATCCCCACCCGCGAGGAGATGGAAGAGATCGAGGTCTCCTCGCGCCTCTACAACGAGGACGGCGGCGAGTTCATGACCATGGCCGGGCTGGCGCAGCTCGACACCGAATCGCCGCTGCTCACGCCCGTCACCTTCGTGCTGAAGGGCCAGATCCTCGTCACCGTGCGCTTCGCCGAGCCGCGCCCGTTCCTGACCTTCTCGACCCGCGCCCAGCGCCCCGGCGCGCTCAACGTCTGGTCCGGCGAGCAGATCATGCTCGGCCTGCTGGAAGCCCTCATCGACCGGATCGCGGACGCGCTGGAGCGCGTCGGCGCCAAGATCGACAACATCTCGCGCGAGGTCTTCCACAACCCGAACGTCGCCCGCAAGGCGCGCGACTTCCAGAGCGTGCTGGTCGAGATCGCCCGCGAAGGCGACGTGCTCTCGATGGTGCGCGAAAGCCTCGTCAGCATGACGCGCGTGCTCACCTATCACACCGCCGTCACCGAGGACGCGAACAAGAAGGCGATCAAGGACACGCGCCAGCGCATCCGCTCGATCCAGCGCGACATTTCCTCGCTCGCCGATCACTCGACCTACCTGTCGTCGAAAGTGTCGTTCCTGCTCGATTCGACGCTCGGCCTGATCAACATCGAGCAGAACCAGATCATCAAGATCTTCTCGATCGCGTCCGTCTGCCTGATGCCGCCCACGCTCGTGGCCTCGATCTACGGCATGAACTTCCGCCACATGCCCGAACTCGACTGGGGCATCGGCTATCCGCTGGCGCTGGTGCTGATGATCGTCACGGCGATCATTCCGTTCATCTACTTCCGCCGCAAGGGCTGGCTGTAGGGCTGAACGAAAAGGGGCCCCGCAGGGCCCCTTCGCTCAGTCCTTCTTCAGGTCCGGCTTCGCCGTATCGGCGCGTCGCCCGAGCGCACGAGAATGTTGCGGAACTGCCAGGGATCGCTCTCGTCGATATCCTCCGGGAAGAAGCCCGGACGGCCCGCGAGCGGCGTCCAGTCCGTGTAGACGCCCACGACCGGTCCCAGATACGGCATTTGCACTTCGAGACAGCGGCGGAAATCGAGATCGTCGGCCTCGACGATGCCCGCGTCCGGATTCTCCAGCGCCCACACCATGCCCGCGAGCACGGCGGAGGTGACCTGCAGGCCGGTCGCGTTCTGGTAGGGCGCGATGCGCCGCGTCTCCTCGATGGAGAGCTGCGAGCCATACCAGTACGCGTTCTTGCCGTGGCCGAAGAGCAGCACGCCGAGTTCGTCGATTCCGTCGACGATCTCGTTCTCGTCGAGGATGTGCTGCTCCTCCTGCACGACGCCCGCCTGCCCGAACAATTCATGCAGCGACAGGACCGCGTCGTTGCACGGATGATAGGCGTAATGGCACGTCGGCCGGTAAACGGCCTCGCCCTTGTCGTCGCGCACGGTGAGGTAATCGGAGATCGAGATCGCCTCGTTGTGCGTGACGAGGAATCCGTATTGCGCCTGTGCCGTCGGCGTCCACGAGCGCACGCGCGTGTTGGCGCCCGGCTGCTTGAGATAGATCGCCGCGCCGCAGCCCGTCGAATGCGCGCCCGCGTTCTCGGGCGTCCAGGTCTCGTGCGTGCCCCAGCCCAGTTCCGCCGGCTGCACGCCTTCCGAAAGAAAGCCCTCGACCGACCACGTGTTGACGAACACCTGCATGGGCTTGGGCTTCTTCGACGCGCTGGGTGTCGCGCTCGGCGATGTGGATTCCCTTGACGCCGAGGCGCTGCGCGAGCCTGGCCCACTCCTCCTTCGTGCGCGGGTCGGGATGCGTGTCGCCAAGATCGGCGGCGAGGTTCAGCAGCGCGCGCTTGACGAACCACGACACCATGCCGGGATTGGCGCCGCAGCACGACACGGCGGTCGGACCGCCGGGCGCGCGGCGGCGAGCTTCGAGCACGCGCTTCGCGCAGCGCATAGTTTGTGCGCTGCTCGGTGCTCAGGCTCTTGTCGAAGTAGAAGCCCGGCCACGGCTCGGCGACCGTGTCGATGTAAAGAGCGCCGATCTCGCGGCACAATTCCATGATCGCGACCGACGAGGTGTCGACCGAGAGATTGACGCAGAAGCCGCGCCCGCCGCCTTCGGTGAGCAGCGGCGTCAGCAGTTCGCGATAGTTCTCGCGCGTGACGGCGGCCTTGATGAAGCGCACCCCATGCTTTTGCGCGAGCGCGCGATCGGAATCGTTGGGATCGACGATGACCATGCGCTTCTTGTCGAACGCGAAGTGGCGTTCGATCAGCGGCAGGGTTCCCTTGCCGATGGAGCCGAAGCCGATCATCACGATCGGGCCATCGATGCGGCCATGCACGGGCCAGTCAGTCATGTGTCGTCTCCAGTTCGTGAAAATCCAAGGCGCGGCTCAAGCGAATGGCCCGCGAACAAGTCGCGGGCCATCAACCAAACCGCGTCGTTGAGGTCAATCCTGCGCGCGCATCATGCCGCCGCGCGCCGGAGCGCGGCCGGCCGCTTGCGCGCACGCTGGGCGCGCTCGCCCGTGGCCATGATCATGCCGCGCGCGCCATCCAGCGCGCCCGCCGCAAGCTCCAGCGCCAGAAAGCGCTCGCGATCCACCGGACCGGGCAGGTCGAGGCCGCGCGTCAGCGACGCCTTGAAGCCGAAGCGCTCGTAGTAAGGCGCATCGCCCACGAGGATGATCGCCGCGTGGCCCAGCGCCGCGGCGCGCGCGATGGCCTCGCGCATGAGCACGCCGCCGACGCCCAGCGAGCGATGGCTGTGCGCCACGGCCAGCGGCCCGAGCAGCAGCGCGGGCTTGCCGCCGGCGTCGATGAGCCAGAGGCGCACCGTGCCGACGAGTTCGCCGTTGTGGATCGCCGACAGCGAGAGCCCGCGCGCCGGCAGGCGGCCGGCGCGAAGGACTTCGCTCGTCTTGAGGAAGCGCTCGCCGCCGAACGCCGCGTCGAGCAGGCGCTCGCGCGCGGGAACGTCCGCGGCGATCTCCTGGCGCACGGCGACAAGTTCGTTCGTTCCGCGCAGCGGGCGCAGAACGGCGAAGGGCGCAACGGCGCGCGGGGCGTCAGCGCTTGCAAGCGAGCGAACACGAGCAATCGAGGTCATCCGACCCTCCATCGAGGCAGTCAGGCGACCCTCGCACCCCGCAAGGGGCCGTTCGGGACAAGTCTTGGTGAAAGGGATGGACCGCGCGCAGGTCGCGCGCGGTCGCTCGGCCGCTCAGATGACGTGAGTCTCGAGCGGCGGGAAGCCGTTGAAGCCGACGGCCGAATAGGTCGTCGTGTAGGCTCCCGTTCCTTCGATCAGCACCTTCGCGCCGATCTCAAGGCTCACCGGCAGGTGATACGGCTGCTTTTCGTACAGCACGTCCACCGAATCGCAGGTCGGGCCTGCGATCACGCACGCTTCCGTCTCGTCGCCGTCGAAGGGCGTGCGGATCGGATAGCGGATCATCTCGTCCATGGTCTCGGCCAGTCCGTTGAACTTGCCGATGTCGAGGTAGACCCACTTCACGTTGTCGTCCGCCGACTTCTTCGACACGAGGATCACTTCCGCCTCGATGACGCCTGCATTGCCGACCATGCCGCGGCCCGGTTCGATGATCGTCTCGGGAATGCGGTTGCCGAAATGCTTGCGCAGCGAACGGAAGATCGCCTGGCCGTACTGCTTCACGGCGGGCACGTCCTTCAGATACTTCGTCGGGAAACCGCCGCCCAGGTTCACCATCTGGAGATGGATGCCCCGCTCCGCGAGCTCCCGGAAGATCGTCGCCGACGAGCGCAGCGCGGAATCCCACATGCGCGGGTTGCGCTGCTGCGAGCCGACGTGGAAGGACACGCCGTAGGCCGTGAGGCCGAGCCGGTGCGCGTGCTCGAGCACGCTCGTCGCCATCTCGGGCGCGCAGCCGAACTTGCGCGACAGGGGCCATTCGGCGCCCGCGCCGTCGCAAAGAATGCGGCAGAACACCTTCGAGCCGGGCGCGGCGCGCGCGACCTTCTCGACCTCGGTTTCGCAATCGACCGCGAAGAGGCGCACGCCGAGCTCATAGGCCCGCGCGATGTCGCGCTCCTTCTTGATCGTGTTGCCGAAGCTCAGACGGTCCGGCGGGCAGCCGGTCGCCAGCACCTGCTGGATTTCGACCACGGAAGCCGTGTCGAAGCAGGAGCCGAGCTTCGCCAGAAGGTCGAGCACCTCCGGCTGCGGGTTCGCCTTCACGGCGTAGAACACGCGCGTGTCGGGGAGAGCCTTTGCGAAGGCGGTGTAGTTGTCGCGCACGACGTCGAGGTCCACGACCAGGCAAGGGCCCGTTGTCGAGGCCGTCCTCGCGGCGTCGGCGAAGAAATTCCATGATGCGATCGGTCATCGCGGCATCCCCCATGTCGCGGCCCCCCGGCCGCGCACTTAGAACCAGATGGGTGGCAGGTGAACCTTCGCGGCGCCGCGCTGTGGATGCGCGACCGTTCGGGCAAACCCGCCGTGAGCGCCGCCTTGCCGCCGAATCACATCGGCCGCGCGGAGACGTTCAGGTGCAGCGCCGTAGGACACCTCTAGCCGGAATGGCTGACGCCGATCCGGTCCTTGGTGGCCATCGCTTGGAAAGGGGAAACCCTGTCCGCACGCCCGGCAAGAGAGACAAGCCTCTTCGGTACGCCGGCCTTTGGAGGGGCCGACAGAGACGAAAAAGCCCGGTCCGTCGTTGCTTTAAGTCGCGTCCCCCGTTTGGCGGGGTTCGCCGGTTCGCCTCCGGCTGCCGGTTTTGTCGAGCGGTTAACCGGCCTCTTGTCCGGATCCCCGCCCACCGACACACGACCACAGGCACGTGCGATTTGGGCAAGGCGGAATGTATGCATGCGCGCCCCCAGATCAAGCATTATTTTCCCCTGACCCCAAAAAAACGGCTTGCGCGGACCCACAGGCGCGCCCACGCCGGGCCAAACGCGGCGTTAAGCCTTGCCGGGGCCGCGCCTTGCCGAGGCGCGCGAACGTGTTTACCTGCTAGTGCGCGGCGGAATTCCGCCGTTGAACGCCCGGAAACTGCCCTTCATGTCGGACATCGATCGTCGTTCGCTTCTCGGTGGCGTCGCCGCCGCCGCGCTTCTCCCCGGCCTCGCCGGGCAAGCCCTCGCCCAGGCGCAGGCGCCAGCGCCCGCCCCCCGCGTCGCTCCCCAGCCCGCGTTCAGCTACGACGACGTCGTTCGGCGCGCCCGCGAGATCGGCGCGGCGCCCTATGACGGCGCTGTCCCGCCGCTGCCCGAGCAATTGTCCCGGCTCGACTGGGACGCCTGGATGCAGATCCGCTTCCGTCCTGACCGGGCGCTGCTGGGCGCGTCGAACGGGCGCTTCCGGCTGCAGCTTTTCCATCTCGGGCACCTGTTCACCAAGCCGGTGACGATCAACACGATCCGCGACGGCATCCCCACGCCCGTGCCCTACACGGCGTCGCTGTTCGACTACGGCTCCGTGCGTTTCGACAAGCCGTTGCCCGTGAACATGGGCTTTGCGGGCTTCCGCATCCATTTCCCGCTCAACGACCCGCGCGGTTCGGACGAACTGCTCTCGTTCGTGGGATCGAGCTATTTCCGCTGGCTGGGCCGCAACCAGAAATACGGCCTGTCCGCGCGCGGCCTCGCGCTCAACACGGGCCTGCTCGACAACAAGGAGGAGTTTCCCTTCTTCCGCGAGTTCTGGATCGACACGCCGCCGGCGGGCTCCAATTCGATCACCATCTACGCGCTGCTCGATTCGCCCTCGGTCTCGGGCGCCTTCAAGTTCGTCTTCCATCCGGGCGACGAATCGCCCGTCGACGTCGAGGCGACGATCTTCCCGCGCCAGCCCCTGCCGCTGCTGGGCATGGCGCCGCTCACCTCGATGTTCTTCGTGGGCGAGAACGACCGGCACATGAACGCGCCGAACAAGTACGACGAGTTCCGCCCGGAGCTGCACGATTCCGACGGCCTGCTGATCCAGACCGAGTCGAACGAATTCATCTGGCGGCCGCTGCGCAATCCGCTCATCCAGGAAGTGCACAATTACCCGGTCAACAACATGAAGGGCTTCGGCCTCATTCAGCGCGACCGCAATTTCGAGCACTACCAGGATATCGAACTCGCCTACGAGCAGCGCCCCAGCTATTGGGTCGAGCCGAAGGGCGACTGGGGCGAGGGCCGCATAGAGCTGATCGAGCTCGCCACCAAGGACGAGACGTTCGACAACACCATCGTCGCGTTCGTTCCCAACAGGGTGATCGAACCGGGCAAGCCGTTCACCTTCGCCTATCGCATGCGCGCGCTCACCGACGGGGCGAACCTGCACAGGCTGGGTCGCACCATCAACACGTTCACCGCGCCGGCCTACGCCCTTGGCTCCGGGGAAGAGCGGCGCAAGGGCAGCCGCCGCTTCATGATCGACTTCGCCGGCGGCGAGTTGGAGTATTTCCTCAAGGAGCCGAACCTCGTGCAGATGGACACGCAGGTGACCGGCGGGAAGTTCATCCGGCAATTCCTCGTGCCGAACCCCGCCATCAAGGGCTTCCGCGTGATGATCGACGCGGAGCTTTCCCCCGACGACCACACGCGCATCACGACGCGCCTGCGCAGCCAGGGCCGGCCGATCACCGAGACGTGGAACTGGTCGTGGAAGATTTATAATTTGTAGCCCGGTTTGCCGGCGCTGCGGCTGCCGCCGCACCCGGCATCCCGGCCACGGCGGCGCATCCGGAGTGAGCCGCCGGCCCGACAGCTGCCGCCTGCCGTGGATGCCGGCCTTCGCCGGCATGACGCGCTTTCACCCCTCGCCGAGCGGACCCTCGGCGAGGCGCTCCAGATCGAACGCCTCCACGTCGCGCAGCAATTCGATGAAGGCGGTCGCGCCGTAATCGGCGGCCGCCTCGCCCTTGTGCGGCGTCGCCGCGCTCGCGTCGCCCATCGCGCCGCTTTCCGACAGATCCTGCGCCATCCAGCCAAAACCCATGGGCCGAACCGCGCCGAGCCACGCGAAGCTGCGCTCCATCTCCGCGCCCACCGATGGAAAGTCCGCGATCTCCTCCTCGCGCACCGCCTGCGGAGCGAACGCCATCATCAGCGACGTCTCGATGTCGCCCGCGTGAATGCCGTGGGCGCGCTCGTCCTGCGTGAACAGGCCATCGGGATAGCCGAACCGATGCCACGATGCGCCGACCACCAGCATCCCGTGCCGCGCCCGCAACTCGCGCGCGACCGCCTCGATGACGGCGACGTTGCCGCCGTGCGAGTTGAGGATGACGAGCTTGCGGCACCCGGCCCGGCGCACGCTCGCGCCGATCTCGATCCACGCCCGCGCCGCCGTCTCGAAGGACAGGCTCAGCGTGCCCGGATAGGCCTCGTGCTCCACCGAGACGCCGATGCGCTGGACGGGCAGGAACAGGACCGGCAAATCCTCGGGCGTCCGCTCCAGCGCGCGGGCGAGATAGCCGTCCATGATCATGGAATCGACGCCCGTGGGCAGATGCGGCCCGTGCTGCTCGACGGCCGCGACGGGCAGGACGGCGATCACCCGGCTCATGTCGCGGGCCTGGAAGTCGGTCCAGGCGAGGTCCGTCCAGAAACAATTCGCGGCCATGGCGAATCCCCCTTGTTGATCGAGCCGGGCGCGAGGCTAGGCCGCCGCAAGCCCGGCCACAAGCAGCCCCCGGGGCGCGCCGTGGCGCGCCGCTTGCCTAATGACCGGCTGAGCCCCAAAACAGCACCGTTGTTGTTTGGCGCTGAGGGCCCGCACCGGCCGCAAGGGGGCGTTATGAAGCATTTGGGAATTCTTGCAGCAGCGGGCGCCGTTCTTGTGGGCGCCGCGCTCCTTCCGGCGCAGGCGCAGGCTCCCGCGCAACCGCGCGACCGCGTCACCTTCGCCACCAACTGGCTCGCGCAGGCCGAGCACGGCGGGCATTACCAGGCGCTGGTCGACGGCACGTACGCGAAGTACGGCCTCGACGTGCGCATCATGCAGGGCGGCCCGCAGGCCAACAATCGCATGCTGCTGGCCGCCGGCAAGGTCGACTTCTACATGACGGCGAACCTGATCCCCTCGTTCACGGCGCTGGAGCAGAAGATCCCCGTCGTCGCCGTCGCGTCGATGTTCCAGAAAGACCCGTTCATCCTCATGTCGCACCCCGGGCAGGGCTTCGACAGGTTCGAGGATCTGAGCAAGGCGACCGCGTTCATCGGCGCCGAAGCGCGCGCCGGCATCTTCCAGTGGCTGCGCACGGCGTACGGCTTCCGCGAGGAGAACATCAAGCCATACACGTTCAACCCGGCGCCGTTCATCGCCGACAAGAAGTCGATCCAGCAGGGCTATCTCACCTCCGAGCCCTTCGCGGTGGAACAGGCCGGCAAGTTCAGGCCCAACATTTTCCTGGCCGCCGACTTCGGCTTCGACACCTATTCGACGCTGATCGAAGCGCGCCGCGATACGGTGGAGAAGCGCGCCGATCTCGTGCAGCGCTTCGTCGACGCCTCCATCATCGGCTGGCACAATTACATGTACGGCGACAACACGGCTGCCAACGCGCTCATCAAGCGCGAGAATCCGGAAATGACCGACGCGCAGATCGCCTTCTCCATCGAGAAGATGAAGGAGTACGGCATCGTCGATTCCGGAGACGCGTTGAAACTCGGCATCGGCGCCATGACGCACGAGCGCGTCGCCAGCTTCTACGACAAGATGGTGAAGTCCGGCGTCATCAAGCCGGGTCTCGACATAAAGCAGGCCTACACGACGCAATTCGTCAACAAGGGCGTCGGCCTCGACCTGAGGAAGAAATGACCAGCCCCGCGGGCGCCGGAGTCGCGTCCGCCAGCGCGCCCCTCGTCACCCTCGATCAGGTCGGCATGACGTTCGAGACTGGCGTGACCGCCCTCGCCGGCCTCGACCTCACCGTGAAGGAAGGCGAGTTCCTCTCGCTGCTCGGGCCGTCGGGCTGCGGCAAGTCGACGGCGCTGCGGCTCATCGCCGGCCTCGCGCAGCCGACGGCGGGCGCCGTGCGCTGGCGCGACGGAAAGCGGCCGGAGACAGGCTTCGTGTTTCAGGAGCCGACGCTCATGCCGTGGGCGAGCGTCGAGGACAACGTGTGGCTGCCGCTGCGGCTGCGCGGCGTGTCGCGGCGCGACGCCGCCGGCGAAATCGCCGCCTCGCTCGAACTCGTCGGCCTGACGCGCTTCGCGCACGCCTATCCGCGCGAATTGTCCGGCGGCATGAAGATGCGCGTCTCCATCGCCCGCGCGCTCGCGACCCGCCCCAGTCTTCTGCTGCTCGACGAACCCTTCGCCGCGCTCGATGAAATCACGCGCTTCCGTCTCAACGACGATCTGCTGCGCCTGCAGGGCGAACTGAAGGCGACCGTCATCTTCGTCACCCATTCGGTGTTCGAGAGCGCCTACCTGTCGGCGCGCATCGCGGTGTTCGGCGGCCATCCGGGGCGCGTCACCGAAGTGCTCGAGGTGGCGCAGCCCTATCCGCGCACCGCCGCGTGGCGCGCCACCGCCGCGTTCGCGGAAGCCAGCCGCGATGCGTCCGCTGCGCTCGAGCGCGCAAGCGCCGGAGAGCCCGTGTCATGACCGCGCCCGACACAAACCCGCCGCCCGCCCTGCCCCGCAAGCGCGGCCCCGTCGAGCGCATCATCCCCGCGCTCGTCTTCGCCGCGCTGCTGATCGCCTGGGAAGCGCTGGTGCGCGTGCGCGAGATCCCGCCCTACATCCTGCCCGCGCCGAGCCTCATCGCCTCGACGCTTGTGGCCGACTGGAGCGTGCTGGCGACAGCCCTGTGGGTGACCGTGCGCACGACCTTCCTCGCGCTGCTGCTCGCAACCGCCGGTGGCCTGGCGCTGGCGCTCGCGTTCGCGCGCTGGCGCGTCATCGAGGCCTCGCTGTTTCCCATCGCCGTCATCCTGCAGGTGACGCCGATCATCGCCATCGCGCCGCTGCTGCTCGTCTATCTCGAACCCGGGACCGCGGTGCTGGTCTGCGCCTTCATCGTCGCGTTCTTCCCGATCCTCTCGAACGCCGTTCTCGGACTGCGGTCCGCCGACCGGAATCTCGTCGAACTCTACAAGCTCTATGGCGCGACCCCATGGCAGGAGCTTGCCCTGCTGCGCCTGCCCTCGGCGCTGCCCTATTTTCTGGGCGGCCTGAGGATCGGCGGGGGCCTTGCCCTCATCGGCGCCATCGTCGCGGAGATCGCGGCGGGCGCCGCGGGCCGGGGCGCGGGCCTCGCCTTCCGCATCGTCGAGGCGGGCTACCGCCTCAACATTCCGCGCATGTTCGCGGCTCTGGCTCTGGTATCAGCCACGGGCGTCGCCATTTATCTCCTGTTCTCGCTCCTGTCGCGCCTTATGCTCGGGCGCTGGCACGACAGCGAGAGACAGGGCTAAACTTGACGACGGGCGCGTCATGCCCGAAGCCAGTGGGGATAAAACAGGACATCCGATCACAGAAATCGGACGCCAGAGGAGAAGTGAAACATGGGTTTTTCATCTGTTTTCAATCGCATCGACAGACGAGCCTTCATTGGCGCTCTCGCGGGCGCCGGCGCTGCGCTCGGTCTTGTGGCCCAGTCCGGCCCGGCCATGGCCCAGGGGAAATATCCCGACAAGCCCGTGAAGGTCATCGTGCCCTTCGGCGCCGGCGGCGTGGCGGACATCACCGCGCGCATCGTCGGCGAGAAGCTCGGTAACAAGCTCGGCCAGCGCTTCATCATCGAGAACGTGCCCGCCGCCGGCGGCATCCAGGCGGCCCAGAACGTGCTGCGCGAACCGGCGGACGGCTACACGATCGCCCTGTTCTCGAACGGCACCGCCGTGAGCGTCGGCCTGTTCAACAAGCTCGCGTTCGATCCCGTCGCGCAATTCGCGCCGGTCTCGTCCATGGGCTTCTTCGACTTCATCTTCGCGACGAGCTCGAACAAGCCGTACAAGTCGATGGAAGACCTGCTGAAATTCGCCAAGGCGAACCCCGGGAAGCTCAACATCGGCACGGTGGTGATCGGCAGCACGCAGAACCTGTCGGCGCAGCTCTTCAAGAGCGAGGCGGGCATCGACGCGGCGATCGTGCCGTTCAAGACGACGCCCGACCTCATGCTGGCGACGATGAATGGCGACATCGACGTCATGGTCAACTCCTACGCCTCGATGCGCTCCAACATCGACGGCGGCCAGCTGCGCGCGCTGGGAAGCTCGGGACCGAAACGCTCCGAAGCCCATCCCAACATTCCAACCGTCGCCGAAGGCGGCGTGCCCGGCTTCGACGTCGTGTCGTGGAACGCATTCTTCGTGCGCGCCGAAACGCCGAAGGACGTGATCGCCACGCTGAACGCGGCGATGCGCGAGGTGCTCGCCGATCCCGACACGCGCAAGCGCGCGCTGGAGCTCGGCATCGAGACGCGCGGCGGCTCGCCGGAGGAGATCGGCAAGCGGCTCACCGACGACATCGCCCGGTGGTCGTCCGTGATCCAGAAGGCGGGCATCGAAAAGCGGTGATGACGGGATGATCGACGTCCTCATGCCTGCGCCGCTGCCGCAACTCGTCCAGGACGAACTGGACGGGCGCTTCCGCGTGCATCGCCTCTACGAGGCGCAGGACAGGGACGCGGCGCTCCGCTCCATCGCAAGCGACGTGCGCGCCATCGCGACAGGCGTGCCTATCCTCACCCAGGACATCAGCGCGCCCGTCACCGGCGCGCTGATGAGCCAGCTTCCAGCGCTCGAGATCGTCGCCAACCTCGGCGTCGGCTACGACAACATCGACGCGGCGTGGGCCGCCGCCAACGGCGTGATCGTCACCAACACGCCCGACGTGCTCACCGAAGAAACCGCCGACACCGCCTTCGGGCTGCTGCTCAACGCCGTGCGCCAGTTCTCCCGCGCCGAACGCTGGCTGCGGGACGGCAACTGGCTCAAGGGCCAGTTCGAACCCACCGCCTCTTTGCGCGAGCGCACCATGGGCGTGCTGGGCCTGGGACGCATCGGCAAGGCGATCGCGCGCCGGGCCGAAGCGTTCGGCGTCACGGTCATCTATCACAACCGCAAGCCCGACCCGTCCGTCCCTTATGTCTATTGCGACAGCCTCATCGACATGGCCCGCCGCTGCGACATCCTGATGATCGCCGCGCCCGGCGGCGCGCAGACGCGCAACATCGTGGACCGGGATGTTCTGGAGGCGCTCGGGCCCGACGGCATTCTCGTGAACATCGCCCGCGGCGCGATCGTCGACGAAGCGGCGCTCATAGAAGCCCTGCAGAACAAACGTATTCTCACTGCGGCGCTCGACGTGTTCGCGGACGAGCCGCGCGTGCCCGCCGAACTTCTCGCCATGGACCACGTCGTGCTGCTGCCGCATGTGGGCTCGGCGTCCCGGCATACGCGCGACGCCATGAGCCGCCTGGTGGTCGATAATCTCGTCGCGTGGGCCGCTGGCAACGATCTTCTAACGCCTGTATCGGAGACTCCGTGGAAGCGTCCGCCCGTGCGGACCGCCGCCGGGCAAGAGAGGGAAGCCGAGTCATGAACCCGTTCGTCCGCATGCCCCGCAAGGCGCACGCGAATAGCCCCCATGCGCTGCTCGCCGCCGCGTGCCTCCTTGGTTGCTTCGCCGCCTCCGCGCACGCGCAGGGCGAGCCCACTGCGCACATCGGCCAGGCGAACGCGCCCATCGTGTTGGCTCAGCAGACGGCCCCCGCCCCGCAGGCGCAGCCCTCGCAACAGCGTCAGGCCCAGCCGCAGAGGCAGCCTCAACGCGCCGCCCCGAGCCCGCGCATCGGCGAGATCGCCGGCCGCTACGCCGTCCTGCGCGAGGAGGGCAAGGACACGCTGTGCATGGTGACGCTGTTCGAGACGGCGCGCGGCAGCGGCTATTACCGCGCGCAGCTCGCGCCCGCCTGCCGCGACAACGGCATCGTCATCTTCGATCCGATCTCCTGGACCATCGACAGGCAGGGGCACATTTCCCTGCAGGCGCGCAAGGGCCACAAGATGATTCTCGAACGCGACGCCAACGGCGTCTGGCAGCGCCTTGGAGACCCGAAGGCGCGCCCGCTCGCCCTGCGCCGCATCTGAGGCGCGCGGCGGCGCCGATCACTTGCCGAAATTCTTGAGCATCTCGGCGAGCTGGCGGACGGAGGCCTCCGGCGTCCCGAATATCTGATCGATCAGCGCCGCGAGCTCCTCGCCTGAAATGGGATCGATCGACAGCCCGAGCTTCTGCGCCTCCGCCGAGAACGTCGCATCCTGCATCGTGTCGAGGAAAGCCTTGCGCAGGGCGGCAAGCCTCTCCTTCGGCACGGCGGGCGGCGCCACGAGCGGGCGCCCGAGCGCGGCGCGTGCGAGGAAGAATTCGAGGATGTCCTTCTTCTTCGCATCGTCGTTGGCGGCCAGCACCAGCGGCGGATCGCCCTTGATCTTCGGATCCTTCTTCAGCGCCGCCTGGAAGAGGATGTTGACCTTGTTGTCCTGGAACATGCGCTGGCGCGCCAGCGCGTCGTAGGCGACGCACAGCCCGTCGACCTCTCCGCGCTCCATCGCCAGGAAGATTTCGTTGGAGCCGGGATACCCCTTCACCGTGCGAAACTTCATGCCGAGGAATTGCGCGAAGAACTCCGGGTACACGGCCGTGTCGGCGCCCGAGCCCGAACCGCCCATGGTGATCTCGACCTTCTGCAGGTCGGCCATGGTCTGCGCCTTCGCGTCCGAGCGCGCGATGCAGACCGTGGTGTCCTGATCGGGACTGCCGATCCAGCTCATCTTCTGTGGCGCGAACTGCGTGTTCCTGTCGCCCAGCAGCGGCTCCAGCGGAATGCCACGGCTGATCAGCCCGAACGTCGAACCGTCCGCCGGCGCGACGCTCATGAGATGCAGCGCGAGTTTCATCGTGCCCGCGCCCGGCATGTTCTGCGCCACGATTCCCGGATTGCCCGGAATGTGCCGGCCCATGTGGCGCGCGATCGCGCGGCCCCACACGTCATTCGAGCCGCCCGGCCCGAAGCCGATGAGCAGGGCCATCTGGCGGCCTTTGTAGAAAGCCTCCACGTCCTGCGCCGCAACGGGTGAAGGCGCTGCGGCGCCCATCGCGAGGCAGGCGCCGGCAAGGGCGAATACGCGCGCGCGTGTCAGCATCGACGCCTCCTCAATCGCGGATGTTCTGCAGGAACCATTCGGTTGGAATTTCGCGCGCGACCTTCAGGCGCTTTGCTTCCTCGTACACCCAGCCGCCGACCGACGAGAATTGCAGGCCCTGGTTGCCGACGTTGCGGTAGAAGGTGATCTGGTCGCGATTGGTGCGCCCCTTCGCCTTGCCGGTGATGAGGTCCGCGAAGTCGGGCTTGTCGCCGCCCTTGCCGCGATCCATGAACTCGGGGCTGTCGCCGCCAAAGCCGGGCTGCGGATTCTTTTCGGGGATTCGCTTCATTTCCTCGACGCTGCCGCCGATGTAGGCCGCCGGCGAGAGCCCGCGCTCGGCCTGGAAGCGCTCGGTCTGCTTCATCTGCAGGCCCGCTGTTCCCTGACGGATGACGACGTCGAACTTGCCCATAACCGCGTCTGGCATTTCGCGCCGGCCGAGGTTGGTGACGTGCTGGCCCGGCTCCAGCCAGTCGGCATCGTAGACGGGCTTCATGCTGTCGGTGGCGGAGGAGACGATGTCGGCGCCGCGGATCACGTCGCGCGGGTTGTCGCAGACCTCCACTTCTATGCCCAGTTTCGCGCGCATCTCCTCGGCGAATTTCTCGCGGTTGGCGGGCGTCGGGCTGTAGATCTTGCACTTCTGGATATCGCGCACGCACGAGAACGCCTCGAGAAACGTGCGCGCCATGCCTCCCGAGCCGAGCATGCCGACGACATGCGAATCCTCGCGCGAGAGATATTTGGTTCCGATGCCCGCGCCGCCGCCCACGCGCATGTGCTGCAACACGCCGTCGTTGATGAACGCGAGCGGTTCGGCGTTACGCGTCGAGCACAGGAAGATGAGGCCGCAATACGTGCCGGGCTCGCGGCAATGCTTGTCCTCGGTCCAGCCGCCATCGGGCTCGGCCGGCCAGGTGATGACGTCGGACTTCATGCGGATGGCGAAATAGCCGTCGTTCGCGCCCTCCATCGAACCCCAGCGGTAATAGCCGTCGGGCCGTTCGCATGGAAAGTACATGTCGATGCGCGGCCGATGGATGGCGCCGCCTGCGGGTATCTTCCTGAACGCCTCCTCCTGAACGCGGATGCAATCCTTCATGGACAGGATTTTGGACACGGTTTCGTTGTCGATGATGAGCATCGCGTTTCCTCCATGGGTTATTTTCATCCATGGTAGGCGCGTGGCGCCGGCTGTCAAGCAAGGGAAGCGCACGCTTGTGCTGCGCGTCAGGCCTTCGTGAGGCTAGCAAGCGATATGCGCTGAACGCCGTCCGCGTCGAAGTTATCCGGCGACAGCCAGCGATCGAAGGTCGCCTTGCGCGCGGGCCATTCATGATCGAGCATCGAGAACCACGCGCTGTCGCGGCTCTGTCCGCGGATGATCATGTGCTGGCGGAACACGCCTTCGAAGGTGAAACCGAAGCGCTCCGCGGCCCTGTAGGAGGCTGCGTTGCGCGTGTCGCATTTCCATTCGACACGGCGATAGCCCATCGCCTCGAACGCATGGCGCAGCAGGAGATACACGGCCTCGCTGGCGGCCGGCGTGCGCTGCAATCCCGCGCCGAAGAGCACGTCGCCGATCTCGACGCTGCGGTGCGCAGGCTCGTCGCGCATGTAGGCGAGGAAACCATTGGTGCGGCGGCTGCCCGGATCGACGCACGCAAAATACGTGCGCCCCGGCCAGCCGACCTTCTTCATGAACCATTCGCCTTGCGCGCCGCCGTCCTGCGGCGGCGGCTCGACCATGAACGCGGTGCGCTCGAAACCGCTCGCATTGCAGACCGCCTGATAGACATCGTTCGCGTGGCTCGCCCCAAGAGGCTCCAGCCTGACGTAGCGGCCGGCGATTGTCGCCGCGCTCACTGCGCCGGCCTGTCGGCGTGGGAGTGCACGGCAACGGGATCTTCGTCCCGCGGCCCCACGAAGCGCGAGAACCAGCGCCACGCGAGCTTGCCCAGATCGTCCATGATCGTGAACATCGCCGGCACGAACACGAGCGAGAGGATCGTGGAGGCGATGAGACCGCCGATCACGCCCACGGCCATGGGCGAGCGGAATTCACCGCCATCGCCCACGCCGAGCGCTGACGGAATCATGCCCGCGCCCATGGCGATCGTGGTCATCACGATGGGCCGCGCGCGCTTGCGCCCCGCGTCCACCAGCGCTTCCGTGCGATCGACGCCCACCGCCATGCGCTCGACCGCGAAATCGACCAGCATGATCGCGTTCTTGGTGACGATGCCCATGAGCATCAGGATGCCGATCACCACCGGCATGGAGATCGCATAATTCATGATCAGCAGAGCTGCGATCACGCCGCCGATCGAGAGCGGCAGCGACAGCAGGATCGTGATCGGCTGCAGCACGCTGCCAAACAGCAGGATCAGCACGACGAGCACCATCATGAGGCCTGCGCCCATCGCCTGCGCAAAGCCTGCGAACACTTCGCCCATGACTTCCGCGTCGCCGGATTCCGTGAAGCGGATTCCCGGCGGAAGGTCCTTCGCGGCGGGCAACGCATAGACCGCCGCGAGCGCCTCGCCGAGCGCGTCGGTGGTCGCAAGATCGGCCTCCACGGCAACGCGGCGCTGCCGTTCGAAGCGCGAGATCGTCGCCGGCCCCTGGCCGAACTCGATGTCCGCGACGGCCGACAAGGGCACGGAGCCGCCGCGCGTCGTCGCCACGCGCAGGTTGCCGAGCGTGTCCATGTCGGCCCGCGCCGAGCGCTGCAGCGCAACGCGAATCGGCACGAGGCGATCGCCGGCGTTGAACTTGGCGAGGTTCGCGTCGATGTCGCCGAGCGTCGCGATGCGGATCGCTTCGGCAAGCGCGTCGCGTCGAGACGCCCAGCTCCGCCGCGCGGTCCGTGCGCGGCCGCAGGCGGATCTCGGGCCGGTCGAGCGCGGCTGTCGTCGTCACGTTGGTTATGAGCGGCAGGCGCTTCATCTGGCTGGCGAGCTGGGCCGCGACCCGCTCGATCTGCGCGGTGTCCGCCCCCTGCACGCCGAGCGTGAGCTGGCGCTGGCCGTTCTCGTCGAGGAACCATGTGCGCACGTCCGGAACGTCCGCGACGATGCGGCCGATTTCGTTGCGCACCTGACGCTGCGTGAGCTCGCGCTCGCTCTTGTGGACGAGGCCGACGACGAGCGTCGCCTTGCGCACCTCGGCCGCGCCAAGGCCGACGCGCCCGCCGTCGACGAACACGCTCTTGATCTCGGGCCGCTGGCGCAGCCGCGCGCTGATGTCGTCGACCGCGCGCATCGTATCCTCGGCGCGCGTGCCCGGCGGCAATTCCACCGCCATGACGAGACGCGCAACGTCCTCGGCCGGCAGGAAGCCGGACGGCAGCAGCTTCGTCGCCTGGATCGAGCCGAAGAAGATGAGCCCGCCCGCGAGAATCGTCAGGAAGCGATGCCGCACGGACCACGCGACGAAGCGCGTATAGCTCGACAGGATGAACCCCTCGCGATGCTCCTTCAACGGATGCGTGCGCATGAAATAAGCCGCGAGCAATGGCGTGATGAGACGCGCGACAAGCAGCGAGAAGATCACCGCCACGGCGACCGTGAGGCCGAACTGCTTGAAGTACTGGCCGGCGATTCCGCCCATGAAGCTGACCGGCGCGAACACCGCCACGATCGTGAACGTGATCGCGATGACGGCGAGGCCGATCTCGTCGGCGGCCTCCAGCGAAGCGCGCCAGGCGGTCTTGCCCATGTTCATGTGGCGCACGATGTTCTCGATCTCGACGATCGCATCGTCCACCAATATGCCTGTCGCCAGCGTCACCGCCAGAAGGCTCACGAGATTGAGCGAGAAGCCGAGGGCGTCCAGCGCGAAGAACGTGGGAATGATCGACAACGGCAGCGCCAGCGCCGTGATGGCGGTGGCGCGCCAGTCGCGCAGGAAGATCAGCACCACGATCACGGAGAGCAGCGCGCCTTCCAGCAGCGTCATCATCGCCGAGTGATAATTGCCGACCGTGTAGCTGACCGCGTTGTCGATGAGATCGACCCGCACGCCGGGATGGTTGGCGCGAATGTCCTCGACCTTGCCGCGACACGAGGTCCATGACGGTGGCGTCGCTCGCGCCCTTGGCGCGCACGATGGCGAAGGCGACCACGGGCCGTCCGTCGAGGCGCGCGAAACGGCGCTGTTCGGCCGCGCCGTCGCGACACCGTCGCGATGTCCGACAGCCGGATGCGGCGATTGCCCGAGAGCGCAATCGCCGTGTCGCCGATTTCCTCCACGGTGCGCGCGCCCGCCAGCGTGCGGATGGACTGTTCCTGCCCCGCGACCTCGCCGCGTCCGCCGCCGATGTCGACGTTGGTGGCGCGCAATTGCCGGCTGACCTCGCCGGCCGTGACGCCGAGCGAAAGCATCCGGTCGGGATCGAGCTGCACCTTGATCTCGCGATCCACGCCGCCGATGCGCTGCACGGCGCCGACGCCGCGCACGCCCTGCAGCGCGCGGGCCGCAACGTCGTCCACGAACCATGAAATCTGTTCGAGCGACATGTTGGGCGCGCTCACCGCATAGGTGAGGATCGGCAGGCCCGCGATGTCGAGCCGCTGGATGACCGGCTCGTCGATGGTGCGCGGCAGGTCGGGCCTGATCTTGGCGACGGCGTCCTTGACGTCGTTGAGCGCGCGGTCCGAGTTCACTTCCAGCCGGAACTCGATGGTCGTCTGCGACAGGCCGTCCGAGATCGAGGAGATGACGCGCTTGACGCCGGTGACGCCGGCGACGGCGTCCTCGACGCGCTTGGTGACCTGCGTTTCAAGCTCCGACGGCGCCGCGCCCGATTGCGTCACCGTGATCGTGATGAGCGGGATATCGACGTTGGGAAAGCGCGTGATCGGCAGCCGCGAGAACGAGAACAGCCCGAGCGCGACGAGAACCACGAACAACAGGATCGAGGGAATCGGGTTGCGGATCGCCCACGCGGAGATGTTCCACTTCATCGCGCGGCCTCGGCGACAGCCTCCACCGCGCGAACGGAATCGCCGTCGCGCAGAAACGCGCCCGCGCGCACGACGATCTCGTCGCCTTCCTTCACGCCGGAGCGGATCTCCGCCCGCGTTCCATCAACATGCCCGAGCGACACGCGCCGCTCCGCGCACAAGGCCGCTTTCGGCCACGAGCAGGCTGGCGCCATCGACGCCCCATGTCAGCGCGCTCACCGGCGCGGTGACGGAGCGCTCGCGCCTGATCTCGATTTCGGCGCGCGCGAACGCGCCCACGCGCACGCCCTGGGACTTCGACAGCGTGATTCGCACGCGGCCAAGCCGCGTGGCGCGATCGACTTCAGGCGACACCAGGCGGACCTTCCCCGGTATCTTCGTTCCATCCGCGACGGTCACGAGCGCTGTCTGGCCGGCCGCGAGCGCGCCAAGGCGCGCTTCGGGCGCTTCGCCCTCGAGTTCGATCACGCCGTCCTCGATGATGCGGAACAGCGGCTCGCCCACCGCGCTCGCGACGGCGCCGAGCTTGGCGTTCTTGCGGGCGACGACGCCGGCGGCGGGCGTGCGAACCTCCGTGCGCGAGATGCGCACCATCAGCTCGCGCCGCTGCGCCTCGATGCTGTTGCGCTCGGCATGGGCGGCGCGCAAGGCGTCGCGCGCCGACTGCGCCTGCGCGGACGAGGCGCGCTGCGCCGCTGACCGCTGGTCGAGGCTCGCCTGCGTGCTGTTGCCGCTGCGCGCCAGCGCCTGTGTGCGTTCGAGGTCGGATTCGGCGAGCTTTGCGTTGGCTTCCGCCTGCGCGATCTGGCTTTGCGCCTGCGCGATGGCGGCGTCCGCGCGCGCCAGCGCGGCGTCCGATTGCGCAAGCTGCGCGTCGAGCACGTCGCGGGACAGGCGCACGAGAACAGCGCCCTTGGCGACGAGATCGCCTTCGTCGACGAGGATCTCGACGATGCGCAGCCCCTCGATCTCCGGCCCCGCGAGAATTTCGTTGCGCGCGACCAGCGTGCCGGTGACCGTGACGGTCTCGACCACTTCCGACACACGCGCGCGCGTCACGCTGACCGCCGGCGCCAGCGGCTCCATGCTCACGGCGGCCTTGGCCGAATGGGTCCGCGTGTACTTCCAGCTCGCCGCCCCGGCCGCGCCGGCGGCGACAAGGACGGATGCAAGTACAATGGCTAACTTCTTCATCGCTTCGTCTCCGAAAGCGCGTGGGTGACGAGGCTCAGGAGCACGCGTCCGGCCGACTTGGCGTCGAAGCCCGGCTCCACGGCGCGGCGCCAGAACAGCCCGTCCGCTATGACGTGCATCGCCTCCGCGAGGTCCCTGGTCGGCATCGTCGGCGATATGCGCCCTTCACGCGCGGCCTTGTCGAGCAGCTCCGTCAGCGCTGCGCACACGGTCTGGTCGAATCTGTTCAGGGTCTCGGCCACCGCGGGATTGCGCGTGGCCTCCGCCCCGATCTCGAGGCAAAGTACGGACTTCTCCCTTGGCTGGTTCAGGATGCAGGCTTCCAGCACCTGGGCCATGCCCGCGGCAAAATTGTCAGCTTCGGCGAGGGCGCTGAACGAGGCGAGCACCTCGTCGCGGTTGCGCGCCGACAGGCCCGCGATCAGCGCCTCCTTCGAGGCGAACCAGATGTAGAGGGCGCCCGGGCTGACCCCGGCTTCCTTGCAGATGTCCTGCATGGTCGTGCGATGAAAACCGGCGCGCGCAAAGCAACGCTCCGCCGCGTCCAGAATCCTGGCGCGTCGTTCTTCCTGCTGAATGTCGGAAAGCTTGGGCATTAGCTCGCTCTAAAACTGAACGAGCATTCGTTTTTCATACGGGCAGGCAAAAGTCAAGGCGCTGGCGCCCTGCTCAGCCCTCCGCGCCGCTGCCGTCGGCGCCCTCCCGCCGGGTCGCGCGAGCGGCCCCGCGCTCGTCCTGACCCGTATTGTCGCCCGTGTCCTCGCCTTCCTGAGGAAGGCAGAACCATATCTGCCGCCCGGAGGTGGGGGACGATTGCCCGGGTTCGGACCTGCCGCTGGCGGCGCGCTCTTCGGCGTAATGCGCCAGACGGGTCCATTGCTGCGCCAGAGCCAGCAGCGGCCCCTTCAGGAGTTCCGGCGCCCGTTCGGCGTCCTTGCGGCATTCCTCGGCGCGGCGCCTGTAATATGCTGCCCTATCCACGAGTGTCTCCGGCGTCCCCCAACGCCCAACGAGGGGACCGGCCGTGAGTTCAATGGGTTAGAGAATATTCTGTGCTTGACTCGCGCTGCTTTTGGCGATCCGCGCCGCACCGCGTCCTATTCCGCCGCCCTGGGCATGTGCGCCACGGGGTCGAATACCTTGCCGGGGTTGAACAGCCCCTGCGGGTCGAAGAGCGTGCGCACCCGCGCCATCATCTCGAGCTCGAGCGGGGCTTTCTGCCCCCGCAGGCGGTCGAAATTCTCGACGCCCACCCCGTGCTCGGCGCAGATCGAGCCGTTCTCGCTCCAGATGAGCGCGTCGATCTCGCTGACGATGCGCTTGCACAGGGCGTCGAACGCCGTGTCGCCCGGCGAACCGCCCTCCGGGAAGATCGACATGTGCAAATTGCCGTCGCCCACATGGCCGAAGGCGATCACGCGCAGATCGCTCCGAATGGCGTGCGCGCGCCGCTGCGCCTCCGCGAGGAACGGCACGATGCGATCGATGGGCACCGAAGCGTCCCATTTCAGCATCTTGCCCTTGAGCAATTTCAGCGGCGGGATCTCGTCCCGCAGGTTCCAGATATTGTTCTCCTGCGCGATGCTCTGCGCCAGTGCGCCGTCCGTGACGAGCCCCGCCTCGAACGCGCGGGAGAAGAAATCCTCGAACTTGTCGGCGACAGGCTGCTGCCCCGAGAACCGCACGATCACATACCAGTCCGCGCGCGTCTCGACCGGCCGCGCGAGCACGGGATATTGCGCCAGCGCCTTCTCGTAGGTGTAGCCGGGCACGAGTTCGAACGCGGTGAGCCCTTCGCTTGCGACCGAACGCGCCAGCGCGAACAATTCCATGAGGCGGCCGAGATCGGCGACCGACGCCCACATGCTCTGCTCGTGCGCGGGACGCGGATGAAGCTTCAGCACCGCCTTCGTGACGATGCCGAGCGTGCCTTCGGCGCCGATGAACAGGTGCTTGAGATCGTAGCCGGACGAATCCTTGCGCAATGCGCGAAGCCCGTCCCAGATGCGCCCGTCCGGCAACACGACTTCAAGGCCGAGCACCTGGTCGCGCGTGTTGCCGAAGCGCAGCACGTTGATGCCGCCCGCGTTGGTCGATATGCCGCCGCCCACTGTCGCCGAGCCGCGCGCGCCCCAGTCCATCGCGAACGCGCGGTCGACCTGCGCCGCCGCGTCGTGGATCGACTGGAGAATGCAGCCCGCTTCCGCCGTGATCGTGTAGCGCGCCGGATCGACGGAGATGATCTTGTTCATGCGCGTCAGCGACAGGATGATCGAAGGCCGCGCGCCGCGCGGAATGGCGCCGCCGCACAGGCCCGTGTTCCCACCCTGCGGAACGATGACGAGACCATGCGCGGCGCATATGCGCACCACCGCCGCGACCTCGTCCGTCGGAGCGGGCCGCGCCAGAAGAAGCGCCTGTCCCTGTGTAGGCGCCCCGGATGTCCTGCGCGAAGGGGACGAGATCATCGCCCTCGATCACGCCCCGTCGGCCCGAGAGCCTGGCGTATTTCCTCGATCGCGCGCGCGTGCGGCATGCGTTTCCCCGTGAGTTCTTGTCGACGCGGCGGATGCTATCGCCCGAGCGCGCCAAGGTCGAGGACCGGAGGCCCGAATGCGAAACTTGTCCGGCGGCGCCAAAACGAAAAAGCCGCCCCGGAGGGCGGCTCGTATATTGAATTCCGGCGTCCGGAAGGGTCGTCCGCGGCGTCCCGGGCAGCGCGAGCCGCCTTTCGCGCGGGCTGTTGGAACTACCTTCTCAAAGGCGAATATTCGCCGCCTTCGACAGTGCGCTGTACTTCGCCAGCCCCTCTTTCAGGGCGGCGGCGAATTCCTCGGAGCTGTTTGCGATGATCTCGAAGCCCATGGCGGAGAGCCTCGTGTGAACAGCCGGCGTGCGGATCGCCTTGATGGCCGATTTGTTCAACATTGCGACGACTTCGGCCGGCGTCTTCGCCGGCGCCACCAAGGCCGCATACGTGGTGAAGTCGTAGCCCGCCACGCCCTGTTCGGAAATCGTGGGCTGCTCCGGGAAGACCTGAGAACGCTGGGCCGACGTGATGCCGAGCAGCTTCAATTGCTTCTTGTTGATGAACTCATTGGGCGAGGGCAGGCCGGTGATCATCAGCGGCACATGCCCGCCGACCACATCGTTGAAAGCTTGCGCGACGCCGCGATAGGGAACGTGATTGAGTTTGATGTCCGTCGCATGCGTGAACAATTCCATCGCCACGTGCTGAGGACTGCCCGGCCCCCCGGTCGCATAGTCGATGGATCCAGGCTTCTCCTTCGCCATCGCGATCAGATCCTTCACGTTGTTGGCGGCGAAGGAGGGATGCGCGATCAGGGCGAAATTGATTTTGACGAGTTGCGTGATGGGCGAGAAGTCCGCCAGCGGATCGTACCCGACCGCGTCCTTCATCGTGGGCAGCATCGTCATGATGCTGTCGTTGACGCCGAGGATCGTATAGCCGTCCGCCACCGCTCGCGCGCCGGTCCGCATGCCCACGAGACCTGAAGCGCCCGGCTGGTTTTCGACGATGAACGTTTGTCCGAGATCGCGGCCCATCTCGTCCAGAACCATGCGGATCGCAACATCGGTCGCGCCCGCCGCCGCCAAGGGGATGATGACGCGGATGGGCCGGGCCGGAAACGCTTGCGCCCGCAGCCCGGACGGCAATGCTGCAAGAGCGCCAGCCGCCAATGTTGCCGCAACAGCGGTCCGGCGAGAGAATTCGACCATGTCGTTCCTTTGTCGCGTCGAGAGGGCGCCCACAAACGAGCTGATGCTCGGCGATTTGCCGCCAGGTTGCAACTGGTCAAGCGCCAGCTGCGCGCGGTAACAACTCCGGTTGAAATTGCAATTTTCGGCAACAAAAAAGCCGCCTCGAAGGGCGGCTTTGGAAGACGTTGGTTGCGGGGGCAGGATTTGAACCTACGACCTTCAGGTTATGAGCCTGACGAGCTACCGGGCTGCTCCACCCCGCGCCAACGAAAGCGGACACGTAAGTCCGGAACCATGCGTACCACGATTGGACGCGGTGCGCATTCATGAAGAGTGATTATGTTCTGTCTTCAGCAGGCCTGGCGACGACCTACTCTCCCAGGTCTTGAGACATAGTACCATTGGCGCTGGAGCGTTTGACGGCCGAGTTCGGGATGGGATCGGGTCTGGGCGCTCCGCCGAAGGCCACCAGGCCGGCTGAAGACAGAAGTGAAGCAAAACTGGTTTTGATCGAGGTGTGCTGATTTGGTGATCAGCTGATGGACATTGACTAATGAGAGCGTTCAAGCCGAACGAGCTATTAGTACCGGTAAGCTGCACAGGTTACCCTGCTTCCACATCCGGCCTATCAACGTGGTGGTCTTCCACGGCTCTTCAGGGAGAACTCGTCTTGAGGTTGGTTTCCCGCTTAGATGCATTCAGCGGTTATCCAGTCCACACATAGCTACCCTGCACTGCGGCTGGCGCCACAACAGGTCCACCAGAGGTGTGTTCAACCCGGTCCTCTCGTACTAGGGTCAAATCCTCTCAATTCTCCTACGCCCACGGCAGATAGGGACCAAACTGTCTCACGACGTTTTGAACCCAGCTCACGTACCACTTTAATCGGCGAACAGCCGAACCCTTGGGACCTTCTCCAGCCCCAGGATGTGATGAGCCGACATCGAGGTGCCAAACACTGCCGTCGATATGGACTCTTGGGCAGTATCAGCCTGTTATCCCCGGCGTACCTTTTATCCGTTGAGCGATGGCCCACCCACTCGGGACCACCGGATCACTATGACCGACTTTCGTCTCTGCTCGACTTGTTGGTCTCGCAGTCAGGCAGGCTTATGCCATTGCACTCAACGACCGATTTCCGACCGGTCTGAGCCCACCATCGCGCGCCTCCGTTACTCTTTGGGAGGCGACCGCCCCAGTCAAACTGCCTGCCATGCCCTGTCCCGGCCCCGGATGACGGAGCGCGGTTAGACATCCATGACGATAAGGGTGGTATTTCAAGGACGGCTCCACGCGAGCTGGCGCCCGCGCTTCAAAGCCTACCACCTATCCTACACATGCCGACACGAATGCCAGTGCAAA
>CAVPAB010000008.1:0-52500 GCA_963701405.1 uncultured Alphaproteobacteria bacterium | reverse complement strand
CTGACAGGACGGGACCAGCGATTGGGGAACTCCTCCCTCGATAACGCATATGCTGCGCGCTCGAATGGCGGGCGCTCGGGCGCCGCCTTTGAGCTGGGGCTCGAGCCTCCGCTCGAGAGCGACGGCGTCGCGCATTCCGAACTCGACCGCCGCCGCGTTTCCGTTCGCTGGCTCGCAGGCACGATCCTCACCGGCCTTGCCGGCGCGGGCCTCATCGGCGGAGCCGTCTACGCAGCCCTCGATCCGGCCGTGTTCATGGCCGAGCAGCCGCAGATCGCCGTGCTGGAGCGCGCCCCGTCGCGCGGCGAGGGCGCGACGGCGCGCAAGGGCGACCGCATCTTCAAGTCCGTGGACATCATCGCCGCGCGGCAGACCTTCCGCACCCCGACCACGGTCCGCTCCGGAGACCGCGAGATCGTCCGCCAGCGCACCTTCACCAAGGTGGCGACCACGCTCGCCATGGGCCCCACGGGCTTTGCGTCCGACGTTCCCCCCTTCAATCCGCTGAAGCTCCTCGCCGGCGGCCCCTCCCAGGCCGAAGCCGCGCCTGAGCCCGAGAACGGGCGCGAGGAGGCCGACGTCAGCTTCGTCATGCAGGACCTTGCTCCCGTCGCCGCCTTTCCCGAGGGCTATTCGCTGAGCGAGGAGGAGATCGGCGCGCAGCTGGCCGAATTCCTGCGCTCGGCCAGCCGCGACGCCGCCCGGCCCTCGCTGCCGATCCCGCCGCAATTGCTGCTCACGCGCACGAGCCGCGCCGCGATCGATCCCGTCGGCCTGTCCTACGCCAACACGGGCGACACGCGCTTCACGACGATGTTCTCCTCCATCGAAGTGCGCATGGTGCCCGAGAACGTGACGCTGATCCCCCGCGCCGACGCGCAGGCGCGCGACACCGAGGAACGCGTCGTCGTCGTGCGCCGCAATGAATCGCTGGAGGACATCCTCAACGAGGCGGGCGTCAATCGCGAGACCATCCGCCGCATCGTTGCGGCCCTTGGCACGCGGCGCGGCCAGCCCGCCGTCACCGAAGGGCAGCGCCTGCGCATCATGTTCGCCGACCTCGACGCCAACGGAAAGATGACGACCATCGCGCGCCTGTCGGTGTTCACCGACGACCGCGAGGACGCGACCGTGGCGCTCGCCGACAGCGGCGATTACGTGCAGCTCGCGCGCGCCGAACCTGCACAGCCCCTGCGCCGGCCGGTCACGGAGGAGGACGACGAGGACGACAGCGGCGCGATGCGCCTCTACAATTCGTTCTTCGAGACGGCGATCAAGCAGGAAATTCCGCGCCAGATCATCGACGATCTCGTGCGCATCTTCGCCAACGACATCGACTTCCAGCGCTCGGTCGCCGGCGGCGATTCCTTCGCGGTCTTCTACGAGGAGAGCGAGGACGGCGACGGGCGCTTCGAGCTTCTCTACGCCTCGATCACCGCGCGCGGCGAGACGTACAGGTATTACCGGTATCACTCGACCGACGACGGCGTGCTGGACTTCTATGACCAGCAGGGCCGCTCGACGCGCAAGTTCCTCATCCGCAAGCCCATCGTCGCGGGCGAGCAGCGTTCGGGCTTCGGCATGCGGCGCCATCCGATCATGGGCTACACGCGCATGCACACGGGCGTCGACTGGGCGGCGCCGCGCGGCACGCCGATCGTCTCGGCGGGCAACGGCACCGTCATCAAGGCGGCGCGCGAGTTCGGGCTACGGCAATCGTGTCGAGATCCAGCACGCCAACGGCTACATCACGACCTACAACCATCTGTCGGGCTTTGCGCGCGGCATGCGCGAAGGCATCCGCGTGCGCCAGGGACAGGTGATCGGATTCCTCGGCTCCACCGGCCTGTCGACCGGGCCGCATCTGCACTACGAAGTGATCGTCAACGGCAATTTCGTCGATCCGCTGCGCATTCGCCTTGCGCGCACGCGCGAACTCAACGGACGTCAGCTGGCCGAATTCAGGCGCGAGCGCGAACGCATCGACGACCTGATGCAGCGCGCCCCGCAGGCCCAGCGCTTCGCCGCGCGAACGAACTGACGCCCGTCCTCAGTCAAAGCCCAGCCGCGCGCGCACATCCTGAGGGCTGACGCCTTCCTCGCGCAAGGACCGCAGCGTGCGCGACCCTTCGCTCTTGGCGAGCTTGCGGCCCTCATCATCCTCGATGAGGCGATGATGCCGGTAGCGCGGCGCGGGCAGGTCGAGCAACGTCTGCAGCAGGCGATGCAGGCTCGTGGCGTTGAAGAGATCCATTCCGCGCGCCACGTCGGTGACGCCCTGCAGCGCGTCGTCCACGACGACAGCCAGGTGATAGCTCGCCGGCACGTCCTTGCGTCCGATCACGACGTCGCCCCACAGGGACGGCTCGGCGTTGACGTCGCGCGGCTCTGCGCCTTCGAAGAACTCGCACCAGCCGATCCTGTCCTGCGCGCGCGCCAGCGCGGCCTGCATGTCGAGGCGCAGCGCCGCGTGCCGCCCCGACGCGATCCGGCGATCCTTGTCCTGGTCCGACAGGTGCTTGCATGTGCCCGGATAGAACGGCGACCCGTCGGGGTCGCGCGGCCATGACCCAATGTTGGCGCCGAGCTTGTCGACGGCGGCCGCGATGTCGCCGCGCGTGCAGAAGCACGGATAGACGAGGCCTTGTTCGGAGAGCCGCTCGAGGGCGAGTTCGTAATCGGACAGGTGCTCGGATTGCCGCCGCACCGGCTGCTCCCATTGAAGGCCGAGCCAGGCCAGGTCCTCGTAGATCGCCTGCTCGAATTCGGGGCGGCTGCGCTGAGGATCGATGTCCTCGATGCGCAGCAGCAGCCGCCCGCCCGTCTCGCGGGCCATCCTGGCGTTGAACAAGGCGGAATAGGCGTGGCCCAGATGCAGGTAGCCGTTGGGCGACGGCGCGAAACGAAAAACGGGGCGGGCGGAGACAGGATCGGTCATCGATGCAATCATTCGAGCGTTCGGAGAGGCCCCGGGCGCAAGGGCTGCGTTCCGGGCCGGCGTTGAAGGATAGCATATATGGCGCGCCCATCGGCGAGGCTTGAGCCTGAGGCGAACGGAATGCCGGCCATCCGCATCCTGTCGGAGGACGAGCTTGCGCAGGCCCTCGACGCGCTGCGCCGCGCCGATCCCGGCCCGGTCGGGCGCATGCTGGAGATGTCGGGCGAGCCGCCGCTGCGACGGCGCGAAGCGGGACTGGCCGGGCTGTCGTGGATCGTCGTCTCCCAGCAGGTCTCCGTGGCGAGCGCGACCGCGATTCACCAGCGTCTGCGGGCGCGCTTTCCTGGTTTCGAACGCGATCACCTGCTCGCCGCGAGCGACGGGGATCTGCGCGCCTGCGGCCTCTCGGCGCCCAAGATGCGCACCCTGCGGGCCATCTGCGCGGCGCTTGCGGAAGGGCGCCTCGATCTGGGCGCGCTCGAACACATGGAGGCGGAAGCCGCCCGGGCCGCCCTCACGCAGATCAAGGGCGTCGGGCCGTGGACCGCCGACATCTATCTTCTGTTCTGCCTCGGCCATTGCGACGTGTGGCCTGCCGGCGACCTCGCCCTTCAGGAGGCCGCGCGCCTGGCGCTGCGCCTGCGCGCCCGGCCCGATGCGCGGCGCCTCGAGAAGATCGGCGAACGCTGGCGGCCATGGCGGGCCGCCGCCGCCCGGCTCCTGTGGGCCTATTACGGCGCCGTGCGCCTGCGCGAGCGGGCGGGCGCGCCGGACCGCGGCGGAGAGGGCGCTTGACGCGGGCCGTCGCCGGCGTTCATGGCCCGTGCAAACGTGACCGGAGAGAAGAATGGCCCCGCGACTGGACGGACCCCGAATCGACGCCGCTTCGGGCAAGGCGAAACAGCTCGTCGTCATCCTGCACGGTTTCGGCGCGGACGGGCGCGATCTCATCTCGCTCGGCCAGCAATGGGCGCAGGTGCTCCCCGATGCGGCCTTCGTCGCCCCCCACGCCCATGAGATCTGCGAGCACATGCCCGAAGGGCGCCAATGGTTCAGGCTCACGGACCGCAATCCGCACGAGCGCTGGAACGGGGCCTGCGCGGCGGCGCCAATCCTGAACGCCTATATCGACGAAGAGCTGGCGAAGCATTCCCTGCCCGGCTCGAAGGTGGCGCTGGTCGGCTTCAGTCAGGGCGCGATGATGGCGATGCACGTGGGACTGCGCCGCCCCAAGGCGCCCGCCGGCATCCTCTCCTATTCGGGTCTTCTGGTCGGCCCCGAAAAACTCGCCGAAGACCTCGCGGCGCGGCCGCAAAACGAGCCCGTCCCGCCGATGTTTCTCATCCACGGCACGGCCGACGACGTGATCCCGCCGGAAGCCCTGTTCGGATCGGCGCAGGCGATCTGCGAGGCCGGCGCGTCCTGCCAGTGGCGGCTGTCGCCGGGCCTGGGGCACAACATCGACGGCCCGGGCCTCGCCCATGGCGCTCTGTTCCTGGCTTCGTGCTTTGGACTGCCATACCCCGAAGCGCTGCGGCGCTAGGTCACGCCGGTCGCGGCGTCTCGTGCGCGAGCCGCCCGCCGCCCGCGAGCGCGGGCTGGAACTCGATGGCGCGGCGGCGCTGCGAGCGCCGCGCCAGCGCGGGACGGTACAATTGCTTTGTCGCCTCGATGACGTGGACGCCTGCGCCCGGCAGCGAAAGCCGCGCGCCGATCTTCTCGAACGCCGGCGCCGAACGCAAAAGATAAGGCCGCTCGAACGGCGGCGCATAAAGCGCATCGCCCCAGAAGACCGGCGAGAAAAGCGTGTCCCGCAACAGCGAACGCAACTGGCTTCCCGAATACGGACGGCCGTGCCCGAACGGGGTGGCGTCCACGCGCGCCCACACGCCGGCGCGATTGGGCGCGACGAGGATCATGCGGCCGCCGGGGGCGAGGACGCGCCAGACCTCGCACATGAAGTCGAACGGCTGGTCCGCCATTTCGAGCGCATGCACGATCAGCACTCGATCGATGCAGGAATCGGGCAGCGGCAGCGCGGTGACGTCCACGAGCGCCGACGACGACCGACCCCTCGACGGCCAGTTCACGACGCCCTGCTCCGCCGGCATGAAGGCCAGCGTGCGCACCGCGTCCTTGCGCATCGGCTCGAGATAGGGCGTGGCGTAGCCGACGCCGAGCACGGACTGGCCGACGCACGGTCCCCAGCGGCGATCGATTGCGGCGCCGATGAACCGATGCGCCACCGCGCCCAGCGGCGAGGCGTAGAACGAGCGCAGGTCGAGCACGTCGATTGACATGCCGCAACCTAGCCCTTGCCGGCGGTGCGGATCAATCTTTGCCTGAAACCTTGCCCAGGGCGCGCACGGTCGTCTCGTAGGCGCTTTTCGCGACGGCGCGCATGGCTTTGCGCATGCGCTTCATGGACACGCGCATGCGCATCTCGGTTGGGCCGATGCTCGGATCGCAGGCGATGGCGACCCAGCCGCAGCGCAACCGCTCGGGCCAAAGCCTCTCCACCGGATGGCCGGGCAGTGCGACGGAATCGAGAAAGTCCGTCCAGCCTTCGCGGCGCAATTCGTCCGCGACGGCGGCGTCGAGCAGCACGCCCGGCGAGCAGGCGGCGAAGCTTTCGTCATAGGCGCACTTGAGATTGGCCGCGAGGCCCTGCGTGACGAAATGCGCCGACACGGCGATGGGCCTGTCCTGCAGCGACAGCACGGAGAAGCGCACGGCTGGACGCGCGTTGTCCGGATTGAATGCGGCGCGTGCGAAGGCGAGGGTCTCCGGGGCCTTGGCGAGCGCGGTCCCTTCGGCGCCCTTCCAGCCCGACGCCTCGATGGCGAGCAGATGATCGAGCGCGGCGAACGCCTCCTCGCGGGTGCGCGGCGTCGAGATGGTCCATGGCCCGATCTGCGTGAGCTTCGCGCTGCATCGCCGCAGGTTCTGCGCGATCTTGCCCTTCACATGGGAGGTCGCGCTCGTGGGCGTGACGCCGGCCCGCTCGAAGACGTCGCATTCCTCGAACAAGCGTCCCGTGGCGCCGCAGGCGGCGACGAAGGCGCGCCACGCCGGCCAGTCGAGCCGCACGTCGTCGAGAAACAGGACGGCGCGCGACTGGATGGCGCAAAGGCCCTCCATCAGCGCCATCGCCGCGCGCTCGGGGTCGCCCTTGTCCAGCAACGGCGCCGCGCCGACGACGTAATCATGCGTGAAGCCGCGAACGGGCAGCAGCGGGCTCATCGCGATCCGCAGCGGCAGGAAACCGATGAGGCGCCGCGCGCCACCGCTATCGCGCTCCCACGCCAGCAAGGCGCGGAAACTGCTCTCGCGCAGGCCCCCCGTGACGAGAGGCTCGAGATAATCGGGACCGAAGAACGGATTGGCCTCGACGCTGCGGTCGAAGAGATCGCGCCAGTGCTCGCGCGCCTGCGCGAGATCGTCGGCGGTGAGCAATTGCGTCTGGCAGCCCGATTGCGATCGTTGCTGTCGTGTGCGTCCTGAACAAGAACTCATGCAGCCCGCCTGAATGTGTCGCGCCCCACGGCCGGATCGAACCCGGTCAATCGCCGCGCCGCGCGAATGAAGAGAAGGGATCTGATCGCCGCGGTGAGCGCCATGGCGCCCGCCACACCGATGAGTCCGAAGGAAGAAGCCGCGATGAAACAGCCCGCGACGGCGATCACCGCGCAGATGATTGCGATGCGCGCGTTCGTGCGCTCGTGTCCCGTGACGGCCAGAAGTTCTTCCGCCTGCCCGCATGCCGCGCGCGCCAGAAGCCCGCATCCCAGGATCACCAGCGCGGGCCACGCGGCCGCGAAATCGCGCCCGAACAACGACAGCAGCAAGGGCCCGGCGGGCGCCAGAAAGAGTACGAGAACGAGGCTGCCGCAGAACGTCCACTGCGTTGACGCGCGCACGTGCGCGGCGAGCTCCTGCGTTTCGCCGCGCGCATGATGCAGCGCGAAGCGCCGGCCCGACACGACGGAGACCGCGAATGTCCCCAGCGCGACGAGCGCGACGAGGCGCGCCGCGGCGAAATAGGCGCCGGTGTCTTCGGGCGCCGCCATGAAGCCGAGCGCGATCACGTCGGCGAAACCGCCCGCCTGGTCGGCGAGAACCACAAGCCCCAGCGGCGCGGACGTGCGCAGCCACGCGCGCCATTCGAACGCCGCGCGCGCCTGGCGGATCGGCGCGGGCAGCGCCCGCCAGAATGCGATCGCGTGCGCCAGCGCCGTAATGAAAATGGCGGCGACGGTGACGCCCATCGCCAGCACGGCGTCGGCGCCGTCGTTCAGCGAGGCTGCGACCGCCGCCCCGCCCATGATCGCCATCGGACGCAGGATGAAGATCGGCGTCATCGACAGAAGCGGCCGATGAAGCGCGCGCGAGGCGCCGTCCATCCAGTCCTGCAACGCGAAGACCGGAAGGACGGACGAGGCGATCAGCAGCGGCGTCACCGCGGCGGGCGGGAGCAGGTCGCGGCACGCGAGGATCAGAGCGGCGGCCAGGACGCCGATCACCGCGCCCATGCCCAGCGACACGCACACGCCCGCGATCACCTGCCCGCGCGCCCGCGCCCAGTCCGCGCGCGCGATGTATTCGGTGAGGTAGCGAACCACGGTGTCGGGAAAGCCGATGGAGGCCGCATGGCCCGCCACCAGGATCAGCGTGAACGCGAAGCCCCAGACGCCGAATTCGCTCGCCCCGAGAAGCCGCGCGAGGGCCACGTGCAGGAGATAGCCGAGTCCGGCCCCGATCATGCGCACGGCGAAGATGCCGATGGCGCCGGACGCGCCGGTTGCGCGCAGGACGGCGCCCCTGCGCCAGAGCGCGGCAAGGCGACCGCGCAATCGCGCGGCGCCCGCATCTCCCTCAAAGGCGCGATCGAAAGACATGCCAATCCTCGTCCAGGCAAGATAGCGAAGACCGATTACCCAATTGTTTAGGTCAAGCGTCGAGCGGGGCGGCGGCGCGGCGCGCGGGCGTTTGACCGCCCCTGCCCCCTTCGCTAGCCTGCCCGGTCATTGGAGATCGGAATGCCCGCCATCGTTCATCAATTCATGTGCCTCGAAGACAATTTCGGCGTGCTCGTGCACGACCCGGCCACCGGGGCCACCGCCTCCATCGACGCGCCCGAGGCCGGTCCGGTCCTCGATGCGCTCAGCCAGAAGGGCTGGACGCTGACCCACATCCTCGTGACCCATCACCACAAGGACCACATCGGCGGCGTCGACGAGGTCCGTGCCCGCTTCCCCAGGGCGATCGTCGTCGGCCCCGCTCCCGACAAGGCGCGCGTGCCCGGCGCCGACGTCTATCTGGGCGAGGGCGAGGAATTGATGGTCGGCTCCCTGCGCGCGCGCGTCATCGAGACGCCGGGCCACACGAGCGGGCATATCGTCTATCACTTCCCTGAAGAGAAACTGCTGTTCGCCGGCGACACGCTGTTCGCCATGGGCTGCGGGCGCGCGTTCGAGAAGCCGGCGCAGGTGCTCCACGCCTCGGTGATGAAGCTCGCCGCGCTGCCGGGCGCCACGCAGGTCTGGTGCGGCCACGAGTACACGCTCTCCAACGGCCGCTTCGCGCTGAAGGTCGATCCCGGGAACGAGGCTTTGAAGAACCGCGTCGCGCAGGTGGAGAAGATGCGCGCAGCGGGCGAGGCTACGCTGCCGACCACGATCGCGATCGAGCACGCGACCAACCCGTTCTTCCGCGCCGCGGACCCCTCCGTGCAGAAGACGCTCGGCATGGAAGGCGCGGCGCCCGCCGACGTCTTCGCCGAACTGCGCGAACGCAAGAACAGGGGCTGAGATGGCGATCGCCATTCCCGGCGGCGGCGGGAACGCGGGCATGAGCGCGAACGACGTCGTGCGCATCCTCGATCTCGCGCCTCATCCCGAAGGCGGCTATTTCCGCGAGACCTATCGCGATCCGCAGACCCACGAGAACGGTCGCTCGATCAAGACGCTGATCTACTTCCTGCTCGGCGCGGGCGACGTCTCGCACTGGCATCGCGTCGACGCCGTCGAGGTCTGGCATTATTACGCCGGCGCGCCGCTCGTCATCACGATCTCGCCCAACGGGATCGACGCGGCCGCAAGCCATCTGGGGCCTGAATTGCGCGCCGGCCAGCGACCGCAGATCGTGGTGCCCGCAAACCACTGGCAGACGGCGACGAGCCTTGGCGAATGGACGCTCGTGGGCTGCACGGTCGCGCCGGGATTCGAGTTTTCGGGATTCGAACTCGCGCCGCAGGACTGGCGCCCCACGCCCATGCCGCCGGGCAAACGCTAGAGGGCGCTCCAGCCGGCGCGCGCCTGCACACGGACTTCAGCCTTTCGACAGGCCTTCAAGCTTGCGCTGCATGTCGGCGATCTGGCGCTTGAGTTCGTCGAGATCGCCTTTCGGCTCCGCGGCCGCGGGCGCGGCGCTCAGGGGCTTCTCGGTCGTCGCGGGGATGAACGGATTGAACATGCCGAGCGCCTGCGTGTAGATCTGCATGTTCTTGCGCGTCTGCTCTTCGATCATCTCGAACATTTCCTGGCCCGGCAGCACGCCGCCGAACGCGCTCTTCATCTGCTCGCGCATCTTCTGCTGCTCGCCGACGAAATTGTTGAGCGACATCTCGAGATAGCCCGGGACGAGCATTTGCATGCTGTCGCCGTAGAACCGGATGAGCTGGCGCAGGAACGAGATCGGCAGGAGGCTCTGGCCTTCCTTCGCCTCCTGTTCGAAGATGATCTGCGTGAGCACGGACCTCGTTATCTCCTCGCCCGTCTTGGCGTCGATGACGACGAAATCCTCGCCGTCCTTCACCATCCGTCCAAGGTCCTCGAGAGTGACGTAGGTACTCGAGCCCGTATTGTAGAGACGGCGGTTCGCGTACTTCTTGATTGTAATGGGTTCTTTTTCGTTCGCCATGACGCCCCTGCAGACCGTCGCCCATCCCTGACGGCCGAATTTCCGAACGATAGGCTCTTTTTGGCCCGCGTGAAACATTTTTGTGCAATGCGACGAGCCGACCGGCATCAGCGGGCGCGTGAGACGAATTGCTCATTTCGTTGGCGGTTTACCGGCTTGACCCGACCTTGCGCAAGGTGGTTCAAGTCATGATTAACGGATCGGCGCTCTCCCCAGGGGGACGCCCCGCAATGAGGGAGAACGGGAGCATGGCCAGCGATATCGTTGTTGTCGGCGCGGCGCGCACGGCGGTTGGTTCCTTCAATGGAGCCTTCGGTTCCATTCCCGCGCATGATCTGGGCGCAGCCGCCATCAAGGCCGCTCTGGAGCGCGCGAAAGTGTCTCCGCAAGAGGTCGACGAAGTGATCCTCGGCCAGATTCTGGCTGCGGGACAGGGACAGAATCCGGCGCGCCAGGCGGCCATGAAGGCCGGCGTTCCGCAGGAAAAGACTGCGTGGAACCTCAACCAGCTGTGCGGCTCGGGCTTGCGCGCGGTGGCGCTGGGCATGCAGCAGATCGTCAACGGCGACGCCGACATCATCGTCGCGGGCGGCCAGGAATCCATGTCGATGTCCCAGCATTCGGCGCACATGCGCGCGGGGACGAAGATGGGCGACATGAAGTTCGCCGACACGATGATCAAGGATGGCCTGCTCGACGCGTTCAACGGCTACCACATGGGCGTGACCGCCGAGAACGTCGCCGCGCGCTGGCAGATCAGCCGCGACGAGCAGGACAGTTTCGCGCTCGCATCCCAGAACAAGGCGGAGGCCGCACAGAAGGCCGGCCGCTTCAAGGACGAGATCGTTCCCTTCATCGTGCAGACGCGCAAGGGCGACCTGACGGTCGACCAGGACGAGTACATCCGCCTCGGCGCGACGCTCGAGAGCATGCAGAAGCTGAAACCGGCTTTCAACAAGGAGGGCACGGTCACCGCCGGCAACGCGTCGGGCATCAACGACGGCGCCGCCGCCGTGGTGCTGATGACCGCGCGAGGAAGCCGCCAAGCGCGGCCTGACGCCGATGGCCCGCATCGCCTCGTGGGCGACGGCCGGCGTCGACCCCGCGGTCATGGGCACCGGGCCGATCCCCGCTTCCCGCCGCGCTCTCGAGAAGGCCGGCTGGAAGGTGAAGGATCTCGATCTCATCGAGGCCAACGAGGCGTTCGCCGCCCAGGCTCTCGCCGTCAACAAGGACATGGGCTGGGATCCGTCCATCGTGAACGTGAACGGCGGCGCCATCGCCATCGGCCATCCGATCGGCGCGTCCGGCGCGCGCGTGTTCAACACGCTGCTGTTCGAAATGCAGCGCCGGGGCGCCAAGAAGGGCCTCGCCACGCTGTGCATCGGCGGCGGCATGGGCATCGCGATGTGCATTGAGCGCTGAGAGACGCAGAAGCGGGCGGCGGCAGGACCTCGCCGCCCGATAATCTGAAAATCTGCACACGGAGGGGACGCCATGGGTAGAATAGCAGTCGTGACGGGCGGAACGCGCGGCATCGGGGGAGCCATCTCGAAGGCCCTCAAGGCGGCGGGATACACCGTCGCCGCCAATTACGCCGGCAATGACGAGGCCGCCAATTCCTTCAAGGCCGAGACGGGCATTCCGGTCTACAAATGGGACGTGTCGAGCTACGAGGCCTGCGCCTCCGGCCTCGCGCAGGTCGAGAAGGACCTCGGCCCGGTGGACATCATCGTCAACAACGCGGGCATCACCCGGGACGGCTTCTTCCACAAGATGACGCCCGACCAGTGGAACTCCGTGATCAACACCAACCTGAACTCGCTGTTCAACATGTGCCGCCCGGTGGTCGAGGGCATGAGGAACCGCAACTTCGGGCGAATCGTGTGCATCTCGTCCATCAACGGGCAGAAGGGCCAGGCCGGCCAGACGAACTATTCCGCCGCCAAATCCGGCGAGATCGGCTTCGTCAAGGCGTTGGCGCAGGAAAACGCCAGCAAGGGCATCACGGTGAACGCCATCACGCCCGGGTACATCGGGACGGAAATGGTGCGCGCGATCGACCCCGCGGTGCTGGAGAAGCGCATCCTGCCGCTGATCCCCGTCGGCCGGCTCGGCGAGCCCGAAGAAATCGCCCGCTGCGTGCTGTTCCTGGTGGCGGACGACGCCGGCTTCATAACCGGTTCGACCCTGTCCGCGAACGGCGGCCAGTACATGGCCTGACCGGCTCCGGTCCCGCTCGGTCCAACGCTTCAGCTTGGAGCGAAACCGCAGGCTTGAGATTAACCGTGGCAGCGGGCGCTCCCCGCTGCCCGCGTGGATTTCTTTGATTTTAGCCGCACTTTGTGTTATACACATTTTTAACAGTCGCAAGCGTGGCCTGTCCATCCAATGTCGTCGTTGCGGTCGCTCCGGTTTGACCGGAGCTGTTTTTTTGCGCCGCACTATGATCGAGGAACATGTTTCGGCGTGGCCGATCCCGCGAGGGAGCGAGCCTCGTCCGTCAGGACACCGGACCCCCGCATGGTCGACTGAGGCCAGGCTATCGCCTCGCCGACGAAGGGCGCGCGTATGGACGCCCTCGACGTGGCCCCGTCTCCACAGCGGGGCAGACAGGAGTGCCGAGTATGGGATCGCCAAAGAACAAGTCCCGCGCTGCGAGCGCGTCGGCTGGCGCCGGGAAGGGTAAGGCGGACAAGTCGAAGACGACGGCCGGCAAGCGCTGGAAGACCGCTGGCAAGCCTGCCGGGAAGGTTCCGGCGAAGGCGGCCGCGACCCGGTCCGCGGCGGTCAAGGCAGCGTCCGTGAAGGCGGCCGCGCCGAAAGCTGCGCTCGCGAAGCCAGCGGCCAAGCCCGCGCAGGCCAAGTCCGTGCAGGCCAAGTCAGCGCAGGCCAAGTCAGCGCAGGCGAAGGCCTCGCAAGTGAAATCGGCTCCGGCGAAAGCCGCGAAGGAACATGGAGTGAAGGGGCCCGTTGCATCCAGGGGCGCGAGCCCTGCCCGCGCCGCGACCAAGGCCGAAGCCCCCAAGGCGAGCGGCAAGGCCGGGGCCCGGTCGGCCCCGGTGAAAGCCGCTGCGAAGGGTCAGGCGAAGGATCGCGCGACAAAGGTCCAGACGGCCAAGGCGCCGGCTCCGAAGGCTCGGGAGGCTCAGGCCTCCGCGAAGAAGACGACGCCGAGGGTCGCAACAAAGAGCAAACAAGGCAAAGCAGGTTCCGTGAAGAACGCTCCCATGAAGAATACAGCGGCGACCGCCGCAGCTGATCATTCCGCAAAGCCTTCCAAGGCCCAGGTGAAGTTGGACCCGAAATTGAACGCCAAGCCGAATTTGAAAACTGATTCCCAGACCGCCGCCAAGACCAAGGCGGCTGCCCCCGCCGCTGCCCCTGCGAAGGCGGCTGCGCCCAAGGCTGCTGTTTCCAAGCCGGCTGCTCCCAAGGCTGCCGAGTCCAAGGCTACCGAGTCCAAGGCTCCTGCTGCGAAAGTTGCAGACAAGGCTCCTGCGGCGAAGGCCGCGCCGTCCAAGGCGCCGGTAGCCGCCAAGGCCGCGGCGCAGGCTGCGAAGCCGGCCGTGGCCGCAAAGCCCGCGGCTCCCGCCCCTGCGAAGGCTCAGGCCGAGAAGCCCGTCGCAAAGCCGGCCGAGGCGCCGAAGGCTGCCGAGACGCAGTCCACGGAAGCCGCTCCCAAGCCGGCTGCTCCCAAGGCCGCAGCTCCCAAGGCGCCTGCAAGGGCCGCGAAGGCCGAAGCCACGCCGATGAAGCCTGTCGCCGCCCGGTCGTTCGCCCGCCCGGCCACGCATCAGGCCGCCCGTCCGGCTCCCGCGCCGGTCGAGCCGGCTCCCGCAGCCAAGGCGATCCCCGCCAAGGTGGAGCCCCCGCGTCAGCCCGGCGCCCATCGCACCGGGTTCAAGGCGCAGGAATTCATTGTCTACCCGGCTCATGGCGTCGGCCAGATCCTCGCCATCGAGGAGCAGGAAGTCGCCGGCTTCAAGCTGGAGCTCTTCGTCATCAACTTCTCGAAGGACAAGATGACGCTGAAGGTGCCGCTGCCGAAGGTGATTTCCGGCGCGATCCGGAAGCTCGCGGATGAGCCGACCGTCAAGAAGGCTCTCGACACGCTCACCGGCCGGGCCCGCGTCAAGCGCACCATGTGGTCGCGCCGCGCGCAGGAATACGAGGCGAAGATCAACTCTGGCGATCTGATCGCGATCGCGGAGGTCGTGCGCGACCTCTACCGGTCCGAGGCCCAGCCGGAACAGTCCTACTCGGAGCGGCAGCTTTACGAGGCCGCCGTCGATCGCATGGCGCGCGAACTCGGCGCGGTGCGCAAGCTGACGGAAACCGAATCGCTCAAGCTGGTCGAGCAGCATCTCGAGCGGGGACCCAAGCGTGGACCGCGCAACGAAGCCCAGGCTGAAGACGGCGAGGGCGAGGCCGAAGCCGATTCGGCCGAGGGCGAGATCGAAGCCGCCGCCTGAAGGCGCGCGCATCCAACGAAAGAAGCCCGGCCTTGCGGCCGGGCTTCTTGCTTTTGGGGTTATGCCTGCAGGACGGAGCCCGCTCCAGCCTACATCGCAGGCTGATGAGCTTCCGCGGCGTGCGCTGCGAGCAGCGTGCGCTTCAGCTTTTCAAGCGCGCGCGACTCGATCTGGCGCACGCGCTCCTTGGAAATTCCAAGTTCGCCGCCGAGCGTCTCGAGCGTCTTGGCGTCGTCCTGAAGCTGCCTGGCGTTGAGGATGTGCAACTCACGCTCGGACAGCGTCGACATCGCCTCCCGCAGCCAGCGCAAGCGCCGCTCGCCATCGATGCGCGAGCCTACGATCTCGTCGGCGAGCGGACCGGTGTCCACGAGGAAGTCGCCGCGCTCGGCCGATGAAGATTCCTCGTCCGTGAGAGGCGCGTTGAGCGACACGTCCGGACCGGAAAGTCGCGCGTTCATGCCTTCGACATCGGACACCGAAACGCCTAGCGCCATCGCGATTTGTTCATGCGCTGTGCGGCCGTCCTGGCCGTTCTGCGCAAGACGCGCCCGCAAGCGGCGGAGATTGAAAAACAGCGCCTTCTGCGCGGACGACGTTCCGCCGCGCACGATGGACCAGTTGCGCAACACGTAGTCCTGGATCGATGCGCGGATCCACCACGTCGCATAGGTCGAGAAACGCACCTCGCGCTCGGGCTCGAAACGCGCGGCCGCCTCGAGGAGACCCACATGGCCTTCCTGCACGAGATCGGCGACCGGCAGACCGTAATGGCGGAAGCGCATGGCGACGGCCATCACCAGCCGCATGTGAGCATGCGCAAGTTGATGCAGCGCGTCTTCGTCGTCGGCTTTGCGCCAACGCACGGCTAGATTGCGTTCCTGCAATCGATCGAGAAACGGCGCATTCATCGCCGCCTTAACGAACTGCCGGGATACCCCCACCGCCTGAGCCATAGCGACCTCCTGATCACTTTGCTGTCATACGGGCCGACCCGACTTACGGATCAACCCGGTCTTCACTTATGAATAGAGTTCGCGGTGCTCATCAGGGAGGTTCAGAGTGGACCAGCGCATAGTAGACCTTTACGACGAATTCACGCACAAGCCGCTCGCGCGGCGCGTGTTCATGGAACGCCTTGTCTTGCTGACGGGTTCCGTTGCTGCAGCAGAGATTGCGCTGGCGGGCCTGCAGCCAAATTATGCTCATGCTGCAGTGGTCTCGGAGAACGACCCGCGCATCGTTGCGTCGCGCGTCGAAGTCGCCGGCGTCCGCGCGTACCAGGCCAGCCCTCGTAACATTACACCGGAAGCTTCACGGAATGTCGTGATCGTGATCCACGAGAACCGCGGCCTTAACCCGCATATCGAGGACGTGGCGAGACGCATTGCGGCGGAAGGTTTTCTCGCCATCGCGCCCGACATGCTCACGCCCATGGGCGGCACGCCCGCCAACGCGGACGCCGCGCGCGACATGTTTCCCAAACTCGATCTGACGCAAACCGTCATGTCGCTCGCTGCTATTGTCGATCACTACAAGAAGATGACGCCGTCGAAGAAAGTCGGCGCGGTCGGCTTCTGCTGGGGTGGCGGCATGGTCAACAATCTCGCGGTCGCCGCGCCTGCGCTTGACGCCGGCGTCGTCTACTACGGCATCTCGCCCAAGCCCGACGACGTGCCGCGCATTCGCGCGTCGCTGATGATGCACTACGCCGGCAACGACAAGCGCATCAATGACACCGTTCCCGGTTACGAGGAAGCGCTGAAAAAGGCTAACGTGAAGTACCGTGCGTACATGTACGACGGCGCGCAGCACGCGTTCAACAACGAGACCAGCGCCGATCGTTATGACGCGAACGCCGCGAAGCTCGCGTGGGAACGCACGATCGCCTTCTTCAAGGAGACGCTCGCCAGCGGCGCGAGCTGATCATTCCGCAACGAACTTGTAGCGCGCGCCGGGCTCCAGCGGTCCGGCGCGCCGCAGGCCGTTGATCAGCATGAAAACATCCTGCCCCTGTTCGGGAATCGCCATGCGCGCGCCCAGCGATTGCGTGGTGTCGCCGGCGCGGGCGGCCACCACGACGAGCTTCAGCGGACGAAGCGACGTCGCCTCCTGCGCGGGAATGCGGCGGAAGGAATTGATGGACGCCATGAAGCGGCGATCCGTTTCCGCGTTGAGCGAGCGGCTTGCAAAGATGAGCCTGTAGACCTCGGCGCCAAGACGCACCGCGGCGATGCGGAATTTCCAGTCCGCGCTCGATGCAGTGGCGACGGCGCCCGGCAATCCGTTGACGTTGATCTCGCGGATCGAGTTCGCGATCGAGTCCCTCGATCCAGCCCGTCGCCATGTAGGTTTCGAGACTTGTTTCGCCCGGCACGCGCACGCTGTCGAGACGCAGCGCCTCGTTGCCCTTGTTGGCGACGCCGAGCACCGCCTGCGCCGTGTTCTCGAGCGTGAAGCCGTCGGGCGCAAGAAACGAGAAGCCGAGCCGTCCATGAATGAAGCGGCGGCCGCGCACGATTCCTTCCGCCGGATCGTCGCCGAAATCGATGCCGTTGATGGCCTCGAGATAAGGCTCGCGCGCGGCGTTGCCGATTCCAGGCCCGGAGATTTCGCGCGCGGCGGCGATGGCGCGGTTGACGCGTTCGGGCGTCGAGGGATGGCTCGCCATGATGTCGGTTTCATCGGCGCTCTTTTGCCCCAGCAGCGCGGCGCGCATCGCCGTCGACTTGCCCAGCGCTTCGAGGAAGCGCGCGGCGCCGTAGGGATCGTAGCCCGCGCGCGCGATCATCTTCACGCCGATCTGGTCGGCCTCCAGTTCCTGCCGCCGCGAGAAGCTCGCCAGCGAAAGTTTTTCGATGGCCTGCACTTCCTCGCCGCGCTCGCGGCTCTGCACGACGCCCGCGACGCGGCGGCGCAGGTCCGCCGTCTTCGCGGCCTCCTCGCGCTGCGAGGCGTGGCGCGCGGTGACGTGCGCGATCTCGTGCGCCATCACGGCGGCGACTTCCGATGTGTCGTTGGCGAGCGCCAGAAGCCCGCGCGTCACGTAGAGATTGCCCGTCGGCAGCGCGAAGGCGTTGACGGTCGGCGTGTTGAGAATGGTGACGCGGTAGGCCTTGCCCGGCGTGTCGTCGGCCTTCGCCAGTTGCGCGAGCACCTGGTTGAGGTGCGCTTCTGCGGCCGGCGCGCGATACTCGCCCCCGAACATCCCGACGAGGCGAGAGTGCTCCGGAGACGGCGCGGGCGGCGCTTCGCCGGGCGTCGAGGGAGCGGACGGCGCAGCGGTTTCCCGCCGATCTGCGAACGGATCGAGCGTCGCGCAGCCAGCGAGCAGGAGGCATAACGCCGCCAACCCTATGCCCCTGCGTATCGCCATTCGACCCTTCACCTCGCCCAATAACCCGCCCGACGCTCCGCCCGCAGCCCCGGCCGCTGGCGGCCACGAGAACCTCGGGGACTCAGGCAACCTGAGCCATAAACATGACCGGACCGTCACTTTGCAAACGGTCTCACCATCAAATTGGGTCCGCTCTGTGGCGACCCGCTTCTTTCCTCGCACGTGGGCAGGCGCCCGCGCGACACTTTCGTGCAGCGACATGGAAGAATGGTTACACGAGCTTGGCCGGGCCTAGCGGCCAGCGGTCGACGTGGGAAGCAGTTCGATCGCGCCGGGGCCCGACACCTCGAGCCGCGGTCCGGTGCGCATGTCCAGTACGCCGCGAGCCCGGATGGTGCGCCCCGTCAGCCCCTCGGCCTTCATCCCCTCGCGCTCCATGGCGCGCAGCGCGTCGCGCCCGATGGTCACCGCGGGGCTTCCCGGCGCGCCGTCGCCCAGGTTGACGAACGTCAGGCCGCGCCCGGCGCGCACGCTTGCGACCGGGCCCTGCACGATGGCGACAGCGCCCGTGCGCCCCTTGAAGGCGCCGGGATTTGACGCGTCCAGCACCTCGAAGGCCGGGTCGGCCCACAGACCGCGCCGCGCCGCCCGCGCGCGCTGCTCGGCGGCGTAAAGCCGGTCGAGGCACGGCCGGCGTTCGGTCGAGGGATCCACCCGGGCGAACCCGGCGTCAATGATGGCTTCGGACAGCGAGGGCAGCATGTCGGGCGCATGCGCGAGTTCGAGAAGGAACGCCCTCCCCTCGTGGCGCATCCAGCGATCCGCCTGCGGCTTGAGGATGACGATGGCCAGCGGCGCCGATGTCCAGAGCGCGAGATCTTCAGCCGCGCTTTCCATGAATTTGGGATTGGCGCCGCGCGCGGCCGGCGCTTCCACGCCGCCGAGCCGGATCACGCGCCCGTCGCCGAGTTCGAGTTCGAGCCGTTCGTTGGCGACGGCCTGACCCGCCGGCTCGAGGCGCGGCGGGCGACAGGGATCGGCGCTGGCGACGTCGAACGCCGCCGCTGCAAGGAGCGCGGCGAGCGCAAGACGTCGACTCGCGGACCCTGCGCTCAATAACGCCAGCTGCTTGGGAAGCGGCTTCCGGGCGGGTTGTACTGCATGCGCATCTGCTTGCTCTGCGGCATGCCTGCCTGGCTGGCCGCTTTGGCCGCCGGCTTCTTTTTCGCCTTCGAGGACTTGTAGGACTTGGGCACGTCGGCAGCGGCGCTGACGCCCGGGGTAGCGACGAGGGCGAAAGCGCCCAGACACGCGCTCGCGAATGAAAGCGCCAGAACTTTGCGGATCAAGTTATGCCTCCCCTTATAACGGGAAGAAACATGCTGCGAGCTTGACGTTAAGTCAATCCGCGCGCGCTTGCGGCCGCCCGCCCGATCTTCCCATCCCGTTGCGGTGTGCTAAACAGAACGCGCTTCGAAAGAAGGCGCGGTCCCGTAGCTCAGCAGGATAGAGCAGCGGTTTCCTAAACCGAAGGTCACAGGTTCGACTCCTGTCGGGACCGCCACATCGCCCAGTCTGGGGCCCGCCGAACGCGGAACTCCCGTCCTCTGGCGCCCTTGTCGGGTTTTCAACGGGAGAACCGGATGAACGCGCTCGATGTGACGCGAATCGTCTACGTGCTCGTGGCGCTCTCCGCGCTCCGGCAGATCAAGGTTCTCGCCCAGCTCGCCTCCGACGGCCGGCCGACCTTGCCGGCGCGCTAGGCGGCAAGCGACCGAGCGGTTACGTCGGCGTCGACAGACGCCATTGGCTGGGCAATCCCCCCGCGCGATCCGAACCGGCGGGGAAACGCGAGCGGCTCGCGGCGCGCGAAGGACAGTTCGCGGGCCATGGCCTTCGCGGGCTCGAGCCGGCGCTTCACCTGCCGGCGCTGCGACGGGGCGAAGGCCCGCCGGACGAGCCAGCAGATCAGGAGCGCAAGGCCCAGCGTTACGGGATCCATCATCGCCATAATCCGGGATAGCGCTCCACTCGATGGTGGGCGGCAGGTTTCACGGGCGCACACTTCCTTGAACGGGACAGGTTATCGCTCATCATGAAGCCAGTGTGCCGCGGACCGGCCCGGGCGTGTGTGCGCTGGCGCACGCGGCGGCTCAGGGGTGAGACGGCCGCCCTGGAAACACGCGTTCTCGCTGGATTACGGGGAGACGCCGCCCGGCAGGGCGGCGTTGCATTCCTCAATCCTTCTTGGCGTCCTTGCGGTCCTTGCCGTCCTTGCCGCTGTGGGGGCCTTTCCCCGCCTCGCCGGGCTCGTCGGCTTTGCGGCTGGGAGGCGAGCCCGAAACGACGCTGCCGCCCATGTAGGACGGAGGATCGCTCGCGGGAAAACTGTCTTCCGATCCTTCGGTGACGACGTCCTTCTCGCGGCGCGAGGACCGGCCTTCCTTCACGTCCGTGTCCTTGCGAACGACCTCACCCGGGTTCTTGTCGCGCTTGCGGTCTGTCGTCATGGGGTATCCTCCAGTCCAGTTGGCAGGTCCGCTGAGCGCGGATGCGCCGAGCGCCGAACGTGCTGAACGCTCGCGCCAAGGTTTGGTTCAGGCTGGCCTCGGCGCGCCGTCAATGAGGCTCGGGGCGGAGGTCCGCTTTGGGATGCGTGATCGCCGCCATCTCCTCGGCGAGCCATTCGTCCATCAGGCGCCGGAGTCTGTGCTCGGACACGGCGACGCCCGCCGCGTCGAGATCGTGCAGGATTCGCTCGCAAACCCCCGCGTCGCCGAAATAGGCGCCGAGGCGGACGATGAAGTTCGCATATGAGTCGGCGTCGGCCATGCCGTGGTCCATGCGCCGGGACGCCCACTGCGCCAGCCTGCGGTCGCGGCGCGCCGCGGCGCGAAACCGGGTCTCTTCCTCATGAACGAATAGGCGTTCGAAAGCCCGCTCGCGCTCCTCGAAAAGCGACATTTTCTTTTCTCCGTCAGGCCGCCGGGAAGCGATGGCCCGCCGACGGCGCCGCTTGAATAACCCCCTGGCGGGCGCGGCGGTTCCGGAGGGCGGGCGGCCGCACTCCATTTTTCGCAACCGCTTGTGAGGCATGGCGCCGGGGGCTAGTGTGCGCGCAACAAGGCGCCCAAGGCGCCCGGCGGGAGGAGATGCACCGAGCGCGTCAGCGCCCATGTGCGCCGACCGCAGTTCGAAACGCTGGCGCAAGGCGCCCGCGCACCATCACGCGAGGCGCTTACGCGAGGCTCACATGGACGACCAGACGAAGACGACGGATTTCATCGTGGGCGGCGTGCGCATGAAGCGCCCCTTCAAGATCAGGCGGCTCGGGCACTTCGGCCTCGACGTCGAGAACATCGAGGCCTGCCGCGACTTCTACACGCAGAACTTCGGCTTCCGCATCGCCGATCCGCTCGACCTGCGCCACCGCCTGCCCGAAGAGGAGCGCGACAAGCACGGGCCGACCACCGGCTATTTCATGCGCCATGGCACCGATCACCATTCCTTCGTGATCTTCCCGCGCAAGCTGCGCATGCGTCTGCTGCCGCACTACAACATGCGCAGTTCGATCAACCAGATCACCTGGCAGGTCGGCAGCCTTCGCGAAGTCGTGGACGGCTTCAACTGGCTCAAGCAGAACGGCGTGAAGATCGTGCGCTCCGGCCGCGATAACCCCGGCTCCAACTGGCACGTCTATCCGCTCGATCCCGAAGGCCACACCAACGAGCTCTATTACGGCATCGAGCAGATCGGCTGGGACGGATTGAGCAAGCCCGGCGGCATGCACCGGAAGGGCTATACGACGACACCCGATCTGCCACACCGCTCCGAGTATGCGGAGACGCAGGAGGGCTTCAAGGCTGGCATCGACCTCATGAGCGCCACGCGCGCGGTCGAACCGCTCGAGGAGAAATACGACGTGGGTGGCGTCCTACTTGGCCGCCCGTTCAAGGTGACCAAGATCGGGCCCGTGCGCATTTTCGTCGACGACGTTGCGACGGCGGTCGCCTTCTATCGCGACTCGATGGGCCTGCGCGTCACCGAGGAAATCGAATGGAAGGGCCATCGCTGCGCGTTCCTGCGCGCCAACACCGAGCATCATTCGATCGCCATCTACCCCATGGGGCTGCGCGAGGAACTGGGGCTGAGCGCTCACACGACCCATTTCTCCATCGGCTTCCAGGTGGCGGACTACAAGCAGCTTTGCGACGCCATGGAATGGCTCGAGGGCCGCGGCGTGACGATCCGCAAGCTGCCGCCCGAACTCTTTCCGGGCATGGATTACACGGCCTTCGCAATCGATCCCGACGGGCACGCCGTGCAATTGTATTATTACATGGAGCAGGTCGGCTGGGAGGGGCGTCCGCGCCCGGCGTCGGAGCGCCCGCGGATCGACAACGAGCGCTGGCCGCAGTATGTGGACGCGGCGAGCGACACGTTTGCCGGCGAGGTTTTCCTGGGGCCGTTCAACTAGCGCGCCCGGGCACGAACGGAACGATCAACTGCAAGAAGAGGACGACAGAACGTGAAGTTTCTCACCTACAAGTCCGGCGACGCCCTGAAAGTCGGCGCTCTCGATGACGCCCGCGGCGTCTGCGATCTCGTGAAGGCCGCCAAGACCCTCCTCGGCAAGGACCTCCCCGACAGCCTGCGCGGCGTCGTGGAAGGCGGCGACGGCGCCCTCAATCTCGCCCGCGAGGCGCTGAAGGCCGCGCAGGGCAAGCCCGACGGCCTGTTCACGCCGCTCTCCGGCGTGAAGATCGCCACGCCCCTCCCGGGCGCGCGCAAGAACGTCTTCTGCGTCGGGCGCAACTACAAGGCGCACATCGAGGAGATGGCGGCCTCCATGGGCCGCTCGGCCGATTACCCGAAGAACCCCGAGTTCTTCTCCAAGCCGCCGACCACGATCGTCGGCCACGAAGACGGCGTCGAGCGTCACGCCGACCACACCGAGAAGCTCGATTACGAAGTCGAACTCGCGGTGGTGATTGGCAAGAAGGGCCGCAACATCAAGGAAGCGAACTTCGAGGACTACGTGTTCGGCTACACGGTGGTCAACGACATCACCGCCCGCGACGCCCAGCGCGCCCACGGCCAGTTCTTCAAGGGCAAGAGCTTCGACACGTTCTGCCCGATCGGCCCCGTCATTGTCACCAAGGACGAGTTCGGCGCCCCCGGCGGCCATCGCCTGACCCTCAAGGTCAACGGCAAGACGCGCCAGGATTCGAACACGTCCGACCTCTACTTCGGCGTGCCGAAGATCATCGAAAGCCTCTCGGGCGCGCTCACTCTCGAGCCCGGCGACATCATCGCAACCGGCACGCCGTCCGGCGTCGCCGCGGGCATGAAGGAGCCGGCCTTCCTGCAGAAGGGCGACGTCGTCGAGGCGGAAGTCGAAGGCGTCGGCGTCCTGCGCAACACGATCGTCTGATCGCGCGTCACGCAGAAGTCAGAAAAAGGCCGCAGCGATGCGGCCTTTTTTTATCATGCAGCCTGCGCCGGGGCGCAGAAGCGCGCCGCCTGCGCGATGTGGCGATGATCGGTGCCGCAGCAGCCGCCGATAATGTTCACGTGCGGCATGCGCGTCATGAGCGTGCGATAGCGCAGGCCCAGGTCCACCGGATCGCCCGCATCGAGCTCGGTCAATTCGTCGAGTTCCGCGTGGGAGCGCATCGAAGCGTTGGCGCGCAGGCCCCGAATGCGCTTCGCCCATGACGCCGTCTCGTCCAGGGCGCCGGCGAAATGCGACGGATGCGCGCAATTGACCATGTAGTACGCCGGCGCGCCGCCGGTCACATCGTCGACGCGCTCGATGGCCTCGCGCAGGCTCTCGCCCGAAGGCAACCGTCCGTCCGTCTCTGTCGTGAACGAGATGACGCACGGCATGCCCGCGCGCTGCGCCGCGCGCGTCACGCCCAGCGCCTCATTCGAATAGCCGAGCGTGAACGCGGTCACCAGATCGGCCTGCGTGTCGGCCAGAATCCCGATCTGCCAGGCGTGATAATCCTGCGCCTGCGCGGCGCTCATCATCGCCGTGGGATTGTAGCCGTCCCCGCGCGGGCCGATAGCCGCGCTGATCGGCATGGGCGTGCGCGGCGTGTCGCGGCCTTCGCGCAATTCCTCGAGGAAAGCGATGGCGCGCCGGTTCAACTGCGCGAACTGCTGTTCGTCGTAGCCGATCTTCTGCGCCCAGTCGCGCGAGCCGCGCCACGTCGCGGAACTCGAGCACGAAGCCTGCGCCATGATCGCGCGCGGCGTCGAGATAGGGCTGGAAATAGCGCCGCATCATGTCCTCGCCGCCCGGACGCGCGTGCATGTCGATGGCGGCAAAACACGGCAGCTCGAGTCCCTCGTGAAAGATCAGCGTGGTTTCAAGTCCGCCGTCGGTGAGAAAGAAACCGCCATCCAGTTGTGGCAGGCGCGCACGATATTTTGCCATGGCTCAAGCTCCGTGTTCTGGCGGGATCGCCGCCCTCATGGAGCTCTTGTCGCAAAGGAGCGCGCGCAGAACCAGCCAACTCGCGGGCAAGCGCGCCTGGAAATGTCATATCCCGTTGCAAGACGGGGGTTTCTGAGCCAGTCTGCCGGGGAGGCGAGCCACGCGTTCCAATCCCGGAGGCGTGTCAACTGCACCTGTGGTGCACCCGATGAGCGACCTGTCGACGCGCAAGCGCAGCGATACGCGCGAGCGGCTTCTGGAAGTCGCCGAGGACGCGATCCTCGCAAAGGGATTCGCCTCGACCTCGATCGAGGAGCTGATCGCCGCCGTCGGCATCACCAAGAGCGGGTTTTTCTATCACTTCCGCGACAAGGCTGACCTCGCGAAAGCGATCCTGCTGCGCTACCTCGAGCGCGACAGGAAGCTGCTCGACGACATCTTCGCGCGGGCCGATGCGCTCAACGAGGATCCGCTGCATGGCTTCCTCGTGGCGCTGAAGCTCTTCGCCGAGATGATGGCGGAACTCGAACACGCCCATCCGGGCTGCATCGCAGCCTCGTTCTGCTATCAGGACCAGCTGTTCAATCGCGAGATCCACGAACTCAACGCCGGCGGACTGATAGCGTGGCGCGAGCGGTTTCAAGAACGGCTGGCGCGCATCGCGGACGTCTATCCGCCGCGCGCGAACGTCGATCTCGACGCGCTCGCCGACACCGCCGCGACGCTGACGGAGGGCGCGCTGATCCTGGGCCGCGCGTTGCGCGACCCGACGATCTTGCCGCGGCAGATATTGCTCTACAGGGATTTCGTGCGCTGCGTATTCATGCGCGACTGAGAGTCAGTTCGCGAAGACGAGACGCAGCACCTCGCCGCCGTCCTCGACGGGCACGTCGCGGAAGGATGCGCCGGTCGCCGCCATGCGCCCCGTCGGCAGGTGAATCTCGGCCAGCCGCGAACTCTGCCGTTCGCCGAAGCTGATCGCGCTCTCCAGAAACCGCGTGAGCTGCTCGTCGCCTTCGGGGACTTCCGTCAGCGTCAGAGCGACCGTGCCCGGGCTCGGCAAAAGGACCGAAAGCATCTTCTCGAACTCAAGGTACGACATCAGATCCCTCCGGCCGATTCCGGCCATCCCGCCCGCTGCCCGGACAAAAGCTATTCGGACGAATTAACCTTTTGCGGCGCCGCAGGTTCCATATTGCAGCGCGAAGGCCGCGGCAACAGCCAACCTTAAAGGCTGTCATCTCACTTTCGGCAAGTCTTGCATGAACGCCCCAAGGCACACATCCTAGCTGGGCTGCTTACCTAATGTTTTTAGTGCCTTATCCATCATTGGCTTCGTTTGTGCACCGACCATCTCATAGCTTAAACTAGACTTTATAAGCTTTGTCAAACGTGGACTCCGCTGCGTCGAGATTTTTCTAGCTAGAGGGCGACGGTTTTTCGCCGCGCGAGAACGAGGCAGAGTGAGACCTTAATACCGGTTCAGAACGTGTATGCGACGCAACAGGCTGAAACACGTAGGGCTTATGACGTGCGGATTTGTCGTCGCCTTGCTAGGCTTCGAGCATTGCCATGGGATGCGGGGGTGGGGTGAACATCGATCTTGGGAAGGCCATCGCCGCCGGCGAGTTGGAAGTCTGGTATCAGCCCCAGGTCGCGGCGCACTCGTTGCGCGTCGCCGGCTACGAAGCCCTCGCGCGCTGGAACCATCCAGAGCTCGGGCATCTGGCGCCGGACGCGTTCCTCGACCCGCGCGCCGGCGGACAGAGCGACGAGTTCGTCGCCGATCTCGCCGCCTTCGTGCTCGCGCGCGCCTGCGCGGACGCCGCCGGCTGGGACGAGGCGATCCTCAGCGTGAACATTTCGCCGCTGCAGTTCGCCGATGCGAGCTTCCCCGACGACATCGCCGCCATCGCCGCGCAGGCCGGCCTGCCGCTGCACAGGCTGGAGCTCGAAATCCTCGAGACACATTGCGATAGAGCAGCCCGACCGGACGCGCGCCGTCATGACCCGCCTGCGCGACATGGGCGTGCGGCTCGCGCTGGACGACTTTGGACAGGGGTATTCGCGCCAGTCCCTGCTGATGGATCTGCCGGTCAGCAAGATCAAGCTGGCCCGCTCCATCGTCATCAATGAAGAGAACGCCGCCTCGCTCGCCGCCTTCGTCGCGGACGTCCATGCGCTGGGCATGGTGGTGACGGCCGAAGGCGTCGAGACGCGCGAACAGGCGCTCGCGATGCAGGCCGTCGGCTGCGATTACCTGCAGGGTTACTTCTTCGCGCGGCCGGCGCCCGCGGCCGGCATCGCCCATGGGCTGCGTGCCGGCCCGCCCCTTTGAACGGGAACAGGCGCCGGATCGCTCCGGCGCCTGCCTGAAAATGCCCTTGGGTCCGAGCGGTCGCGCTCAGTCCTTGGCGCGCTCGACGTAGGAGCCGTCTTCCGTCTGGATGACGATGCGGGTGCCCGGCTGGATGTGCGGGGGCACCATGCAGCGCGCGCCGTTCGACAGGATCGCCGGCTTGTAGGAGGAGGACGCGGTCTGGCCCTTCATGGCCGGCTCCGTTTCCGTCACCTCGAAGACGACGCGCTGCGGCAGCTGGATGGCGACCGGCACGCCGTTGAAGACGCTGAGCATCACCTTCATGCCTTCCTGCAGGTAGGCGGCCTGGTCGCCCAGGATGTCCTTGGGAACCTGGAGCTGGTCGAACGTCTCCTGGTTCATGAAGTGGTAGCCTTCGGCGTCATTGTAGAGGAACTCGAAATCGCGGTCCTCGACGTAGGCGCGCTCGACCTGCTCCGTCGTCTTGTAGCGGTCGGACACCTTCACGCCGTCGGAGATGCGGCGCATGTCGATCTGCGTCGTGGGCGTGCCCTTGCCGGGATGGAAGCTTTCGGCGGAAAGCACGACGTATAGCTGCCCGTCCTCCCGCTCGATGATATTGCCTTTGCGGATGGAGCTTGCGATGACTCTCACTGGTTCGTGTCCCTCGATGTGCGGGGGCCGCTGAGCCCTTGCCCCCTGCGCCCGGCTGTGAAATCGGGCGCACAATAGCGATTCACGCGCAAATCGCCAGCCGTATCGCAGCCGTACGGAAGAACCATGATTTCGCCCGCCTCGCCCTTCTGGTCGCGCCATGTCCACGCCGACCGCCGGCCGCTCCTGCTGGCCCGCGCCCGGGCGCTCGCGGCCTGGCGCAAATGGTTTGCGGACCGGGACTTTCTGGAGGTGGACACGGCCGCGCTTCAGGTCTCGCCTGGCAACGAGGCCCATATCGGCGGCCTTCGAAACGGCGTTCGAGGGCCCGCAGGGGCGCACGCCGCTCTATCTGCACACCTCCCCCGAGTTCGCCTGCAAGAAGCTGCTCGCCGCCGGCGAGGAGCGCATTTTCAGCCTCGCGCACGTGTTCAGGAACAGGGAGCGCGGCCCCCTGCACCATCCCGAATTCACGATGCTGGAATGGTACCGCGCCAACGAGCCCTACACCGCGCTCATGGACGACGCGGCCGCCCTGTGCGCGCTGGCCGCGCAGGCGGCGGGCGCACGTCTCTTCAGTCATCGCGGCCGCACGGCCGATCCCTTCGCGCCGCCCGAACGCGTGACCGTGTGCGAGGCGTTCGCCCGCCATGCGGGCGTCGATCTCGCCGCGACGCTGCGCGCGGACGGCGCCAACGACGCGCACGCGCTGGCCCGCATGGCGGTCTCCATTGGGGTGCGCGTCAGCGGCGACGACACGTGGAGCGATCTCTTCAGCAAGATCCTCAGCGAGAAGGTCGAACCGCATCTGGGACTCGGCCGGCTGACGATGCTCGATGAATATCCCGCCTCCGAAGCCGCGCTGGCACGGCGCTGCGAGGGGCGTCCGGAAGTCTCCGAACGGTTCGAGATCTACGCCTGCGGCGTCGAAATCGGCAACGCCTTCGGTGAACTGACGGACGCCGCCGAACAGCGCGCTCGCCTGCAGGCCGAGATGGCGGAGATGGAGCGCGTCTACGGCGTCCGGTATCCGATCGACGAGGACTTCCTCGCCGCGCTGGAGCACATGCCGCCCGCCAGCGGCATCGCGCTCGGGGCCGATCGCGTGATCATGCTTGCGACCGGCGCCGGCAGCGTCGACAAGGTCATCTGGACGCCGCTGCCGTGATCGTTCGGCCCGCTAGCGCGCGCTGTCGCTGGTGGGCGAGGGCGCCGACGTCTGGCCCCGTCCCGGCGAGTCGGCCGAAGTCTGTCCCTGCGACGGATCGCCTGCCGGCGAGCCCTTGGGCGGCGACAGCGGAATGCCCCCCGCGGTCGGTTGCCGCGTCGTTCCCGTGGTGGCGGGCTCGCCCGGCCCCGGCCCCGCCGTCTGCGGACCGCCGCTCGGATAGAGTTCGACGGCCGCCCACGCGATGAGCGCAAGGACGAGGCCGGCGATCAGCACATAGAGAACCGGCCTGCCGGGAGGGGCCTGGCGCGCCTCGCCGCCGCTGCGCACGGGTGCGGCGTCGTGGATCACCGGCTCGCCTGAGGGCAGCGGCGGGTTGAGCGGATCGTCCGAACGCCGGGCGCCCGGCAGGCTGGCGTCGTCGGGCGGCCGTTTGGGGTCGTAATGGGTCATGGCGGGCTCCTTTTCGACGGGCTAACCGTCCCGGCGCTGGCCCGTTCCCCCGGCGACCGCCCCGCGCATTGCCACCCGGGGCCGCCGGCCTTAAGCACGCGCCATGAAAGCGCTCATGGCGGACGCCGCCGCTCCGCAAGCCCAGGACGGTCCCCGGCGCGCCGGCAAGCGTCGCGGCGTCGCCCTGCGCAGCGCCGCCGATCTGGCGGCGGCCGGCCTCTTGTCGCCCGCGCGCGCCGCCGAACTCGCGCCCATTGAAGCCCGCTACGCCGTGGCGCTCACGCCTGAGATCGCCGCGATGATCGACCCCGCCGATCCGCTCGATCCGATCGCCCGCCAGTTCGTGCCCGACGCTGCGGAACTGTCGGCGCTGCCGCAGGAACTGACCGACCCGATCGGCGACGACGCGCACTCCCCCGTGGAGGGCGTCGTTCATCGCTATCCCGACCGCGTGTTGCTGAAGCTGCTGCACGCCTGCGCGGTCTATTGCCGTTTCTGTTTCAGGCGCGAGAGCGTGGGGCCGGGCGGCGCGTCCTCGCTGTCGCCAACAGCGTTCGCACGCGCCATCGACTACATCGCCGCCCGTCCGCAAATCTGGGAGGTAATCCTCACCGGCGGCGATCCGCTGACGATCTCGCCGCGGCGCATGGCCGACGTGATGCGGGCGCTCGGCGCCATTCCCCACGTGAAGATCGTGCGCATCCACACGCGCATTCCGGTTGTCGATCCCGATCGCATCGACGAAGCGATGATCGCGGCGCTGAAGGCGGGCGGCAAGACGGTCTATGTCGCCCTGCACGCCAATCATCCGCGCGAACTGAACGGGCGGGCGCGCGCCGCCTGCGCGAAGATCATCGACGCCGGCCTGCCGATGGTGAGCCAGACGGTGCTGCTGAAAGGCGTGAACGACGACCCGCAGATCCTCGCGGACCTCATGCGCGCCTTCGTCGAGAACCGCATCAAGCCCTATTACCTCCATCATCCCGACCTCGCGCCCGGCACGTCGCATCTGCGGGTGCCGCTGGAGCGCGGGCGCGAGATCGTCGCCGCGCTGCGCGGCGCGGTCTCGGGACTGTGCCAGCCCGACTACGTGCTCGACATTCCCGGCGGGCACGGCAAGGTCCCCGTCGGACCGGCCTACATCGAACCCACCGAGCGCCGGGGCGTGGCGCGTCACCGGCTTCCGCGGGCAGACGCACGATTATTCCGATCCGCCGGCAGGCGGGCGCTGAGCGCCCCGGCCCCGGCTCGGCTATGATTCCCCCCGGTTGATTCGCATCGGAGAAGCCCTGTGAGTGCTTTGCTGCGCCAGTCTCTGGCCCTGCTGTGCGCAATCGCCCTGATGGGCTTTGCCCTCACCCCGGCGCTGGCGCAGGGCGCGCCCTCCAGCCCGGCGCAGGCGCTCGACGGCGTGCGCGCCTCGCTCGATCGCATCGAAAAGGCGCTGGAGCGCGCGGACCTCGGCGATTCCCTGCTCCAGTCGCTGCGCGCCGAAGTCGATCCGCTCGTCACGTCCAGCGCCGATATCCTCAAGGCGCTCGAGCCCCGCCTCGAAGCCGCGCGCGCGCGGCTGGAGCAAATGGGCAAGCCCGCGACCGACAAGCCAGCCCAGGACGCCACGACGCCGGAAGGCGCGCAGGCCGCCGCCGAACGCGCCGAACAGCAGAAGCTCTTCGATGAACTCGACGCGATGGTGAAGCGCGCGCGCCTGCATGCGGTGCAGGCCGATCAGCTGAGCGCCAGCATCGTCAATCGCCGCCGCGCCATCTTCCAGCAGGCGCTCTTCGCGCGCTCTGCGAGCCTGCTTTCGCCGCGGCTCTGGTACAACGCCATCGGCGAATTGCCCGACGACTTTCGCGCCATGCGCGTGCTCGCGGGCGACTGGGCCTCGCTCGTCTCGGCGCGCCTGACCGGCGCCGCCCTGCAGGGCTGGCTCGCCGTCAACGCCGCCCTCGTGCTCGGCGTCGCTCTCATGCTGGCCGCGGCGCGGCGCATCATGGGCCGTCCGAAATCGCTCACCGAACCAACGCCGCTGCAAAAGACGGCGGGCGCCGTGTGGGTCGCCGCGGTCACCGCCACCGTTCCGATCATCGCCGCGCTCGCCGTCATCGAGATCGCGCGCTTCTACGATCTCATCAATCCGCGCCTCGACCCGCTCGTGCACGCGCTGTTCGACGCCGTGCGGCGCATCGCGATCGTGGTCGGCGCATCGCGCGGGCTCCTCGCCATCGACAGGCCGCAATGGCGGCTGCTCGATCTCGAAACGCCTACCGCCGAGCGCCTCGCGCGGCTCGTGCTGACGGTCGCCGTCATCGTGTCGGTGATGAAGGTGCTGGAGGCGATGAACGATCTCGTCGCCGCCTCCGTCTCGGTGTCCGTGCTGATGCGCGGCCTCGGCGCGGTCGCCGTCGCCCTCGCCATGGCTTCGACCCTCTATGGGATTCTCGCGCGCGAGGAAGAGGAGGAAGCCGAATTCGGCCCGCGCATCACCAGCGACCGCGACTGGTACTCGATCTGGCGCATTCTCGCGTGGACCGCGATCGTGACGATCCTCGTCGCCTGCGCCATCGGCTACATCGCGCTTGCGAGCTTCGTCGTCGACCAGGTCGTGTGGGTCACGTTCATCGCCACGGCGGGATACATGCTGCATGCGCTCGCCACGCAAGCCATAACGCGCGCGTTGCAGCCGGGGTCGGTGGCCGGCCGCGCGGCGATGAACACGATCGGCCTCACGCGCGACTCGCTGCGCCAGATCGCGACGCTCATGCAGGGCGCCCTCGCGCTCGTGCTGGCGATCGCGGGCGTCATGCTCGTCCTCGCGCCGTGGGGCGTCGAGTCCGACGACATGCTCGGCACGCTGCGGGCGGCGTTCTTCGGGTTCAAGGTCGGCGACATCACGATCTCGCTCGCCGGCATCCTCATCGCGCTGGCGCTGTTTGGCGGCGGCGTGCTGTTCACGCGCGTCCTGCAGGAATGGCTCGAGGACAAATACCTGCCCACGACGCGGCTCGACATCGGCCTGCGCAATTCGATCCGCACGAGCATCGGCTATGTCGGCTTCTTCCTCGCCGCCGCCGTCGCGCTCAGCTACATGGGCCTGTCGTTCGACAGGCTCGCCATCGTCGCCGGCGCGCTGTCGGTTGGCATCGGCTTCGGCCTGCAATCCATCGTCGGCAATTTCGTCTCGGGGCTGATCCTGCTCTGGGAGCGCGCGATCCGCGTCGGCGACCTCATCGCCGTCGGCGAGGACCAGGGCCACGTGCGGCGCATCAACGTGCGCTCCACCGAGATCGAGACCGCCGACCGGCTGACCCTCATCGTGCCGAACATGAACCTCGTCACCGGCGTGGTGAAGAACTGGGTGCGCAGCGACCGCGTCAGCCGCGTCCGGGTTTCGGTGTCCGTCGCCCTCGGCGCGTCGCCCGACGCGATCAAGGCGCTGCTCGTCTCCGTCGCCAACGAGCACCAGCTCGTGCTCGACCAGCCCGAGCCGACGGTTCTCTTCGTCGCCATGACGGACAACGCCCTGCGCTTCGACCTGCTCTGCTTCGCGGCCGACGTCGAAAAGGCCGGGCGGGTGAAGAGCGATCTCAACTTCGCCATCTTCGCGCGGTTGCAGGAGGCCGGCATCGGCCTGTCGCCGCAAGTAGATCCCAATGTCGTGGTCAAGGTCGGTAACTGAACGTCAGCAATTGTGCTGCTAGTGATCGACGCAGGCTTTGCAAAGGAAGACCATGGCGATCCCCTATCTCTGCGCCCTCGCGGCGGCCACCGGCGTGACGCTTGCCGGCTGCGCCAGCGCGCCGCCGCCGCCCCGCTGCCCGAGGGACAGCCTGCCTTCTACCGCAATCTTGCGGCGTCGGGCGCGAAGGTGGACACGGCCGCCGCGCGCGACATGATCTCCATCTACCGCGCCAACAAGGGGCTCGGGCCGCTCTCCCTCGACCCGACGTTGCAGCAGGCCGCGCAGGCGCAGGCCGACGCCATGGCGCGCGCGGGCCAGGTCACCCACGGCCCCGGCCCGCTGCAGAGCCGGCTCGCCCGCTTCGGCGCAAATCCCGGGCCGCGCGGCGGAGAACGTGTCGGCCGGCTATTACACGATGGCGGAAGCCTTCTCCGGCTGGCGCGATTCACGCCCGCACAACGCCAACATGCTCAATCCCGCCGTGAAGCGCATGGGCATCGCCACGGCCTATGCGCCGGGCACGAAGTACAAGGTCTACTGGGCGCTGATCGTCACGGACTGAGGACGGGCTCGCGCACGAGCGCGGGCGCATGGGATCGCGCCGGGGTGATTGCGCCTTCGCTCCTGCCGATCCAGCAGTGCAGGAACGAGTCGATCCAGCGCGCAATCGCCGCGTCGTACATGTACCAGCCGTCCATGTGCGCGCCGCGCTCCTGCGCGCCCGGCAATTCCATGCGATGGGCTGCGCGCGTCGTCCACCGGCAGATGGTTGCGTAGGTCACTTCCGGGTGGAATTGCAGCCCCACCGCGCTGCCGTAGCGGAACGCCTGGTTCTCGAACGTCTGGCCGCGCGCAAGAAGGCTCGCGCCGCGCGGCAGGTCGAAGCCCTCGAAATGCCATTGATAGACGTGATCGGGAAACGGCGCGGCGCACAGCGCGCGGCCCTCGTCCGTGGCCTGCAGCGGATAATAGCCGATCTCCGCGAGCCCTTGCGGATGCGGACCGACCTTCTCGCCCAGATGCCGCGCGATCATCTGCCCGCCGAGGCACACGCCCAGAAGCGGCGCGTTCTCCTTCAGCGCCACGCCGACGAAGTCGATCTCCTTGCGCACCCAGTCGTCGGGATCGTTGACGCTCATCGGCCCGCCGAAAATCACCGCGCCCGCGTGTGCCGGCAAGCGTTTCCGGCAGCGGATCGCCGTAGCGGGGGCGGCGCATGTCGAGTTCGAAGCCCATCGTGTGGAGCAGGCGCCCGATGCGCGCCGGGCAGGAATGCTCCTGATGCAGGATGATCAGAACGCGCCCGCGCGGCGCGTCATGACGCGCGCTCATGTCTTCCCTCCGCCTTTGCCCGCCCGCCCCATCTGCATGCGGCCGATCACGGGCATCGAGAAGGCCCGCGGCTGCAGGCCGGACGTGCCCGTGAGCAGCTTGTTGAAGAAGCCCGGCACGATGACCGTGCGGCCCTTCATGAAGCCCGCGTAACCCGCCTGCGCGACCGACATCGAGGACGCCATCGGCATCATGCCGAACGGGCTTTCGCCAACTCCCGCGCGCGTGAAGAAGTCCGTCTTCGTGGGACCCGGACAGAGCGCGCACACGCGCACGCCCTCCTCGCGCAGTTCATGCGCCAGCGCCTGCGTGAACGACAGGACGAAGGCCTTCGTGGCGTAATACACGGCCATGCCGGGACCCGCGTAGAAGGCGGCCGTGGAAGCGACGTTCAGCACGCCGCCGCGGGCGGCCCTGACGCCCGGCAGGAACGTGAGTGTGAGGTCGGTGAGCGTGCGCACGTTGAGGTCGATCATGCTCACCTGTTCCGCGCGATCAAGATCGGCGGCGCGGCCGATGAGGCCGAATCCCGCGTTGTTGACGAGCGTCGTCACAGGCGCGCCGCGGCGATCCAGCTCGGCAAGGAGCGCGCCGGCGGCGTCCGGCGCCGCAAGGTCAGCCTCGATGATCAGCGGTCGGGCCGCGCCGTCCTGCGCGATTTCGTCGGCAAGGGCCTGCAGGCGCTCGCCCCCGCGCGCGACCAGCGCCAGCTCATGCCCATGCCGGGCGAACACGCGGGCAAGGTCCGCGCCGATGCCGCCGGACGCGCCGGTGATCAGCGTCAGCCCGGCGGCGGAACCCCGCTCGCCGCCAGAGGAAGCGTTCATTGGGCGCCGCCCAGGCCCGGCGATCGAGAGCGCCGCAGCAGATCGAGATCGGCAGCCGGAACGCCGAGCATCTGGGCGACGCGGGAAACGATGGAATCCTCCACCTCCAGCGGGGCGCCGTCGGCGTAAACGAGATCCCACATCATCTCGACCAGCTTGAGCCTGCCATCCGTGTCGAGCTTGCGGCGCAGAACCTCCGCGAACCGGTCGAGCGACACGGCCTCCGCCTCGCTCAACTGCGCCTGCGCGATGAGCCTGCCGGCGTCCCCGCCGTCCAGGCCGAACCTTTCCATCAGGAGCGTCCGGAGCCGCGCGCGCTCCAGCGGATCGAACGCGCCGTCGGCGTCCGCCACGTGGACGAGTATGGCGGTCGCGGCCATGCGGTAGTCGTTCTCCTCGAACGGCCGCTCGCCCTCGCTTCCCAGAAGCTCCGCCACGAAACTGCGCACGCCCTCGAACATCGTGTTCCCCGTCAGCTTGCCTCGAACCTGCAGGCGTAACCGCCCCGGTTCAAACCCGGACTTTATCCTGATATGGGTTCATCATCGCAAACCACCAGAACCAGCCGGCCCGCGCGACCGCCCGCGCCGCCGCCACACGGGGGAAAAGACATGGGAGAGTACGCGCTTGGTCAATCGGTGTCGCGCTTCGAGGATCCGCGCCTCATCCAGGGCGGCGGACGCTACGTGGACGACCTGGCGCTTCCCGGCATGGTCCACGGCGTCGTCCTGCGCTCAAAGCACGCCCACGCGAAAATCCTGAAGATCGACACGAGCCGGGCGAAGGCCGCCCCCGGCGTGCTTGCCGTCCTCACCCACGAGGACTGGAAGGCGTCCGGCTTCGGCTCCCTGCCGCTGCCGACCGGCAAGAAGAAGCGCGACGGCTCGCCGATCTATGCCCCGCCCCTGCCGGGCCTCACCGGCGACCGCGTGCGCTGGGTCGGCGATTACGTCGCCTTCGTCGTGGCTGAAACGCGCGAGCAGGCGCTCGACGCGCTGGAGCTCATCGACGTCGACTACGAGGTGGTTCCCGCCGTCTTCACCGCCGAGGAGGCGCTGAAGCCCGGCGCTCCCGCCGTGCACGACGCCAACCCGGACAACATCTGCTTCGTCCACACCGAAGGCGACAAGGCCGCGACGGACGCAGCCATCGCCAGCGCGCCGCACGTCATCAAGCATCGGTTCTTCATCAACCGCGTCATGGCGGCGACGATGGAGCCGCGCGGCAGCGTCGGCGTCTACGACAAGGCGTCCGACCGCTACACGATCTACACGACGCTGCAGCGCGCGCTCGACTTCCGCGAGAAGCTCTCCGAGACGCTGCGCGTGCCCGAAAGCAGGGTGCGCGTGGTGGCTGGCGACATCGGCGGCAGCTTCGGCATGAAATCCGGCGTCTACAACGAGGTCGGGCTCGTGCTGCTGGCCTCGAAGATCATCGGCCGTCCCGTGAAGTGGACCGCGACGCGCACGGAATCATTTCTGGCCGACGCGGCGGGCCGCGACAACGTCACCGAGGCCGAACTCGCGCTCGACAAGGACGGCAAGTTCCTCGCGCTGCGCATCAGGACGCTCGCGAACCTCGGCGCCTACGTGCAGCCGGGCTCCGACGGCGGGCCGGTGAGCAACCTCGGCACGCTGGCCGGCGTCTACACGACGCCCGCGATTCACGTCGATGTCACCGCCGCGTTCTCCAACACGCACTGGATGCGCCCCTATCGCGGCAACGGCCGCCCCGAGGCGGCTTATGTGATCGAGCGCATCATCGACATCGCCGCCGACCGGCTCGGCTTCGATCCCGTCGAATTGCGGCGCAAGAACATCATCCCCCCCGGCGCCCTGCCCTACAAGACGGCGCTGTCGTTCACCTATGACTCGGGCGAGTTCGAGAAGTGCATGGACGAAGCCCTCGCCATGGCCGACTGGAAGGGCTTCGAGAAGCGCCGCGCCGAAGCGCGCAAGCGCGGCAAGCTGCGCGGCATCGGCATTTCCAACTCCATCGAGAAGGCGGGCGCGGCCGGCTACGAGGGCGCGGAAATCCGCTTCGACCGCACCGGCAGCGTCACCGTCCTGTCGGGCGCGGTGAGCCACGGACAGGGCCACGAGACGATCTTCAAGCAGCTCGTCTGCGACAGGCTCGGGCTCGATCCCAAGGACGTGCACTACGAGCAGGGCGACACGGACATCGTGTTCTTCGGCGAAGGCACGGGCGGCTCGCGCACCTCGTCCATCGGCGGCGGCGCCATGCTGATGGCCACCAACAAGATCGTCGACAAGGCGAAGAAGATCGCCGCCTTCGCGCTCAACGTCGATGACGTCGACCTTCAGGACGGCGTGTTCATCAACCGCCAGACGAACCAGTCGCTGACGATGAAGGAAGTGGCGCTTCTGGCGGCCAATCCCAACAAGATCCCGCGCGACATGGAGCCCGGCCTCAACGCCAGCGCGGTCTATCACCAGCGCAAGGCGAATTACCCGTCAGGCACGCACGTCGTGGAGCTGGAGATCGACGAGGAGACCGGCGAGGTCGAGATCCTGCGCTACAACATCGTCGACGATGTCGGCGTGGTGATGAACCCGCTGCTGCTCAAGGGGCAGATCCACGGCGGCGTCGCCATGGGCATCGGCCAGATGCTGATGGAGGACATCAAGTACGACGAGAACGGCGAGCTGCTCACCGCCTCGTTCATGGATTACGCCATGCCGCACGCCGACAACATGAGCTCGTTCGAGGTGAAGAGCCATCCGTGCCCGACGCCCTCCAATCCGCTCGGCGTCAAGGGCGCGGGCGAGGCGGGCTGCGTCGGCGCGCTGCCGGCGGTGGGGAACGCGCTGGTCGACGCGCTCTCGCATCTGGGGGTGGAGGACGTGCCGATGCCCGCGACGCCGCAGGTGCTTGTGGCGGATCATCAACGAGCGCTCGCGCAAGGCCGCGGCGGAATAATCGCCCCGCGTCACACAAGAAAAAAGCCGCGGAGCGATCCGCGGCTTTTTTATTCAGTACTCGAACAGCGGCGAGGGACGGCCCGGCGGATCGAACCGGCGCGGCATCGTCTCGAGGCCCATGCGGCCGCGCTGGTTGTCGAACACCGGCTGGCGCCACGTCGTGTCCATCGACACGTAATTGTGCATGCTGCGCGGGGCGACGATCGGGCCGCTGTCGAGGAAACTGCGCTGGCGGATGGTCAGCGGCGGCGCTGCCTGCGTCCGCACGACCGTGTTGCGGTCACGCCGCGTCTGGGCCTCGGCCTGCGCCACGAAGACGAAGGCGGTCGAGACCGCGATCGCCGAGAGAAGGATGGCGTTTGTCCTGCGCATTGATCTGGTCCCCGTCATTTCAGCCCCACATGATCCGTCAACATTCCAATTCCTGCCGAGGTTCCCCCTCGGTAGCATTCCTGAGGCAAGGCGTCATCTGCGTCCTTGCCGGGCGAGGCGGGCCGGAGCGGCCGCAGGGGGCCCGCAGGTTCCCGGTCCGGCCCGCTCGAAGAACGCCGCAAGTTCGGGATCGTCCTGCCCTCCGGCGAGCCTGATCGCTTCGAGAATGCAGACGAGCGCCTGGCGCGCCGCCTCGGACTCCCCGTCGAGACAGGCTATCCCCGAGATCATGAAATCGGGTTCGGTGGCCTGATGGCGAAATCCAAGGCACGGGCGCGGCCCTTGCGCGCCGACGGCGCGCAGGACGCCGACCTCGAAATCGCCCAGGCGCGTGCGCACGAGTTCGGGCACCGGCGAGGAGCGCTCCAGCGCCAGCCCCGCCTCTCCTGCCCGGCGGGCCATTTCCAGCCAGAAGGACACGCCGGCGACCGGCTCGTCGAACGGGCGATAGAAGGTGAGACGCAGGTACGGGCCGGGCTCGTGCGGGACGCCGAACGCCATCTGGTCGAGCCGTCCCCCGCCCGCGACGTTCCGCCTGACGCTGTAGACGTCGGGCGCGCGGCCGAATTCCGGGCCCTCGAGCACGAACCGCGGCCGGGCCTCGCGGACCTCTTCCCACGCGCTGGCGCCCTGCCCCTCGGTCTGGGGGTGCGCCCGCCCTGCGCCGTGTCCGGGACCTTGCGCGGCCGTCCGCTGGGCCGCCAGGCTCGAAAGCGTCGAGGCGACCGCCAGCCCCGCCACCGCGACCGCGGCGACGCCCAGCGTGACCCGGGCCAGCCGCCCCAGCGGGGCTGCAAGCCGCGATCCTGCCGTTGGCGAATCCGCCCACAGCGGGCCTGCTCGACGCATCTTCAAGGCTCCACGCCCTTGCCGGGCTTGATGAATGCGGGAGTGTGACGGCGCGCGTTAACGGAAGCGTTACCGGCTGCGCCCGCGTTCGGGGAAGGGTAAACCAAACCTTAAAGCCGGGCGGGGCCCTGATTGACTTGCGCGCGCGCGCATGGTGTTGACGGGGCGTTTTCAGCGCCGCGCGGTCGGGACGTTGGCGCTTCCGGGCGCCGGGTCCACGTCCGGCGACAGCACAGGGTCACGATCATGAGTTTCAAGGTCGCCATCGCGGGAGCCACGGGCAACGTCGGCCGCGAACTGCTCGACATCCTCGCCGAACGCCGCTTCCCGGTGAGCGAAGTGGTTCCGCTCGCCTCGGGCCGCTCCATCGGCACGGAGGTCTCGTTCGGCGACAAGGTGCTCAAGTGCCGCCACCTCGACACCTACGATTTCTCCGACACGGACATCTGCCTGATGTCGGCGGGCGGCGCGGTGTCGAAGGAATGGGCGCCGAAGATCGGCGCGCAGGGCTGCGTGGTGATCGATAACTCGTCCACGTGGCGCTACGATTCCGACGTGCCGCTGGTGGTGCCGGAAGTGAACGCGGACGCGGTCGCCGGCTTCCGCAAGCGCAACATCATCGCCAACCCGAACTGCTCGACCGCGCAGCTGGTGGTGGCCCTCAAGCCCCTGCACGACCGCGCGATCATCAAGCGCGTCGTCGTCTCGACGTATCAATCGGTGTCGGGCGCGGGCAAGGACGCCATGGACGAACTCTTCGCGCAGACGCGCGCCGTGTTCGTCTCCGATCCCGTCGAAGCGAAGAAATTCCCCAAGCGCATCGCCTTCAACCTCATTCCCCAGATCGACGTCTTCATGGAAGACGGCTTCACCAAGGAAGAGTGGAAGATGATGGCGGAAACCAAGAAGATCCTCGACCCGAAGATCAAGCTCACCGCCACCTGCGTGCGCGTGCCGGTGTTCATCTCCCACTCGGAATCGGTGAACGTGGAATTCGAGAAGCCGATCAGCGCCGACGAGGCGCGCGACCTGCTGCGCGAATCGCCCGGCGTGCTCGTCATCGACAAGCACGAGCCCGGCGGCTACATCACCCCGCATGAAGCGGCGGGCGAAGACGCCACCTTCATCTCGCGCATCCGCGAGGACGCGACGGTGGAGAACGGCCTCGCCTTCTGGTGCGTCTCCGACAACCTGCGCAAGGGCGCGGCGCTGAACGCCATCCAGATCGCCGAAGTGCTCGTCAACCGCAAGCTGATCACGCCAAAGCGCAAGGCCGCCTAGGCGAAACGAACCGACGAAAAAAGACAAGGCCCGGCGTTGCGTCCGGGCTTTTTTCTGCGCCATATACGCTGACAAAAACACACGGAGGAAACATGCCGATCGCAGACGCCCGCGCCACGCGCATTCTCACCACCCATGTCGGCAGCCTTCCGCGCCCCGCCTCGCTCTCGGAACTGATGGTCGCCCGCATGGACAAGCGCGCCGTCGATGGCGCGGCTTTCGAAAAGGCCGTGCGTCAGGCGGTCGTGGACTGCGTCGCATGGCAGATCGGCCTCGGCCTCGATGTGATCAGCGACGGCGAGCAGTCGAAGACCGGCTTCTTCGCCTATCTGCACGAGCGCCTCGGCGGCACGCAGCCGCGCTCGCCCGGAGCCAAGGGCCGCGAGCACACCAAGGAAGTGGACGCGTTCCCCGAATTCTACGCCGCCGGCCATTCCGGCACGCAGCCCGCGGGCTCGCAATGCGTCGGCCCGCTCACCTACACGGGCCACGCGATCCTCCAGCGCGATCTCGAAAACCTGAAGATCGCCCTGCAGGGCAAGAACCCGGTGGACGTGTTCATTCCCTGCGCCTCCGTCGGCACGGTCGAGGGCGCGGTCGTCGACATGCACTACAACAACGAGGACGCGTTCCTCGAAGCGGTCAGCGAGACGATGCGCGTCGAATACGAGGCGATCGTCGCGGCCGGCTTCTCGATCCAGCTCGACGATCCGCGCCTTGCGATGCACTACATGCTCAACCCGGCCATGACCGTCGAGGAAGCGCGCAAGTGGGCGTGGCGGCGCGTCGAGGCGATGAACCATTCCATTCGCAACATTCCCTCGAACCGCGTCCGCCATCACACGTGCTACGGCATCAACATGGGCCCGCGCACGCACGACCTGGAGATGAAGCACCTCACCGACGTGATCCTCGCGATCAACGCGGATTACTACTCGTTCGAGTTCGGCAATCCGCGCCATGAGCACGAATGGAACATCTGGGACGGCGTGAAACTGCCCGAGGCGAAGATGCTCCTGCCCGGCGTCATCACCCACGCCTCGGTGCTGGTCGAGCATCCCGAGCTCGTCGCCCAGCGCATCTGCAGGTTCGCCGACGTCGTCGGCGCCCATCACGTGATGGCGTCCACCGATTGCGGCTTCGCCTCGACGCCGCGCGCGGTGCCCGAGGTCCATCCCACCATCGTGGAAGCGAAGTTCCAGTCGCTTGTGGAAGGCGCGAAGCTGGCGACGAAGAAGCTGTTCTGACGCAGGCGTTCCCATCGACCGTCACGGGCAGAAGGTGGCGCGAAGCGCCGGACAGGCTCGACGGAAGACGCGTGCCCCACTGCCTGCGGGATCGCCGCCGCATGCGAGGCGATGAGCGCGGCGCGAGGCTGCCACCCCGCCTTCCACTCCCGCATCAGCAATTCATAGCTGCGCACCCGCGCGTCGAAGTCGAAGATCGACGACGTCACCATGATCTCGTTCGCCTTCGTCGCGCCTGCGAATTCCTTCAGCCGCGCGACGACCGTTCTGCGGAGAACCCGCGAACAGCCGCGTCCTGCGCTGCGCGACATACGCGCGCTCCTGCTCGGTCCACGGATGCGCCGCCGCTTCCTCGGGCGATGGCAGCGGCATGAGCACGCCGCGCGCGCGGCGCAGCCAGTTGAGATCGTAGGTCAGCGAAAGCCGCTGCGCCTCCTCGTCGCTTTCCGCGATCACCGCGGCGACGGCGATGATCGAATACGGTTCGCTCAGCGCGCCGACCGGCTCGAACGCGGTACGATAGGCGAGCATCGGCTCGATCGCGTCATGATCGGAAAAATGCGAGGCGAACGCATATCCAACGCCAAGCCGCCCGGACAGATGGGCGCTGTAATCGCTCGATCCCAGCAGCCACAGCGGCGGCAGCGGCGCGTCGGACGGCATCGCCTGGATCTTGCTGAAGGGATGGCCTTCGGGAAATTCGCGGCTCTCCCACAGCATCAATTCCTGCAGCCGTTCGAGAAAGTCGTCGCCCTGCCGCTCGTCGAGCCTGCGCCGCAGCGCGTAGGCCGTCATCTGGTCGGTGCCGGGCGCGCGGCCCAGACCCAGATCGATCCGGCCGGGAAACAGCGCCTCGAGCGTCTTGAACCGCTCGGCCACCACCAGCGGCGCATGGTTCGTCAGCATGATGCCGCCCGAGCCGACGCGGATCGTGCGCGTCGCGGCCGCCACGCGTCCGATCATGATGTCGGGCGCGCTCGACGCGATGGACGGCATGCTGTGGTGTTCGGCGAGCCAGTAGCGCGTGTAGCCGAGGCGTTCCACCGCCTGCGCCATCTCGACAGAGCGATGCAGCGCGCGGCTTGGCGGCGTCTGCGTCGTGACGAAGGACAGATCGAGAACCGACAACGGCGTCATGGAGCATCCTGCGTCAGAAGCGCGGCTCGCTGAACGCCGCCGCGTGGGCCTGCACGCCGACGCTCGCGAACGCCCCCGTGTCGGGATCGAGGGTGAGGAGGCGTCCGTCCATGACGCTGAAATACGCGCCGTGCAGCGCCAGCAGGCCGCGCTCCTCCAGCGTCTTCACGCAGGGGAAGGTCCGCAGGTTCTCGATCGACTGCTTGACGGATTCGAGCGCGAGCCGCTCCACGTAGTCGTGCAGCTCCTCGCCCTCTTTCTGCGGCGTGCGCTCGTGCGCGGGCTGGATGAGCCGGATCCACTTGCCGATGAAATCGCCCGGCGACAGCGGGCGCATGTAGGGGTCGCGCTCGTTCTCGGCATAGGCGCGCACGCCGCCGCACTGGCCGTGGCCGAGCACGACGATATGCTCGACCCGCAGCGCCATCACTGCAAATTCCAGCGCCGCCGACGTGCCGTGGTAATCGTCGTTGGGCGCATAGGGCGGCGCCAGGTTGCCCACGTTGCGCACGACGAACAATTCGCCCGGCCCCGCATCGAAGATGACTTCCGGAGACACGCGCGAGTCGCAGCACCCGATCACCATCAGGCGCGGCTTCTGGCCCATCTCGGCGAGCACGCGATAGCGCTGCTGTTCGGCGCTGAACCGCGAACCGAGGAAGGATTCGTAACCTTCGATGAGCCGAGGCGGAAAATGCGTTGGCACGGAGGCGCGCCTGGGCGGCGTGGCGGGGCTGTCGTTCATGGCGCGAACCTAAACCCCCTTCGCGAGCCCCGCAATCGCCCGGGAACCGCCCAGCACCCGGCGAATTGAGACTGGAACCGGAGCTTCGCGGGCGGCGAACCGGGTCCATGCATCCGCCCCGGGAGCAAAGCGATGAATCTTGGCGCAATCCTCATCATCCTGCTGATCCTCGTGCTTCTCGGCGCCATTCCAAACTGGGGCTACAGCCGGTCGTGGGGCTATGGACCAAGCGGCGTGGTCGGCATCGTCCTGGTCATCGTCATCATTCTGGTTCTGCTCGGCCGCATCTAGTGTCGCCGAAGGTTCGATGGCGTTGCGGCGCGGGCCCCGCTACGCTTGATGCTCCAGTCGGGGGTTCGGGTAATGGACATCAGGCCGCGCCGCAGCGTTCTTTACATGCCAGGGGCCAACGAGCGCGCGCTCGAAAAGGCCAGGAGCCTGCCGGCCGACGCGCTCATCCTCGATCTCGAGGATTCGGTGGCGCCGTCGGCCAAGGACGCAGCGCGCGAACGCGTCTGCGCCGCGGCGCGCAGCGGCGCTTATGGCAGGCGCGAAATCGTCGTGCGCATCAACGGGCTCGACACGCCGTGGGGGGACGACGATCTCGCCGCGGTGTGCAAGGCCTCTCCGCACGCCATTCTCGTGCCGAAGATCGCGAGCGTGGCCGACGTGCGCCATGTGCATGCGCAAATGCGCGTGGCCGGGGCGGGAAACCTGCGGCTATGGCTGATGATCGAGACGCCGCGCGCGGTGCTCGACATCGGCGCGATCGCCGCGGAGCGCGCCCACGCCGGGCTGGACGCATTCGTCATCGGCGCGAACGACCTCGCCAAGGAAACGCGCGCGACGCTGACGAAGGGCCGCGCGGCCCTGCTGCCGTGGCTCGCGCAGATCGTGCTCGGCGCGCGCGCCTACGGGATCGACGTGATCGACGCCGTCTACAACGATCACGCGGACATCGAGGGCTTTCGCCAGGAATGCGCGCAGGGGCGCGATCTGGGCATGGACGGCAAGAGCCTCATCCATCCCGGCCAGATCGAACCGTGCAACGCGGCCTTCTCGCCCTCGGCCGACGAGATCGCGTGGGCTCGCAGGATCGTCGCCGCCTTCGCGCTTCCCGAGCACGCCAGCGTTGGAGTCATATCGCTTGATGGAAAGATGGTTGAGAGGCTGCATCTCGCCATGGCCCAACGCGTTCTTGCGCTTGCGGGCGCTATGGATGATGCATGAAAACTTGACCTTGACAGGTTTCGTGTTTCCGCAAGCGGCCCCATCCTGTACAAACGACCTTGTCGGCGGGCGGCCGGCGCGTAGGAATTCCGCACGATGAGCGACGAGAAGATGCCTGACCGGGACGCCATGCGGGCGCCGCCCAGAACATCCAATCGCGGCCCCCGCCGCGAACCGCCGGTGATCGAGGGCGAAGCCATACGCCCCGCCGACCCTGCGCCAGAGGCGCATCCGGTGGAAGCATCGGCGCCCGACACGCCTCCCGTTGATTCCGCGGCAAGTGAATCCGCGCGGGTCGAATCGGGACAAGTCGAATCCGGCCAAGCAGAATCCCACCAAGTCGAAACGCCCGCTGGCGAAAGCCTCGCCGGCGACAGCGCGCTCGATCGCGAAACCGCCTCGCTCAGCGCCGTGTCCAGCGATGATCTCACCGGCCCCCGCCCGGCCGACCCCTCGATCGATGCGCCCGACAGCAACCCTCCGCCGCCGGCCGCGCCCGCGCGCGGCTACGGGCTTGGCGCGATCGCAGCCGCGAGCCTTGGCGCCGCGGCGCTGGCCGCGCTCGCCGTGTTCGGCGTGCAGATGGCCAGCGCGCCAGACACCGCGACCATCGCCGCGCTCGACAAGCGCATCGCCCAGGTGGAGCAGTCCCAGGCCGCGCCGCGCGATCAGGTTTCGCCCGCCGCGCTCGGCGCGCTCGAAAAGCGCGTCGCGAGCGTCGAGGCGCTCGCCGCCGGCGCTGTGGAGGCGGCCAGAAAAGCGGCGCAGGCCGCGGACGCCGCCGCGCGACAGCCAGCCGCGAATGCCGCCAGCGCTGCAGGCGCCGCACAACCTTCCGCCGGCGCCGCGCAACAGGCGCTCGCCGCCCTGGACGAGCAGACTCGCGGCGCTCGACAAGAACGCCACGGGCGCCGTGTCCGCGCTCCAGACGCGCCTCGACGCCGTCGAAAAAGCGCTCGCGGCGCCGAAGGCCGATGATCGCATAACGGAATCGCGCGCCGAGGCCGCGCCGCCGCCCGATCTCGATCCGCTGCGCAAGCAGATCGCCGCCCTCGAGGCCCGCCTCCAGACGATGGAGCGACAGGCCGCTCCGCTGGCGGAGGCCGCCCGCACCGTGGAGGGACGCTTCAAGGGCCTCGAGGAGCGCATCCAGCCTCTCGCCGGACGCATCGATGAATCGCGCACGCAATCGGAAGCCGAACGCAAGCGCTCCGAAGCGCTCGCCGAACGCTCGGCTGACGCCGCGCGCGTCTCCCTCGCGCAATCGATCGGGGCAGCCATCGAGGCGGGGGCTCCGTTCGCCGCGCAGGTCGACGCGCTCGCGCGCCTCGGCGCGCCCGCCGAGCGGCTGACGCCGCTGCGCGAACCGTCACAGAAGGGCGTGCCGACCGCGCGCGAACTCGCACGGGCCTTCGCCCTGCTGGAGCCCGCCATCGTCACGCGTACGGAAAATGCCGACGCATCCGTGATCGACCGGCTGACGAGCAGCGCCATGGGCCTCGTGCGCGTGCGCCCTGTCGGCGAGCCGACCGGCGACGCGCCGGCCGACATTTTCGCCCGCATGTCCCGCGCCCTCGAACGCGGCGACGCGGCGGGCGCGCTGAAGGATTGGGACAAACTGCCGGACGCCGCAAAAGCTGCATCCGCCCAATGGGCGCAGCAGGCGCGGACGCGCGTGGGAGCTGAAGAGGCGGCGCGCGCCATCCTCTCCGACTCGACTCAAAAACTCGGTCGGAGCTGACGGGGCGGGCATGATCAAGATTCTCATTTTCCTCATCGCGCTCACCGCCTTCGCCTTCGGCTTCGCGTGGATCGCAGATCAGCCGGGGTCTGTCTCGGTGGTGTTTGCCGGCAATCGCTACGAGATGGATCTCGTCGTGGCGATCGGCTTCGGCCTCGCGCTGCTCGCGCTCGCGATGATCGCGTGGAGCATCATCCGTTTCATCTTCCGCATTCCCACCCTGATGTCGCTCACCGCGCGCATGCGCCGGCGCAACAAGGGTTTCGCGGCTCTCTCGCGCGGCATGGTCGCGGCGGGCGCGGGCGACGCCAAGGGGGCCGCGCGCGCCGCGCGCGACGCCGAGAAGCTCATGGGAAGCGAACCGCTCGCGCTGCTTCTGTCCGCGCAGGCGGCGCAATTGTCCGGCGACCGCGCGGGCGCCGAGCGCGTCTTCCGCCGCATGATCGAGCAGCCCGACACGCGCGTGCTGGGCCTGCGCGGCCTGCACGCCGAGGCGCGCCGCAGGGGCGACGACGCGGCGGCGCACGAATATGCGCGGCAGGCCCATGAACTCGCTGCGCTGCCGTGGGCGGGCCAGGCCATGCTGGAGCGCCATGCGCTCTCCGACGACTGGAAAGGCGCGCTCGCGGTCGTCGAGGCGAACCTCGCCCGCAAGGCGATCACCCGCGCCACCGCCGACCGCCAGCGCGCCGTGCTCAAGACCGCCATGGCCGAGCAGATTCGCGAACGCGATTCGGCCGAAGCGCTGGCGCTGGCCCGCGAGGCGATCAAGCTCGCGCCCGATCTCACCCCCGCCAGCGCGCTCGCCGGCTCCCTGCTTGCGCAGAAGGGCGATCTGCGCCGCGCCGGACGCATCCTCGAGAACGCGTGGAAGCGCGCGCCTCATCCCGACCTCGCCCGCGCCTATGTGGAGATGCGCCATGGCGACGCCGCCGGAGACCGGCTCAACCGCGCCAAGGCGCTGGGCCGCCTCTCGCCGGGCCACGTCGAAAGCCAGCTCGCCATCGCCCGCGCCGCGCTCGACGCCCGCCAGTTCGATCTGGCGCGCCGCACCATGGCCGACCTGATGGACGACGGCCGCCGGCCCACCGTCCGCATGTGCCTGATGATGGCCGACATCGAGGAGACCGAGCACGGCCCAACGGGACGCTCGCGCGAATGGCTGGCCCGCGCCTCGCGCGCGCCGCGTGATCCGGCCTGGGTCGCCGACGGGATCGTCTCCGACCGCTGGCTCCCCGCGTCCCCCGTGACGGGACAGATCGATGCATTCCGCTGGGAAACGCCGATGGAGCGCCTTGGCGGCTCGATCGAGGATCCCCCCCTCTCCGTGTGGCCGGAGCCGGAAACCGAACCCCAGATCACGCTGGAGACGGAATCGCCGTCGCCCTCCCCCGCCGCAATCGCCGCTCCCGCGGGCGCCGCGATCATCGCCGCCGGCATGGCGGGCGCCGCCGCCTCCAGCGCAGGCCCAGACGCCAGAGAACGCGCCCTCCAGCGATCTTGAGCCCGCCACGAACGCCGGCGAGCAGCCGCGCAGAGCCGCCGCTCACGGCGAGCGCGCCCGTGGTCGTCGCCGCCGCCGGCGGAAACGCCATCGCAGGAGATGGTGGAAGCCGGTTCGCAGGCGAGCCCCTCGCCCGAAGAGCCTTCTGCGGCAAATCTCAACGCCGCGACGATCCCACTGACGGCCTACGCGCCGCAGGACGAGAGCGCCGAATCCGACAAGGCGCAGCAGGACGACGCTGCTCCGGAGCCGCCAGCCAAGACGCTCCTGCCCGAGCGCCTCGTCACCGCGCCCGACGACCCCGGCCTCGACGAGACGCCCGAGCCCGTCGCGCCCGAAAAGCCGCGCAAGAAAGGCTTCTTCCGCTAGCCCGCCCCGATGCGCCTGCGGACGGTTGCCAACCGACGCTGCAGGCGATATTGGAAGCGCCGTCGTCCACAAACGCCGGACGGCTCGCCGCAATAGCTCAGCTGGTAGAGCACGTCATTCGTAATGACGGGGTCGGGGGTTCGAATCCCTCTTGCGGCACCACCCCACAACCCGTTCTGGAACGCACTCCTCCGTCGAGAAGCTCACGCGCGTGAACTGCGTGAACAAGTTCGACGAGGCGGCGAATCGGCCCGCTGGGCCGTGGTTACCGCGCGGTTGCAGGTTACCAACTGTTGCCGGAAATCGCCGACGTCGTTAAGGCGAGCTGCCGTCAGCTGGAGCAGGCGCAATAATCGTCGGAAGCCTTCGAACCCGTTTAAGCGCATCAACGCCGCCTATTTTCATTGATCGCGGCGCCACGTGCTCTACGTCGTTATCGACGATGAATTCGTCGAGGTCCGTTACATCATCTGCAATCCAGGCGTTACGTGTGCGGCGCGCGTGAGTGATACGGCCATGGCCGTCGCCTGCATGATCCTGCTCGAACTGTGCGAACCGGGATGGAAGCCGACACGCGTTCTTCTCGCGCGCCGCAAGGCCGCCGACGCAACTTCTTATTGCGATGCATTCGGCTGCCCGATTGCTTTCAACTGCTTCATTGCGGCCGTCCGGTTTCCAACGTCTTGCTTCGCCCGCGATATCCACCAACCCATCGCCGCGCCCAGGGCGCGGATAGGTCGAGCATTTTCTCAGGATCTTCGCTTGCGCAATCCCCGAGCTCTGCGTGGCCATGCTGTTCTCAGGACGCATGCAGACGATGAAATCGATCGCGTCCGCTCTGGCGGTCTCAGGACGTACGCTTCGTCAAAGGCTGTTCACGACAGGGACATCCTTCAGCAAGGTTCTCACGCGCACGAGACACACAGCTGCAGTCAGGTTACTTACGGACACGGACCTTACCGTAAAGGAGATCGCACAGGGGCTCGGGTATCCTGAGCTATCGGCATTTACGCGATCCTTTCGCTCATGAACCGGCGTCGCGCCTGATCGATTCAGAAAATCGATTACAGGGCAATGAATACTCTCGCCTGCGTCATCGCACCGGGCGCTCCTGCCTTGGGCGGGATCACTTCTCCGGCCCTCTCACGCTGTTTGGTCTTCCACTACTGCCGCTGTTGCAAGTTCCTATTGAGGCTCGTCATCTGGTCGCGGATTTCGGCAAGCAGTTTTACGTCGGCCGGGATTTCAGGCGCCGCTGACGTGTCCACCTTCGCGTCCTCGGATCTCTTTAACTTGTTCATGCCGCGAATGACCATGAACAACACAAAAGCGACAATGGCGAAGTTGAGCGCGACTGTCAGAAATTGTCCATAGCCCAGCACTGCCCCCGCTTTCTTGGCGTCCTCGTAAGCCAGGCCGGTTTTCACCTGCGAGGATAGCGGCAGGTAGTAATTTGAGAAGTCGAGACCTCCGGTAATCGCACCTATGATCGGCATGATAATGTCGCCGACCAGCGAGGTGACGATGGCGCCGAAAGCCACGCCGATGATGACGCCGACAGCAAGGTCCACAACGTTGCCGCGCAGCGCGAACTTCTTGAATTCCTCAAGCATGGGTCGCCCTTTGTTATTCTATCGCGGCTTCGAATCTTCTATTATCCAGTACGGATGTTATCCTTCCGTGTTGGAATTTCCATGTCAAATCGGGGCCTCGCCATGATGAGAATGCTTTCAGCGGAGTTCATCGGAACGTTTTGGCTGGTCTTCGGCGGCTGCGGCAGCGCCGTCATTGCCGCAGGCTTCCCTCAGCTGGGAATCGGTTTTGTTGGCGTTTCGCTGGCGTTCGGCCTGACCGTGCTGACAATGGCGTATGCCGTTGGCGGCATCTCTGGCGGCCACTTCAACCCAGCGGTATCACTTGGTCTCATGATGGCGGGCCGGTTCGAGGCGCGTCTCTTGGCGCCCTACTGGATCACCCAGGTCTTGGGCGCGCTAGCAGCTGCAGCCGTGCTGTATGTGATTGCGTCCGGGGCGCCCGGGTTCACTGCAGGCGGATTTGCCTCCAACGGGTACGGCGCGCTTTCTCCCGGCAAATACGCAATGGTTATTGCTCAGCTTTGGCTATTCTGGCTTGCCCCTCTTGTGGGCGCCGCAATCGGCGCGATGATCTGGAATTACCTGCTTACGCCGGGCGAGAATTCCTGCCGCGGTGGGGCGCGAACCCGTCGAGGGCTAGCAGGGGCTTCGACCGCGCCATTGATTGGTGGACGCAAATGCTGAGAGACGCCGCAGCAGTCATGTCAGTCGCCGACCTTTCGCGCAGTTTGGCATGGTATCGAGATGTACTCGGCTTTGACGTTTCGTTCGAATACGGGGAGCCGACGTTCTACGCCTGTCTGTGCCGCGACGATGTCTCGGTTCATCTCATCTCACAAAAACAGGCGAGCCGCACAGCGGGCCAAGGCGCGCTGTGCGTCTTCGTGACGGATGTCGATGCGCTTTACGCAGACTTCATAAGGCGCGGGGCGATCATCCCAAAGCCGCCAGAAGACTACGACTACGGGATGCGCGACTTTCTTTTGAACGATCCCGACGGCAATCAACTGACCTTCGGAATGTCCACAGGCGAAGCATGACGTTCCGATTGCGCCCCGATTTCCTCGCGTGTTTTCCTTCCTGTTTTCATCCGAACGCGAGCGCCGCGTATGCTGCTTTGTCTTGCCCGGACGGGAACCGACCTCGAGCTTACAGGACACAGCCACATCGCGCACTCACCGCGTACCGGCGCAGTTCAGGCGCATGCTGACCGCCGCTGAGAAACCTATCGATCGTTGCTGCGATGCCGTCTGGGTCATATTGACGCCAGTGACCGAGTCCATGCAGCGCACTCTCCTGGCAGGCGACGTTATCCAGATTTAGGATTTCGTACATGACGTCGATCGCAGCGCGCTGAAGCGCCTTTCGATCAGCCTCAACGGGACCGCCATAAACTGGCATTATGTCCCACCACATGTAGCAGATTGAGTTCAGAGGAGCGGCATGGATCCAGTCACTGTGGGAGAGATGTCGCGAGCAGCGGAATTGGAATAGCAGCTTGAACAGGTGGATACATGAGCGCACAACAGAAGTGCGGATCGACAACGCAAGTCTTTCGTCGTCCAGACACAGCAGCTTGCGAGAACTTCCGGTGCTCCTCGTCAATGTTCTTGGAGTGAAGTTGCGTCTCGTCGGCGGCTATACGGGCAGCCGCGACATTACGCTGGCGATGGCGCAGAACCTCAGGTTCTCGTTTCGAAACTTTATGCGACCCCGCAAGAGGTAATCGCGAAGGTGAAGCCGGCTCTCGTTTTCGGCTCTGGGCAGCGATAGACGGCGGGCCGTGTCCAGCCGACTTCATTATGGTATCAATAAACTATTATGGTATCAATAAACTGGTTTAGTCGCCGCATTTGATAACGCGATGCACATGCAGATGGTGCCGCATCTGGCGCCTGCGAGTTGCCCGACTACGCTGCAGAGGGGCGCGATAGATGTTTGTTTACTCACAGCCGCCGGAGGTCTCCGATGCAATCAAGGCGCAAATTCCTGGGGCTTACGGCGGGCGCAGCAGCGATGACGTTGAGCGGGCGCTCGCCGAGTTTGGCGCAGGATAATTCACGACCCAAACGGCTCATTGTTAAATTCCCGGGTACGCGTCTGGCGGCCTAACTCCCCGGACCGGCCTTGGGTCCCGGGACTTCCTCCTCAATTGCCCGAGCCGTTCACGATCGAAAAGCTCCTATCTGCGATGGATGATGTCGGCGTCGACAGGGCGATCGTCGTGCCGCCGAGTTGGGAAGGCGACCGGATCGATTATGCGCTCGAAGCTGCGGCGCGCCATCCGAAGCGTTTCGCCGTAATGGGCCGGATTCCGCTCGCTGATCCAAAGTCGCGTGAACGCATCTCAACGTGGAAGCAGCAAAAAGGAATGCTTGGTCTTCGGCTGACTTTTCTCGGCCCCACAGCGGCGGTTCTCACTAACGGCGTAGCAGACTGGGTCTGGCCGGCAGCGGAGAAAGCTGGCATTCCGATCATGTTGCTGACAGCCGGTTCGCTTCCCTTGTTCGCCTCCATCGCGGAACGACACCCCGATCTTCAGTTAATTGTCGACCATATGGGGATCTCGTCACAGGTGGTGGCCGAGAAGAAAGTGCCTGAAGCGGTCGCCGCGGCCGCGGCGCTGGCGAAATATCCGAACGTGTCCGTCAAACTCGCCGCCGCGCCAGCCTACTCGACGCAGCCCTATCCGTTCTCGGACATGACAGATCATATCAAGCGGCTGTTCGACGTTTACGGCCCGAGGCGCTCCTACTGGGGCTCGGACCTGACGAATGGCTACGCAAAGGCGACCTATCGCGAACGGCTAACGCAATTCACGCAAGAGCTGACCTTCATGTCCGAAGAGGACCGGGACTGGGTGATGGGCCGCGCGA
>CAVPAB010000007.1:0-108497 GCA_963701405.1 uncultured Alphaproteobacteria bacterium | reverse complement strand
GGGGCGACGATCGCCGGCGCGCGACCCAGCGGAGCATCGTCGATGGCTGGCGTGCCCCGCTATGATCTTGCTGTTTTCGCCGACCGCGGAGGCTCCGCACGCCTCCACTCGGCATTGGTCTCTTAAGTGCGAGGCGCCGGCCGCGAGGAGCAGTATGGGCCACATCTTCTAGCGGACGGCGCTGCGGTACGTTCGGGGATAAACGCCGAACGCTGAAAGCGCCCGGGGTTTGCTGGTTTAGGTGGCGGCGGCGCTAGACCGCGATTTCATGGCGGCCGCAGAAACGTGCGAACCTCACGCACGTAACATCGATGCAATCTCGTCCTTGAGGTGAAGCCGCAGCTTCTTCATCTCCTCGAGAATGTCGTCGCTCGTCGGTTCGACTTCCGCTTCCGCACGGTGAATGGCGCGGTTGATCTCATGATAGCGGTCGGCGAGCCGCGCGAAATGAGTGTTCGATGTCTTGAGCATGTGGATACGATCCCCATGCTGGGGGAATTCCTCGTGCAGCTCGTGGGGAACGTGGCTCATAGTCTCTTTCACCTCCATTTATAATATTTATTTATCGGAGTCCTCTCATTGTCTTCATTGCTTTGAATCAATTCCCCTTCGCCACTTTGGGCGACGTGCTTTCACTTCTGCGGCGCAGTGGCGCTGCAATGAAATCAGCTACTTGAATCAGGACTGACGGGGCGGATCGGAACGACGGGGCTCCCGCTCGTCCCATCGCCGAGCGCCCAGCGAGGAGGTGTTTGTGGGGAGGCGCGTAATGGGGCCACCAACCTAAATTGGAAAAAAGCCCATTCGGGCGACTGCCGCCCCGAAGCTTATCAGCCGTGCGCCACGCCACCATCGAGGTTCGCACGGCCTCCCCTCGCCGATGCCGCACCGTGGAAACCGGAAGCGACGGGTCTAAACTTCACAGTAATCGCAATGCAATAGGCGACCCTGTTTGACCACGAGCAATAATGCAGACATCATCAACCCCGCCTAAGGCTCAAACTCATGAGACAGAGCCATGGACCAAAAAGATGGGTGGGGAATTCGCGCGGGACTGGCTCTCAGCCTTCGTATGGCGCTGGTCAGCCTTACCTTAGCCGTCCACGCATTATCTTCGCCAGCGTATGCCGAAGATGTCCAGAGCTGGCCCAACCGTCCCATCAAGTTGGTCGTGCCGTTTCCGCCCGGCGGCATCAACGATACGGTGGCTCGGCCGGTCGCCGATAAGCTCAAGGACCTCCTTGGCGCCGTTATCATCGAGAACCGTGGCGGAGCAGGGGGCACGATCGGCGCCAATGCCGTCGCCCGCGCTGAACCGGACGGCTACACGATCCTCCTAGGCTCGGGCGCAACGCATATCGTCGGGCCTGCCATCGCGTCGGCGAAGACCTACGATCCGGTTAAAGACTTTGCAGCTGTCGCCATCCTTACCATCAGCGGCCTTGGAATTGCCGTCCATCCCTCTCTCCCGGTGAAGACGCTCCAGGAACTGATCGTCTATGCGAAAAAGCAATCCCGGCAAGCTGTCCTATGGATCGGCGGGCGTCGGCTCTGCAACACATCTCGGCGCAGAGCTTTTCAAGTCGCTGATCGACGATCCTTCGATCGTACATGTGCCCTACAGGGGCGGCGCTCCGGCGACAACCGATCTGGTCAGCGGCCAGATCAGACTTGCCGTGTTAAACATTAGCGGTTCGTTGATCGGTCTTCACGACGCCGGCAAGGTGCGCCTCCTCGCCGTGACAAGCGAACACCGCGCGGACAGTGCGCCGCATATTCCAACCGCGATCGAAGCGGGTGTGCCTGGTCTTGTAGCAATTAATTTCTCCGGCCTCTTCGTGCCAACAGGAACGCCGGCGCCGATTGTTGACCGCATTGCTCAGGCGGTGTCCCATCTGAAGGCGGATTTGCAACTCGTCAGATTGTTCGAAAACGCTGGCCTGCAGATTGCTGAGCAATCAAGCCCTGAAGATGCGGAGACTTTTGTCAATGCGGAGATTGATCGCTGGACCCCTGTGATCAGACGCATCCGTCTCTCGTCAGATGGCGCGCAGCTCGAAACGTCACGATAGGCCGTAAAGGAGGAAGCAATGGCGACTGCATTGAAGAAGACGCGAGTTGAACTTAACAACGCGGTCTTTTCACTACCCGATATTGTTGCGAAAGCTGAAGGATATTTTGAACTGGAAGGGCTCGACGTCGAACTCGTTCTGCCGCAAAAGCGGAAAGATATGATCGCCGCCGCAGGTGCGCCAATCAACGAACACACGGCCATCCAGTCCTTCCTCTGGCATGAAGGCATCGAGAAGGGTGAGTTCTCCGTCTACCACGCCTGTGAATGGGGTCAGATGCGTCGCACTCAGGACACCGGGACAGGCGTCAAGGTCATCACGAAGCGCGCCGCCGTCTCGACGCAGGCGATCATCGTGCGTGCAAACTCACCCTATAACGTCCCACAGGATCTTGCCAACGTCGAGGTCGCAGTAAACTTCCATGCTGGCTCGCATTACATTACGCTTGGCATGCTCGCCGGTTTTATGCGCAAGGACGAGGTGAAAACAGTTCACATCGGCGTGCCGAACCAGCGCTTCCGCGCGGTCATGGAAGGGCGCGTCAAAGCGGCCGCAGTCATGGAGCCGTGGATTTCGCTGGCCGAGCAAATGGGCATGAAGGTCATCTGCGAGGCTTTTTATAATGGTCTCGAGGTCGCCGACACATCCGTCGACGCCGAGGTTTTCACCGGACTCCACCGCGCTCATATCAAAGCGGTCGACAAGATTAATCAGGATATCCGGCCATGGCTTCATCATCTTGTCGCCGAGGTCCCGAAAGACCTATTTGACTTCAAGGCCGAGCATCTACACCTGCCCCGCCTGCGGTACAATTATCCCGAGCCCTATGCGCCGGAAGAGTTCCGCCGTACCCAGGAGTGGATGATCGACTGGGAACTGATCAAGCCCGACAGCACGTATGACAAGCTGGTGGATATCCGCGTGGCCAGTTAGGCGCGCGGCCCCTTATCGGGAGGGTTGACACTTCCAAATGCGATTTACGACGCGACCGGGATACGTATTCGCCAGGCGCCGTTCACGCCGGAACGCATCAGGGCTGGATTGGTCTGAACGCTAAAACTATGAGAGGGCAGCAGGCTTTCCGCACGCTGCCTTTTTATTCACGAAATAGAAAATCGATGCTCATCAAACGTTGAATGGCGGACAAACGTGCATCGTTGTTGCGAGGAGGCCACCTACCAGGTGTGCGTCCGGTAGAAATTCCATTAGCAACTCAAGACGTTTGGCGGTCAACGCCATATCAATAAAGTTGACTCTAGTTATGTTTCCGCTTGGTTGGCTGAGACTAGACACAAGGCCCAGCCGGACGGGATCATCGCCCGCAACGAAAACAATGGGTGTGGTTGACGTCACCCTTTGCGCTGCAAGAGCTGCAGGTGTGTTGGCTACGATCACAGCTGCACCCTGCTTGACAAGATCGGCAGCCATGTCGCCGATCCAGGCTCTCGGCGAAGGAGAAGGACACCGCTACATTCTTCAACTCGATGTAGCCCACCTGCGCGAGCCCTTCGACGAAGGCCGAAACGATATGCTGGGAACCCGTAACCCTCGCACTTCGGAGGAACCCGACTAGTGGGAGTCGTTGATTGGCCCGTGCAACGAATGGCCACGAGAGCATCGTGCCGCCGAGTACAGCTATGGCATCACGCCGCTTCATTGCAGTCCGTTGCGAATTACCTCGAGCAAGTCTTCGAAGTTCAGACGTTACACTAGATTTGTGAAGCTTGGTGCGACGCTGGCACGGGATCGCCATATAGGCCAGCTTGTTATCTTGCCTTAGTCATAAGTTCCCCAGGATTTGCGAGCCCTGACCGTATTAACCTTTGCAGGGTAGCCAACTAGATGCGAAGGGGCGAGGCGGACACTGCGGTCACGTTGCGCGGTACCATCTTTGGCGCACTGTTTGCGGGAGCCGTCAGCGTACTCTTTGGCTTTTTATTCTGCATTATAGCGATCCAGTTGAGGCGGAATAGCAGCACCTCTTGCAATCATGTCGCAATTAATAGGCTTCTGCACGTAATGCTACTTGACAAAGACAATCATAATCAGTGCCTAGACAATCACATATTGTAACAAGGCGATCACATATTATAAATATTCACGCTATCCGCTTGTGCAATAGGTATCATAGTCAGATAATTAACTAACAGGAGGGCCGGCCTTTCTACTGGCGCCAGTCTGCGAAAAACTGGGCCTTAATCGGCGGGTCATCCGGTGGATGTCGGATAAGATGACATACGGAGGGTCTCCATGAAATTTCTGTCCTCATATACAAAGAAATTGCTCATTCTGTTTGGCTTCGCTGTGGCTGCGACATCGTCAATGGCCCCGATGGACGCGCTAGCAAAGAATGGCGGTAAGGGCGGCGCCGGCGGCCTCGGCGGCTCTCTCGGCGCAGGAGGCAATGGCGGAACCGGCGGCCTTGGAGGATCCCTCGGGGCAGGAGGCAATGGCGGAAACGGCGGCGTCGGAAATGGTGGCGCTGTTGGCGGCAATGCCTGGGGCTACAATTTCCGCCAGCAGTATGGCCAGCCACCCGGCCAGAGGCGCGACGAGTGGAACACCTACCGCCAGCAGAACGGCGTCGGTGGAAATGGTGGCAGCGCCGGTGTTGGACGCGCTGGCAAAAAATGACGCTGAGGGCGTCGCCGGCGACAAAGGTGGCTCGGTGCTGTCGGCATCAATCGTGGAAATGGCGGTTGAGACAGCAGCAGTCACTTCATGCTGATCAGCCATTAATGCGCATCCGGAAAATGCTGCAATCCGGAAGCGCAGGGGCTCGTCACGATGCCCGCTCAACCAAGCGAAAGTGGCCTCGCGGGCACAATCAATCGGCTCCGTGATATTCGGCACCGTATCAATCTCTGACTCATCGGGCGCTATTGACTAATGTGCGCGCCGGACGACCCGTCGAGCCCACTGCCGCGCTCTCTGGCGCTTTCGCTCGGCAAGGCGATTCAGCGGAAAACCAAGTGTCGAGTGCCTATGAAAACAGATCCCTTGTCAGACCCTGTTTCCGAGCAGTATGCGCGATGGTTATATCCGCAGCCAATCCTCGATCTGCAGGCATGGCTCGCAGACCAATTGGCAATGGCTGGATCCTAGTCATTCTCATCGACTTTTCTGGCCTGACCGGCGCCTATCGCGCTGATATGGATATCCTCGTTGCAGGGTGCGGAACCAACCAGGCGGCAGTGCTTGCATTTACCAACCCCCATGCAAGCGTGGTGGCGATCGACGTCAGCCAGCCATCTTTGGACCACCATCGCTTTCTCAAGGAGAAGCACGCCCTCGCCAATCTCGAACTGCGGCTCCTTCCGATCGAGGAAGCAGAAAAGCTTGAACGGAAATTCGATCTGATCGTCACCACTGGGGTCATCCACCACCTTGCCAGCCCGGAAAAAGGCACGAAGGCACTTGCCCGATGTTTGCGGGATGATGGGGTTCTGGCCATCATGCTCTACGCGAAGTACGGCCGCGTCGGTGTCGAGATGCTTCAGGAGGCGTTCCGGGAGATGGGCCTCGATCCAGAGCGACGCCTCCGTCACCATGGTCAAGGAGGCCTTGCGGGAACTGCCGCAGGATCATCCGGTCAGGAGCTATCTGCCGCTGGCACCCGACCTCGAATTTGATGCAGGGTTGGTCGACACGTTTCTTCACGAACGCGAACGGAGCTTCACGATTGAGGACTGCCGCAAACTTGTCTCTTCGGCTGACCTCGTGTTCCAGGATTTGTTCTTCAAGGCGCCATATTACCCTCCCCCTCCGCCGCGAAGCGCCTTCCTCTCCTCGATCGCTCGCCTCCCCGCAGAAAAGCAATGGTCGATCATGGAAAGGATCAATTTCCGAAACGCCTGCCATTTCTTTATGGCTTGCCGGCCGGAGCGAACGCCAAGCAGCTACAGGATCGACTTCGTTTCGGGTGACACGCTTTCCTACGTGCCGAGCTTTCGGTATCGATGTGGAATGGATGGCGATGAAATCGTACGTCACAACTGGCGCACCAGGCTCACGGGACAGCAGTTGTCCGTGATCCGAAGAATTGACGGCCAATCCACCGTCGGAGAGATCATCGATTCCATCCGTCGGGAATGCCCGCAATCTGGGGCGGTTGATGGCAGTATCGAAGCCGAGACCCGGGCGATTCTTGAGATGTTATGGAAATGGGATTTCCTGGAGTTCTCCATTAGAACGCCTGATAAAGCTGCTGTGCTTTGAGGAGATCCATCTGGCTATCGGGAGGTGCGCGGGAGCCTCGAGAGCTCTCGTTTTCTTGGGACGGCGCGTCATTGATTGACCTCCGATGCGGCCCCGTCGTCCCGAAGGTGGCCAAGATTTCCGAAGGTGGCCAACCTTTCAGGCTTGGACATCTTCGCGTTCCGTTGGCCATCTTCGGGCTCGGGACCGGGCAGTAGCCATTCCCATCCGCCCTTCATGCTCGACTTGCACGTGATGACGTTCAGTGCGTCTTTGGCCCTGCGCACGGTCCGCGATTCTAGCCTGAACGTTTTCACGGCTGGCTGGTCACGGGAGACAAAGCACTGACTAATGCTCCACGCAACCACCGCCACGCCGACGCGCGCTCCAAGAGGGTTCCCACAAGCCCACACCTTAACCTTAGCTTTAATTAACTTCCAGTGCACAAACGAAGCCAAAGTGCTCCAAGTATCTGAATTACTTGTTTTAACTCGGGTGAGGCGTATGTGGGAGCACCCCTCCGCCGGTATGCAGGATCAGTTTCGCCGCGACTTCGACGGCAGACCTCCCTCGGCCGAGACGACGACTGGCGCCTGAAGCTCTATGGCAAGGTTCCACAAGCCCCTTGATGTGATCAGCCAATCGGAATTTCCGGTTCGGGCAGTAAGGTCGTGACCGGCGGAACCGTCCGTCACGTCGCGTGAGTTCCGCTGAGCCTCATCGCCAATCAATTGCTCGCTGCCAGTGACGCAGACTAAGACCATCCGCCCCATTCATGCTCCATTCAGGGCTGGGCGGCGATGATGACACATGTTCTCCGCTCTCATGCTTATGTTCATGATAGACGCGGCGCCTATGCGCGCCCCCATGGTCGTCGGCGTGCAGCAGCCGGCGGGGCTCACCTGCCTGCCGCCGTCCGAGGCCCGCACCGTCATCACCCGCAACAAGCTGGCCAATCCTCTCCCGGCCCTGCGCTCGATCGCCCAGCGCGGTCGCGCCGAACCCCTGCGCTCGCGCCTCTGTCGCATGGACGACAGGTTCGTGTATGAGATGACGATGTTGCGGCGCGACGGGAAGGTCGTGCGCGTCTTCGTCGATGCGCAGGACGGCCGCACGCCCGTCGCCGCGGCTCGCTAGAGCCTGTTCGGGGAGTTTGCACGTGCGCCTGCTCGTCGTGGAAGACGATCTCGATCTGAACCGCCAGCTGGTCGCGGCCCTGGAAGAGGCCGGCTACGCCGTCGACAAGGCGTTCGACGGCGAGGAGGGGCATTTCCTCGGCGACACCGAACCCTATGACGCCATCGTCCTCGACATCGGTCTGCCGAAGAAGGACGGGCTTTCGGTGCTCGAGGAATGGCGCCGCGCGGGCAGGAAGACGCCCGTCCTGCTGCTGACCGCGCGCGGCAGCTGGAGCGACAAGGTCCACGGCTTCGACGCCGGCGCCGACGATTACGTGCCCAAGCCCTTTCACATGGAGGAGGTGCTGGCGCGGCTTCGCGCGCTCATGCGCCGCGCCGCCGGGCATGCCTCCAGCGAACTCGTCTGCGGCCCGGTGCGCCTCGACACGCGCTCCAGCCGCGTGACGGTCGAAGGCAATCCAATTCGCCTCACGTCTCACGAATACCGGCTGCTCGCGTACATGATGCACCATCAGGGTCGCATCGTGTCGCGCAGCGAACTGGTCGAGCACATCTACGACCAGGACTTCGATCGCGATTCGAACACTGTGGAGGTCTTTGTCGGGCGCCTGCGCAAGAAATTGGGCGTCGACATCATCCAGACGGTGCGCGGACTTGGCTATCTGATCGCAACGCCCGCCGCGCCTTCGCCGCCTGCTCCCGCCGGGCGCTGAGCCATGCAGGTCGAGGAGCTGATCGACCGCGGCGCGCAGAATTCGATCGCGCGGCGCCTGTTCATCTCCGCCGCCTTCTGGAGTTTCGTCGTTCTGCTCGTCGCGGGCGTCTTCTCTGTCGGCGCTCTACCGCACCACGGCCCAGCGCGCGTTCGACGATCGCCTCAACGTCTACCTGCGCGCGCTCGTGGCCGACGTCGCCCTGTCGGCGGACGAGGGCGGGGCGCTCGGCCAGATGGGCGAGCCGCAGTTCGAGCTGACCAATTCAGGCTGGTACTGGCAGGTGACGCGCATCGACGGCCCATCGCCGCTGATTCGCTCGTCCCGCTCGCTGTTCGCGGAGCGCCTGCCCGTCTTGTCCGAGATCGGGATCGACCCCGACCAGACGGGCCTTCGCAGCGGGTCCGTGGACGGGCCCGACGGTCGCCCGCTGCGTCTGCTCGAGCGCGTCATCGACGTCGGTACGGACGGGCAATGGCTGATCCAGGTCGCCGCCACCACGGAGGACCTGACGCAGCAGATCCGGCGCTTCGTGCTCGCCCTGGCGGGCTCCTTCGTTCTCGTCGGCGCGTTGCTCGTCGGCGCGACGGCGCTTCAGGTGCGCTACGGCCTGCGGCCCCTGCGGCGGCTGCAGGACGAGGTCGCCGCCATCCGCCGGGGCGAGAGCGAAAAGATCGCCGGGCCCTTCCCCGAAGACCTTGCCCCGCTCGCCGGCGAACTCAACCTGCTGATCGCCTCCAACAAGGAAGTGGTCGAGCGGGCCCGCACCCAGGTCGGCAATCTCGCCCACGCGCTCAAGACGCCCCTCAGCGTCATCAGCAACGAGGCGGCGGCCGATGGTTCGCCGCTCGCCAGCAAGGTGCGCGAACAAACGACGCTCATGCGCGATCAGGTCGCCTGGTACCTGGATCGCGCCCGCGCCGCCGCCCGCTCGACCGTTATCGGCGCCAGCGCCGAGGTCGAGCCCTCGCTGGCCGCGCTCATGCGCACGTTCGAGAAAATCTATTTCGACCGGGCGCTCGTCTTTGAAGCGTCCTGCGCCCCGGGTCTGCGGTTTCGCGGCGAGCGTCAGGATCTGGAGGAAATGCTCGGCAACCTCATCGACAACGCGGGCAAGTGGGCGTCCTCCCGGGTCGTTGTCACGGTCGTCCCGGCCCCCCGCGAGTCGGGCGAGGTCACGCCCGGCTTCCTCGCCATTTGCGTCGAGGACGACGGGCCCGGACTGCCGGCCGATCGGCGCGAAGAAGCGCTCGGGCGGGGCAGGCGCCTCGACGAGACCAAGCCCGGCTCGGGCCTCGGCCTCGCCATCGTCGCCGACCTCGCCAAGATCTACGGCGGCTCGCTGGAGCTGGAGGATTCGGCTCTGGGCGGGCTCAAGGCGGCGCTGCGGCTGCCGAGTGCGTGAGCACGCGCTCATAGCCTCGGGGGCGCCCAGATGTCCGCCAGCCTGTACGTAGCCTTGTGACAAAATCCGTGTACATTTCCCCGGGCTGCCCCGTGTGACCGAATGCCTGCTGGTAACCGCCCGGTCGAAATGACACATACCCTGCGATGATCTGGATCGTATTCGCCGCTCTCACCGCCGCCGCCGCCATGAGCGTGCTCCTGCCGCTGGCGCGCGCCCGCTCGGCCGCCGGCGTGGCGCGGTCCGAGGCCGACGTCGCGTTCTACGAGTCCGAGGCCGCGAGCATCGCGCGCGATCTGGAGCGCGGGATCATCGACGAGAAGGAAGCCGAGGCCGCGCGCGCGGAAGCCGCCCGCCGGTTGCTGGCCACGGCGGCCGCGAGCCCCGGCAAGGCCGCCTCAGGACAGGGCGCCCGACGCGCGGCCGCCGTCATCGCCCTGGCGACCATCGCGCTGGGGGGAGTAGGGCTCTATGCCTTCATCGGCGCGCCGGGCTATCCGGACCAGCCGCTGCTCGCCCGCCGCGCCGCGCCGCCCGAGCAGATGGACGTCATGGCCGCCGTCGCCAAGATCGAGGCGCACCTGGCCAAGAACCCCGACGACGGCCGCGGCCACGAAATCATCGCCCCCGTCTATATGCGCATCGGCCGCTTCGGCGACGCCGCCAAGGCCTGGGGCGAGGCCATCCGCGTCATGGGCCCGACGCCGCAGCGCGAAACCCTTCTGGGCGAATCCCTCATCTTCGCCAACGAGGGCAAGGTGACGCCGGACGCCATGATGGCGTTCGAGCGCGCGCTCGCCCTCGATCCCGCATTTCCGCAGGCGCGCTTCTACATCGGCATGGCGGCCGAACAGGCCGGCGAGACCGAAAAGGCCAAGGACGTCTGGTCGAAACTGCTGGCCGAGTCGGAGCCGGGCGCGCCATGGGTCGGAGTCGTGCGCGAGCGGCTCGAAAGCATTGGCTGGAAGGCTCCTGCGCCCCAGCAGGGCGGCGCGCCGCAGGGCGAAGCGGCCGCCGTCATCGCCGCGATGCCCGCGGCCGATCGCGACGCCGCCATTCGCGGTATGGTGGACTCGCTCGCCGCGCGTCTTGCCGGCGACGGCAAGGACCCCGCCGGGTGGCTCCGCCTCGTGCGCGCCTACAGCGTGCTGAAGGAGCCCGAGAAGGCGAAAGCCGCGCTCACTGACGCGCGCCGCGCGCTCGACGGCGACCCGGCCGCGCTCAGGAGCCTGTCCGATCTGGCGCGCGAACTCGGCATCGAGGGCTGAACATGACCCGCAAGCAACGCCGCCTCACCATGATCGCCGCGGCCCTCGCGGTGCTCGCAATCGCACTCGGCCTCGTGCTCGTCGCCATGCGCGACAACATCGTGTTCTTCTATTCCCCGGCCGAGATCGTCGCCAAGGACGTCAAGCCGGGCACGCGCCTTCGTCTTGGCGGACTGGTGAAGGAAGGCTCGGTGGAAAAGGGCGCCGATCGCTTCGTGTCCTTCGTCGTCTCCGACGGGACGAGCGAAGTGCGCGTGCGCTACACGGGCCTGCTTCCCGATCTTTTCCGCGAAGGGCAGGGCGTCGTGACCGAAGGCGTGCTCGAGGACGTGAAGACCTTCCGCGCCGATTCCGTGCTCGCCAAGCACGACGAAACCTACATGCCGCGCGAAGTCGCCGACGCCCTCAAGAAGCAGGGCCACTGGCAGAACGAGACCAAGGGCGCCAAATGAGGCGCCGCGACACGAACCTCCGGGTGAGGCGCACATGATCGTCGAAACAGGCCATTACGCACTGGTTCTCGCCTTCGCGCTCTGCCTCGTGCAGATGGTCGTGCCCTTGTGGGGAAGCCTGAAGGGCGACCGCGCATTGATGGCCATTGCGGCGCCCGTCTCCATCATGCAGTTCGTGCTCGTGGCGATCTCGTTCGCCGCGCTGACATACGCCTATCTCGTCTCCGACTTCTCGGTGCTCAACGTCGTCGAGAACTCGTTCTCGCAAAAGCCGCTGATCTACAAGATCTCGGGCGTATGGGGGAACCACGAAGGCTCGATGCTGCTGTGGGTGCTCACGCTCGCCCTGTTCGGCGCGCTTGTCGCGCTGCGCGCACGGCGCATGCCCGAGGACCTCGCGGCGACCGCGCTGTCGATCCAGTCGTGGGTGCTCGGCGCCTTCCTGCTGTTCGTCCTGCTGACCTCGAACCCGTTCGCCCGCGTCGGCGTGCCGCCGATGGAGGGCCGCGATCTCAATCCGCTCCTGCAGGACCCGGGGCTCGCGATCCATCCGCCGCTGCTTTATCTGGGCTACGTCGGACTTTCGATCACGTTCTCCTTCGCCGCCGCCGCGCTCATTCACGGGCGTATCGACGCGCAATGGGCGCGCTGGGTCCGGCCCTGGACTCTCATCGCCTGGATGTTCCTCACGGTCGGCATTTCGATGGGTTCCTACTGGGCCTATTACACGCTGGGCTGGGGTGGCTTCTGGTTCTGGGACCCGGTCGAGAACGCCTCGCTGATGCCGTGGCTCGCCGCCACCGCGCTGCTGCACTCCGCGCTCGTCATGGAGAAGCGGGACGCGCTGAAGGTGTGGACGATCCTGCTCGCGATCCTCGCGTTCTCGCTCTCGCTGCTCGGCGCCTTCCTGGTGCGCTCGGGCGTGCTGACCTCCGTGCACTCCTTCGCCAACGATCCCGATCGCGGCGTCTTCATCCTCGCCATTCTCGTGTTCTTCATCGGCGGCTCGCTGGCCCTGTTCGCCTTCCGCGTGCAATCGTTGAAGCAGGGCGGCATCTTCGCACCGGTCTCGCGCGAAGGCGCGCTGGTCTTCAACAACCTTCTGCTGACGGCGAGCTGCGCCACCGTTCTGGTCGGCACGCTCTATCCGCTTGCGCTGGAGGCGGCCACCGGCGCCAAGATTTCCGTCGGCCCGCCGTTCTTCAATCTCACCTTCGCGCCGCTGTTCGTGCCGCTCTTCATCGCCATCCCCATCGGGCAATTGCTCGCCTGGAAGCGAGGCGACCTTCTGGGCGCGGTGCAGCGCCTGTCGTTCGTCATCGGACTGGCGGTGCTCGCTGGCCTGATCCTCGCGTACGTGCGCGGCGAGCCCGTGCTGGCGGTGCTGTTCGCGGCGCTCGCCGTCTACGTCATCGTCGGGGCCTTCATCGAAGTGTGGAGCCGCGTCACGGCGGGTGGGTTCAACCCCGGGGTGATGTGGCGCCGCGCCATTGGCTTGCCGCTGTCGCAATGGGGCACGGCGCTTGCGCACGCGGGCGCGGGCGTCACGCTCTTCGGCCTGGCCGCGACGGGCTGGGGCGTCGAGCGGATAGCGGGCATGAAGGCTGGCGACAGCGTGAACCTGGGGCCCTACGTCGTGACGCTGGACGACGTCGAGCGCCGCAAGGGTCCCAATTACACCGAAACCGCGGCGCACATGACGATCCGCGAAGGCGGCGTGGTCGTCGGCAAGCTCGATCCGGCGCGCAAGTTCTACGCGCATCGCTCCATGACCACCACGGAAGCGGGCTTGCGCACCATCCAGCTGGGGCAGGTGCACATCGTCATTCCCGAACAGAACAGCGACGGCTCCCTCGACGTGCGGCTCTACTGGAAGCCCTACGTCACGCTGATCTGGCTCGGCTCCATCGTCATGTTCATCGGCGGCGGCGTATCGCTGGCGGACCGGCGTCTGCGCGTTGGCTATGCGCGCAGGCCACGTCAGCGCGGCGGCGCCCCGCGCCAGCCCCGGCGGAATGATCATGAACGCGCTGCGCCTTCTGCGTCTCGCCATCTTCGCGGCCTGCGTCAGCCTCGCGCCGGCCGCCTCGTTCGCCGTGCAGCCGAACGAGATCCTTTCCGACGCGGCGCTCGAGAAGCGCGCCCGCGAACTTTCCGCCGAGTTGCGCTGCCTCGTCTGCCAGAATCAGTCGATCGACGATTCCAGCGCCCCGCTGGCGCGCGATCTGCGCCTCGTCGTGCGCGAGCGTCTCGTGGCGGGCGACACCAACGAGCAGGTGATGACCTACGTCGTGCAGCGCTACGGCGAATTCATCCTGCTTCGCCCGCCGCTGCGGCTGGGCACGCTTCTGCTGTGGCTGACGCCCCTGTTCGCGCTGGCCGGGGGCCTTACGTGGATGCTGGTCGCCTGGCGCAGGCGCAGCCGTCTCGGCGTCTTGCCGGGGACAGCTCCGCTGAGCGACGATGAGCGCAAGGCGCTCGAGAAAGTGCTCGAGGGCCGTTGAACCTTTCGCCGTTGAGCCATGCGCCTTCGTGGCGACTGTTACTTTGAGAGCAGGTTCTGGGCCCTCTCGATCACCGGTTTTGGTAGCTTGTGCAGCCGGTCCACGAGTTCCTGCACTTCAGCGCCCGTCGTGTGATCGATTTCGAGCCCTATCTTGTTCGCCATCTCGACAAGTTCCGGGTCTCTCATCGCCTTGACGAAGCCCTCGCGCAACGCAGCGACGTTGGGCGCGGGCGTTCCCTCGGGCGCCATGAACGGGCGTCCCATCGTCTGTCGCGCAAACACCAGTTCCATGAACTGCTTTTCATCCGGGCTGCTCACCAGATCCATGATGAGGGGCAGGTCCGGCAGGTCGGGATGCTTCTTGAGGCCGAGCTGGAGAATGTTGATGATCTTCCCCGACTTCAGCATCGCCGCGCTTCCCGTCTTCGCAGCGCCCCATGAATAGCCGATCAGGCCATCAACCTCGCCGCGCTCCAGCGCAAGAAGGATTTCGTTCGTCCCCGGATACCCGTCGATGATCTTGAGTTTCGCGCCGAAGATCGAATTCATCACCAGGGCGAACGCGTGGAGATCGCTGGCTGCCCCGGCAGAGCCGACAGTGAGCGGCTTGCCGCTCATGACGTCTTTCAGCGACTTCACCGGCGCCGTGTCGGAGATGTAGAAGCCCCCGACCTCGTTGTTCATGCTTCCCAGCCATTGCTGTTTGGTGGCGTCGAACTTCGCCGCCGAAGCGCTTCCGTAAATGAGCCTGTCCATGGGGACGCCGCGTCCAACCAGCGCGATTTCAGACCCGTCCTTGGGCGCGACGTTGGCGATGTAGTTTGCGAGCGTCATGGAGCCCGCGCCGGGACGGTTCGATGGGGTCACGACCGGATTGCCAGGCAGATGCCGCCCCAGCACCCGGGCCAGAACGCGGCCATATGTATCGTAGCCGATGCCGCTTGTGGCCGAATATCCGATGAGGATGGTGAGCCTTTGAAAGCTGGGAGATTGCGCTGCGGCGGAGTTGAAGGAAGCGCAGCCGAGCGCGGCCGTGAACGCGACGAGAATTCCGGCGGACCTGAACATTGGACCCTCCTTTTACACAACCTTCGCTATATTGGTTCTTGCGGAGGCGTTGTTTGCGCTTCCTCCCCGGAAGCACATCCATCCTAGCTGGGCGATGCGACCTTGGCCACGACGCCGCCGGCATTCGCAAGTTGGCGGCTAGCTTGGCCAGCTCCTTACAAAATATTCATCTTGCCGAAATGTCGGATCAAGACGGCCTGCGCCATGTTCTCCTCAACGCCGGAACGCCCCCTTCCGGCTTTAACTGGAGAGCAGCATGTCCATTGATCTCGATCGTCAGACCGATCGCACCTCGTCAACGTTGCGCACGCCCCCGCGCAAGACGTTGCGCAACTCGCTTCTTGGCGCCTGCGCGGCGCTCGCGATCGGCGCCATGAGCGCGCCCGCCTTCCTGCCCGACGCCCAGGCTCAGGCGCAAGTGCAGGCGCAGGCTCAGCAAGCGCAGGCTCAGAACGACAACCGGGCGCAGCCCGCCCAGTCGCGCGCGGAGCCGCGCCCGGTGACCATCCCCGGCGCCGCCGTCGCGCTTCCCTCCTTCGCCGACATCATCGACCGCGTTAAGCCCGCCGTCGTCTCGGTGCGCGTGCGCATTTCCGATCGCAGCGCGGATTCGATGGGCCGTCGCGGCGGCCGCGGCGGCATGCCGCCCGGCGTCGAGCCCGGCGATCCGCTCGAGCGCTTCTTCCGCCGCTTCGGCGAAGAAGGCCAGCGTCAGCGCCCGCGCGAGGCGATGGCGCAGGGCTCCGGCTTCATCATTTCCGCCGATGGCTACGTCGTGACGAACAACCACGTCGTGCAGAACGCGACTGAAGTGGTCCTGGGCCTCGACGATGGCCGCAGCGTCCGCGCCAAGCTGGTGGGAACGGACGAGAAGACCGACCTCGCGCTTCTCAAGATCGAGGAGCAGGGGAATTATCCGTTCGTCGAGTGGGCGGACGGCGTCTCGCGCATCGGCGACTGGGTGCTCGCGGTCGGCAATCCTTTCGGCCTCGGCGGCACGGTGACGGCGGGAATCGTTTCGGCGCGCGGCCGCGATATCGGCGCGGGTCCCTATGACGATTTCATCCAGATCGACGCGCCGGTGAACCGCGGCAACTCGGGCGGCCCGACGTTCGATCTCAACGGCCGCGTGGTCGGCGTGAACACGGCGATCTATTCGCCGAGTGGCGGCAGCGTCGGCATCGGCTTTGCGATCCCCACCAGCGTGGCTCGCGACGTGATCGCGCAATTGCGTGAGAACGGCTCGGTGTCGCGCGGATACATCGGCGTGCAGATCCAGGCGATCACGCCAGAGATCGCGGACTCGCTCGGCCTGCGCGACAGGAACGGCGCGCTCATCGCCGAGACGCAGGCCAACACGCCGGCCGCGAAGGCGGGCCTTCGCTCGGGCGACGTCATCGTGTCGGTCGACGGCAACCGCGTGGAGAACCCGCGCGAACTCTCGCGGCGCATCGCGTCGCTGGGGCCACGGCGCCAGACGCAGATCGGCTTCGTCCGCGACGGTCGCGAGCAGACGGCCGCCGTGCAACTCGAAGCCCTTCCCGAGCGCACGGCCGACGCGCGCAGCGGCGGCGCCACTCAGGGCCAGCCGGACGCCGACGGCCAGCGGCTGGGACTTCGGCTGGCGCCCGGCGCCGATGGCGTCGAGGTCTCCGAGGTTGAACCCGGCAGCCCCGCCGCGCGCACGGGATTGCGCGAGGGCGACGTAATCATGGAGGTCGGCGGCAAGGCGGTGAAGCGCCCGGCGGACGTGGCGAACGCGGTGCGGGAGGCGCGTTCCAGCGCCCGGAAAAGCATCCTGATGCGGGTGCGCTCGACCGAGGGTGTGCGCTTTGTGGCCATCCCGACCGCGTAACGCGGTTGCGGACCGGCCGGCGTAATAGCGCGCCCCTTCGGCGCCTCGCCATCTCCACGAGGGAACGGCAGGCTGGAAACAGCCTGCCGTTCTTCTTTAGGATCATGTAACATGCCTGGCATGCGCATTCTCATCATCGAGGACGACCGGGAGGCGGCGGCCTACCTTGTGAAGGCCTTTCGCGAGGCCGGACACGTGGCCGATCACGCAGCCGACGGACTCGACGGCTATGCGAAGGCGTCGGATGCGGATTACGATGTGCTCGTGGTCGATCGCATGTTGCCGAAGATGGACGGCCTCAGCCTGATCGGCGGCTTGCGCGAGCAGAAGATCGAGACGCCCGTTCTCATTCTCTCCGCGCTCGGACAGGTGGACGATCGCGTGAAGGGATTGCGGGCCGGCGGGGACGATTACCTCGCAAAGCCGTATGCGTTCTCCGAACTGCTGGCGCGCGTCGAGGTGCTGTCACGCCGCAAGAAGGGCCCTCCCGCCGCCGCCACCGTTCTGCGCGTCGCAGATCTCGAACTGGATCGTCTCGGGCATACGCTCACGCGGGGCGGGAAGGAGATCACGCTGCAGCCGCGCGAGTATCGCCTGCTCGAATATCTCATGCGGCATGCGGGCCAGGTGGTCACGCGCACGATGCTGCTCGAAAACGTCTGGGACTATCACTTCGATCCCCAGACCAATGTCATCGACGTTCACATCTCGCGCCTGCGCGCCAAGATCGACAAGGGCCACGACACGCCGCTGCTGCACACCGTGCGCGGGGCCGGATACATGATCCGTGACGGCGCTCGGTAAGCTCTTCCGCACGACAGCCTTCAAGCTGTCACTCGCCTATCTCGTGGTGTTCGCGATCCTCGCCGGCATCGTCATGACGTGGGTCGCATGGGACATGCGCCGCGTCATGAACGAGCAGGTCGAAGCCACCGTCGAAGCGGAGATCAAGGGACTCTCCGACCTCTACAGGCAGGGCGGCGTGCGCCGCCTCGTCGACATCATCGAACGCCGTTCGCGCCAGCCCGGCGCCTCGCTGTACCTCGTCACCAATTTCCAGGGGCAGGCTGTCGCCGGCAACATTCTCGACCTCCCGCCTGATGTGCTTCGTGCGCCGGGCCTGCGTGAAACGACGTATGAGCGCGTGGGCGAACCGGGTATCGAGCGCCGCGCGCTGGTCCGCGTCTTCGTGCTGCCGGGCGGCTTTCGCCTGCTTGTAGGCCGCGACCTCGAGGACCGCGAAACCATCGCCCGCATCTTCGGGTGGGCGCTCATCACCTCGCTGTTCTGGATCACGCTCATCGGCATGCTGGGAGGTCTCTTCGTTGCGCGCCGTGTGCTGCGCCGCGTCGACGCCATGAACGAAAGCGCCCAGACCATCATGGAGGGAAACCTCGCCACACGCTTGCCGGTCGGCCGCTCGAACGATGAACTCGACCGGCTCGCCACCAACCTGAACTCGATGCTCGAGCGCATTCAGGAGCTCATGGCGGGCCTGCGCGAAGTCTCCGACAACATCGCCCACGATCTCAAGACGCCGCTCACGCGGCTTCGCAATCACGCCGAGCAAGCGCTTCGCACCGCGGCGACGCCGGAGGAGTATCGCGCCGCGCTGGAGAAGATGATCGAGGAGAGCGACGATCTCATCGGGATATTCAATGCGCTCCTCATGATCGCGCGCCTCGAGGCCGGCGCGGAGCCGGCGACACTCACGCCATTCGACGCCGGCGAGGCCGCGAACGATGTTGCCGAACTCTACGAGCCGCTGGCGGAGGAGGCGGGCTTCGCGCTTCTCGTCCACGCCGATCCCTCCTGCATCGTGAACGGCAATCGCGAACTGATCGGCCAGGCTCTGGCCAACCTTGTCGACAACGCGCTCAAGTACGGCGCGCCGAAGGACAGCGGCGGCGCTCGCGACGTGCGCATCGAAGCGCGCCGACAGAAGGATGCGATCGAACTGTCCGTCGCCGATCACGGCCCCGGAATACCGGCCGCCGATCGCGAACGCGTGCTGGGACGGTTCGTGCGGCTCGAGGGCTCGCGCTCGCTTCCAGGCTCCGGGTCTGGGCCTTTCGCTTGCCGCCGCGGTCGCCCGCCTTCACAATGGCGAAGTGAGAATCGAGGATAACGCCCCCGGCCTTCGTGTGACGATCGTCATTCCGGCTGCGGGAGAGGCCGCGATCAAGCCGGGTTGAGTCATGACCACAAGACCGAAAGCGCGCGGCCCCGCTTCCGCAGCGCTTGCCGATCGTCTCACTTCAGCGCCCCAGCTGGCGGACGCGCCGCTCGCGCGCGAGAAGATGAAGGACCTCGTCGCCGCTGCGGACGGTGAACTGGCAGCCCTCGCGAAACGCAAGCCCGTCGCCGCCCTGTTGCTTGGTCTCGCAGACCATTCGCCGTATCTGTGGCGTCTTGCGCAGGCCGATCCCGAACGCCTTGCGCGGCTTCTTGCGGCCGATCCCGAACAGAGCCTCGCGACATGCCTGTCGACCTTGCGCGCGCGCTGCGATGGCGCGGTCGATGACGGCGAGGTGATGAGCGCGCTGCGCGCCGCCAAGCACGAAAGCCATTTGCTCATCGCGCTCGCCGACATCGGCGGGGTTTGGGACGTCGTGGACGTGACGCGCGCCCTGAGCGCGTTCGCGGACGCAGCGGTATCTGACACTGTGCGCTATCTCCTGCGTGGCGGCGCCGCGGCCGGTCGTCTCGAACTCATCGATCAAGCCGATCCCGAAAAGGATTGCGGCTACGTGATCCTTGCGCTCGGCAAGCATGGCGCGGGCGAGCTGAATTATTCGAGCGATGTCGATCTCGTCGCCTTCTTCGACCCTGCCTCGAAAATCTTGCGCGAAGGCGTTGATGCAGGGCCTGTCTTCGTCCGCATGACGCAGGCGCTTTCGCGTCTGCTGCAGGAGCGCACGGGCGAAGGTTATGCGCTGCGGGTCGACCTTCGCCTGCGGCCGGACCCGGGCTCGACAAGCGTTGCGGTGTCGCTGCCCGCCGCTTTCGACTATTACGAAACCCTCGGGCAGAACTGGGAGCGCGCCGCCTTCATCAAGGCGCGTCCCGTCGCCGGCGATCGTGCGATGGGCGCAAAATTCCTGGCCGATCTGGCGCCCTTCATCTGGCGCAAGTATTTCGACTTACGCCGCCATTGCCGACATTCACGCGATGAAGCGCCAGATCCACGCCGTGCGCGGGTTCGCCGATATCGCGGTCGCAGGTCACGACGTGAAGCTCGGACGCGGCGGCATTCGCGAGATCGAGTTCTTCGTGCAGACGCAGCAACTTGATCTTCGGCGGGCGGCGCGTGCAATTGCGCGGCGCGCGCACGCTCGACATGCTCGTCGAATTGCAGCGCGACGGGTGGGTGACGCAGGAAGCGGTGGACGACCTGTCGCTCGCCTACAAGCATCTGCGCACGGTCGAGCATCGCCTGCAGATGATCGCCGACGAGCAGACGCAGCGCCTGCCCTCGGGTGACGAGGACATCGAGCGGTTCGCGCGCTTCTGCGCGCATCCCGATCTCGACAGTTTCTCGCAGCGCGCTCACGCAGGACATGGAGCTGGTCGAAAAGCATTACGCCCGGCTGTTCGAACACGCCCCCGGCCTCGACACCGAAAGCGGGAGCCTCGTGTTCACCGGCGTTTCGGACGATCCCGAGACGCTCGAGACGCTGAGCCGCATGGGCTTCATGGACCCCGCGCGCGTCACCGAAACCGTGCGTGGATGGCATTTCGGCCGGCGCGCCGCCGTGCAGAGCGCGCGCGCGCGCGAGGTGCTCACCGAACTCGTGCCCGCGCTGCTGGAGGCCTTTTCGGGCAGCGGCGATCCCGACGCCGCGCTCGCCGCGTTCGACATGGCGATGGCGCGCATGCCCGCGGCGGTCGAACTGTTCTCGATCCTCAAGTCGAACGCGGCGGTGCGCGAACTCTTCGGCGACATTCTGGGCGGCGCGCCGCGTCTGGCCAACGTCGTCGCGCAACGCCCCCACGTGCTCGACGCCGCCATCGATCCGACGCTGCTGCGGGCCCAGCCGGGCGAAGCCGCCTACGAAGGACGCATCGGCGAAATTCTCGAACGCGCCGGCGCGACCGAGGCGTTCCTCGACGACATCCGCGAGATCGCCAAGGAGGAGATGTTCCTCATCGGCGTGCGCGTTCTCTCCGGCGCGCTCGATCCTGCTGCGGCCGGCCCCGCCTATTCAGCCCTTGCGTGCGCAGTGGTGCGCGCCTGCCTCGCCCATGTGGAGCGTGTGTTCGAGGACGATCACGGACGCGTGCCGGGCGGGCGCTGCGTCGTCATCGGCATGGGCAAGCTCGGCTCCCGCGAGATGACGGCCACGTCCGATCTCGATCTCATCCTGCTTTATGATTTCGACGAACGCTCGCCCGAGTCCGACGGGCGCAGGCCGCTTCACGCGACGCAATACTACACCCGTCTCACGCAGCGGCTGATTTCCGCGCTCACGGTCTCAACGCGCCGGGGTGGATTGTATGAAGTGGACATGCGGCTGCGTCCTTCGGGACGGCAGGGCCCTGTCGCGACCAAGCTGGGCAGCTTCCGCGATTATCAGGCGAGCGAAGCGGAGACGTGGGAACTGATGGCGCTCACGCGCGCCCGCGTCATCGCTGGCGAGGCTTCCCTTGCCGACGACGTTCTGGACGTCATCGCGCAGGCGCTGCGGCGCGAGCGCGAGGACGCAGTCCTGCGGCGCGACGTGCGCGAGATGCGCGAGCTGATCGCCCGTGAAAAGGGCGAGAGCGATCCGTGGGATCTCAAGCTCGCCTCGGGCGGCCTCATAGACCTCGAATTCATCGCGCAATACCTCACGCTGCGCCACGCGCACGCCCGCCCCGATGTCATGAACGTTTCCGTTCCCGCTGTTCTCTCGCATGCGGGCGCCAATGGCCTTCTGACGCCGGGCCAGGCCGATACGCTCGTGGGCGCGCACGCGCTTTATACGCGCGTGATGCAGATGCTGCGGCTCACCATCGGCGAGGCGTTCGAACCCTCGAAGGTGGCGCCCGGCGTCCTGCGCCGCATCGCATTCGCGGCCAATGCGCCCGACTTCCGCGCGGTGGAGAGCGAGATCGCCGAGCGGCGAACGCAGGTGCGCCACATCTTCAACGCTCTGCTTTACGACTGACTTACGCCGCGGCTTCGCCGGCCCGCCCGCGTGACGCATTGCGGCCCTGCGCCGCAACCGCCTTCAGCGCGCTGGGACCAATCGGCAGACGCACGCGCACGACCGTTCCCTGGCCAACGCCGGAGCGGATGCGCAGGCTGCCTCCATGCAATTCGGCAAGCGAGCGTGCGATGGCGAGCCCGAGGCCCGAGCCCTTCACGCCATTCTGAAGCGGCGAATTGATCTGCTCGAACGGCCGGCAGATACGCTCGAGCGCCTCGCGCGGGATGCCCACGCCCGTGTCCTCGACGAAGATGTTCATGGCGCCATCGACGAGCCTGCACCGCACGCCAACGCGGCCGCCCTGCGGGGTGAACTTGATGGCGTTGCGCACCAGCTTGCCGATGATCTTCTCCAGCGCTTCGCGGTCGGCGCTCACGGGCACGCCCGGCAGCATCTCGACCCGCAGCGTAATGTCTTTCTCGGCGATCTCGGTCTGCACGCATTCCAGCACGTCGTTGACGACGGAGTCGATTTCGAACTCCGTCTTCACGAGCCGCATGCGGCCGGCTTCCAGCGTCGACATGTCGAGAACATCGCTGATGATGCCCAGAAGATGCCGGCCGCTGGCGCGAATGTGCGCGGCATAGTCGACATAGCGAGGCGACCCGAGCTCGCCGAACGTCTGGTGCTCCATGATTTCCGAGAAGCCGATGATTGCGTTCAGCGGCGTGCGCAATTCATGGCTCATGTTGGCGAGGAATTCAGACTTCGCCTGGCTGGCGAGCTCCGCTTCGGCCTTCTGTTCGAGGTAGCGTTCGGCGAGGTCGGCGAGTTGTTGCGCCTGCGCCTCCAGCGTCTGCCGCGACTTGCGCAGGTCGGCCACCATTCCGGTGAGCCGGCGCTCCGAGTCCATCAGCTTTTCCTCGTGCTGCTTGTGCGTCGAGATATCCGTTCCCACCGACACGTAGCCGCCGTCCTTGGTCATGCGCTCGTTGATCTGCAGCCATCTGCCGTCGGCGAGTTGCGCCTCGTACGAACGAGCGCCCTCCTGGGGGCGCTCTGCGACCGGCACTTGCGTGACAACCAGCGGCTGCGCGCCAAGCCGCATGATGCTGTCGTAATGCGCCCCGGCCTTGTCGGCGCAGGGCGGCAGATTGTGCAGGCGCAGGAATTTCGAATTGCACAGGACGAGGCGGTTGTCCGAATCCCACAGGACGAAGGCTTCCGAGATCGCCTCGATCGCGTCCTGCAGGCGCTCGCCTGCCGTACGCGTGCTTTCGGCAAGTTTCTTCTGTTCGGTGATGTCGACGGCGATCCCGACGAGATGGAGGCTGTCGTCCTTTTGGTGCCGCACGACCTCGGCGCGCGCGCGCAGCCATTTCCACTCGCCATCGGCCGATCGCATCCGGAAGGTCCTGTCGATCGGACCGATCGTCCGAATTCATCAGCGCCTTGGCGACATCGGTGAGATCGACGTCGGCGGGATGCAGCATCTCGTTCACCTCGCCGATGGAGAGGGAGCCCTGCCGCATGGGCTGCCGCAGCATCTCGAACATCGAGTTCGACCAGTTGATCCGCCCGCGCGCCAGATCCCAGTCCCACAATCCGCAATGGCCCCTGTTCAGCGCCACATCGATGCGCAAGCCGAGCTGGTCGCATTTCTGCGCGATGTCGCGCGCGCGGTTCGCCTGCCATTGATAGGCGAACGCCAGGAGGATCGTGACGAGGATGGTCGAGCCGACGAGCGTCGCCAGGCGTGACATCGCGGCGCGCCACGCATCGAGCACATGCGCCGTGCTCTCGATGATCGCCACCTGGCCATAAGGAGCGCGCAGATTGCGCGCCGCCGCCAGCGCTTCGGCGCCGTTGTCGAGACGCGTTGTCATGACGCCCGCCTTGGCGCCGAAGATCGAGACTGGCAGCGCCGTCCCCAGCTTGCTTGCAAGCGGGCCCTTCGCGTCGCCGCCGGCGTTGAGGCTGGCGACGATGTCTCCATGCATGTCGCTGACGTAGATCTGGCGGCCGGGCGGCGTCAGGCGAGAGGGAAGGGCGCTTTCGGTGAGGGCAAGTCGATCCGCACTGGTTGCGTTCCCGGCGTCGAGCCCCGTCGCGATGAAGGCCGTGAGCGTCTCGATTTCCGAGCGCGCGTCTTCAAGCGCGTCCAGGCGCGTCTTGCTGGCGAACAGGCTGGTTGCGATGACGAGGACAGTGCAGAAAAGCGCCGCCATGGCGGGGACGGCGAAGCGCAGCAACGCGTCGCCGGCAAGCGCTTTCGCGCCTTCCGGCGCAATCGCGCGCACGCTCTCTGCCGATGCGTTCGCGTGCGCGATCGCATCCGACACGTATGCACGTGTCATGGGTGGCCCCCTCGGGAAAATTGTGATCCGCAGCCATGTGCCGCATCGCTGCGAATCACCTTCAGTTGAATCCGGAGGCGGCCGTTTGTCCAGAGGTTAATGGATCGTCAACGGCCGGAAATTGCGTCCCGCGGCCCACCGCCGCGCCCGCCCCGGGACAATGTCTTTTCCTGTGAGTCCCTTACCGCAAATTGCGTCAGGCGAGAGAGCGCGTGACAATATCCCGGACGTCGGCGGACAGGTCGGGCGTGGCCGCGATCCGGCGCAGATTTTCCTCCGCCAGCGCCCGTCGTCCCGACTCCAGCGTGCGCCATGTCTTGAACGCAACAAGAAGCCGCGCGGCGACCTGCGCGTTGCGCTTGTCCGTCTCGAGCACGATGTCGGCCAGGAACGCGTAGCCCGATCCGTCCGGCGCATTGAACTGCGTCGGGTTCGCCGCAAACGAGCCGATGAGCGAGCGCAACCGGTTCGGGTTGGTCATCGAGAACGCGTGGTGGCCCATGAGGGCGCGCACGCGCTCCAGCGCGCCGTGCTCGGGGATCATGGCTTGCAGCGCGAACCACTTGTCGAGCACCAGCGGATCGGCTGCATGGGCGCGGAAGAAGGAATCGAGCGCCTGGTCGCGTTGCGACGCGCCATTGAGCGTCATCGCCGCGAGCGCGCCGAACATGTCGGTCATGTTGTCGGCGCTCTGGAACTGGCGCATCGCGCGCGCGCCGCCCTCGTCCTTGTCGGCGGCGACCAGAAGATCGAGCGCGGCCTGTTTCATGGCGCGCCGGCCCGCGCCCGCCGCGTCCGGCTTGTAGGGCAGGGGCTCCGACAAGTCGTCGTGCGCCTCGCGAAGTCCCGCTGCGAGCGCCGCGCCGAGCGCCTGGCGCACCGCGCCGCGGGCCATGTGAATGGCGTCAGGATCGACGTCGCGACCGAGTTCGCGCGCGATGTCCGACTCGCTCGGCAGCGCCAGCGCCTGCGCCGCGAAAGCGGGATCGGCCCGCCAGTTCGCAAGCAATTGCGCCGCTGCATCGCAGAAGCCCTTTGCGTCATGAGCCGCGCCGCCGGCCCTTATGGCCGATGCCGAGCGTATGATCAGGCCGTTGGCGTACGTTTGAGCGGCCTGCCAGCGGTTGAATCCGTCGCTGTCCTTCGCCAGCAGGCGCAGGAGATCGGCCTCCGAATAATCGGCATCCAGGCGGACGGGCGCGGAAAAATCGCGCAGCAGCGAGGGCGTCACGCCGGCCGGAACGTTCCTGAAGACAAGCGTGCGGCGCTCGCCGTGCAATTCGAAGAGGCCGCGCGCTGCTTCCCGCGCGCTGGCGCCGCCGTGTTCGCTTTGCGCCGGCATGGACAGCGCGAGGTCGCCGGCTGCGCCCACAAGGCCCAGCGCGATCGGGATCATCTGCGGCTGCTTGGTCGGCTGATTGGGAGTCGGCGGGCAGGATTGTTCGAGGTCGATGGTCAGCGATTGCGCGGACGCGTCATGGCTCCAGCGCGCCTTCACCACGGGCGTGCCCGCCTGCGTGTACCAGCGCATGAACTGCGTCAGGTCGCGACCGGAACTCTCGGCGAAACAGCCGATGAAATCCTCGACGGTCGCCGCCGTGCCGTCGCAGCGCGCGAAGTAAAGGTCCATGCCCGTGCGGAAGGCCTCGTCGCCGATGAGGCGTCTTGAGCATGCGGATGACCTCCGCGCCCTTCTCGTAGACGGTCGGCGTGTAGAAATTGTTGATCTCGTGATAGACCTCCGGCCGCACGGGGTGCGCCAGCGGGCCGGCGTCCTCGGTGAACTGCGCGCGCGCGCAGCGCGCGCACGTCGGCGATGCGCTTGACCGTGCGCGAGCGCTGGTCTGCGGAGAATTCCTGATCGCGGAAGACCGTCAGGCCTTCCTTCAGGCAGAGCTGGAACCAGTCGCGGCAGGTGATGCGGTTGCCGGTCCAGTTGTGGAAATACTCGTGCGCGATGATCGCCTCGATGTTGGCGTAGTCGGCATCCGTCGCGGTCTGCGGCGAGGCGAGCACGTACTTGTCGTTGAAGACGTTGAGCCCCTTGTTCTCCATCGCGCCCATGTTGAAGTCGGACACGGCGACGATGTTGAACACGTCGAGGTCGTATTCGCGGCCGAAGGCCTCCTCGTCCCAGCGCATGGAGCGCTTGAGCGCGTCCATCGCATAGTCGCGCGCGCTGCTCCTTGCCCGGCTCGACATAGATGCCGAGTTCGACATTGCGCCCCGACAGGGTGGTGAACGTGTCGGCGACGGCAGTCGAGTTCGCCGCCAACGAGCGCGAAGAGATAGGAGGGCTTGGGGAAGCGGATCATGCCAGATGGCGAAATGACGGTCGGCCGGCGAGATCGCCCTTCTCGACGAGATTGCCGTTGCCCAGCAGCACCGGCGCATCCTTGCGGTCGGCCTCGATGCGCGTGGTGTAGACGGACAGCACGTCGGGCCGGTCGAGGAAATACGTGATGCGCCGGAATCCCTCCGCCTCGCATTGGGTGCAATACGCCGACCCGGAGCGATAGAGGCCCATCAATTGCGTGTTGGCGGACGGCATCGATGATCGGTCTCGATCTCGAGCGTGAACGGCTGCTGCGGCGGCTGGGCGATCGTCAGGCGATCGGGCGTGAGTTCGTCGGGAGAAAGCTGCAGCGCACGTCCGTCGAGCGCCACCGCTGCCGCGTTCAGGCCGTCGCCGTCGAGGACGAGAGGCGCATTCGCGCGGCCCTTGGGGTTCGGGCGCATCGAGAGGCGCGCACGCGCCCTGGTCGCCGTCCGGTCGAGGGAGATGTCGAGATGAACCTCGTCGATCAGGTAGTCGGTCGGGCGATAATCCTCGAGGCGGACGGCCTTGGCGTTGTCTGTGCGCATCAATGAACTCCTGTCGCCGAAGGTTATGGCGCCCGTGCGCGCGCTTGCAAGGCGGCGCGGCGCCTCATGCGCCTTTCGCGCCCACGGCCCGCGCGGCGGCGCCCGCAAGGTCGCCTGCGCGCGCGCTCAGCGGACCGGGCAATCGCCCATACAGCTTGAACACGGCGGGCTGCAGCACGGCGCCCAGCGCGGTCGCGGCGGCCAGATCGGCGTCGCGCAGCGCAATCTCGCCGCGGTCTGCCGCGCGGCGCATGATCTTGCGCAATTCCTCCACGGCGTTGGCCTCGTCGTCGACGAAGCGCAGATGGGCGTGCTGGTTGAGCAGAATGAACGCGAACACGTCCGGCGCGTCGTCGAACAGCGTGCAGAACAGCGCGACGAGCTCTCTGACCGTATCGAGAAACGGCAGATCTCTGGCTCCGATGGCCGCGATCTTCTCCGCCAGCGCGCCGTAATGGGCGCGGAAGAGATCGGATGCGATCTGCTCCTTCGAACCGAAATACCGATAGAGCGCGGCGTCCGCCACGCCGACCGCCTGCGACAGGTCGCGGATCGTCGCGCCCTCGACGCCCTTCTCGGCAAAGAGCCGCAGCGCTTCCTTCTCGATCCTCGCACGCGTGGCCGCGCCGTCGCGCGGGCGATGCTGGCGAACCGGCGCGCCCATCACGCCGCCCCCTGCGAGGCGACCTGCGCCCGCACCTGCCGGTTCAACTCGACGTAATCGGTCTTGCCCGACCCCAGCAGCGGCAGGGCGTCGACGGTGAGGATTTCGGCCGGCACCATCAGTTCCGTCGCGCCGAGTTCCTTCATGCGCGCCTGCACGTCCGCGCGGCGCACGTTCGGCTGCGTCGTGACGAGGATCAGCCGCTCGCCCTTGCGCGCATCGGGAGCCGCGACGATCGCGGGCGGATGATCGGGCCAGAGCGTGGCGCACATCTGCTCCACCGCGGCCAGCGAGACCATCTCTCCGGCGATCTTCGCGAAACGCTTCGCCCGGCCCTTGATCGTGACGAACGTCTGCTCGTCCACCGTCACGATGTCGCCCGTGTCGTGCCAGCCGTCCGAGGTCTCTTCCAGCACGCCGGGGTTGTCGGCGCGATAATAGCCCTTCATCACGTTGGGCCCGCGCACGTGCAGGCGCCCGCCTTCCTCGATGCCCGGCACGGGCTCCAGCCTGTATTCGACGGCGGGCATGAGGCGCCCCACCGTGCCGAAGCGGTTGAACATCGGCGTGTTGACGGCCAGCACAGGCGCAGTCTCGGTGACGCCGTAGCCTTCAAGGATGCGCAGGCCAAATTTCTCGACATAGGTGCGCCGGGTCGATTCCCTCACGGGCTCGGCGCCCGCCACGACATAGCGGAGCGAACGCATGTCGTAATTGTTCGCGCTGCGCGCGTAGCCAGCCAGGAACGTGTCGGTCCCGAACAGCACCGTCGCGTTGGTGGCGTAGATCATTTCGGGAATCTGCCTGTAGTGCAGCGGCGAGGGGTAGAGGTAGCATTTCATGCCGGTCAGCATCGGCAGGAGCATGCCGCCCGTCAGCCCGAACGAGTGGAACACGGGCAGGACGTTGAACACCACGTCCGCCGGCGTCACATCGAAGCGGGCGGTGATCTGCGCGACGTTCGATGTGAGATTGCGGTGGGAGAGAACCACGCCTTTCGGCGCGCCCTCGGAGCCGGATGTGAACAGAACCGCCGCCGGCCCGTCCGGATGGCGCGGATGCAACGGCCGGCCCTGGTCGATGAAGCCGCGCACCTTGTCGGCGAAGGTGATCGTCTTGCGCAGGTCTTCGAGGAACACGACCTGCACGCTGCCGCGCAACGAGTCCACGAGGCCCTGCAGCTTCGCCTTCTCCACGAACGCGCGCGAGGTCAATACGACGCGCACTTTCGCCGCCACGCACGCAGCGGCGACGTTCGCCGGCCCTGCGGTGAAGTTGAGCATTGCGGGCACGCGTCCTGCGGCCTGCAGGGCGAAGAAGACGACCGCAGCGCCCGCGGCGTTGGGCAGCATGAGGCCGACGCTTTCGCCCGGCTCGCTCAGCGCCATGACCTTGCGGCCCAGCACGGCGGCGCCGATCAGGAGCTTGCGGCCCGAGAGCGGGCCGGAAATCGGATCTTCCACGATGATGCGCGAGCCGCCCGCATCCGACACCGAGCGCGCCAGCGCCTCGATGAGCGTGACGTCCGTGTCGGTGGTGCGGAAGACAAGATCGGACATGATGTCGTAGAGCGCCGCGCCCGCCGCGATGCGCCGCCTGCGGCCCACGAGGTGAGCGGGCAGTTCGAGCTTGCGCGGCGGCAGGAAGGTGACGCGCACCTTGGGAAACAGGCGCCGGTGCACGAGATTTTTCGGCAACCGGGTGAAGGGCGTGCGCTCCAGCCCGTCGAGACGCACCGGCACGACCATCGCGTCGGACTTGTCGGCGATCATCGCCGCGCCGTCATACACTTTCATCAGCGCGCCGGTGACGGTGAGCCGCCCCTCGGGGAAGATGACGACCTGTTCGCCCGCGCGCACTTCCTTGATCAGCCCGCGCGTCGACATCGGCTTTGTCGGGTCCATCGCATAGGTTCGCGCGATGCTCAGGAACGGGCGCACCCACCACGCTTTCGCGATCTGCCAGTCGATCGCGAACACGGGTCTGCGATCCATCACGGAGAGGATCACCGGCGCATCGAGAAACGAGGTGTGGTTGATCGCGACGATGCTGCGCTCGCCGGCGGCGTCGAGATGTTCGAGCCCCTTCACCTCAAGCCGGAAGATCATGCGGAACAGCGCCTGCAGGGCTTCCGCGGCGAAGTTCGCCGGAAGCAGCCGGAACAGCATCACGCCGACGACGGCGTTGAGGACGCCCAGCAGCGCGAGCAGCGCGGGCTCGCTCATGCCCGCGAACTGCAGGGCGGCGGTCGCGATCGAGCCGCCGACCATGAACAGCGAGGTGACGATGTTGACGCCGGCGATCACGCGCGCGCGCCGGTCCTCGCCAGCCCACGACTGAACGGCGGAAAAGACCGGGACGACGAACAGCCCGCCGAAGATCGCGATGGCGACGACGTCGAAGGCGATCCGCATGCCCGTGGCGCTGGTGAAGAAGGCGTACAGATCGGTCGTGCCGCTCGCCTGCGGCATGCCCCAGGCGGTGTAGCCGAGGTCGATGAGAAACACCGCCATCATCAGCGCGGACACGGGCGTCGGCAGCAGGTAGATGCGCCCGTGCGACACGAGGGCGGCGATGATCGAGCCCACGCCGATGCCGCCGGCGAACAGCGCCATGACCGCGGTCTCGACGTCGATGCCGCCGCCGATCTTGTGCTTGATGAGCACGGGCACCAGCGAGAGCGCGATGGCGCCCGTCATCCAGAACCAGCTCACCGCGAGGCCGCCGATCCAGAGCCGGCGATCTGCGGCGAGTTCGCGCACGAGGCGAACGCTCGATTTTGCGAGGTTGCGCTCGACCTTCAGGTCCGGCGCGCCCACGCCCGTGGCCGGGATCAGCGTGCTCGCGCCCCAGCACATCGTCGCGATGATCATGAGTTGCGCGACGACGCTCCACGAGCCGCGGTCGTGGCTCGCCGCGTAGCCGCCGATGATCACGCCGAGGAGGATGGCGAGGAAGGTCGCGCCCTCCACCAGCGCGTTGCCGGCGGGAAGTTCGCGCGTCTCCAGATGATCGGGAAGGATGCCGTACTTGATCGGCCCGAACAGCGCGGCGACGACCCCGAGACCGAAGAGGGCCGTGTAGAGGAGCACGAGCGAGTCGAACATGAAGCCGGCGGCGGCAATCATCTGCACGAGGATCTCGGCGAATTTCAGCCGGCGGGCGATAGCAGCCTTGTCGTTCGAGTCCGCGATCTCGCCGCCCACCGCCGACAGGAAGATGGACGGAAGCACGAAGATCGCCACCGCGAGCGTGACGAGAGCGCCCGCATGGGCTTCGCCGAGGCGGAACAGGATCAGCATGGCGAGCATGCTGCGCACGAAATTGTCGTTGAAGGCCGAGAGGAACTGGGTCCAGAAGAGGGGCGCGAAGCGCCGCGAGGACATGAGTTCGGCGAACATGGACGACCCCTCAGCCTTGTTTAAGTGAGTATTCACTAACAAGACTTCGCGCCGCCGTCAAGACGCCCCGAGCGCGGCTGCGGGATGGTCAGTCCCGCAGCGGCTCCGCGTGGCCGATCACCCGGGCGAGACCGGGCATTTCCGCCTGCAGCCGCCGGTCGATCCGGTCCACGTCGAGGTGAACCTGCGCCACGGTGCGCGCCGCCTCGACCCGGCAGTGGTAGTTCACGACCAGGCCGCTCGCCGTCTCACGCACGCGGACGTTGTGAACGTCGACCACGCGGTTTTCCTCGGCCGCGATGCGCACGAGCGCCTGGGTGATGCGCCGCGCGATCTCCGCGTCCGCATCGCGCCCGGCAAGTTCGTCGATCTCCATGGGCTCGATGTGGGTGTCGACCTCGATCTGCGGCCCCAATTCGTCGCGAATGGCGGCCTCGAGCCCGCTGGCGACATCATGCGCCTGCCCGTGGGGCATCCGTGCGTCGAGTTCGAGATCGACGCCGATGGACTTCACGCCACCGACTTCCTGAATGGTGATGTGGTGGATCGGCAGGCGGCGTCGGGCCGCCGCCATGAGCACGCGTTCGAGCACCGTCTCGTCGGAGAGAATGCGCAGGTTCGCGGTCACGGTCAGCGCCGCATCCGGATGCTTCTGCGTGATGGCGCGCGCGACCTCGCCCTTGATCGCCATGATCTTGTCGCCCGGCAGCGTGCGCGGAACGGCGATCGAGATTTCGCCCAGGATCGACGGCCCGGCGCGGCGCAATCTCAGCTCCTCGACGTCCGCCACGCCGCTGACCTGTTTGGCGATGGCCCGCATGTCTTCGGCGATTCCGTCGGGCGCCTTGTCGACGAGCGTGTCGATGGTGCGCCGGCCCAGCCGATAGCCCGCGATGCCGACGAAGATCGAGACGCCCACCGCGGCCAGCGCATCGCCGTCCTTGAAGCCGTAGACCGTGGCGACCAGGCCCACGAGCACCAGGGCGGACGCTACGAGGTCGCTTGAAAAGTGCAGCGCGTCTGCGGCCAGCGCGTCGCTCCTGGTTCGCTTCGCCACGCTCTCGAGGGAGCGCCACCGCACGAAGTCGACGACGATGGAGACGATCAGCACGCCGAACGTGAGCCATGTCGCGTCGACTTCGGGCGGCTGGGCGGCGACGATCCGGCGAACAGCCTCCACCAGGACCGCCATCGACAGCAGGATCAGCAGCCCCGTCTCGATGAGCGCGGCGACCGCCTCGATCTTCGCGTGCCCGTAATGGTGCTCGTCATCGGCGGGCTTGTCGGCCGCGCGGATGGCGAAATAGGTCAGCAGCGTCGCTCCCACGTCGAGGAGTCCGTGCAGCGCCTCCGACATCAGGGCCAGCGAACCCGACAGGAGCGCGGCCACGAACTTGCCCACAGTGAGGCCCGCGCTGGCGAGAATCGAGGCGAGAGCCGCCCGGGACTTCAGCTTCTGGAGATCGTCCATGTCCTGCTCTCAGCCTGCGCTTGCCTTTTGCGCCGGGTCGCACATGTTGTGGCCTCATCACAGGAGGAGGCACGCTTGCGATACCTGCATACAATGGTCCGCGTCACCGACGTTGACGCCTCGCTCGACTTCTATTGCAATAAATTGGGCCTGACGGAAGTGCGCCGGGTGGAAAGCGAGCAGGGCCGGTTTACGCTGATCTTCCTGGCTGCGCCCGGGGACGAGGCCAGCGGGCGCGAGAAACGCGCGCCCCTGATCGAGCTCACCTACAATTGGGACCCGGAGACCTACACCGGCGGCCGGAATTTCGGCCACCTCGCCTTCGAGGTCGATGACATTTACGCGACCTGCGAAAAGCTGATGAAGGGCGGCGTCACCATCAACCGGCCTCCACGGGAAGGCCGGATGGCGTTCATCCGCTCACCCGACGATGTTTCCATCGAGCTTTTGCAGAAAGGCGAGGCGCTCGCGCCCGCGGAGCCGTGGAAATCCATGCAGAACACCGGCGTCTGGTGACGGCCTGCGCAGCTTGACTTCGGCCTCCCGCGTCATCTTTCGATGAAACTCGACAGGGAGGTCGATTCATGGCGGCTACGGCAGGCAGCAGATTTCTTCGCACGCTCATCATTGGTTTCATCGCCGGCGCGCTGGCGGTGTTCTTCTTCCACCAGATCATGGCCTGGTTCATTTCCGGTCGAATTCCGTGGAGCAACTGGACTCCGATAGCGCCGTTCGGCGTTCCCGCCATTCTCAATATTGCGTTTTGGGGCGGGGTCTGGGGAATCGTCTTCGCGTTTGTGGCCGATCGGTTTCCCAGGGGCGTCGCCTATCTTCTGGCGGCCTTCCTCTTCGGCGCGATCTTTCCCACGCTTGCGAGCTGGTATCTGATTCCGCTGATCAAGGGCGGCGCGCTCGGCCCGCGCGGCGTTTGGTACAACGGCCCGCTTCTCAATGGCGCCTGGGGCCTTGGAACGGGCGTCTTCGTGTCCCTGATGAAACGGGCGCGCTAGAAAAAAGCCCCGCTGTGTGCGGGGCTTTCCTTTTCGCCTCAGCGGCAGACGCGGACGCGGCGTCCCCAGCGATCCACCGTCCACCAGCAACGGCGCGGGCGCGGACGCGCCGGGCCCGTGCAGACGCGCACGCGGCGGCCCCAGCGGTCGACGCGCCACCGGCACCGTGCGCCATACGCATTTCCCCATTGGGCGTCTGCTGCGCCGTCAGCTGGAAGGTCGGCCTCGGGAACGAGCGTCCTGGCGTCCATCTTGTCCAGTTCGTCGAACAGCGAAGCGGCTTCGCTCGACCTGGGAAGGGCGAGGACGGTTGCTGCGCCTCCCAGGGCAAAAATCGAGCGCAACAGATTGCGGCGGTCCATGCAGCGTCTCCTTTGAAGTTGGTACTTGGCAGGCGCACAACGCTTGGGCAGCGCCATCGTTCCTGCCGCCGGGCGTTGACGCTCGGCGCCGTGGCGCTTAGTCCTGCGCGGCGCGCGCGAACGGAGCAGACCACGTGACCCTGCCGCTGAACGAGGCTTTTGCCACGACCCCGGCGCTCGCCGAGGCGATGAGCGAGCGCAGCCTCATTGCCGGCGTTTTCGCGTTCGAGGCGGCGCTCGCCCGCGCCCAGTCTCTCGAAGGCGTCATTCCTGCGCAGGCAGCGGACGTGATCGCACGTTGCGCGGAGACGATGACGGTCGACCCCTCGCAGATTGCGCAGGACGCCGCTCGCGCCGGAGCCCTCACCATTCCGCTCGTCAAGCTGCTGATCGCGCGCACCCGCGAGCAGGATCCCGCGGCGGCGGGCTTCGCGCATTTCGGAGCCACAAGCCAGGACGCGATGGACACCGCGCTGGTTTTGCAACTGGACGAAGCCTGCGCGCTCATCGACGCGGATCTCGCACGCATGGCGGCCGCTTGCGCGCGTCTTGCCGACGCGCATCGCGCGTCGATCATGACGGGGCGAACGCTGTTGCAGCCGGCCACCCCCATCGCCTTCGGCCAGAAGGCGGCGCAATGGCTGCTGGCGGCATGCGAGGATCGCGCGCGCGTGCGCAATGCCGCGAGGGACGCGCTGCGCATCCAGTTCGGCGGCGCTTCGGGGAATCTCGGTTCGCTGGGGGATCGGGGCGCGGCCGTTTCGCGGCGGCTCGCCGCATTGCTGCCGTTGCGCCACGCGCCCGCTGAGGAAGGCGTGGCGATCGCGCCATGGCACACGCGCCGTGGGTCGCTTGTGAACCTGTGCGCCGCGCTGGCGATCGCGGGCCAGTCGGCCGCCAAGATCGCGCGCGATATCTCTCTCATGGCGCAATGGGAGGTCGGCGAGGCCGCCGAACCGCCGGAGGCGGGCAGGGGCGTCTCCTCGGCCATGCCGCACAAGCAGAACCCTGTGCGCTGCATGGCGGCCATCGCCGCCGGCGTGCGCGCGCCGCACCTGCTCGCAACGCTGATGTCGGGCATAGTCCAGGAGCATGAGCGCGCACTCGGGGGCTGGCAGGCGGAATGGGCGGCGCTGCCCGAACTCGTCAAAGCGGCCGGCGGCGCGATCGCCGGCATGGCCGATACGCTCGACGGCCTCATTCTCGATCCGGCCCGCATGCGCGCGAATGTCGACGCGCTGCGGGGCCTGCCGATGGCCGAGATCGCTGCTCTCGCGCTCGCTCCCGCCATCGGACGCGACACGGCGCATGCGATCGTCGCGCAGGCCTGCCGGCGCGTGGCCGCGGGCGGCGGAACGCTCGCCGAAGAGATCGCGCGCGACCCCGCCGCGACAGCTCACCTGACGCAATCAGACATCGACGCGTCCCTTGACCCGGCGCGTGCGCTGGGCGCGACGGACACCTTCATCGACGCCGCGCTCGAGGCGTGGCGCGTGCAGATCAACGCTTTCAACATGGGAGAAACAGCATGACCGAACTGACGCTTGCAGCCGCGCAGACCATCGTCCGGGAGGCGCTCGCACATGCGCGCGCCAACAAGTACAACCCCATCGGCGTCGTCGTGCTCGATGCGCGCGGCTCGCTGAAGGCGAGCGCCGCGGAAGACGGCACCAGCCTGGTGCGCTGGAAGGTCGCTTTCGGCAAGGCGTACGGCTCCGTGGCGTGGGGCGCGGGCTCCAAGAAGATCGAGAAGCTCGCGGCCGACCGCCCCAACTTCTTCGCCGGCGTCGCTCATCTGGCCGACGGCGGCATCCTGCCGGTGGGCGGCGGCGTCCTGATCCTGGACGCCGACAAGAAGATCATCGGCGCCGTCGGCATCTCGGGCGACACGTCCGACAACGACGAGGCGGCGGCGTTGGCGGGCATCAAGGCTGCCGGGCACACCGGCGACGGCGGCTAAAAAGGCCAGCGCCGACGGGAACTGTCCCGCTTCGCCCGCGTTCTGTCATGATAACGTCCACTTGGACGGGTACTTACCCGAACCGAGAGGCGTCATTTCGCACATCGGCGTAGCGCCGGGCATGCGAATGACAGGCGAGTGGCGAAGCGGAGGAGGCTCCCATGTTGCGTTGCGAAACCATCCGCACGTGTTCGCATGAGAAGGTGGCGGAGGCGGCGATCCTCTCGATCGGCGCGCCTTTCGAGCCCCGCGTGCGACTGCTCGCCGCGACGGCCGGCAAGTCGCCGGGCGCCTATGTCGCCGGTCTGGTTGCCCGCTTCGACGAGGAAGCGACCGATCGCGATATGGAAGCGCTCAGGCTCGCGACCGTCGGCGCCGACACGCCCATCCTCGAGGGCCTGCGCTGGATCGTCGAGTTCATGCTCGACGGCTCGGCCGGGAGCACCGCAGGCGGCGGCGCGGGACGCATGACGTCGCGGGGCCGCTCAGGCCGGCGCCCGCCCGAGCGGTGCGCCAAGGCGGCGTGACACATTCAATCCACGCTAAGCGGGACGACGCGCCCACGGGCGCGTGCCGGCGGCTGTCTCAGGCCCCGCGCCCGGCTGATAAAAGCGCGTGTAAGCCGGCGCTCCGCGCTCGCGCAGCAGCCGCTCGGTCACAGGATCGCTGACCTCGATCGCGTCGAAGCCGCAACGCTCCATCATCTGGACCTGGTCGAGCAGAACCTCGCCGACGGCGCGCAACTCACCGCGAAATCCATAACGCTCGCGCAAGAGCCTCGCGGTCGAAAACGCTCGGCCGTCGTTGAACCTGGGAAACGCCAGCGCGATCACCGTGAACCTGTTCACGTCTCCCGCATACTCGTCGATGTTCACGCCCGGATCGATGCGCACGCCGATGGGCGCATTGGACCCTTCGAACGCCTGGCGTTCCTGCAGCCACCAGTCGAGAGGCGCGATGACGCGGCCAGCGGGCGGAATGTCTTCGCCCTCGGCGATCGTCCGCCATGTGTCCTCGACGAATGCGCCGTTTTTCCAGAGCGCCATTTTGTTCATCCAGAGTTTGAGGTTCAGATGTCCGCGCCGGCGCTTGCCTCGTAGAGCGCTTCCTTGAAGGTCGCCATGCCGACGCGTCGGAACGCGGTGATGAAGTCCTCATCGGCGCTCTGGCGAACCGACAAATAGCGGTTCACGATGCGCTCGATCGCCTCCACGACCTCGTCCGAGGAGAAGCCGGGGCCCGTCAGCGACCCCAGCGAGCAGGTTTCGTCGGCCGACCCGCCGAGCGTGATCTGGTACGTCTCGACGCCTTTTCGCTCGAGCCCGAGGATGCCGATGTGCCCGACGTGGTGGTGTCCGCAGGCGTTGATGCAGCCGGAAATCTTGATCTTCAACTCGCCGATCTCGCGTGCCCGGGCGCCTTCGCCGAAGCGCTCGGAAATGCGCTGGGCGATGGGAATCGAACGCGCCGTCGCCAGCGAGCAGTAATCAAGGCCGGGGCAGGCGATGATGTCGCTGATGAGGCCGGCGTTCGCGCTTCCAAGGCCGTTCGCGGCCAGCGCGTCGTAGATGGCGGGCGCGTCGTCGAGCGCCACGTGCGGCAGCACGAGGTTCTGCTCGTGCGAAACGCGGATTTCGTCATGGCCGAAGCGCTCGGCGAGATCGGCGACAAGCTCCATCTGCCCGGCGCTTGCGTCGCCGGGAATGCCGCCGATGGGCTTGAGTGAAATCGTGACGACGCCATAGCCGGGCTGGCGATGGGCCGTCACGTTGGTCGAGACGAACGCCGCGAACTTCGGATCGCTCTCGCGCCGCGCTTCAAGGGCCTGCGAGACGGCGGGAAGGCTTCGGAATGCGGGCGCGGCGAAATACGCCTGAATGCGTGCGATCTCGCTTGCGGGCAGTTCGATGAAATCGCGGCTTGCGCTGGCGAACTCGCGCTCGACCGCGGCGCGCATCCAGTCCGCGCCCTTTTCGTGCAGCAGTATCTTGATGCGCGCCTTGAACTTGTTGTCGCGACGGCCTTCGAGATTGTAGACGCGCACGATCGCCTGCGTGTAGGCGAGGAGATCGGACACTGGCAGGAAGTCCCGGATCTTGACGGCGATCATCGGCGTGCGGCCCTGACCGCCGCCGACGTAGACGGCAAAGCCTGTTTCGCCCGCTTCGTTGCGAACGATCTGATAGCCGATGTCGTGCACCTGGATCGCCGCGCGATCCTTCGGCGCGCCGGTGACCGCGATCTTGAACTTGCGCGGCAGGAACGAAAACTCGGGATGGATCGACGACCATTGCCGCAGGATTTCCGCATAGGGGCGGGGGTCCTCGATCTCGTCGGCGGCAGCGCCGGCGAAATGATCCGCCGTCACGTTGCGGATGCAATTGCCCGAGGTCTGGATCGCATGCATCTCGACGCTCGCGAGCTCTTCGAGGATTGCAGGCGTGTCGACGAGCGAGGGCCAGTTGTACTGCAGGTTCTGGCGCGTTGTGAAATGTCCGTAGCCCTTGTCGTACCTGCGCGCGATCTCCGCCAGCTTGAGCATCTGCCGCGCATTCAGCGTGCCGTAGGGAATGGCGACGCGCAGCATGTAGGCGTGCAATTGAAGATAGAGGCCGTTCATCAGCCTGTGGGGCTTGAACTGATCCTCGGTCATCTCGCCCGCGAGACGGCGCTCGACCTGCGCGCGGAACGCGGAGACGCGCTCGGCGACGAAGCCCGCGTCGAATTCGTCATAGCGATACATGTTCGTCTCCGCTCGTCGATTGCGCCCGCAGCGCGCTAGCCCGCCTGCTTGCCAAGGTCCGGACGCACGCTGGGGCCCTTGGCCCGGATGGCCTCCCGGATGTGGGCCGCCTCGACGCGCCCGCCCTCGTTCCTGATTTCGAAGGCAATGGGGTCCACGAGGAGATTCCGGGCGGCGTCCGCCTTCGCCCTGCTCTCGAGAGCCTCATCGGCGCCCGCCTTGTCCGGAAAGACCTGCGCTCCGGCGAGGTCCTCCACCCAGTCCCGGCCTGCGAGGAAAATGACGGCTCCGTCACGCAGGCGATTGGCTGAAATTGCATAGCTCATGATGGGCGCCACGTTTTATCTCTCGCCCTTGTAGCCAATCCCCAGATCAAAATCGAGTTATAAATTATTTACGAATTTATTTTGTATTTAAGGCGAGGAACGCCGGGTGTGCGCTTGTGTTTCCACAGCATGCGCCTCCTCCGCGTCACTGCGATCATCATCGGGCTGCCCGCCGCCGCCCTGGGGGCTGAGCAGGCGCCGCAGGTTGTCCCCGACGCCCAGAGCAAGCCGGGAGAGACCCTGACCGAGCGCCTCGACCGGACGGACAGCGTGATCAGGCCGCCGCCCGTGGACGCCCCCATGCAGGTCGCCCCGCCGCAGCAGGACAGCAACATGCCCGTCATCAAGCCGCCGGCGCCCCCGCAGGAGCCCGGTGCGGAGCCGGGCGGCGGCGTCCGCAGGTAGCACTTTCGTCTAACGCCAAGCCCGTGCACAAGTTACTGACATGTAATCGGCTGTGTTTATGGCCCAGCTTCATGCTGCGGCTGCGAACGATTGATATGAGTCAATGCCGCCGACGTCCTCCCGACACAAGGTCGCAACGCGGGGGCGACGTGATCTCGAGTTTAAGTCGCGCGCTCCGATTCCGGGAGCACGATCGTGGCGCAAACAGCTGGGGTTGCGGGACCTTTCAACCCGACGAAGAAAATGACTGCCGGCGAGATGACCTTCGTGGTCGCCGGCGTGGTCCTGTTCTTTCTGTCCGTCCTGATTGCGGCGAAGACGTATTCAGCGGCGTTTGCCTTCCATGCGTGGCTGTTTGCCGCGGCGAGCGCGGCCAGCGTGCTGGCGGTCTTCAACCGCTACTATAATCGCCCCGCGGCGCTCCCGCCGCAGGAGATCGACGGCAAGCCCAATTACAATTATGGGCCCGTGAAGTTCGGCACGATCATCGCCCTGTTCTGGGGTGTCGCCGGATTTCTCGTCGGGCTCATCATCGCGCTCCAGCTCGCCTTTCCCGCGGTCAACTTCGACCTGCCGTGGATCAGCTTCGGTCGCCTTCGCCCGCTGCACACATCCGCGGTGATCTTCGCGTTCGGCGGCAACGTGTTGCTCGCCAGCTCGTTCTACGTCGTCCAGCGCACCTGCCGCGCACGCCTCGCCGGCGATCTCGCGCCCTGGTTCGTCACGCTTGGTTATAACTTCTTCATCGTCATCGCCGGCACCGGCTATCTGCTCGGCATCACGCAGGGCAAGGAATACGCCGAGCCGGAATGGTACGCGGACCTGTTCCTGACGGTCGTGTGGGTCACCTACTTCCTCGTCTTCCTCATCACGGTGACGAAGCGCAAGGAGCCCCACATCTACGTGGCGAACTGGTTCTACATCGCGTTCATCGTCACGATCGCCGTCCTGCACCTGGGCAACAACGCGACCGTCCCGGTGTCGCTGTACTCGCCCAAGTCCTACATCGTCTGGGCCGGCGTTCAGGACGCCATGATGCAATGGTGGTACGGCCACAACGCCGTCGGCTTCTTCCTGACCGCGGGCTTCCTCGCCATCATGTATTACTTCGTGCCCAAGCGCGCGGAGCGCCCGATCTATTCCTATCGGCTCTCCATCATCCACTTCTGGGCGCTGATCTTCCTCTACATGTGGGCGGGTCCGCACCATCTTCACTACACCGCGCTGCCCGACTGGGCGCAGACGCTCGGCATGGCCTTCTCGATCGTGCTGTGGATGCCCTCATGGGGCGGCATGATCAACGGCCTGATGACGCTGTCTGGCGCGTGGGACAAGCTGCGCACGGACCCCGTGCTGCGCATGCTCGTCGTCTCCGTCGCCTTCTACGGCATGTCGACCTTCGAAGGGCCGCTCATGTCGATCAAGGTCGTGAACTCGCTGTCGCACTACACCGACTGGACCGTCGGCCACGTGCACTCGGGCGCGCTCGGCTGGGTCGGCTACGTCTCGTTCGGCGCGATCTACTGCCTCGTTCCATGGCTGTGGAACCGCCCGCAGCTCTACTCGCTGCGCCTCGTGAACTGGCACTTCTGGGTCTCGACCATCGGCATCGTGCTCTACATCACGTCGATGTGGGTCGCCGGCATCCTCCAGGGCCTGATGTGGCGCGCGTACAACTCGCTTGGCTTCCTCGAATACTCGTTCATCGAGACCGTCGAGGCCATGCATCCCTTCTACGTGATCCGGGCCCTTGGCGGAGCGCTCTTCCTCCTTGGCGCACTCATCATGTGCTGGAACATCTATCGCACCATCGTCATGCCCGCTGCTGAAGAGCGTCAGGCCGTCGGCGGCGCTCTCGCCCCGGCGCAGTGAGCGGAACGGAGACTCACATGTCACTCTGGAACAAGCACCAGATCTTCGAGAAGAACTCCATCATCCTCGTGATCGGCGTTCTGATCGTGATTTCCATCGGCGGTCTCGTCGAGGTCCTGCCGCTCTTCTACCTCAAGAGCACGATCGAGAAGGTTGAAGGGATGCGTCCCTACACCCCGCTCGAACTCGCGGGCCGCGACATCTACGTGCGCGAAGGCTGCTACAATTGCCATTCGCAGATGATCCGCAGCCTGCGCGACGAGGTGGAGCGTTACGGACCGTATTCGCTCGCCGCCGAGAGCATGTACGACAAGCCCTTCCAGTGGGGTTCGAAGCGCAACGGGCCCGATCTCGCGCGTGTCGGCGCCAAGTACTCCGACGACTGGCATCGCCAGCATCTCGACAATCCGCGCGCCATGGTGCCGGGCTCGATCATGCCGGGCTATCCCTGGTTGGCGAAAACGGACCTCGAAACTCGCGAAGTGCGCTCGAGCATGAAGGTTCTCGCGCTTCAAGGCGTGCCGTACACGCCGGAGATGATCGAGAACGCGGAGAAGGACCTCGTCACGCAGGCGAGCGTCGACAGTCCCGACGTCGACGCGTTCGCCAAGCGCTATCCCAAGGCGCAGGCCCGCAAGTTCAGCGGTTCGGGCGCGACCATCAACGAGGCGGACGCGCTGATCGCCTATCTGCAGATGCTCGGCACGCTCGTGGACTTCAAGGTCTACGACGGCAAGGCGAACCTGCGCTGAGGAGCGAGCCATGACCCTGCAGACCTTCTTCTACGAAGCGAAGGCGATCAGCCTGGTGGCTGTCACGCTCACCTTTCTCGCGATCGTCGCCTATGCCCTGTGGCCGTCCAACCAGTCGAGTTTCGACGAAGCGGCCCGCCTGCCACTCAATGAGGATTGAGAGCTATGACAACGGCTCATAATCAGGACATCGACGCCCACACGGGCACCGCGACCACCGGCCATGAATGGGACGGAATTCGCGAACTCAACACGCCACTCCCCAAATGGTGGCTCTACATCTTCTACGCGACGATCGTGTGGGCGATCGCATACGTGATCGCCTATCCGGCGTGGCCGCTCATTTCCTCGTACACGCCCGGCGTGCTCGGATGGACGTCGCGCGGCGCCGTGACGGCGGATCTCGAGCAGCTTCAGAAGCAGCGGGCGCCGATGGTCTCCGCTCTTTCGGCGGCCTCACTCGCGGAAATCTCGAAGGACGAGAAGCTGCGCGGCTTTGCGGTTGCGCAGGGACGGGCCGCGTTCGGCGACAATTGCGCGCCCTGCCACGGCTCGGGCGGCGGCGGCGCCGTCGGCTATCCGAACCTCAACGACGACGACTGGATATGGGGCGGCACGCTGGACGATATCCAGCAGACGATCGCTTTCGGCATCCGCTCCGGTCACGAGAATGCTCGCCTCGGCGCGCCGATGCCCGCTTTTGGCCTGACCGGCATGCTCAAGCCCACCGAGATCAGCCAGGTCGCCGATCACGTGCGCGCGCTCGCCGGCCTTCCGACGGAGAAGACATACGACGCTTCGGCCGGCGGCAAGCTGTTCGGTGAACAATGCGCCTCCTGCCACGGCGACGCGGGCAAGGGAAATCCTGAACTCGGCGCGCCGAACCTGACGGACAAGATCTGGCTTTTCGGCTCCGACAAGGCGACGATCGCCGATGGCGTCACGCGCGGCCGGGCTTCGGTGATGCCGCAATGGACCGGCCGCCTCGACGACACGACCATCAAGGCGCTCGCGGTCTACGTGCACGGACTCGGCGGCGGCAAGTAGGCGCGCGAACAGGCTCGCAGTGTTTCACGGACATGCGCCGCCTTGACCGGCGCATGTCGGAGCAGCAGACCGATGAGTGTCAAACGAGAGCAGATGCGGGAGGCGGCGCTCGAGGCCCAGGGCGTCGATACGCCGCTTTACGCGTCGCGGCAGAAGATATTTCCGCAAAGCGTCGAAGGGCGGTTCCGTCGCATCAAATGGGCGCTGCTCGTCGTGACGCTCGGCATCTACTATCTCCTGCCGTTCGTGCGCTGGGACCGCGGGCCGAACGCGCCGGGGCAGGCGGTGCTCGTCGATCTCGAACATCGCCGCTTCTATTTCTTCTTCATCGAGATCTGGCCGCAGGAGGTCTATTACCTCACCGGCCTGCTGATCATCGCGGCGATGACCCTGTTCCTCATGAACGCCGTCGCGGGCCGCGTGTGGTGCGGCTATCTGTGCCCGCAGACGATCTGGACCGATCTCTTCCTGCTGATCGAGCGGCTCACCGAAGGCGACCGGCGCCAGCGCATGCAGCTCGAAGGCGGGCCATGGACGATCCGGCGCGTTCACAATTTCGTCCTCAAGCATTTCCTCTGGCTGATGGTCGCGTGGTGGACCGGCGGCGCATGGGTCCTCTACTTCACGGACGCGCCGACGCTGGTCGTCGAACTCGCGACATTCAAGGCGCCGGCCATCGCCTACATCTGGATCATGATCCTCACGACGACGACGTATTTCTTCGCCGGCTTCATGCGCGAGCAGGTCTGCACGTACATGTGCCCGTGGCCGCGCATCCAGGCCGCTCTCACGGACGAACACGCGCTCAACGTCACCTACCGGTATGATCGTGGCGAGCCGCGCGCTTCGGTGAAGAAGGCTGAGGCCCTTCGCGCTGCCGGCGGGCCGGCGGGCGATTGCGTGGATTGTCGCCAGTGCTTCAACGTCTGCCCGACAGGCGTCGACATACGCGATGGTCTGCAGATCGATTGCATCCAGTGCGGGCTTTGCATCGACGCGTGCGACACGATCATGACGAAGATCGGCCGGCCCACGGGGCTGATCGGCTACGACACCGACCTCAACGTGCAGGCGCGCGCGCGCGGCGAGACGCCCGAGCCCTTCAGGATCCTGCGCCCGCGCACGATGCTCTACGCCGCCATGATCGCGATCGTCGGCGCCATCATGGTGTATGCGCTCGCCACGCGTAATCCAGTCGGCGTGTCATCGCTGCACGATCGCAATCCCGTGTACGTGACGCTGAGCGACGGCTCCATCCGGAACGCCTACACGATCCGCCTTCTCAACATGGAGCTGCATCCCCGGTCCTTCCGGATCGATGTGCGCGGCCTCGAAGGCGCGCGGCTCGAGATCGCGGGCGTGGAAAGCGCCGGCCAGACGAACGTCCTCGACATCGGGCCCAACCAGACCCGCGAGGTGCGCGTCCTGGTCACCGCTCCCAGAACGCGCCACGACGCGCGCGAGGACATCGCCTTCATCGTGACCGACACGTTCTCGGGACGTTCGGCGAGGGCCAAGGATCATTTCTTCGGCCCGGAAAGAGACAGGAGATGAGCATGCATCGTGACACGTCCGCGCAGGACAAGGGGCGTCCGCTCACAGGGCGCATGGTTCTGGCGATGCTGCTCGCCTTCTTCGGCGTCATCATCGGGGTCAATCTGGTGATGGTGCGCCTCGCGTCCTCGACCTTCAGCGGCATTGGCGACAAGAACGCCTACGTCGCGGGGCTTTCTCACAACCGGACACTCGCGGCCGCGCGTGAACAGGAGTTGCGCGGCTGGAAGGTCGACGCTTCCGTTCGGCGCATCGCGCCCGGCCGCAGCCTTGTGAGCGTGACCCGCGCCGACGCAGCCGCCGCTGCGAACCTCGAGGTGATCGCCCGCTTCGAACATCCCGCCAGCAGCCAGCAGGACCGTCGCGCGTCGCTGACGCAATCGGGTCCAGATGGATGGAGTGCGGCGGTGGATCTTCCGGCGGGCGCGTGGGACATGGTGATCGAGATGCGGTCCGGCGGAACGCTCGTGTTCCTCTCGCGCGATCGCATTCAGGTCAATGACGCGAAGATCGACGCCGATGGCTGAAGCGATCGACCTCTCCTGCTTCGTCCGCCGCGACGCCGATGGCGTGGCTGCAATGGACTTTGCGTTGGAGGGGGCCGATTGCGCCGCGTGCATCGACGACATCGAGGGCGGACTGCGCAGCGAGAAAGGCGTCGTGTCCGCGCGCCTCAACGTCGCCACGCGCCGGCTCGCCGTCACCTGGCGCCCCGAGGAGACCGGGCCGCAAAACCTCATCGAACGTCTCGCCGCGCTCGGCTACAGGGCGCATCCGTTCGAACTGCACCGGCTCGAGGCCGACGACGTCGCGCACACCAGATGGCTCGTCCGCTGCCTCGCTGTCGCCTCGTTCGCGATGATGAACGTGATGCTGCTGTCCATCTCCGTATGGTCGGGCGCGGTCACGGACATCAATGCGGAGACGCGGGATTTCTTCCACTGGCTGTCCGCACTGCTGGTGATGCCCGCCGCCGCCTACGCGGGCCAGCCTTTCTTTCGCAGCGCGCTCGCCAGCCTGCGCGCGCGCAAGCTCAACATGGATGTGCCGATCTCTCTGGGCATCCTGCTCGCCATCGGCATGTCGCTGTATGAGACGCTGCACTCGGCCGAGCATGCGTATTTCGACTCGGCGATCATGCTGCTTGTGTTCCTCCTGCTCGGCCGCACGCTCGATCAGGTCATGCGCGTGAAGATGCGCGCCGCCGCCGCGAACATCGCGGCGCTCAAGGGCGATTTCGCGCATCGCGTCGAAGCCTCGGGCGAGCTGAAGACGGTTCCGGTCGCCGCGTTGAATGCCGGTGACCTGGTGCTGGTCCGCCCCGGCGATCGTGTTCCCGCGGACGCGACGATCGTCAGCGGATCGTCCGACCTCGATGAGAGCGTCATCACCGGCGAAACATTGCGCCGCGCAGTCGGCGAGGGGGAAAAGGTCTGGGCCGGCTCGCTCAACGGGGCAGGGGTCATCACGCTGCGCGTCACGTCGGCCGGCGAAGCGACCCTCATCGACGAGGTGAGGCGTCTCGTCGAGCAGGCGAGCGAAGCCAAGTCGCGCTATCGGCGCCTCGCCGACCGCGCATCGGCCATCTATTCGCCCCTCGTCCATCTGACGGCCTTGCTCACCATCATCGGCTGGCTCGCCGCGGGCGCGTCCGTGCACTTCGCGCTGGTGACCGCGATTTCGGTTCTCATCATCACATGCCCGTGCGCGCTGGCCCTCGCGGTGCCGGCGGTGCAGGTCGTCGCCACGGGCAGCCTGTTCCGCGCAGGCGTTTATCTGAACGCGTCGGACGCCATCGAACGCATTGCCGAAGTCGACCACGTCGTCTTCGACAAGACGGGGACATTGACGCTGCCGCAGCCTCAGGTCGCCAATACCGCCGACATCCCCGCCGACCTGCTGGCGTGCGCCGCGCGCCTCGCGCAGTCGAGCCGCCATCCGCTGGCCGCCACGCTCGCCCGTGCTCTTGGCGCGGGCGCGCCGCTCGAGGACGCGCGCGAGGTCGCCGGCTCCGGCGTCGCCGCAACGATCGATGGCGAAGAGGCGCGGCTGGGCGGCGCAATCTTCTGCGGCGTGGACGCAAGTTCGCATGGCGCCGCTGCCGGTTCATCACTCATCCACATGCGGTGGGGCGACCGGACGGCGACCATCGAAATCCGCCAATGCCTGCGCGCCGATGCGCGCGAGGCAGTCGACGCCCTGAAGGCGCGCGGCGTGACGATCTCGATCCTCTCGGGCGATCGGCCGGAGGCCGTTGCTCCGGTGGCCGCCGCGCTCGGCGTCGGCGACTGGCGCGGCGGCGTGAAGCCGGACGAGAAGATCGCCGCCATCGCCGCGCTTGCGAACGCCGGCCGCAAGGTGCTGATGATCGGCGACGGCCTCAACGACGCGCCCGCGCTTGCTGGCGCCCATGCGTCCATCTCGCCCATCGATGCGGTGGACATCGCCCGCGCCAAGGCAGACGCGATGTTCCTGGGCGAGCGGCTGCAGCCCGTGGTGACGGCGCTCGACCTGTCCCGCAAGGCCCACGCGCTGATGCGGCAGAACCTTTGGCTGGCTGTCATCTACAACGCGATCGCGGTTCCGCTCGCGATCGCAGGTTTCGTGACGCCGCTCATCGCCGCCGCCGCGATGTCCGGCTCGTCCATCCTCGTCACGCTCAACGCGTTGCGCGCCCGCTCGGCGGGCCTGGCGCCGGCGTCTCCCTCCGTGTCCGTTTCATCACCCGCTCGCCCCGTGCTTGCGGCCGCTGCGAAGGCGCAATCATGAACGTTCTCGTTTACCTCATTCCTCTCGCGCTGATGCTCGGCGGCCTGTGGCTCTTCGCGTTCCTCTGGTCGCTCCGCGCCGGCCAGTACGACGACATGGAGGGGCCCGCATGGCGCATCCTCTCCGATGAGGATTTGCGAAAATGAGCCTCGCCTCGCAGGACAAGGCGGCGCCGCCGCGCGCGGGCCGGCTCTCGTGCTTCTGCCCCGCGGCGGCGCCGGTCGCGGGCGAGTCGCGCGGACTGCTGGCGCTCGCGGGCGGCTTCGCGGCCTCCGTCCTGTCGCAGACGCTGGTCCTTGGCCTTCTGCCGCTCGCGGGGCTTCTGCTTGCGCCGCGCTCGTCGATGGCGGTGCTGCCCGTCGTCGCCATGCTTCTGGGCGCGGCCCTCGCCACCTTCCCGGCGTCGTTCCTTCTCGACACGTTCGGCCGGCGCGCATCGTTCGCGCTCGGCGCGTCCCACGGACTTGCAGGCGGTTGCCTCATGGCGTGGTCGCTGTCGACGCACAACTTCTATCCGTTTCTTCTTGGCGCGTTCTGGATGGGAGTCGCGCAGGGCTTCAGCCTGTTCTACCGGCATGAGGCGGCGGTCGGCGCCTCCAATTCTGAACGCGTGATGGCGATCGGGCTCGTGTTCGGCGCCGGCAGCCTCGCCGGCCTGCTGGGACCGGGACTCGCCGAAATCGCGGAACGTCTGTCGCCGGGCTTCTATGTCGGCACGGCGCTGCTCGCCGCCGCCGCGCAGTTCGCCACGCTCGCGTTCGCCGCCGCGACATCGCGGCGCCTGCCGGTGCGTTTGCCCGATGCGCTCGCGCGCACGCCCAACTGGAGCGCGATGCTCGCGCCCACCTTCATCGCCGCGCTCGCGTGGTTCTCCATGAATCTGGTGATGCTCGCCGCGCCGTTCTCCATGATCAATTGCGGCGTCGCCGCCACGGGCGTGATGGGCGCGGTGGCATGGCATGTGGTCGCGATGTACGCGCCCGCGTTCGTGCTGGCGCCGCTCGCTGGACGGGTCAACGCCAAGTGGATCACAGCGCTCGGCCTGCTGGTCATCGTCTTTGCGCTGCTCGTGTTCATCGGCGCAAATCAGGCCGGCGGCTTTGCCGCTTCGCTCGTGCTGCTCGCCATCGGCTGGTCGCTCGCCACGAGCGCGGCGACGGCGTGGCTGCACGAGGAGGCCGCGCCGGGAAGGGCCATGCTCGCGGTGCACGACGCAGTCCTGTTCCTCTCGGCCATCGCCGGCGCGCTCGCCGCCTATCCGTTCGCCCCCGTCTGAGGCGATGGCCGCCGGACGCCCGGCGGCCTATATGATCCTTGAAAGCGGCGCGTCCGCACACTTCAGGCGAGGATCATCATGACATCCGACGACAGGATCGCCGCGCTCGAGGCGCGGGTCGAGGCGCTCAACGGGACGCTTGCAAACGTGCTGTCGACGCTGGTGCTGCATGGAGTTCCTCACCCGGCCGGCCGTTGACCAGATCCTGGCGCAGGCGAAGACCGCGGCCCCCGCGGCTGCCGCCGCCTCGCAGGTCGAGGCCCTGCAGCAGGGCTATCCGGCCGCCATGCGCGAGGCCATGGGCCCGCCCCCCGACGAGGACGACCACGACCATTGACGGGCCGGGGGTGACCACGCGGGCGCGCGGGGCTACAAGAGCCCGTGACACCGCCGGAACCTGACGTGACCTATTCGCCCCACCGCTTCTCCGTCGCGCCGATGATGGACTGGACCGACAGGCATTGCCGGGTCCTCCATCGCACGTTGTCGCGCCGCGCGCGGCTCTACACCGAAATGGTCACGACCGGCGCCATCATCTTCGGCCCGCGCGAGCGCCTGCTCGGCTTCAGCGCGGTCGAGCATCCCGTTGCGCTCCAGCTCGGCGGCAGCGAACCCGACGCGCTGGCGCAATGCGCCGCGATCGGCGCGGACCATGGCTACGACGAGATCAACCTGAACTGCGGATGTCCCTCCGATCGCGTGCAGAACGGCGCGTTCGGCGCCTGCCTCATGCGCGAGCCCGACCTTGTCGCGCAGGGCGTCGCGGCGATGAAGGCGTCGGTGAACATTCCGGTCACGGTGAAGTGCCGCATCGGCGTCGACGACCAGGAGCCGCGCGAAGCTCTCTGGACCATGGCGCGTGCTGTGACGGACGCAGGCGCCGACGCGCTCATCGTGCACGCCCGAAAGGCGTGGCTGAAAGGCCTGAGCCCGAAGGAGAACAGGGACGTCCCGCCGCTCGATTACTCTCTGGTGCATCAACTCAAGCGCGATTTTCCCTCGACGCCCATAGCCATCAACGGCGGCTTCGCGACGATCGAATCGGTGCGGGCCGAGTTGGAACATGTCGATGGCGTGATGGTCGGTCGCGCGGCCTATCACGACCCGGGATTGCTGCTGCGCGTCGACGGCGAGCTCTTCGGCGAGGAGCCGCCCGTTGCGGACCAGTTCGAGGCGGTGGAGCAGTACGAGGCGTATATCGCCGCGCGGCTCGCCGAGGGCGTGCGCCTGGCCGACATGACGCGTCACATGCTCGGCCTGTTTGCGGGCATGCCCGGCGCGCGGCTGTGGCGCAGGCATCTTGCGACCGAAGCGGTGAAGAAGGGCGCAGGGCTCGAAGTTGTGCGCGATGCTCTCGCGCATGTGCGGCAAGGCGCCCGCGAGGGCCGGGAACCCGAGCGCTCCGGCCAGGCGGCCTGAGGAGCATGGATTTCCTCGCTTCGCTCTGGATCTACACGCCCCTCGAATTCGCCGCCGCCTTCGCCATCGCGCTGCTAGGCGGCTTCGTGCGCGGGCTGACGGGCTTTGGCGGCGGCCTCGTCATGGTTCCGCTGTTCTCGATGATGTGGGGTCCCGTCGAGGCGATCGGCGCGATGGTGGGGCTGGGAGTTCTGACGCTCGTTCAGGTTCTGCCGCCGGCGCTGCGGGTGGCCAAATTGCGCGACGCCGCGCCCATGCTGCTGGGCTGCGTGTTCTTCACGCCGGCGGGCGTCGCGCTTCTCGTGTCCCTCGACGCCGGCGTGGTGAAGAAGATCATCGCGCTCGTCATTCTCACGCTGACGAGCGTGATGCTTGTGGGGTGGACCTATCGCGGCCCTCGCGGGCCATTGCAGGGTTTCATCGTCGGCGGCCTCACCGGTTTCGTGAACGGCGTCGCGGGTTCGGGCGGACCGATCACCGTGGTCTACGTCATGGCGGAGAAGGCGCGCGCCGAATTCCAGCGCGCCAGCATCATCCTCGCGATGGGCCTGTCGTCGTGCATGACCATCATCGTGCTTCTCGCCGCAGGCTCCATCAGCACGCGCATCCTGATCCACATCGCGACGTTGTTCGCGCCTTCGGTGATCGGAACCTGGCTCGGCGTCTGGCTCTTCGCCCGCCTGCCCTCGGGGCTCTACCGCAAGATCGTGCTCTGGTTTCTCGTCGCGATCAGCGTTGCGCTGTTGCTGAGATAGCCGCGGGGCTGCGGGTGGCGCAGCTTGCCCCTTGCGCGCGGACGGGCTAAAACCCGCGCGTCGGCCGGGGCTTCCCCGTGCCGGTTGCGCGCGCAAGCCCCTGATTTGCAAGGCGCCGGGCGGTTAGCTCAGTTGGTAGAGCATCTCGTTTACACCGAGAGGGTCGGCGGTTCGAGACCGTCACCGCCCACCATGCCTCACTCCACCATCTTCGCCGCCTTCTCCACGTATTCACGCGGGAAGGAATAGATCCGCTTCACCGCGGCCGTGGCTTCGGCGTGCCCGACGATGGACAGCGGCATGTGCAGTTTTTCGGCTTCCGCGAGGAACGCCGGGTCGATTGTCATGGCGTCGAAGGCGCCGCGCACCGCGGTAACCCTGTCCGCCGGCGCCGCGCTGGACATGATGAACGGGCGGCCCAGTTCGCCGGGCGCCGCGATGATGTCCAGGATCGCCTTGTGCTCCTCCGTCGTCGCCAGATCGCCGGCGAACGGCATGTCCTCGGGCATGCCTGCGACGCGCACCGGCGTGAAGCGCACAAGGAGACTGTATTTCTTGTCTCGGAGCATCTCGGGCGGCAGGCTCGTCCATGCGCCGCATTCGCCGTCGAGTTCGCCGCGCTCCATCGCCAGTTGCTTGTCGGAGCTGCCCGGGAAGCCGAGAATTTGCCGCACCTTCACGCCGAAGATTTCTCGCAGCAGGGATGAGTGCGTGTAGGAGCTTGTGCCCTTGCCCGTCGCTCCGATCACAAACTCGTCCCGCTTGAGGAGATCATTCCAGTCCTTGATGCCGGCGCCATGCCACGCGAAACAGATGGTCGAATTCCGCATGATGCTGCCGATCCACTGGACCGTGCGGAAATCGATGCCGACCTTCTCGGGCGCGAACATCGCATCGCTGATGAGGAACGGATTGAAGGTGACCACGACCGTGCCGTCTTTCGGCAGGTTCCCTTCCAGCCGCCGCAGGGCGGTGAGACTGCCGGCGCCGGGCGCGTTCTGCACGATCACGGTCGGGTTTCCCGGAATGTGCCGGCCGATATGCCGCGACAGCAGGCGCGCATACTGATCGTAGCCGCCGCCGACCGAGTAGCCGATGACGACGGAAAACTTGTTCCCCTTGTAGAACTCGGCCGGCGTTTGCGCGTGTGGCGCGCCCTCGAGGCCGATCGAAGCACCAAGGAAGATCGCCACGCCTGCGGCCAGCCGCACGCCGAACTGCGCCATGTTTCGCTCCCGTCGCCCGGCTTCATGCGGGCCGTTTGCAGAAAGGTAACGCTGCAACATGATCCAGGTCAACGCGCCGGGCCGCAAGCGGGGGTAACAATGAACCTGCGAATTCGGCGCCCGAGGCTCTTTCCCTTCCCGCCCTCCTGCGCCCTCGCTACCTCGCCCTCCCGCCATCGGGAGGGCGTCTTTGTTTGTGGCGGGGCTATTCCGATTTCTTCTCGCCCTTGAGGAATTCCGCGAAGAACCGCAGCAGCGGGCCGGAAGCCTGAAGGGACCGGCTGAACGGCTCATCCAGCGGTTCGGATTCGAAGAAGTGCCCGGCGCCCTGCAGGACGACGCGGCGCGCGTAGAACTTCGCCTGCCGCAGCATCAGCAGGAAATCGTCCGTCTGGCTGCGGTCGACGACATCGTCCTCCGTTCCCGTGACGAGCAGAAACGGCGTGTCGTTGCGCCTGCGCTCCACATAGGTCGCCGGCGACGCCTCGATGTAGGCGCGCCGGTCGTCGGTCGCCGGCGCGCCGATGAAGTTCTCCGTGATGTTGTCGGTGGGGCGGCAATGCACGTCGTGGCTCCATTGCCGTCCCATGTCGAACACGCCGTAGAAGGGCGCGACCGCCTGAACCCTCGTGCTGACGCCAGCGTATTCGTCGCCAGGGTAAGCGCCCGCGAACGGAGGCTCGTCGCCCGCCAGCGCGACGAGCGCGACGAGCTGGCCGCCTGCGGACCCGCCCATCATGCCGATGCGCGCGCCGTCGACCTTGAGGGCCGCCCCGCGCCCGCGCAGAAACTGCACTGCCGCGCGCACGTCATGCACGGCTTCGGGGTAAGTCTTCACGCCTGGCCTGGACAGCCTGTAGGCGATGGGGAAGAAGACAAAGCCGCGCTGCGCGAACCACGCGCCCCAGTGCCGGTAGCTTGCCGGCCCGCCCGACTGCCAGCCGCCGCCATGCACGGCGATGATGGCCGGGTATACGCCCGGCGCCGCCGGCTGATAGAGATCGCCGTGCAGGCAAACCCCGTCGTGGACGGCGTACTGGACGCCCTTCTCCACACGCCAATCGCTCGTTTCAGCCATCTCTGCTCGCCCTATTCCTTCAGCAATTGGTCGCGCAGCGCCATCATCTCCGCGAGCCGTTCGGGGCTCACCTTCGGCGGCGCGATGTCGAGCTGCTGCAATTGCAGCGAGATGATCTCCGACACCATCAGGCGCGTGAACCATTTGTTGTCGGCGGGAACGACCCACCACGGCGCCCATTTCGTGCTCGTGTTCTCCAGCATTTCGCCGTAGGCCTTCTGGTACTGCTTCCAGTAGGCCCGCTCCTTCACGTCGCGCGGCTGGAACTTCCAGTTCTTCTCCGGCTCGTCGATGCGTTCGATGAACCGGCGGCGCTGTTCCTCGTACGAGATGTTGAGGAAGAATTTCAGCACGATCACGCCGTTGCGCGTCAGGTGGCGTTCGAAATTGTTGATGTCGTCGTAACGGTCGCGCCACACATGCTTGCTGCGCGCTTCGGGCGGCAGCTTCTGTGCCGCGAGGATTTCCTCGTGCACGCGCACGACGAGGACTTCCTCGTAATGGGAGCGGTTGAAGATTCCGATCGTGCCCCGCGGCGGCAGCGCCTTCTGCACGCGCCACAGATACGTGTGATCGAGGTCCTCCTCGCTCGGCGCCTTGAAGCTCGTCACCCGGCAGCCCTGCGGGTTGACGCCTGACATGACGTGACGGACGGCGCCATCCTTGCCCGCCGCGTCCATGCCCTGAAAGATCACGAGCACTGAATACCTGTCGTCCGCGTAGAGCGTTTCCTGCAGCTCCGCGACCCGGTGCCGGTTGTGCGCGAGGCGCTCGAGCGCGTCCGACTTGTCCTTGAACCCGCCGGTGAACGCCGGGTCGAAATTCTTCTTCAGCGAGATGGACGAGCCGGGCTCGACCGCGACGTCCCTCAACCGGAACCTGATCGCGCCGCCGTTGACGGCGATCTCGCGCTTCTTGTCGAAATCCCACGATCCCAGCATCCGCAGCCTCGCCTTCGGGGCCATCTCACGTGGCCGCTCGTGCTCAGGTTCGCAGCAATCAGCGCACGCCGCAAGCGCTGGCCTTTGGCCGTGGGGCGCGCCGCCGCGGGTGCGGCATCTGTGTTTCCCGCCCACCAGACCGGCAGAGCGGACGCTCTATGTGCAGGGCGCCAATGGATTGATCTTCGTTGGCCGGGCCGGCGCAGCTATCATGGCGGCGATTGTCGGCCGCTCCGGCGGCCCTTGCGGACGCCAACATGCAACCGGTTCCCGATCATGCGGAGCGCTTTCGCTCAACGGCACGGCGCCTGAAGGCCAGAGACCTCAGGCAGCTCGTGATGGTTGGCGACGTGGTCAGCGCCATCAGCGGGCTGATCCACTCGCTGCAGAGAGAGCGCGGCGTGTGCAACGTTTTTCTGGGGTCCGGCGGGCGGGAGTTCGCCGACCGGCTCGCCGCCGTTTCCCACGGCTCGCGCGCGGACCAGTCCGCGGTGCTCGAGGTCTTCAACCGGCTGCACGACGTCGGCAGCGAGGCTGCGTTCGACGCCCGCCTCTTCAGCCGGATCGCATGCGTGATCCAGAGCCTAGATGCGCTTGAGGGTCTGCGCGAACGCGTGCGGGCGAGGGACGTGTCCGCCTCCGACGCCACGAACTATTTCGTGGAGGTGATCTCGGCGCTGCTTGCCGTCGTCTTCGAGGCCTCCGACGCCACGGCCGACGCGGAAATCTCCCGCGCGCTCGTCGCCATGTTCAGCTTCATGCAGGGCAAGGAGTTTGCCGGCCAGGAGCGCGCCACGGCGGCGGCGGGCTTTTCCAGCGGGCGCTTCACCCACGCCCAGCACGAGAAGCTGCTGAAGCTCATCGACGCCCAGACGCGCTCGTTCCAGTTCTTCGCGCGCTTCGCGGCGCCTCCCCTCAAGGCTCTCCACGACGAGAAGCTCTCCGGGCCCGACATGATCGAGTTCGAGCGGCTGCGTCGCATCGCTTGCCTCGCAGGCCCCGCCGGCGGTCTTCAGGGCGTGAAGAGCGAGCAATGGTACGATCAGGCCACGCGGCGCATGGACGCCATGCGCCAGGTCGAGAAGCGCATCGACGAAGACCTGCAGGCGACCTGCCGGGCGAAGCTGGAGGCGGCCGAGCGCGCCGCCGAAGGGCTGGGCGAGGACGCCTTGCCCGGCGGCGAGTTGGCCCTTTACCAGATCGCGCTTGTCATCGGCGACGCCGACCCGAGACTCATCGCCGACGCCGAGGAGACGGGCGCGGAAGTCCTGTCCGTCGACGGCGTGAGTCCGCGCGTCGGCCGCTCGATCCTCGACATCGTGCAAAGCCAGGCGCAGCACCTGCAGCAGATGAGCGAGGAGCTGGAGGCGGCGCGGCTCGCCATCAACGAGCGCAAGATCATCGACCGCGCGAAGGGTATCCTGATGACCCACCGCGGCGCATCCGAGCAGGAAGCCTACGAACTCCTGCGCAAGACGGCGATGAGCCAGAACCGCCGCATCAAGGAAGTGGCCGAGGCGGTGCTGGCGATGAGCGATATCCTCAAGCCCGCCTAGGCGCGCTCAGAGAAACGCGCCCTCGTTGATCTCGGGCTCGGGGAGGGGCGAGCGCATCTCGAAGACGACGCCGTCGGGATCATAGGTGAGCAGGGTTTGCGCCTGAGCCTGCGGACCCAGCACGCGGTCGATCAGCATTGTCCCGAAGCCGCGCCGCTGGGGTGGGCGCACAGGCGGCCCGCCGCGCTCCATCCAGCGCAGGGACAATTCGCGCGCGCGATCGTACGTGTGAATGTCCCAGTCGACGATGATGCGCCCGCTGGGCAGGGAAAGGGCGCCGTATTTGAGCGCGTTCGTGGTCAGTTCATGAATCGCCATGCCGAACGGCACTGCGAGGGAGGAGGGCAGGTCGACCGGCGGGCCCCGCAGCTCGAAGCGCAGCCCCGTGCCGTCGTCGAATGGTTGCAATTCCTGCTGCAGAAGGTGGATCAGCGAGGCCGATTGCAGGAGATCGTCGGTCAGCAACTGATGCGTGCGCGCCAGCGATTGCAGACGTTCGCTGAAGGAGCGCGTGAACTCGCGTATGTTGCCGGACGATCGCGACGTCACCGCCATAACGCCCTGGATGGTCGCCAGCATGTTCCGCACCCGGTGGTGCAACTCGCGGATCAGCACCTTCTGGCGGGCGGAGATCGCCTCGTGCTCATGGATGAGAGCTTCGGCCGTCCTCTGGCGCCGGCGTGCGCGCAAGGCGCCGCGGGTCGCGGCAACCAACGTGCCCGCGTGAAAGGGACGCTCGAGGATCGCCACGTTTCCGAGCTGCATCAGGATCGATTCGTCGCTCGAACTGTTTTGCAGCGTGAGCAGGATGAAGGGGAAATCGGACCAGTCCGGCTGCCTGCAAACCCATTCGATGAGCGTGCCCAGATGCGGTCCTGCCAGTTCTTCGATCGTGACGATCGCGGCGCTGGCCTCATGAAGTTCGCTCGTGAGTTCATCCACGCTGCGGCAGATCCGGGACTGGATGCCGTTGCTGCCGAGTATTCGCTGGGCGACTTCGCCGTCCCGTCCGCCGGTGGCGAGGATGAGAACGATCTCACCGGCCGGTTCAACCATGGACAGTCTCGATTCCAAGCAAATCCCCATCCTTGCCATGGAAGGTCGGGACACCGGACAGAACGCCCTGAAAGCCGGTGAGCGGCGCGCCGATCCTGACTCCCTCTGAGCTGATGGCGTACTCGCGAATGGCGTCTTCGTGAAACCCGGTCCGCTTCTTGAGGACCGAAACCGCCCGCCTGATGCGCCCGCCGGCCTCGAAGAACCGCAGCATGACGACGGTGTCGCTGATGTAGGTCATGTCGATGGGCGTCGCCATGGTCCCGACGAGTCCATGCTGCGCAAGCACGAGGATGGTCACGACGCCATGCTGGTTCAGATAGGTGAGCAATTCATGCATCTGCAGCAGCATGTATTGTTCGTCGGGAATCGCATTGAGATAGCCGGTGAGGCTGTCGATCACCACGAAGCGCTTTCCGCCCTCCACCCGTTCGCGGATGAGCCATGCAAGTTCGCCCGGCGACAGGCGCGCAGGGTCGACCTGATGCAAGTCCAGAAGACCGGAGTTCACGTGCCGCTCGAGATCGATGCCGATGCCGCGGGTGCGCGACATGAGGATGCGCTTGGTTTCATCGAATGTGATGAGCAGGCCCGGTTCGCCCCGCTCCAGCGCGGCGCGCAAGTATTGCGTCGCCATCGAAGACTTGCCCGATCCTGAAGGCCCGATCAGCAGCGTGCTTGTTCCTCGGTCGAGGCCGCCGCCGAGCAGCGCGTCGAGTTCGGCGACCCCGCTCTGCGCCTGTGGCGCTTCGAAGGACGGACCTTCCTCATCTCCTGGCTCCAGCCGGGGGTAAAGCACGAGCCCGCCCTTGCGCAGCACGTAGTCGTGGTATCCGCCGTCGAACCGCATGCCGCGCATCTTGATGACGCGCAGGCGCCGCCGCTCGGGTCCATACTGGCCGGCGGAGTTCTCCAGGCGGATGACGCCGTGGGAAATGCTGTGCAGGTTGAGGTCGTCCTGGTCGGAGGTGAGATCGTCCAGCATCAGGACGGTCGCGTCATGCAAAAGGAAGAAGTGCTTCAGCGCGAGAACCTGCCTGCGATAGCGCAGCGGGCTCTGCGATAGCAGGCGGATTTCCGACAGGCTGTCGAAGACGATGCGCTGGGGCTTGAGCCGTTCGATTTCCTGGATCGCCATTTGCACCGTCTCGCCAAGTTCGAGATCGGATGCGTGCAGCAATGTCTGCTGTTGTTTCGGATCCAGACTGAGCTCGGGCGGCACGAGTTCGAAGATCGTGATCTCGTCGAGCGACCAGCCATGCGTCTGCGCGACCGCGCGCAATTCGCGCTTCGTCTCCGAGAGGGTGATGTAGAGACAGCGCTCGCCTTCGCGAACACCCTGCAGCAGAAATTGCATGCCCAGCGTCGTCTTGCCGGAGCCCGGCTTGCCCTCGATCAGATGCGCGCGATTGGAAGGATAACCACCGGTCAGAATTTCATCGAGTCCGCTGACGCCGGTCTGGCAAGGCTGGGCATCTGACATTTCAAACTCCGACATCACGCTGGAGTTTATAGGGTTCAAGGTTGAATGTGTCCAACGTGAGTGCGGCCGCGCTTGCCATGCGCGGCCGCAGAAATGCCTGTGCCCCAGCTACTTTTCTCTTTAGCTTGCTGGTGAATTCATGAGGCGGTCCTCAACCGCGACGCTTCATCAATCCTTTCGCGCGAGCCCCACGAGCTTGGCGATTTCATCGATCTGCTTTTCCTGCGCCACGATGTCGGCGGAGAATTCGTCCGCTCCGCCTGGATTGGGAACCTGTCCGCTCGCGACAAGCTTCTCCGCGATCGCAGGATCGGCGGCGACGGCCTTCACGTCGTCACCGATGCGCTTGCGCAGGTCGGCCGACAGGCTGCGCGGGCCGAACAATCCCACGAGACCTTCCACCTCGAGTGAGGGAAAGCCCGCCTCGCGCGCAGTCGGCACATCCTTGATGAGCGCGACGCGTTTGGGGCTGGTCACGGCGACCAGTCGCGCGCCGTTCGATTGCAGCACGGGCTGCTGGATGGCGAGCGATGACATCGTCACCTGGATCCGGCCCGTCGCCATTTCGCCGGCGCCCTGGACGAGATTGGTGAACGGCACCTTCGTGATCTCGATGCCCGCCGACTTCACGAAGCCGTCCCACACGAATTCGGTGATGCCGGGGACGACCACCGCGTTCAGCTCTTTCGGCTTCTTCCTCGCGAGTTCGACGAATTCCTTCAGCGTCGTGACGCCGAGCGAGTTCGAAATGCTGACCGAGAGAATCGTGTTCGAGAAACGCGCGATGGGCAGGAGATCGCGCGCGCGCACGTAGCCGAGCTTTTCATGCCGGTAGGGGTGGGGCGTGAAATTGCCGGCGGGCGAGAACAGGAACTGGTGATCGTCGTTGTCGCCCACCACGGCGCGAATGGCGATCAGGCTGTCGCCGCCGGGCCGGTTTTCGACGATGACCGCCTGGCCCCATTTGCGCGAAAGAACGTCGGCGGCGAGGCGCGCGCCGATATCCGCGCCGGCGCCCGGCGCGAACGGCACGATGAATTTCACCGACCTGCGCGGCCAGGCCTCGCCCGATTGCGCATGCGCCAGCATCGGAGCGCCCGCACCCGCTGTGAGAGCAAGCGTCAGTGCGGCGGCGCGCACGCTGAAAGTGCGTCTGTTCATGATCTTGATCCTCAGGCCGTCATCCCTCTGGCGCTTCCATTCTGCGGTCGCGCTCGTCGTGGAAACTGCCCGGTTTTGCCGTCAGCGGCAAGCGCGCGACATGAAAGGAGCCCGGCAGCTCGTCGGGCTCCGTTGTCATCAGGTCGATCGGCCTAGGGGCAAACGTCCCAGAAGCCCGATGTGCGGCTTGGGTTCGTGTAATACCAGCAAAGGCCCGGCGCGGGCGGCGGCGCACTGTAGTAAGCGGCGGCGGCCGCCGCGCCGATGAACCCGATCGCCGCGCCCGCCGCGATCGCCCCGCCGGGACGCCAGCCATAGGGCCGGTACCAATTGCCGTAATATCCGCGCCGATAGACAGCGGCGGGCCGGTACGCGACGCCCGGCCGATACACGGCGCCGGGTCGATAGACGCCCCCCGGGCGCACGACTGCGACGGTGCGTCCGGCCCTGACGCCGGGGCGCGCCACAGGGCGGACAGCGACCGCGCGGCGGGGCGCGGCGCGGACCTTGTACTGCACGTCCACGATGGGGCGATCCACCGCCGGGGCCGGCGCGACCGGGATCGCCCGGGCTGGACCGGAGACGAGAATCGCTGCCGAGCCGGCAACGGCGCAGGCGAAGGGAATGACGAATCGCATGGCGGAAACTGGCATGTGCGCTCCTTTTTGCCGGCAACCTCAAGTGGCCAAGCATAACCTCATCGGACCACAAGGCAAAAGAAAGGCGCAGCCTGCGACGAAGCTTGCCGGGGCGCCGGCGACAAAAAAGCGCGGCCCGCAGGCCGCGCTCTCAATTATCCCGTTGGGCGAAAAGGCTTATTCTGCGGCCGATTGGGTCGGTGGCTTGAGCCCGCGCGCCGTGATTTCTTCCTCGGTGAGGCCCACCAGACGCCAGTCCGTGGTTTTGGGCGCGACGCCCTCGAACGAGCGCAGCTTGTTGTGGGGAACGCGCGGTTCGGTCAGGCCGATGACCGTGCCATCCTTCTGGAAAGCCTGCGCCGCTTCGACCATCTGCTTGCGGAATTCCACGATCGCGAGATCGCTCGCGCCCAGGCGGTCCGTGCTGCGGTCGGCGATGGGGCCCATCGTCTCCCACATCGCGATGTCCTGGTTCGGAATGCCCTTGATGCCGGTGAAGTCGCCGGCGCGCATCGCCTGCGCGGTCCTGCAGGAACTTGTTGGCGAGGGTGCGCATTGCTGGTCCAGTCGTCGTTCAGGTCGACGCCCGCGCGTCGCGCCGAGGAACTTGCGCCAGCGTCTCCTGTCGACCGGCGTCGGTCGGCGGTCGCCAACGCGAGGAAGTAGAACATCCGTGTTCGTGTCGTCGATCGGGCACGTGCAGGTTGGCGACCTTGTAGTTGTTGTTCGGCGGAATGTAGACGGTGAACGGCGCGACGAAGAGCGTGAGTGCGGATGTAGTCGTGGGTCTGCGGCATTCGTGCATCGGCCGGCGGAGCGCGGCGTAGCGGAAGCCGTAATCGGTGTGCGCTGCACCTGCAGCCGCGGCGCCTTGTCGGTGGACGGGCCGCAGCCAGTTCTTGTCGTTGGCCTCGGCGCTCGCCACGCGCGCCGGCACCATGTCCGACGAGTGCAGCGTGGAGGAATGTGCGCCGAGTCGATCGCGCCCTCGAGGACCTGCGCCCAGTTGCAGTCGACGCGCGATCTTGACGATCGAGACCTTGCGCGTGTCGGGCGTCGGGCGCGAACGGCCGGCGGCTCGAACTCCGGCATCGTCTCGGCGGCGCCCATGTACACCCAGACGAAGCCGCCGGCCTCGCGCGTCGGGTACGCGGCGTGCTTCACCTTCTGCGCGAGGCCGGTCTCGGCCGGCTCCGACGCCATCTCCATGACGTTGCCGTCAACGTCGAACTTCCAGCCGTGGTAGAGGCAGCGCAGCCCACACTCCTCGTTGCGGCCGAAGACGAGCGAGGCGCGCGCGGTGCGGGCAGTACTCGTCCGAGCACGCCGACGCGGCCCTTCGTGTCGCGGAACACGACAAGGTCCGTCGCCGCAGCAGGCGCACCGGCACCGGATCGCCATCGGGCTCCTGCGACCTCCTCGATCAGGCAGGCCGGCAGCCAGTGCCGGCGCATGATGTGGCCCATCGGCGCGTCGCCTTCGACGCGGCAGAGCAGTTCGTTTTCCTGGTGTGTCAGCATGACGTCCTCCAACGCCCAGCGCGGATCCCCTCCGGCGCATGATTAGCTATCTAAGCATTTAGCGCGCCCGAACGTTCTTGTCGAGCCCGCAGGCAAGGCGCTTGCCCAAAAATCTTTAGGCGTCTAAACATCCGGGACGAAGCCGGCGCCAGCCCGGCCCGCAGACATGGGAAGGCAGAGGCGCCATGCGGCAGCTCCGCGTCGAACGCGCAGAGAAAATCGCTGACGACATCCATTTGTTCGAGCTCCGCGACCCGGCAGGCGCCGACCTGCCCGAGTTCACCAGCGGCGCTCACGTCACCGTGCACACCCCCTCGGGCGACGAGCGGAAATACTCGCTCTCGAACGATCCGATCGAGCGCGACCGCTACGTGATCGCCGTGAAGAAGGAGCCGGCCAGCCGCGGCGGCTCGAGGAGCATGTGCGAGGACGTGAAAGCGGGCGACATGCTCGAGGTGTCCGACCCCAAGAACGACTTCGAACTGGTCCCTTCGCCGGCCGGCTACACCTTCATCGCCGGGGGCATCGGCATCACGCCGCTCCTGTCGATGGCGCGCCATCTGCTGACGCAGGGCGGCCCCTCGTTCAAGCTCTACTACCTGACGCGCAGCCCGGAGACGACGGCGTTTCTGGACGACCTGAAGGCGCCTGAATTCACCGGCAAGGTCGTCATCCACCACGACCAGGGCGACATCGCCAACGCCTACGACCTGTGGCCCGCGCTCGAAAAGCCGAAGGGCCACGTCTATTGCTGCGGCCCGCGCGGACTGATGGATTCGGTGCGCGACATGACGGGCCATTGGTCCACCTCGGCGGTGCACTTCGAGGCCTTCGCCGACGGCTCGACGCCCCGGCCGGAGGATCTGCCGTTCTCCGTGAGAATCGCAAAGACCGGCGAAACGCTGGAGGTGCCCGTCGGCGCCTCGATCCTCGACGTGCTGCGCAAGGCCGGCCATCCGGTTCCCTCATCGTGCGAGAGCGGCTCATGCGGGTCGTGCCGCACGAGCGCTCGTCTCCGGCGACGTCGATCATCGCGACTTCGTGCTCACGCCCGACGAATACGCAACCAACATCATGGTGTGCGTTTCGCGCGGGCGTGGAGGCGAAGTCGTGATCGACATCTGAGCGGAGCGGCGCCCATGAGCCAGGCCAACACGAGCCAGCGCAAACTCAGGGTGGGCGTCGCGGGCCTTGGCCGGGCTTTCTCTCTCATGTTGCCGACGCTGGTCATGGACGAGCGCATCGAGATCGTCGCGGGCGCTGATCCGCGTCCCGAGGCGCGCGCGCGGTTCGAGCAGGATTTTGCGGGCCGCGCCTATCAGCGCGTCGAGGACATGTGCGCCGATCCGCGCGTCGAGGTCGTCTATGTCTCGACGCCGCACCAGTATCATGTGGAAAACGTCGCGGCCGCTGCGGCCTGCGGGCGCCACATCCTGTGCGAAAAGCCGATGGCGCTGTCGGTAAGCGAATGCCTGGAGATGATCGAAGCGGCCGAAAAGGCCGGCGTTGCGCTCGTCGTCGGCCATTCGCACTCGTTCGACGCGCCCGTGCGCCGCGCCCGCGAGATCGTCGAGAGCGGCGTCTATGGCGACGTGCGCATGATGAGCGGCATGGACTACACCGATTTCCTCTTCCGTCCGCGCCGGCGCCGAGGAACTCGACACCGTCGAAGGGCGGCGGCGTCATCTACAATCAGGCGCCCCATCAGGTCGACAACGTGCGTTTCATCGGCGGCGGCATGGTGAAGTCCGTGCGCGCCGTCACAGGCGCCTGGGACGCCTCGCGCCGGACCGAAGGCGCCTACACGGCGCTTCTGACGTTCGAGAATGGCGCGGCAGCCAGCATCACCTATTCGGGCTATGCGCATTTCGACTCCGACGAGCTTGTCGAATGGATCGCCGAAAGCGGCCTGCCCAAGAGCCCCGACGCATACGGGGCGACGCGGCGCGCGCTCGCGGGCGCTTCGGGCGAGGCCGAGTACGCGCTGAAGTCGCAGGTGAACTACGGCGGCGCCCGCTACGCCGGCTTCGACCCGGCGAAGGCGAAGCCCGCTGCCGAGCGCTTCCACCAGAACTTTGGCCTGCTCGTCGTCTCCTGCGACGGCGCCGATTTGCGTCCCACTTCGAAGGGCGTGATGATCTACGATGATCGCGAGCGCCGCCTCGACGCCGTGCCCGTTCCCTCCGTGCCGCGCCGCGAAGTCATGGACGAACTCTATGCCGCGGTGGTCGACGGGGTCGCGCCCGTTCATGACGGACGCTGGGGGCTGGCGACCATGGAGGTCTGCTTCGCCATTCTGGCGTCGGCCCGCGAGGGCAGGGAGGTGACCATGAACCACCAGGTCCCGACGCCGAAGCTTCTGTCAGGCCCACGCGGGAGCGCAGCATCGTGAGTTCGCGCCCCACCGACACCCGCACCGCCGACATCATGCTGCGCCACTGGCGCGAGGCTGTGCCCAACGATCGCCTCGCCCATCTGGTGAAGGACGCCACGCGCGGCCTCCAGCGGGCGCTTCAGGTGCGGCTCGCGCGCCACAACGTCGCCTTCGGGCACTGGGTGTTTCTGCGCATTCTGTGGGTGCGCGACGGCATCACGCAGCGCGAACTCAGCGAAGAGGCCGGGCTGCATGGAGCCGACGACCTTTTCGGCGCTGACCGTGATGGAGAAGCTCGGCTACATCGAGCGGCGCAAGCTGCCCCACAGCCGCAAGAACGTGTATGTATTCCTCACTCCGGCAGGCCGCGCGCTCAAGAAGAAGCTCGTTCCCCTGGCCGAGGAAGTGAACGAAATCGCGATTCAGGGCGTCGACCCGGCGGACGTCGCCACCACGCGCCGGACGCTGCTCGTGATGATCGAGAACATCGCGCGCGACGAGGCCGAGCACGCCGATCCGGCGCGCGCGGCGCGAGCGCGCAAGGTGCGGGACGATGCGGCGCAAGAGACGTCCCGCCAGCAAACGCACGATGAAACGCACGATGAAACACGCGGCGAGAAAAACGAGAATGTAGGCTGACGGCAAGCCGTCGCGACGACAACAAACTGGAGGAAAGGGTGCACGATTTGGACCTCGATCACGAACATCTCGAACTCAGCGAAGAGCAGCGTCTCGCGATCGCCAAGTCGATCTGGGAGCAGGAAAACGTCGAACTGACCACGGTCGGCATCGACATCGGCTCCTCCACGTCGCACCTGCTCTTTGCGCAGCGTCGATCCTCCAGCGCCAGACGCAAGGCCTGTCGAGCCGCTTCGTCGTCATCGACCGCCGCATCGTGTGGCGCTCCCCCATCATGCTCACGCCCTTCCTCGCCGAACGGCACGATCGACGCCGGCAAGCTCGGCGAGTTCATCGCCGGCGCCTACCGCGAAGCCGGCATCAAGCAGCACGAAGTCGACAGCGGCGCCGTCATCCTCACCGGCGAGGCCATCAAGAAGACGAACGCGCGCGCCATCGACGAAATCTTCGCGGCGGAAGCCGGCAAGTTCGTCTGCGCCACCGCCGGCCACAAGCTGGAATGTCTCCTCGCCGCCCACGGCTCCGGCGCCGTCGCGCTGTCGAAGGAGCGCCAGAACTGCATCCTTCACGTCGATATCGGCGGCGGCACGACCAAGCTCGCCCTGATCGACAAGGGCGAGATCATCGCGCTGCAGGCGTTCGCGGTTGGCGGCCGGCTCATCGCGCAGGATTCGACGGGCGCGTGGACGCGCTTCGACGATTCGGTCCAGGCGGTCGCCCGCGAGCAGGGCTTTGCCGCAGACCCCGCTTCGCTGGCGGACGAGGAGCTGCGCCGCAAGTATGCGCGCCGCCTCGCGCAGGTCGCCGCCGACTACATTCTGGGCGCGCCGAAGGATTCGCTCGGCATCGAACTTGGTCTGACGGAGCCGCTGCCCGATCATCCCAAGCCCGTCGCCTACACGTTCTCGGGCGGCGTCGCCGAATACGTCTTCACGTACGAGGAGCGCGAATACGGCGACATCGCCAAGCTGCTGGCGCGCGAACTGACGACGCAATTGAAGGAGCGCGGCAGCGCGCCCGTGATCGATCCCGGCCAGCGCATTCGCGCCACCGTGATCGGCGCCTCGCAGTTCACCGTGCAGGTGAGCGGCAAGACGATCTATCTGCCCGATCTCAGCGTGCTGCCGGTGCACAACATCCCGGTCGTGCGTCCCAAGTTCAGCCTCGCCGGCGACATCGACGAAGCCGCCTTCACCAAGGCCATCCTCGAAGCTGTCTCCAACATGGACATGGAGCCGAACCAGCGCCTCGCGCTCGCCTTCACATGGGAGGGCGATCCCGAGTATTCGCGCCTTGCCGCCGCGGCCCGCGCGATCAAGGCCGCCATGGCGCCCGGCGACAAGCGCGATGAACTGCTCGTGCTGATGATCGACGGCGACATCGCCAAGAACATGGGCCGGCTGCTGAACGAGGAGATGGGCATGCCGGGCAAGCTCGTCTCCATCGACGGCGTGCAGTTGCAGGAACTCGATTTCGTCGACGTCGGCGAACTCATCTCCCCGCCGGGCGTCGTGCCGGTCGTCATCAAGTCGCTTCTGTTCTCGTAAACAACAAAGTCTCCAAGGAGGAAGGCAAATGTCTGAGAAACTCAACTCCCGCTACGGCGTCGATCCCTATCTCGATTGGGTCGCCAAGGAAGGCATCAAGGTCACCGAGGACTACGGCATCGACCTGTTCACGGTCGAAACGTCGCCCTGGCCGCGTTTCGGCGTCAAGGGCGCCGCCGTGCACCTGATCGGCCGCGGCGATTTCACCAACATGTTCCTGCTCGACATTCCGCCGGGCGGTTCGACGACGCCGCAGCGCCACCTCTACGAGGACGTCTACTACGTGCTCGAGGGCACGGGCTCGCACGCAGGTCGAGTTCGACGGACGGCACCAAGCGCAGCTTCGAATGGGGCCCCAAGAGCCTGTTCGCCATTCCGCTGAATGCGAAGCACCGCCACTTCAACGGCTCGGGCCGCGAGCGCGCGCTGCTCGTCACCACGACCGATCTTCCGCTCGTGCTGAACACGTTCCACAACGAGCAATTCGTGTTCGAGAACGACTTCGACTTCAACGAGCGCGCCGGCAAGCAGGGCTGGTACTCGGGCGAGGGCGACCTCATCACCGTGCGTCCCGGCAATCACATGTGGGAGACGAACTTCGTCCCCGACCTTGCGGCCATCGAGCTGAAGGCGTGGGGCGATCGCGGCGCCGGCGGCACCAACATCATGTTCGTCCTCGCCGACGGCACGATGCATGCGCACATCTCCGAAATGCCTGTCGGCACGTACAAGAAGGGCCACCGCCACGGCCCGGGCTTCCACGTGATGTGCGTCACCGGGCACGGCTATTCGCTGCTCTGGTTCGAAGGCGACAAGGACTTCCGCCGTCTCGACTGGAAGCACGGCGTCGTGTTCCCGCCGGCCGACAAGCAGTTCCACCAGCACTTCAACACGAGCCAGAATCCGGCCCGCTATCTCGCCACCGGCACCGGCGGCCTGCGTTATCCGCTGACCTTTGGCCAGCGCCGCTCGCTGCTCGGCATCAAGCCGGGCGAGAAGGGCGCCGTGTCGACGTCCATCAAGGAAGGCGGCGACCAGTACGAGTACGAGGATCAGGATCCCAAGATCCATGCGATCTGGCTGGAGGAAATGAAGAAGAACGGCGTCCAGCCGAAGATGGAGAAATGGTTCCCCGGGCAGGCCTGAACGGGCCTTCCGCGAAACGAAAACGGCGGCCGAAGGGCCGCCGTTTTTGTTCAGTGCGCGGGATCGCGCGCGTTACTCGATCTCGATGTCGAGGCCGATGTCGAGGATGGGCGACGAGTGCGTCAGCGCGCCCGAGGAGAGCATGTCGACGCCGCTCTCCGCCACGGCCCTGGCGCTGTCGGCGGAGATGCCGCCGGAGGCTTCCGTCTTCATGCGCCCGGCGATCATCTCGACGCCCTTGCGCATGTCGTCCGGGCTCATGTTGTCGAACAGCACGATATCCGCGCCCTCGGCGATGACTTCCTTGAGCTGCTCGAGATTGTCCACCTCGATCTCGATTTTCACCATGTGCCCGGCGTAGGCCTTCGCCGCCTGCAGCGCCTGGCGAATGCCGCCGCACACGGCGATGTGGTTGTCCTTGATGAGCACGGCGTCGTCGAGGCCGAAGCGATGGTTCATGCCGCCGCCGCAGCGCACGGCGTACTTTTCGAGCGCGCGCAGGTTCGGCGTGGTCTTGCGGGTGCAGATCACCTTCGCCTTCGTGTGCCTGGTCAGCGCGACGAGCTTCGCGGTGGCGCTGGCGACGCCCGACATGTGCGAGATGAAGTTGAGCGCGGTGCGCTCGGCGGTCAGGATGGCGCGGGCGTCGCCCGAGATGCGCGCCACGGGCGTGCGGGGCGTCGTGATCTCGTCACCGTCCGCGGCGAGGTATTCGAACGTCACGTCGGGGTCGACGGCGCGGAAGGCGGCTTCCGCGACCGAAAGGCCGCAGATCACGCCCGGCTTGCGCGGCGCGAGCACGGCCACTGCCTTGCGCCCCGGCGGAATGCACGCGAGCGTGGTGATGTCCCCGGCGCGCCCCATGTCTTCCTCGAGCGCGGCGCGCACGGCTTTGTCGAACAGGAGTGGGGACAGGTAAAAGTCGCTCATGGCTAGCCCTTGTCGTTGCGTGCGAGCTTTTTAGGCGTCGCGCGCACGCGTGTCGAGTGAGGCGGCGCGAGCTGTCGACGGACGGGTTGGGGTGTCCTATGTTGGCGCCGCGGGGGTACAACAAGGTTGCGAGCTGCTGAGTTAAAGGACATTCGGCCATGAGCTTCGCGTTCTTATCATCGAGAGCCGCCTTCGCGCTCGCGGCGACGCTGGCCTGCGGGAGCGCCGCGTCCGCCGCCCCCATGACCTTCCGCACGATGCCCGTGGGCGACAAGTGCGGCGCGCGGTGTCCGGAAATGATCATCGCCGACGGCGAGATCACCAATCGCACCCCCGATGAATTCATCGCCTTCATACGCCGGCAGTCGTCGAATCCGAATGCGCGCGGCGTCATTCTGCTCAATTCACAGGGCGGGCGCGTGGGCGCCTCGATGCAATTGGGCAAGCTGTTCCGCACCGCGGGCGCTGCGGTGATCGTCGCCCGCGCCGGCCCGCAGGGGACGACGGCCGGGCGGTGCTACTCAGCCTGCGTCTACGCGCTGATGGGCGCAAAGAAGCGCGTCATTCCCAAGACCAGCAAAGTCGGGATCCATCGCATGTTCGCCTACGAAATCGGCGGCGCCGGCCCGGACGATAACTCGCGGTATGAGCGGGTTTACGCCACGCCCGATCTCGTGGCGAGACTCAGCGATTACGCCGGGGTCATGGGCGTGAGCCGCGAGCTGGTTCACACCGCCGAGCGCGTCACGCCCGATCAGCTGCGGATCATCACGCCGCAGGAAATCCGGCGGTGGAAGCTTGGCTCGGACAAGTTTTAGGGCTCCCCGGACGCGTGTTGTCCTTGACACGTCAGGGTGCGTCCATTATCGCAACCGTCACTCCGGATCGGGGCTTTGCAGCCTCTCCGATGCGGGGGAGTAGCTCAGTTGGTTAGAGCGCCGGCCTGTCACGCCGGAGGTCGCGGGTTCGAGTCCCGTCTCTCTCGCCATTCCCCACAAGTTCATTGCAGATAGACCGCCGCGCCGTCCGTCGCCTTGCGTCGAGGGGTCAGGCGCGCACCTGGAGCGGCCATCGACGGCCCGCCGGGCGATTTCGCGCCAGTCCCGCCCATGCCGGGCTCGGAGCAATTCACGTGAAAACAACGCGGATTGATCGGCGTTGCCATAAGCGCGTGTCTACGTTTCATACCAGAAACACGTGACCCGTCAGCGCGTCCCTTTCGCGAGACTCTTCAAGCTAAAACTTGGCATTGCCGACGTTCAGCGTCAAAGCCTCATATTTTTCGGTACTTGTGTCGGCGCGCAACCGTACTCAAGGATGAAACCCTCATGGGGACTAGGGTGTTGGCTGAACGTTCGGCTTCGCCGCCCTCCGTATTTTGACACCGTCAGCCCACTCGCGTGCATGTACCCCCAAGAAAACTTCGACCGACGCGACACGCTCCGGCTCTTCGACAGCGCTCTTGCAAAGCTCGAGGGATCGCGAAGCATTGCGGAGTTGGAGCACGCCTTCCGCGAGACCGGCGAGAGCTACCCGTTCCGGGGCGCCGCATTTTCGTGGTGGTCGTACCCGCCGCCGGCCAGGCTTCCGGACTACACGATGGCTTACGGCGCATGCAGCGCCGAGCTGGAGGCCCCCTCCCAAACGCCTGCCGACCCCTGGTCCGTTTCGCTGCCCGTGATCCTGTTCGACTCCGCCCAGGCCGAGGACCCTGTGGAGGTCCGCGTGGCCGTGATCGGGCCCCGCCGTCGCCTCGGCGTCTTCAGGGCCGCCCTGTCGATCGCGCCGGGCGAGATCACCGCCAACGAGTACGACTGGCGGGGACGTTTCCTTGTGCTCGCGCACGTTGTTCAGCACCACGTCGGCTCATGGCGCGGGGATGAGCGTCCCACCCTTGGACGCCGTGAGATCCAGTGCCTCAAGCTGGCCGCGGAGGGACTCAAGGCGAAGCAGATCGCGAGCGCCCTCGGGATAGGCCAGCAGACCGTTCAGTTCCATCTCTCCCGCGCCCGCGAAAAGCTCAATTGCAGCAACACCGTGCAGGCCGTCGCGCGGGCCGCGCAGTTCGGTCTTCTGCCAGACAGCGTTGCGATCGTCGTCACCGAGGACTGACGGCCGGTTCTTGCACGCAGGCTTGATCTGCGGGCGAAGGGGGAGGAAAAGGTGCCCGGCTCCCTCCCGACTGGAATCGCACATTGGACACTCCGGCGCCTACGACCCGTCACGTCAGCATGCGCGAACTCTTCACGGGGTTCCTGCTGATCGGCCTCATGGGTTTCGGCGGCATCCAGGCCAGCGCCAATTACGTCATCGTCGAGCGGAACAAGTGGCTGACCGCACGGGAATTCGTTGAGCTTTTCGGCGTCTGCTCCATCCTGCCGGGCGGCAATTTCCTCAATGCCACGGTCATGCTGGGCGACCGCCATCAGGGCCCGCTCGGCTCGGTGGTGGGCTTGTGCGCCCTGATGCTGGCGCCGCTGCTGATCCTGCTGGCGCTCGCCTATGGCTATCAGGCCTTCGCCCATGTGCCCGATGTCGAGGCCGCGGTCGCTGGCGCCGCGGCGGCCGCTGCAGGCCTGATCGTTGGAACCTCCGCGCGCCTGATCCGGGGCCTCAGGCGAGGATGGCCAAGCGTGGTGTTCGGGGTCGCGACCTTCGTGGCCATCGGGCTGCTGCGCGTTCCCTTGCCCTGGGTGGTCGGCCTCATCGTGCCCGCCTCGATCGCTGTCGCGCTCTATCAGCTTCGAGCCGCAGGCCGGGGGAAGGGCTCCGCGCAATGACGATCCTCGTCCAGCTCGCCCTCACCTTCCTCGGGGTCGCCTTCTTCTCGATCGGCGGCGCAAGCGCCCTCATCCCCGAGTTTTACCGCCAGATCGTCGGGATTCGCGGCTGGATGACGGATTCCGACTTCGCCCACATGGTGGCGCTGGCGCAGGTCGCGCCCGGCCCCAACATGCTGATCGTGAGCCTGATCGGCTGGCGCGTGGCCGGGGTGCCGGGCATGCTCGTCTCGACCATCGCCATTGTCGGGCCGCCCAGCCTCATCGCCTTCGCGGTCGGCCGCGCGATGGATCGGCTGAAGGACGCGGCATGGCTCTCGGCGGTCAAGGGCGCCCTTGCGCCGGTCGTCGTCGGCCTGATGATGGCGTCCGGCCTCATCACCGCGCAGGCGGCGAACCATTCGGCGTTTCTGTGGGTGATCACGGGCGCTTCCGCGATCTTCATGTACGTCCTTCGTCGCAATCCGTTGTGGGTGATCGGCGGCGGGGCTCTTCTGGGCATCGCCGCCGCGCGCCTTGGTCTCACATGACGAGACTGACAATCAGGCGAGCGCATGAAGCGCTTCGCTGGCGTTCACGCGGACGGGCAACGCCCTGTGCATTCCTCGAAACAAGGCCGTTTCGCCTTGCGCCCGAGTGTGCGGTGCGATAGTCCTCCCGCTGTCAATCGGAAGCCGCGTGGGAGGCCTTGGCGCTCGCAGGCGCGCTTGCGGCTGCTCAGGTCAACACGCCCCAGGTCAACACGCCTCAGGTCAGAACGCCCTCTGGCGCCAGAGCCCCGGAATGCATATGTCGGGTCTACTCAACGACTACCTGCCGCTCGTCATCTTCATCGGCGTCTCCGCGGGGATCGCCGGCGCGCTTCTCGTCGCCCCGTTCTTGCTGGCGTTCAAGAGGCCCGATCCGGAGAAACTTAGCGCTTATGAGTGCGGTTTCAACGCCTTCGATCAGGCCCGCATGAAATTCGACGTCAGGTTTTACCTGGTTTCGCTGCTCTTCATCATCTTCGATCTCGAAGTGGCGTTCCTCTTTCCGTGGGCGGTGGCTTTCGGCGAGATCGGATTGTTCGGCTTCTTCTCGATGATGCTCTTCCTCGGCGTGCTGACGATCGGCTTCGTCTACGAGTGGAAGAAGGGCGCGCTGGAGTGGGATTGATGAACTCGACGCCTTCGACCCTGACGACGCAAGCGCCGCGTGGGATCATCGATCCCGCGACCGGCAAGCCCGTGGGCTCCGACGATCCGTACTTCATGCGGGTGAGCGACCAACTCGCCGACAAGGGCTTCGTGCTCACCACGACCGAGGACCTCATCGTGTGGGCGCGCACCGGCTCGCTCATGTGGATGACGTTCGGCCTCGCGTGCTGCGCCGTCGAGATGATGCAGATGTCCATGCCGCGCTATGACGCCGAGCGCTTCGGCTTTGCGCCGCGCGCCTCGCCGCGCCAGTCGGACGTGATGATCGTCGCCGGCACGCTCACCAACAAGATGGCGCCGGCGCTGCGCAAGGTCTACGACCAGATGCCGGAGCCGCGGTATGTGATCTCGATGGGCTCGTGCGCCAACGGCGGCGGCTATTATCATTATTCGTACTCGGTGGTGCGCGGTTGCGATCGCGTGGTGCCGGTCGACATCTACGTTCCCGGCTGCCCGCCTTCGGCCGAGGCGCTGCTCTACGGCGTGCTGCTTCTCCAGAAGAAGATTCGCCGCACCGGCACAATCGAAAGGTGAGCGACGATGAGGTTGTCAGCGTCGCCGGCGAAATCGACAGCGCGCTTGCCCGCGCGGACCTCGCGCGCGTGCTCGCCGACGCGGGCTTCGCGGCGGAGGCGGGCGTCTACGCGATGCGTCTGCGTCTTGCGGGCGAACGCGTCGAATTCACCCGCGACGAAGTCGGCTACATCCTGTGCAGCGGCTTTGAGGCGCCCGAATCCCGGGCGCTGCTTCCTGAATTCTCGGCCGCTCTCGGCCGCCTCGGACTGCGTCACCGCTTCGAGGTCTATGAGGGCGATGATCTCGTCGACTACCTGCATCACGACTGGGCGCTCGACGAGGACAACGACGGCGGTGAACAATGACTGAAGGCGCCGATCCCCTTGTCGCCCTGGGCGAGGCCATCGCCGCTGCGCCCGGCAGCGCGGTGCAGCGCGCCTACGTCGAATACGGCGAGCTGAACCTCGTCGCCGACGCCAGCCGCATCGTCGACACGCTGACCTATCTGCGCGACGATCCGGGCTGCCTGTTCAAGTGCTTCATCGACATCACCGCCGTCGACTACCCGGCGCGCGCAAAGCGGTTCGACGTCGTCTATCACCTGCTGTCGCCGCGCCATAACACGCGCGTGCGCATCAAGGCCGCCGTGGCCGAGGACGAGGCCGTGCCGTCGGCGATTTCCGTGTTCCCGGCCTCAGACTGGTACGAGCGGGAAATCTGGGATCTGTTCGGCGTGCCGTTCTCCAGCCATCCGGACCTGCGCCGCATCCTCACCGACTACGGGTTCGAGGGACACCCGCTGCGCAAGGACTTCCCGATGACCGGCTTCGTGGAGGTTCGCTACGACGACGCCCAGAAGCGAGTCGTCAACGAGCCCGTGCGCCTGACGCAGGAGTTCCGCAGCTTCGACTTCCTCTCGCCCTGGGAGGGCGACACGCCCTTCGCGCTGCCGGGCGACGAGAAAGCGAGAGAGGGCTGACATGAACGAGCAAGCCCCGGTCCGCAATTTCTCGATCAACTTCGGCCCGCAGCACCCGGCAGCGCACGGCGTGCTGCGCCTCGTGCTCGAACTCGACGGCGAAGTCGTCGAGCGCGTCGATCCGCATATCGGCCTGCTCCATCGCGGCACCGAGAAGCTGATGGAGGCCCGCACCTACCTGCAGAACGTGCCGTACTTCGACCGGCTCGACTACGTCGCGCCGATGAACCAGGAGCACGCGTTCTGCCTCGCCATCGAGACGCCTGTGCGGCGTCGATGTGCCCCGCCGCGGCCAGCTCATCCGCGTGCTTTATTCCGAAATCGGCCGCCTGCTCTCGCATCTTCTCAACCTCACCACGCAGGCCATGGACGTGGGCGCGCTCACGCCGCCGCTGTGGGGCTTCGAGGAGCGCGAGAAGCTGATGGTGTTCTATGAGCGCGCTTCGGGCTCGCGCATGCACGCCAATTACTTCCGTCCCGGCGGCGTCGCGCGCGATCTCCCCGGCAAGCTGATCGACGACATCGACGCGTTCTGCGATCCGTTCCTCAAGGTCTGCGACGACCTCACGGACCTCTTCCTCGACAACCGCATCTTCAAGCAGCGCAATGTCGACATCGGCGTCGTCTCGCTGGAAGAGTGCTGGAAGTGGGGCTTCTCGGGCGTGATGGTGCGCGGCTCCGGCGCCGCCGTGGGACCTGCGCAAGTCGCAGCCCTACGAGTGCTACGAGGAGATGGACTTCGACATTCCCGTCGGCCGACACGGCGACAATTACGACCGCCAGGTGATCCGCATGGAAGAGATGCGCCAGTCCGTGCGCATCATGAGGCAGTGCATCGAGAAGCTGTCGGTCGCCGGCGGGCAGGGGCCCGTCTCCGCGCCCGACAACAAGATCGTGCCGCCCTCGCGCGCCGAAATGAAGCGCTCGATGGAAGCGCTGATCCATCACTTCAAGCTCTACACCGAAGGCTTCCACGTTCCCGCCGGGCGAAGTGTACGCGGCGGTCGAGGCGCCCAAGGGCGAGTTCGGCGTCTATCTGGTCGCCGACGGCACCGACAAGCCCTATCGCTGCAAGATCCGCGCTCCCGGCTTCGCGCATCTGCAGGCCATGGATTTCATGTGCCGCAAGCCACATGCTCGCCGACGTCAGCGCCATCCTCGGCTCCCTCGACATCGTGTTCGGCGAGGTGGACCGCTGATGACCGCGCCGCACACAGGATCAGGTGAAAGATGAGCGTCCGTCGCCTCGCTGAAGTCCAGCCCGCGAGCTTCGAGTTCACGCCCGAGAACATGGCGTGGGCGCAAGCGCAGATCGCGAAATACCCGCCGGGCCGGCAGGCCTCGGCGGTGATTCCGCTGTTGTGGAAGGCGCAGGAGCAAAACGATTACTGGCTGCCGCGCGCGGCGATCGAGAAAGTCGCGCAGATGCTCGACATGCCCACGATCCGCGTGATGGAGGTCGCGACCTTCTACACGATGTTCAATCTGGAGCCGGTCGGGCGTCACTTCATCCAGTTGTGCGGCACGACGCCCGTGCATGCTGCGCGGCGCCAACGACATCAAGGCGGTGCTGGAGAAGCGCATCGGCCCGCAGCGCATGGTCTCCGGCGACGGCAAGTTCGCCTGGCTCGAGGTCGAGTGCCTCGGCGCCTGCTGCAACGCGCCGATGGTGCAGATCAACGACGATTACTACGAGGACCTGACGGTCGAGAACTTCGACAAGCTGCTCGACGATCTCGCCGCGGGCCGCCCCGTGAAGAAGGGCTCGCAGACCGGCCGCGTCTCGTCGGAGCCCGAGCCCGGCAAGGGCACGACGCTGAACGATGCGACGCTCTACGACGGCTCGGTGGTCGGCGCGTGGCGCGAGCGTTTCGCGGAAGATCGCAAGGTCGCGGAAGCGGCGGCGGCCGCCGCCGCAGCGGCAGAGAAGAAGTGAGGACGCGCGCACATGCTGGCTGATCGCGATCGCATCTTCACCAACCTGTACGGCTTCCATTCGCCCGGCCTCGCCGAGGCGAAGAAGCGCGGCGCGTGGGATGGCACCAAGCTGCTCATCGACAGCGGCAAGGACTGGATCATCAACGAGATGAAGGCGTCCGGCCTGCGCGGGCGCGGCGGCGCGGGCTTTCCGACCGGCCTCAAGTGGTCGTTCATGCCCAAGCCCGATCCGGCGCGGCCGTCCTATCTCGTCGTCAACGCCGACGAGTCGGAGCCGGGCACGTGCAAGGATCGCGAGATCATGCGCAACGATCCGCACCTGCTGATCGAAGGCTGCCTGATCGCGTCCTTCGCGATGGGCGCGCACGCCTGCTACATCTATCTGCGCGGCGAATACATCGCACGAGCGCGAGCGCCTTCAGGCGCGCGGTCGACGAAGCCTATGAGGCCAAGCTCATCGGCAAGGACAACGTCCACGGCTGGCCGTTCGACCTCTACGTGCACCACGGCGCCGGCGCCTATATCTGCGGCGAGGAAACGGCGCTGCTCGAAAGCCTCGAAGGCAAGAAGGGCATGCCGCGCCTCAAGCCGCCGTTCCCCGCCAACATGGGCCTCTATGGCTGCCCGACGACCGTGAACAACGTCGAGTCGATCGCGGTGGCGCCGGCACCATCCTGCGCCGCGGCGCGGCCTGGTTCTCGGGCTTCGGCGCCAAGAACAACACCGGCACCAAGCTGTTCTGCGTGTCCGGCCACGTGAACAAGCCCTGCAACGTGGAGGAGGCGATGTCGCTTCCCTTCCGCGAACTCATCGACAAGCATTGCGGCGGCATCCGCGGCGGCTGGGACAATCTGCTCGCGGTCATTCCCGGCGGCTCGTCCGTGCCGCTCGTGCCCGCGCACGAGATCATCGACGCGCCGATGGATTTCGACACCCTGCGCGAGCCTCAAGTCGGGCCTCGGCACGGCGGCGGTGATCGTCATGGACAAGTCCACGGACGTCGATCCGCGCCATCGCCCGCATCTCCTATTTCTACAAGCACGAGAGCTGCGGCCAGTGCACGCCGTGCCGCGAAGGCACGGGCTGGATGTGGCGCGTGGTCAACCGCATGGCGGAAGGGCGCGCCCAGAAGCGCGAAATCGACATGCTGCTCGAAGTCTCCACGCAGATCGAAGGTCACACCATCTGCGCGCTGGGCGACGCGGCGGCGTGGCCGATTCAGGGTCTCATCCGGCATTTCCGGCCACGAGATCGAGAAGCGCATCGACGATTACGCGGCGAACCCGCACAGCGAAGGCATCGGCGACCCGCTCGCTGCTGCTGCCGAATAAGGAACCTGCGATGACCAAGATCATCGTCGACGGCACGAAATCGACGTCCCCGCGGAGTACACGCTCCTGCAGGCGTGCGAAGCGGCGGGCGCGGAAATTCCGCGCTTCTGCTTCCATGAGCGGCTGTCGATCGCCGGCAATTGCCGCATGTGCCTCGTCGAGCTGAAGGGCGCGCCCAAGCCTGTCGCGTCCTGCGCGTGGGGCGTGCGCGATTGCCGCCCGGGTCCCGAATGGCGAACCGCCGACGGTGGTCACCAAGTCGCCGATCGTGAAGCAAGGCGCGCGAAGGCGTGATGGAATTCCTGCTCATCAACCATCCGCTCGACTGCCCGATCTGCGACCAGGGCGGCGAATGCGACCTGCAGGACCAGGCGATGGCCTACGGCGTCGACTCGTCCCGCTTCGCCGAGAACAAGCGCGCGGTGGAAGACAAGTACATCGGACCGCTCGTCAAGACGTCGATGAACCGCTGCATCCATTGCACGCGCTGCGTCCGCTTCACGGCGGAAGTCGCCGGCACCGCCGACATGGGCGCGATCGGCCGCGGCGAAGACATGGAGATCACCACCTATCTCGAAACCGCGATGGCCTCCGAGCTGCAGGGCAACGTCGCCGACCTCTGCCCCGTCGGCGCGCTGCTGCACAAGCCGTATTCGTTCAAGGCGCGTCCGTGGGAGCTGGGCAAGACCGAGTCCATCGACGTGATGGACGCGCTGGGCTCGGCCATCCGCGTCGACGTGCGCGGCCGCGAGGTGATGCGCATCCTGCCGCGCGTCAACGAGGCGGTGAACGAGGAGTGGATTTCCGACAAGACCCGCTACATCGTGGGACGGCCTCAAGACGCAGCGCCTCGACCGCCCCTACGTGCGCGAGAACGGCCGCCTGCGCCCGGCCTCGTGGGACGAGGCGTTTGCCGCCGTCGCCGCGAAGGTGAAGGCTGTCGCGCCTGCAAAGATCGGCGCGCATCGCCGGCGATCTTGCGTCCGTCGAGGAGATGTTCGCGCTGCAAGCTCCTCATGGAGAAGCTCGGCTCGCCGAACCTCGATTGCCGGCAGGACGGCACGAAGCTCGATCCCGCCAGTCGGCCGCGCGTCCTATCTGTTCAACCCGACCATCGCCGGCATCGAAGAGGCCGACGCGCTGCTGATCATCGGCTCCAATCCGCGCAAGGAAGCGCCGGTGCTCAACGCGCGCATCCGCAAGCGCTGGCGCATGGGCGGCTTCCCGATCGGCGTCATCGGCGAGCGCGTCGACCTCACCTACGACTACAAGTATCTGGGCGCCGGCGCCGACACGCTGAACGAGATCGCCAACGGCGGCGGCTTCGGCGAGGTTCTCGCGAACGCCAAGCGTCCGATCGTCATCGTCGGGCAGGGCGCGCTCTCGCGCGCCGACGGCGCCGCGATCCTCGCGCTCGCCGCCAAGATCGTCGAAGCCCTCGCGCAGAATGGAACGGCCTCGCCGTTCTGCACACGGCGGCCTCGCGCGTCGGCGGCCTCGATCTGCGGCTTCACGCCGGGGCAGGGCGGCCTCGACTTCGCAGCCATCGCGGCCGGCGGCGCCGATCTCGTCTTCAATCTCGGCGCGGACGAAATCGACATCGCGCCCGGCGCGTTCGTCGTCTACATCGGCACGCACGGCGACCGCGGCGCGCATCGCGCCGACGTCATCCTGCCGGGCGCGGCCTACACCGAAAAGTCCGGCACCTATGTGAACACGGAAGGGCGCGTCCAGATGAGCCTGCGCGCCAGCTTCCCGCCGGGCGACGCGCGCGAGGACTGGGCGATCCTGCGCGCGCTGTCCGACCAGATCGGCCAGCGCCTGCCCTTCGACTCGCTGCAGCAATTGCGCGCCGCGCTCTACAAGGCGCACCCGCACTTCGCCGCGCTCGACCAGATCGCGCCCGCTGACGCGGCCTCGCTCGCGAGCCTGCCGCAGGGCAAGGTCGGCATGGGCGCCTTCGCGCCGGCCGTGCGCGACTTCTATCTCACCAACCCGATCGCCCGCGCCTCCGCGGTCATGGCCGAATGCTCGGCCCTGGCGCTTGCGCGGACGCAACAGGCAGCGGAGTAACGGCGATGGAATTGGGTCGTTCCCGTCCTCATCATCCTCGGCAAGAGCCTGCTGCTGATCGCGGCGCTGCTGCTCTACATCGCCTACATTCTCTACGCCGACCGCAAGATCTGGGCGGCGGTGCAATTGCGCCGCGGCCCCAACGTCGTCGGGCCCTGGGGCCTGTTCCAGTCCTTCGCGGACATGCTGAAGTTCGTCTTCAAGGAGCCGGTCATTCCGGACGGCGCCAACAAGGGCGTGTTCCTGCTGGCGCCGTTCGTGATGGGCACGCTGGCGCTGGCGGCCTGGGCCGTCATTCCGCTCGCCGACGGCTGGGCCATCGCCGACATCAACGTCGGCATTCTCTACATCTTCGCCATCTCGTCGCTCGGCGTCTACGGCGTCATCATGGGCGGCTGGGCGTCGAACTCGAAGTATCCGTTCCTCTCGGCGCTGCGCTCCGCTGCGCAGATGGTCAGCTACGAAGTCTCCATCGGCTTCGTCATCATCACGGTGCTGCTGTGTCGCCGGTTCGCTGAACCTGTCCGAGATCGTGCGCGCGCAGGACACTGCCGCCGGCGCGCTCGGCTGGTACTGGCTGCCGCTGTTCCCGATGTTCGTGATCTTCTTCATCTCGGCGCTGGCCGAGACGAACCGCCCGCCGTTCGATCTGGTGGAAGCCGAATCCGAGCTCGTCGCCGGCTTCATGGTCGAGTACTCGTCCATGCCGTACATGATGTTCATGCTCGGCGAATACGTGGCCATCATGACCATGTGCGCGCTGACGACGATCCTCTTCCTCGGCGGCTGGCTCTCGCCCATTCCGTTCGCGCCCTTCACCTGGGTGCCGGGCGTGATCTGGTTCGTGCTGAAGATGACCCTGGTCTTCTTCATGTTCGCGATGGTGAAGGCGTTCGTGCCGCGCTACCGCTACGACCAGCTGATGCGGCTGGGCTGGAAGGTGTTCCTGCCGATCTCGCTGTTCATGGTCGTGATGGTGGCCAGCGTGCTCCAGATCCTCATGGCGATGGGGTGGCGCTGATGAGCGGCGCTGCGACCACGGGCGCTCTGATCGGCTTCGTCGTCGGGGGCTTGCACTACGTCGTGACGCTCGCCGTCGTGGGCGCGGTCGCGTCGCGCAGGGAGCCAGGCGAGGAATTGCCGGGCCTCAACTCCATCGGCCGGCGCATGCAGGCCATCAAGCTCGCCATGCTGGGAACCTGCTTTCTTGTCTTTCCGCTCGTCGGCTATGTCGCCGGCGCGATGCTGCCAACCGGAGAAACCCGATGAGCCTCGATCAGGCCGCCAGGTCGCTCTTCCTGAAGGAATTCGTCGGCGCATTCTTTCTGTCGATGCGCTACTTTTTCAAGCCGAAGGCGACGATCAACTATCCGCACGAGAAGAACCCGCAATCGCCGCGCTATCGCGGCGAGCATGCGCTGCGCCGCTATCCCAACGGCGAGGAGCGTTGCATCGCGTGCAAGCTCTGCGAGGCGATCTGCCCGGCGCAGGCCATCACCATCGAGGCGGCGCCGCGCGGCAACGACGGCACCCGCCGCACGACCCGCTACGACATCGACATGGTGAAGTGCATCTATTGCGGCTTCTGCCAGGAGGCGTGCCCGGTCGACGCCATCGTCGAGGGACCGAACGCCGAGTTCGCGGTCGAGACCCGCGAGGAGCTTCTCTACGACAAGCAGCGCCTGCTCGATAACGGCGCGCGCTGGGAGCGCGAGATCGCCCGCAACATCGCGGCGGACGCGCAGTACAGGTAATCACGCGACCGCCGCGCGCGCGCTGGCGGATGGGGACTGAAAATGAGTGTGGCGACAGCCTTTTTCTATCTCTTCTCGAGCGTCATGATCGCATCCGCGTTCATGGTGATCGCCGCGCGCAACCCTGTGCACTCGGTCCTGTTCCTCATCCTCGCCTTCGTCAACGCGTCGGGCCTCTTCCTGCTGCTGGGCGCAGAATTCCTGGCGATGATCCTGATCGTCGTCTATGTCGGCGCCGTCGCCGTGCTCTTCCTCTTCGTCGTCATGATGCTCGACGTCGACTTCGCCGAGCTGAAGCAGGGCTTCCTGCAATACTTGCCGGTCGGCGCGCTCATCGGCGTCATCGTCGCCGCTCGAGCTGATTCTCGTCGTTGGCGGCTTTGCGCCCTCGCCGGGCGCCATCGCCGCCGCCGCGCTCGCCTGCGCCCGCCGACGTCTCGAACACCATGGCCATCGGCCTCGTGCTCTACACCAAGCACGTCTACTTCTTCCAGGCGGCGGGCCTCGTGCTGCTGACCGCCATGATCGGCGCCATCGTCCTGACCCTGCGCCACAGGCCGGACATCAAGCGCCAGGACATCTCAGAACAGAACGCGCGCACGCGGGACCAGGCCGTCGAGGTCGTCAAGGTTCCTTCGCGAACCGGCGTTTGAGGAGAGCGGCATGATCGGGCTCACCCATTACCTCATCGTCGCGGCGATCCTCTTCACCATCGGGATCTGCGGCATCATCCTCAACCGCAAGAACATCATCGTCATCCTGATGTCGGTGGAGCTCATCCTGCTCGCGGTGAACATCAACCTGGTCGCGTTCTCCAGCTTCCTGGGCGACCTGACCGGACAGATATTCTCGCTGTTCATCCTCACGGTGGCGGCTGCGGAGGCGGCGATCGGGCTCGCCATCCTCGTGACCTACTACCGCAACCGCGGCTCCATCGCGGTTGAAGACATCAATCTGATGAAGGGCTGAGGGGCTCATGTACACAGCCATCGTCTTCCTCCCTCTGCTCGGCTTCATCGTCGCGGGCCTGTTCGGCCGGCAGATCGGTCCGCGCCTCTCCGAGATCATCACGACCGGCCTGCTGCTCGTCGCCGCCGCGTTGTCGTGGGTGGCCTTCTTCCAGGTCGGCCTCGGCCAGACAAAGATGCTCGTGCCCGTTCTGGGCGAGTGGATCGTGTCGGGCAGCCTGCGCGTGGACTGGGCGCTGCGCATCGACACGCTCACCGTCGTCATGCTCGTCGTGGTGAACACCGTCTCGGCGCTCGTGCATCTTTATTCCATCGGCTACATGCACGAGGATCCGCATCGCCCGCGGTTCTTCGCCTATCTGTCGCTCTTCACCTTCGCCATGCTGATGCTGGTGACGTCCGACAACCTCGTGCAGATGTTCTTCGGCTGGGAAGGCGTGGGCCTCGCGTCCTACCTGCTCATCGGCTTCTGGTATGAAAAGCCGTCCGCCAACGCGGCCGCCATCAAGGCCTTCGTGGTCAACCGCGTCGGCGACTTCGGCTTCGCGCTCGGCATCTTCATGGTCTTCGCGCTGACGGGCTCGGTCGCGTTCGATCAGGTCTTCGCCGCTGCGCCTGGCCTCGCCAACAAGCCGTTGCACATCTTCGGCATGAACGTCGACGCGATGACGCTGGCCTGCCTGCTGCTCTTCATGGGCGCCATGGGCAAGTCGGCGCAATTCCTGCTGCACACGTGGCTGCCGGACGCGATGGAGGGCCCGACGCCCGTCTCCGCGCTCATCCATGCTGCGACGATGGTCACGGCCGGCGTGTTCATGGTGGCGCGCCTGTCGCCGCTGTTCGAGCAGGCGCCGGCGGCGATGTCCGTCATCGTCATCGTCGGCGCGACCACGGCGTTCTTCGCCGCGACGGTCGGCCTCGTGCAGAACGACATCAAGCGCGTCATCGCCTACTCGACGTGCTCGCAGCTAGGCTACATGTTCGTGGCGCTCGGCGTCGGCGGCTACAGCCTCGCCATCTTCCACCTGTTCACGCACGCGTTCTTCAAGGCGCTGCTGTTCCTGGGCGCCGGCTCCGTCATCCACGCGATGCACCACGAGCAGGACATGCGCAACATGGGCGGTCTCGCCCGGCGCATCCCCGTGACCTTCTGGATGATGACCATCGGCACGTTCGCGCTGACCGGCCTTCCGCTGATGGCCGGCTTCTTCTCGAAGGACGCGATCATCGAGGCGGCGTTCGCCTCCAACCGGGCGGGGGCGATCTACGCCTTCCTCCTCACGGCGATCGCTGCGTGCCTCACGTCATTCTATTCATGGCGGCTTGTGTACCTGACATTCTTTGGCGAACCCCGCTGGGCGCACGCCGGCCACGGTCACCATGCCGACGATCACGCCGCGATCGGTCACGGACACGCGGCGCAGGACGCGTCAGTGCATGCCGAGACGCATACCGAACCGCTGCCCGGCGATGATCATGGGCATGCCGATGCGCATGGCCACGGCCATCATGTCGAGCCTCATGAATTGCCCGCCGTGATGCTGATCCCGCTTTATGTGCTCGCCGCCGGCGCGATCTTCTCCGGGCTTCTGTTCAAGGACGTGTTCATCGGCGAGAAGGCTGCGGCGTTCTGGAAGGATTCGCTCTTCTACGGACCGCAGAACACGATCCTGAACGACTTCCACCACGTGCCGGCCTTCGTGCCCTTCGTCGCAACCATCATGATGGTGATCGGCTTCATAGTTGCAACGTGGATGTACATCTTCGCACCGGGATCGGCCGCGCGCCTCGCCGAACGCCACCAGCTTCTGTACCGGTTCTTCCTCAACAAGTGGTACTTCGACGAATTGTACGACCTCATCTTCGTGCGTCCCGCCTTCTGGCTTGGTCGCCTGTTCTGGAAGAGCGGCGACGGCAAGATCATCGACGGCATGGGGCCTGATGGCGTGTCCGCGCGGGTTCTCGATGTCGCCGGCCGCGCCGTGAAGCTGCAGACCGGTTTCGTCTATCACTATGCCTTCGCGATGCTGGTCGGCGTGGCCGCCTTCATCACCTGGTATCTGCTCGGCGGGGTGCGCTGATGTTCGGCTTCGGCATTCTCACCGGCCTCCTGGTTCTGCCCCTCGTCGGCGCCGCGTTCATTCTGTTCCAGCGCAATGACGAAGCGGGCCTGCGCAACATCCGCTGGGCCGCGCTGCTAACCACGGTCGTCACGTTCCTGTTGTCGCTTTACGCATGGGCGTTGTTCGACACCGGCAATCCGGGCTTCCAGCTTGTCGAGCAGCGCGCGTGGATGGGCGCCGGCCTCAGTTACAAGCTGGGCGTCGACGGCATCTCCATGCCGTTCGTTCTGCTGACCACGTTCCTGATGCCTTTCTGCATCGCCGCGTCCTGGGAATCGATTTCCGAGCGCGTGAAGGAATACATGGTCGCCTTCCTCGTGCTCGAGACGTTCATGATCGGCGTCTTCGTCGCGCTCGATCTGGTGTGGTTCTACATCTTCTTCGAAGCCGGCCTCATTCCGATGTTCCTCATCATCGGCGTGTGGGGCGGCAAGCGGCGCATCTACGCCAGCTTCAAATTCTTCCTCTATACGTTGCTCGGCTCGCTGCTGATGTTGCTGGCCATGATGGCCATGTGGGGCGTCGCCGGCACCACCGACATCGTGCAATTGCTCAAGACCGAATTCCCATCGTCCATGCAGAAGTGGCTGTGGCTCGCGTTCTTCGCGTCCTTCGCCGTGAAGATGCCGATGTGGCCGGTGCACACCTGGCTGCCGGACGCGCACGTCGAGGCGCCCACCGCGGGCTCGGTCATTCTGGCCGGCATTCTGCTGAAGATGGGCGGCTACGGCTTCCTGCGCTTCTCGCTCCCCATGTTCCCCGAGGCCTCGCAATACTTTGCGCCGCTCGTGTGGACGCTGTCGGTCATCGCCATCGTCTACACTTCGCTCGTGGCCCTCGTGCAGGAGGACATGAAGAAGCTCATCGCCTATTCGTCCGTCGCGCACATGGGCTTCGTCACCATGGGCCTGTTCGCGATGAACGCGCAGGGCGTGCAGGGCGCGGTCTTCCAGATGATCAGCCACGGCCTGGTGTCCGGCGCGCTCTTCCTGTGCGTAGGCGTGGTCTACGACCGCCTGCACACGCGCGACATCTCCGCCTACGGCGGGCTCGTGAAGGTGATGCCGGTCTACGCCGTCGTGTTCATGGTGTTCACCATGGCCAACGTCGGCCTGCCGGGCACGTCGGGCTTTGTCGGCGAGTTCCTCACACTGCTCGGCGCGTTCCGCGCCAATCCGTGGGTCGCGCTCTTCGCCACGCTCGGCGTGATCCTCTCCGCCGCCTATGCGCTCTATCTCTATCGCCGCGTCGTCTTCGGCGCGCTGGAGAAGCCAGCGCTCGCCGGCATGAAGGATCTCGACGCGCGCGAGATGGCGCTGCTCCTGCCGCTTGTCGTGCTCACGATCTGGTACGGCGTGAAGCCCGGCGCGATCCTCGATGCGAGCGCCGCTTCCATCGATCTGCTCATCAAGAACTACGACGCGGCGCTCGCGGCCACCAGGGCCGCCGCCGTCGCGCTCCAGTGAGGGTATCAGGCCAATGACGCCTCTGTCCTATTCCATCGCCCACTCGCTGCCCGAGATCATTCTCGCGCTCGGCGCGCTGGCGCTTCTGATGCTGGGCGCGTTTCGCGCCGGCAAGGGCGACTGGATCATCACCGAGGCGTCCATCGTCGTTCTCGGCCTTGCGCTCATGTCCATGTTCTTCCAGCTCGGCGAGCGCGCTTTGATCTGGGACGACGCGTTTGTAGACGACAATTTCGCCCGGTTCATGAAAGCGCTCGCCTTAGGCGGCTCGCTGCTGACGCTGGTTCTCTCGCGCGAGTTCATGGCGCGCGCGCGCATCGACTTCTTCGAATTCCCGGTGCTCGTGCTGCTCGCGACTCTCGGCATGTGCATGCTGATCTCGGCGCAGAGCCTCATTGCGCTCTACCTCGGCCTCGAGTTGATGAGTCTCGCGCTATACGTTATCGCCGCCTTCGATCGCGACAACGAGCGCGCCTCGGAAGCGGGCCTGAAGTACTTCGTGCTCGGCGCGCTCTCCTCCGGCATGCTGCTCTACGGCGCCTCGCTGATCTACGGGTTCGCTGGAACCGTCTCGTTCGCCGGCATCGCGCAGGCGCTGCAGGGCGCGCCTTCGCTGGGCGTGATCTTCGGTCTCGTGTTCGTAATGGCGGGCCTCGCCTTCAAGATGTCCATCGTGCCGTTCCACATGTGGACGCCCGACGTTTATGAAGGCGCGCCCACGCCCGTGACCACGTTCTTCGCGACGGCCGCGAAGGTCGCCGCCGTCGCGATCACCGTGCGCATCGTCATCACCGCATTCCCCAACCTGCAGCACGAATGGCGGCAGATCATCGTGTTCGTCGCGATCCTCTCCATGGCTCTCGGCTCCTTCGCCGCCATCGGACAGACGAACATCAAGCGCCTGATGGCCTATTCATCCATCGGCCACATGGGTTTCGCGCTCGTTGGACTTGCGGCGGGCACGGAGCAGGGCGTGATGGGCGTGATGATCTACATGGCCATCTACGTGCTCATGTCGATCGGCACGTTCGCGGCCATCCTGTCCATGCGGGTCGGCGACCGGTATGTGGAGAACATCTCCGATCTCGCCGGCCTTGCGAAGACCAACGGCCTCATGGCGTTCGTCGTCGCGATGATGATGTTCTCGCTCGCCGGCATTCCCCCGCTCGCGGGCTTCTTCGCCAAGTGGTACGTCTTCGTCGCGGCCATCAACGCGAACCTCTATTTCCTTGCCGTCATCGGCATGCTCACCAGCGTCGTGGCGGCGTTCTACTACCTGCGCATCGTGAAGATCATGTACTTCGACGAAAGCGCGCGCCCCTTCGACCGGGTCAATCCGGAAGTGACGGCGGTCATGGCCACCATGGGCCTCTTCGTCGTCATCTTCTCATTTTTCCCCGGTCCTGCGATCGTGCAATCCGCTGCGGCCGCAGCCAAGTCGCTGTTCTGACCCGCGCGTGCGGATCGGTCCGAACGCTGGTTCGAAAGGCTTCCGGGCCGTTTTCCACGACGCGCTTGCCTCCACGAGTGACGAGGCGATGGACCGCGGGCGGGCCGGCGAACCGTCCGGCCTGTGGGTCGTCGCTGGCGAACAGACGCAGGGGCGGGGGCGACAGGGCCGTCCCTGGTCTTCGCCACGCGGCAATCTTCATGCTTCCGTCCTGCTTCGCAATCCATGCACGCAGCGCTTTGCGCCGCAACTCGGCTTCGTCGCCGGCGTTTCGCTGTTGCAGGCTCTGCGCGCTGCCGCGCCGGCCGCGCCGGTTGCGCTCAAATGGCCCAACGACGTGCTCTGCGGCGCAGCCAAACTCGCCGGAGTCCTGGTGGAAGGGGCGACGCTGCCCGGCGGCGATTTCGCCTGCGTCGTCGGCTTCGGCGTCAATTGCGTGGCGGCGCCCGACGGGCTTGCGTATCGCGCGACGAGCCTTGCCGACATGGGCGTGCGCTGCGCGCCCGAGCAATTGCTGCCCGCGCTTGCCGACTGCACTGGCGCATAATCTGGAACTGTGGCGCGCTGGCGAGGGTTTCCCGGCAATTCGAACCGCGTGGCTGGCCGGCGCGTACGGGCTTGGCGAGGCGATCGAGGCCCGCACACACAAGGGCGCCACGCGCGGCGTCTTCGAAACGATAGACGAGCACGGACGGTTGGTCCTTTCGACCCCATCCGGGCGCATGACAATTGAGGCGGCCGACGTGTTTCCGATTGCGGAGAGCGACGTGGCGGCCGCCGGCGACAGGACATGACATGACGCGTAATCAGGATGAACTGGTCTTCGTGCCGCTCGGCGGCCTCGGCGAGATCGGCATGAATGCGGCGCTCTACGGCTTCGGCCCGCCGCGCCGCCGCAAGTGGATCCTCGTCGATTGCGGCCTCGCGTTCGCCGGCCCGGACCTTCCGGGCATCGACCTCATCATGCCGGACCTCACGTTCATCGAAGGCATGCGGCAGGACCTGCTCGCGCTCATCGTCACGCACGCGCACGAGGATCATGTCGGCGCGATCGCGCAACTGTGGCCGCGTCTGCGCTGTCCGGTTTACGCCACGCAGTTCGCCGCCGATCTTCTCGAGACGCGCCGCCTGGGAGAAGAAGGCGCGCCGGATGTGGACATCCGCATCTATGCGCCGGGCGACCAATTGCTGCTCGGCCCCTTCGCAATCGAGCCCATTCGCATGGCGCATTCGATCCCCGAAAGCGTCGCGCTCGCCATCCGCACCGACGCCGGTCTCGTGCTGCATTCGGGCGACTGGAAGATCGACCCCACGCCCGTTGCTGGCTGGGCGACGGACGAGGCGCGGCTGCGAGCCATCGGCGATGAAGGCGTGCTCGCGCTGATCTCCGATTCGACCAACATCCTGCGCGCGGGCGAAAGCCCCTCGGAGACGGACGTTGGCGCGGAACTCGGCAAGATCATCGCCGACGCGCCGGGCCGCGTTGTCGTCACCACGTTCGCGTCCAACGTCGCGCGCATGCGCTCCGTCGCTCTTGCCGCCGCTGAAAATGGCCGCACCGTCGTCGTCGTCGGTCGCGCGATGGAGCGCGTTTCGCAAGTTGCGCGGCAGAACGGTTATCTCGACGGCGTGCCCGATTTTCTGCCCGCCAATTCATTCGCGAACCTGCCGCGCGAGAAGATGGTGCTGCTCGCCACCGGCAGCCAGGGCGAGCCGCGCGGCGCCATGGCGCGCATCGCCGACGAGGAGCATCCGCACGTGAAGCTCGCCAAGGGCGACACGGTGATCTTCTCTGCGCGGCCCATCCCCGGCAACGAGCGCGAGATCGGCGGAATCATCAACAAGCTTGTGCGCCAAGGCTTTCGCGTGCTGACGGACCGCGACGCGCTCGTGCACGTTTCCGGACATCCGCGGCGTGATGAGGTGCGCCGCCTCTACGAATGGCTGCGCCCCAAGCTCGCGATCCCCGCCCATGGTGAGGCCTTGCATCTCTACACGCACGCCGAATTCGCGCGCCAGCAGGGCGTCGAAAAGGCGATGGTCGTCATGAACGGCGAGGCCGTCGTGCTGGCGCCGGGCGTTCCTGCGATCGTCGACGAGACGCCGCATGGCCGCATGCTGCTCGATGGCAACGTGCTCGTGCGCTCGGACGACGAAGCGGTGCGCGCACGGCGCAAGCTCGCGTTCTCCGGCGTGATTTCAATCGGCATCGCGCTTACGTCGAAGGGCGAACTTGCCGGCGACCCGGACGTGATGATAGCGGGAATCCCAGCTCGTGCGCGCGATGGCCGCGCCATGGACGAGATCGTGGACAAGGCCGTGTTCGAAACCATCGACACGCTGCCGCGCGCGCGCCGCCGCGATCCCGACGATGTCGCGGTCGCGGTCGAGCGTTCGGTTCGCAATACGATCCGCGGGGTCTGGGGCAAGCGGCCGCAGGTTCATGTGCTGGTGATGCAGGTTTGAACGGGAGGGCTTGATGATCGGACGTCTCAACCACATCGCCATCGCGGTGAAGAACCTCGCCGCGGCTACCGCGCTGTATCGCGACACGCTCGGCGCGAAGGTTTCCGCGCCCCTGCCGCAGCCCGATCATGGCGTGACGGTTGTCTTCATCGAGTTGCCGAATACGAAGGTCGAACTTCTGGAGCCGCTGGGCGCCAATTCGCCCATCGCGAAATTCCTCGAGAAGAACCCCGACGGCGGGATGCATCATGTCTGTTACGAGGTGGACGACATCATCGCCGCCCGCGACCGGCTGAGGGCGGATGGAGCGCGCGTGCTCGGCGACGGAGAGCCCAGGATCGGCGCGCATGGAAAGCCGGTTCTGTTCCTGCACCCCAAGGACTTCTGCGGCACGCTCGTCGAGCTCGAGCAGGTCTGACCGCTATCGGTCGGGCGTGAACATCAGCAGGTGCGTTCCATCGGGCAGCGGCGACCAGTACGGCTTCACGCGCAGGCCGATCTTCATGTCCTCGAGGCTGCAGTCCACCATGTTGCCCATCACGTTCACGCCTTCGTCGAGCGTCACGACGGCGATGAAGAACGGCTCCTGGCCCTGGAACGGCGGGCGCGCGCGGCGCGCGATGGTGAAGGAATGCACTGCGCCCTTGCCGGATGACCTCGCGCCATTCGAGAGTCGCGGCGGCCCGTGTAGATGCTCGTCGCACGCGGGTAGAACTGATACTTGCCGACTCGCAGGATCGTACTGCAGCAGCAAGTCTCTTCTCGCGCGTCGCGTCCCAGATAGGGCTTGGAGAACGTGCGCGGCTTCGGCGCCTCGCGCGGCGACGTCTCAGTGTGTCGTTGATGACGCTCATCGCTTCATCACGCTCCGGGCGTCAGGATCATGACGACGCTCGAATTCCAGTTGCGGCCGTAGGGAATGCCGCCGATGCCGGTCACGAGCGCGTTGCGCGTGTTGCTGCACCTGCCGCTTGCCGCCTTCGCCGAACAACTGCCGCACCGCCTCGATGAGGTTGGTGCCGCCGCCGGCGAGGCCGCATTGTCCGGCCGAAATCTGCCCGCCGCCGGTGTTGAGCGGCAGGTCGCCGGTGTGGGCGAAGTCTGTGCTCGCGGATGAAGTCGCAGCCCTGGCCGTGCTTGCAGAAGCCGAGCATTTCGAGCTGCAGCATGATGGCGATGATGAAGTCGTCATAAGGATGGAACGAGGCGATGTCGTTCGGCGTCAGTCCCGCCTGCGCGAACGCGCGCTGGCCGGCGACAAGGTGGCCCGTTTCGGTCACATCGACGATGGTCTCGCCGGCGCGGTAGTTGGTGCGCTCGCCATAGCCGATCGGCACGACGATCTTCGACAGCCCTTTCTGCTTGGCGTTCTTCGGCTGGTCACGATGAGCCCGCTCGCGCCGTCGCACACCATCACGCTGTCGAGCAGCCGGATCGGGATCGGCGATCATGCGCGAGTTGAGGTAGTCGTCGACGGTGATCGGCTTGCGCAGCTTCTCGCAGGCGTTGTCGTTGAGCATGGCGTGGTTGCGCTGCGCGACGGCGAGCTTGCCGAGCATCGGCGTAGTCGAGCCCGAACTGGTGCTCGTAGCGCTTGCTGATGAAGCCGAACGCCGCAGGCGGCCCGAGATAGCCGAGCGGCAGCGTCCACTCGCCGTGGAACGATGCCGCTGGCGCTGGTTGTTCTCAGCCGACCTGCGTGTCGGCGTAAAGACACAGCACGGTCGTGCAGAGCCCGGCGTCGATGGCGGCGCACGCGCGCGCGAGCGCGCCGAGCGGCGAGCAGCCGCCGATATCGACGGTCTGGCAGAAGTCGAGTTCCAGCGCGAGCTGGTCGGCGGTCGCCTGCGACCAGAAGCAGTTGCCGGCGCCGGTCATCGATGACGACAGGATCAGGCCGTCGATCTCGCCCTTCTCGAAGCCGGTCTTGTCGAGAAGCGTTTCGAGGATTTCGGCGCCCAGCTCCCAGACGTCGCGCTCGCTCTTCTCGACGATCTTCGTCTCCGCGTAGCCGACGATCGCATTGTCCCGCAGGGCCATTTCCGTGCTCCGCTAGATCTGGTCGCCTGACTTGCCGGGCTCGGGCAGGCGGTCCGCGCGCTTTTCGTTGAACGCCTTGAGGCGCTCCTGGCTCTGCTCGCTCGCCACCGCCGTGCTGATGAGAGTCTCCATGAAGAGGCCGTCCTCGTGCGAGGCGTCGTTCACGCGCGGCAGGCAGGCGGCGACCGCCCAGTTCGTCAGCGGCGCATTCTTCGCGATGCGCGCGGCCAGCGATTTCGCACGCGCAAGCGATTGGCCGGCGGGCTCCACGTACTGGCACAGATTGTAGCGCTCGCCTTCCGCCGCCGTGAGCACGCGGCCCGTCAGCATCAGGTCCGCCATGCGCGCGTAGCCCAGCAGACGCTGGATGCGCACGGAACCGCCGCCGCCGACGAAAATGCCGCGCTGGCCTTCCGGCAGCGCGAAGAACGTCGTCTCGTCCGCGACGCGGATATGCGCGGCCGACGCGATCTCCAGACCGCCGCCGATGCACGCGCCCTGGAGCGCCGCGACCCACGGAATGGACCCGCGCGCCATGAGGTCGAGAACCGGATGCCACCTGCCGCGCCGCTTGCGCCGCGTCTCCTGATCGGCGCCGAGCCATGTCGCGGCTTCGGCAAGGTCGAGGCCGGCGGAGAAATGCGCGCCATGTCCGAAGAGCACGCCGACGCGCGCCTCGTCCACGGCGCGCTCGATGGCCGTGCGCAACTGGCGCATCAGCTCGTCGTTCACCGCGTTGCGCTTGTCCTGCCTGTCGAGGCCGACCAGCGCGATGTCGCCGTCGCGTTCGTAGGTGACGAGGTTCTCGCTCATGCGGCCTGCCCCTTTCGTGTAACGATGAGCGCGTCGAGCGCTGTCACGCCTTCGCCGCGCGCGTGCGCCATCAGCGGATTGACGTCGATCTCCATGATCGAAGGCTCTGCGAGCATCAGCGAACCGATGCGCGCCGCCACGCTCGCGGCCGCCTCGACGTCGACGGCCGGCGCGCCGCGGAATCCATCGAGCAGGCGCGCGGTCTTGAGCTTGCGGAATTGTGCGGCGATGTCGTCTTCCGTCAGGTCGGGCGGCAGCAGGCGCACGTCGCCGATGGCTTCGATCAGCGTGCCGCCGAGGCCGATGACGACGACCGGTCCCCAGCGCGGATCGCGCCGCGCCCCGACGACGAGTTCGAGTCCGCGCTTCGACATCTTCTCGACGAGCACGCCGTCGAGCGCGACGCCCGGCTGCGCGCGAAGGACATTGGCGCGCAGCGTCTCGTATGCAGCGCGCGCCGCGTCCGCGTCGGCGATGTTGAGGAGAACGCCGCCTGCTTCCGTCTTGTGGGCGAGGTCCGCGGCCTGCGCCTTCATCGCCACCGGAAAGCCGATGCGCGCCGCGATCGCCGCAGCTTCATCAGCGCTGCGGGCAAGATCGCCGCCTGGCGTGCGCACGCCGATGGCGCGCAACACCTGCTTGCCCAGCCATTCGGGCTGCGGCCCCTCGCCAAGCGCGGGCAGTCCGGAGAACGTCTGCGCTGGCGCCCTGGCGTCGAACCGCGCCAGCGTGCGCCCATACTCGGTGATGCGCGCCATGGCGCGCAGCGAACGCTCCGCCGAACGCGAGACGATGACGCGATGCTCGCGCGCCAGCGCGACGAACTCGGGCGGCAGCGGCGTGCGGTCGCCCAGCAGCGAAAGGACCAGCGGCTTCTCGTTGCCGGGCAGCGCTTCCAGAACCGCGTTGAGGTAATTCATGCCCTGCTGCGGCGTCGCCAGTGTGATCGAGATCACGACGCTGCCGATGGCGGGATCGTCGAGCAGCGTCTTCGTGCCGGTGCGCATCAGGTCCGGTTGCCAGACGGGCGCGGTGGTGAGATCGAGCGGATTGCGCGGCGTCGCAAAAACGGGCAGGGCGGCCCGCAGGATCTTTTCGCTGTCTGGCGAGAGCGGCGGCAGGTCGAGGCCGATCTCCTCGCAGAAATCATGCGAGATGGCGCAGAACGCGCCCGAGAAGGTGACGACGCCGGCGCCTTTCGTCGGCGCCTTGGGAAAGCGCGCCAGAATTTCGGCCGCGTCGATCAGCTCGTCTACGGTGTCGATGAAGAGAATGCCCGCGCGGCTCACGATGGCGCGCATGGCCGCGTGATCGCCCGCGAGCGCGCCCGTATGCGACATGGTGGCTTCCTGCGCCTTGGCGCTGCGGCCGGGGTGCATCATCAGCACGGGTTTGCCGGCGGCGCGCGCACGGGCGGCGGCGGCAAGAAAGGCCTGTGGATCACGCACTTCCTCGACGTACACGATGATCGCGCTGATGCGTGCGTCCTGCGCGAGGTAATCGACGAAGTCGGCGATGCCGACGCCCGCCTCGTTGCCCGTGTTGATCGTGTAGCCGACCGGCAGGTCGCGCTGCTCGAGGCCCTGGCGGATATGCGACATCAGTCCGCCGCTGTGGGAGATGATGGCGAGCGCCGGATCGCGGCCCTGCGCCATGCGCTGTATCTTCATGGCGGCGACGAAGCCGACATGCAGGCCGTCGATGAAATTGGTGTAGCCGAGGCAATTGGGGCCAAGCAGCGCGATGCCGCCCTCGGCGGCGATGCGGGCGATCTCGTCCTGCTGCGCGCGTTCGCCCATTTCGGCAAAGCCCGCCGCGAAGACGATGGCAGAGCGCACCTTGCGGCGGGCGCAGGCCGCCATCGCTTCGGCCACGCCGCTGCCAGGCAGGCAGAAGATCGCCAGTTCCACGCCCTCGGGGAGCATGTCGACGTCCGTCAGAACCGGGAGCCCGTCCGCCTCGCCCCCGCTGCGCCCCACGAGATGGATTTGCGCCGGGTAGCCGTTCTGCACCAGGTTGGCGAGGATATTGCGGCCCGGCGATAGCGGCTTCGAGGAGAAACCGATGATCGCGATCGACCTGGGACGGACGAAAAACTCCACCGCCGCTCCGCCCCCGACTGCCTTCCCCGTCATGATCGCGCCTCCCCGGCAATGTGTCCGGGCTTTTGAGCCGAGTTCCGGCCCCGTTGCAAGCCTGTCCGCGCGTGTTCGGCCGGATGGAGCGCTGGCCCCTGCAATCTGGCCGGCAAGTTGCGAGCCCTTCACTTTCCTGTATGCATTCAGGATGGTTCGAGGCGGTCTTGCAAGCCAGGCGGTAGCCCTCGCGCCGGCAAATGGGAGCCGCTTGTGAATTTCCATTTCATGGAAGTGTTCGGTTGGGCCGCGGCCGCCTGCAGTCTCTTCGCCTTCTATTCCAAGACGATGATCCCGCTGCGCATCGCGGTCATCGCCGCCAACGCGTTCGCGATCATCTATTCCATCTGGTCGGGCAATATTCCCAACCTTGTCGGCAGCGCCATCCTGCTGCCGCTCAACGTCGTCCGTCTCCGCGAGATGCAGAAGCTCACCTCGGACGTGAAGCGCGCGCAGACGCGCGGCGAACTCGATTTCGACTGGCTGCGGCCGTTCATGAAGCCGCTCGAGCTCAAGGCTGGTGAAATCCTCTTCGAGAAGGGCGCGGACGCCGATTCCGCCTACGTGATCGCGGAGGGGCAGGTGAGCCTGCCTGACCTCGGCGTCATCCTGGGGCCGGGCGCGCTTTTCGGCGAGATGGGGCTGTTCTCCAGCACCGGAAAACGCATGTCGAGCGCCTTGGGCGTGAGCGATGTGCGCATTTATCGCATCACATATCAGGATTTCGAGCAGCTATATTTCCAAAATCCGCAGTTCGGCCTCTATCTGGTCCGGCTGATGGTCCGCCGCATGGAGACGAACATCGCCCGCGTTTCGGGCCGGCGTCGCCCTGCGCCCCAGCCGGAAGCCGGCCCCGCCGAGTAGGATTTTGGAACGCATGAGCCTTTCGCTTTCGATCGCCGTCTTTTTCACGATCTGGTGGACGGTTCTCTTCGCCATCCTGCCGTTCGGCGTTCGCTCTCTCCACGAGGAGGGGGGCGGACCCGCGGGCTCCGACCCCGGCGCGCCGGCCAATCCGCGGCTCGGCATGAAGGCCCTGTGGACGACGCTGGTGGCGAGCGTCGTGTTTGCCGTCGTCTGGCTCGTCGCTGAATACTACACCCTCTAGGCGGCCTGTCGCTTGACCGTGCGGCCCCCGGGGGGTAACTCAGGCCCACTTCGCCATGGCGATGACCCTGTGACGGGCGAAAGCCCCGTCGAGGGAGCGCGTAGCTCAGCCGGTAGAGCATCTGACTTTTAATCAGAGGGTCCTGGGTTCGAGTCCCAGCGCGCTCACCAACAGAATCAGAAAGTTACGGGGCGTTTCGCATTGTCGGAGCGCCCCCTTTCAATTTCGTGTCCGCAGTATGTCCGCAAGCTTTCGTCGCATTGCGCGGGATTGGTACGTTTGGTCGCTGCAAACTGCTCGTGCGACGCCGAGCCCTGAACGCTACTCGCGAAATAGCCTGGACTTCTGGAGACTGAGGCATTTTCACTCACAGATGCGAACGGAGACACGACCATGGCAGCGTTGCAGGAACAGGTGCCGGCGGCACAGACCCCCCAGTATGAGTTCAGCGACACCCACGTTCACTTCACCAACTACATCCAGGAGGGACCTAACATCCGCGACCTTCTGAAGATGATGGGCACGACGATCAAGCGCTCGACGTTGTTCGGCCTTCCCCTTCAGCAAACCTGGTCGCATGCCGAATGCGGCGACTTTGCACCTACCTACTACATGCAGGCGGATGCCCCGCTCTATTATTATTCGTTCACAGACGCCTTTGTCGCCATGGCCTACAAGTCGCTCACGCCGGAGGAGCAGGCGCGCTTCGATCCGATGATCACGGGCTTCAACCCTGCCGACATGTATGGCGTGGATCATATCCGTCGCGTACTCAAGACGTTCCCCGGTGTCTTCTGCGGCATCGGCGAGTTCTCGGTCTACAAGGAATTCGTGTCGTCAAAGATCGCCGGCGAGAAAGCCACTCTTACAAATCCCGCCCTAGACCGAATTCTCAATTTCGCAGGCGAGGTCGGCATGATCGCTATGATTCATACCGATATCGACAGACCATTCCCTAAGCCCGGCCAGCCGGCCTTTCTCGCCCGGCAGACAAGGGAATTGTTCGAGCGCCATCCAAAGACAAAGATCATATGGGCGCATATCGGCTTGGGACGCGTCGTAAAACCTATTGAGAACCAGTCGGAACTGATCGTGCGCGCGCTCAAGGAGCCTAAGCTCGATCACGTCTACTTCGACATTTCCTGGGATGAAACCGCAAAATACGCGGTTGAATCGCCAGAGAGCATGAGACGCGTCGCCACGGCAATAAACGACCATCCGCATCGATTCCTTTTCGGCACCGATTGCGTCGCGCCGGCAAAGTCCGAACAAATGACCGACGTGTTCCACAAATACGATGCGATCTGGAAGCTTCTGACCCCGGAGGCCAGTCGGATGGTCCGTCTCGAGAACCACGACCGGCTGTTCGATCAGGCAAAGAAGGATACCCGGGCCTGGGAGAAGGCGCACTGATTCCTAAGTGCGCTCCCAGGAGACCCTGCTTGTCTCGCGCGCTGGCGTTCGCCGGTGGCTCTATAGACAACTACACGTGGATCACCCACGGCGTTCTGCCGCCGCCCGCGTTGGTCATGCCCAGTCTAGCAGACTTAGGGCCCTAAGCTGAGCGGAGGGCGCATTCTTGGCTGAACAGTAATGTCGCCTTCCACCCCGCGATAGCCCAGTTCACAATTTCTGATCGTGATGCTGTCGCGATTTATCTGGTGCGCGCTACGGCAGCGGAATTGCGGTCGCCCTTGCAATTTGGACAGGGCGCGCGCTTCGGGCTCGAGAACGGCCAACTAGTCCTTTTCACTGGTGTGACTACACCGCATCTCTCCGACGAGCTGTCATTTGCGTGGAATTGGGAATGGTCGAAGCACATCACTTCTTGCCCATGGCGAATACGAAGCCGTGGTATGGCGCAGGTGCAATAATGACGGCGAGATATTGATTCTCGTCAACGCAATGTCTGGGAGGCGTTCTCCGAGCCATAATGAGATACATTGCACGTTCAAGCGTCTTGGTGCGAGATGAAACGGCGCGCTCGCTTTAGTCTTCAACTGCGCGAAGCGCATTGAAGGTATAATCAACAAATTAAACGGCATCCGCACCGCTTCCTCTTTGGGACCCACTGTGTCGGTCCAAAGACTCTTGAGGCGATGACGGTCGTGTTTCAAAAATACGAGAAGGTATGGAAGCTACCGACTCCGGAAGCGAGCCGATCGGTGAGGCTTGAGAAGCATGAGCGTTTGTTCGACCAAGCAAGATAGGATGTTTGTTCCTAGTAAAAAGCTAACTTGAAGCCAATTGTGCTTTTCGGCTGCTACCCGCGGATCAACAATGGAAGGACGGACGGCGTCTCTAATTTGAACAAAGGCTCGGGAACTGGTGAGCACCACGACAGGTTGCACGGCAGAGGACCTTGCCCTTCGACCGAAGGGAGCACGCCAATGATTGAACGGAGGACGAAATGTTAGAAGCGATGACTTGTCGAAGTTTCTTCAGCGCTTTTGGAGCGGTAGCCTGCGTGTTGGCGGCTTCGCCCATACTCTCAACACCCGTTCAATCCCAACCTTTGCCGCCGCCGTCGCCAACAGGTACGGAACGGCGAGCTGGTAGGCGCGTCAATCGATCGGTGCGTCGTCAAAACCGGCGGATCCGCCGCGTCGAGCGGCGTGCGTTTAGGCGCGGTGGGCGGACCGAGAGACGAAGCGTTCGTCGGGAGGGCCGCGCCATTCGCCGAGACATCCGACAAGGCATGTAGAACCGACGTCAACGGCACCGAAAATAAAGCGACTTCAGATGCGCTAGGACAGCCGAGCGGCTGTAGGCGCGGGGGTGCACGGCGCGGCCACAACGAGCAGAGCGGCGGCATTCGCGATGTGAAGCGCGGCAGCTGGCGCTTTGGCGGTCAGGAACCAGCGTTGCCTCACCGTCTCTGGCTTCGTGGCGCGCCGATATTGCGGAGCGCCGTCATCCCTAGTCCGTGATGTTGCTGCACCGTGCATCTGAATCGATGCGCTCCGCGGGCTTAAACCCCAGGGTAGAGCGGACAACCGCACGAGGCATTGCGCAGCTCTGCATCACGCGAATTGAGACGAAACATACGTGCAATAGGCGGTCGCCCCGGATTTAGGCCCGGCATCGGCAGGCCGGGTGGACCGATGTGGGGAGGGTCTCGGCCCGGCATCGGCCGGCTAGGTCGACCTAGGCCAGTGGCTTACCGGGGCGGAATAGGACGTGCAGCGTACCGTAGGTAATGTTTTAGACTGCGGAATAAGTGCGCGGAGGTGAGCCTCCGCGCATTTAGCTCCGCTGTGATCGAAGCAACAGCATCCCCCCCCGTTATGTTAGCTGTCCTACCGCTTGCGGCAGCCAACCACTCTTCACGCCTACCGTGACGACGTCCACAGGCCCCATCGCGCTTAATTGTCTCCGGCGCTTGGGCGATGTGTGCACTAGGATCTTGAGTTCACGACGGAACAACACTCCGGCTTTTGCATTTTACAAGTTCCACTGAACGGCGGTCCAAGCTCAAGTGGATGAAAAGCCCCCGAACCTCCTGAAATGTGCGGGGGCTTTTTGCTGCCTTTCCGCAGCTGACCAGCTGTCGTTTTCGATAAAGCCAGTTTTACAATTTTGATTTCTCTTTGATTTAAGGCGCGCCAGGCGCATACTTTAAAGCCAATGCAGGAGGGTGGAATGCGAAATATTCTGGCACTTGCTGCGCTCTCGCTATTCGCAACGGTAACTCTTCTTTCAGCGCAGGTCGCCGAGGATCCCAAGAGGGAGGCGGCGATCCGTCAGTGCATTGCGGAGGCGCAAAAAATACCTCTGCAGAGTAGCGACCCGAATGACCCGACCTCTGTTGCAAGGTATAATGCGTATGCCGCTTGCATGCGTCGGTTAGATCAACGGCCTTGAGCCAATTCTGGGCTGTACGCGTTGCTCCTCGCTCTATCAGCGAGGATCATCTTTGACATGCGTCACAGCAGTTCCAATTGAGCCAATCACACAATTCGCGGCTCAGACTTGCTGTGAGATGGAATGTTTTGCATCGTCGCAAGTGTGCAAGGCTTTTGTGACGGCGCCAATCGCACACCACTTGCCTGCGTCCGATATTGAGATCGGGTTGCAAGGCTGGTCCACAGGCGCCGGCGAACCACGAGGTCTGGCCCCGTTCGCGAGGATTGATGCTTGTTTTGCCCCCGTGTCAATGTGGACCAAAGCGCTAATTGGCCCGCCGTGCCGACCGTGCAACAAGGAGCTTCGTTCTAAACTGACGAGGCTGCTGACCAAGACCTCGGGCCAAGGTCCCGCGTGTGACTTGAGGGAAGTTGTTGGAACGTCGGCACTAAGAGGACGCCATTTTGAAACGTTCTATCAAGCCAGCCGCCGCAGCAGCAATGATCCCGGCCGGATCAACTTTGCTTGTTTCAGGCTTCATGGGAGTTGGCTCCGCTCATCGAGTAATTGATGCGTTACTTGAATGTGCCGTCGGAGATCTGACGGTGGTGTGTAATGACCTGTGTACGCCGGACAAAGGCATCGGAAGACTGGTGGTGTCTGGTCAAGTGACTCGGGCCATCGTCTCGCATATAGGCTTGAACCCGGTGGCGCAGAAACGGATGATTGCCGGGGATCTGGCGATCGAACTCGTGCCGCAGGGCACCCTCGTCGAACGCATCCGCGCTGGCGGTTACGGACTGGGAGGCATTCTGACAGCGACAGGTCTCGGCACTTCAGTCGAAGAGCACAAGCAGATTATTGAGGTCGATGGGAAACGCTTCATCCTTGAACGCCCGATCCGCGGAGATTTCGCCCTGCTGGGCTGCCACCATGCCGATTACTACGGGAACTTGGCGTACACATTGACCGCACACAATTTTAACCCGGTGATGGCGTTGGCCGCTGATACCGTGATCGCCGAGGCCGACCATATTCTGCCGGTCGGCATGATTACCCCAGATGCGGTGAAAACGCCCGGGGTCGTCGTCGATTATCTGCTTGAAAGGGGCACGTGATGGCCAAGGTCAGTGCGGAAGTCGGCCAATCACCCAAGGACATTATCGCTCGCCGTGTGGCGCGCGAAATCAAGAGCGGAATGCTGGTCAATCTGGGCATCGGCCTGCCCAGTCTGGTGGCGAATTTCCTGCCGCCGGGCATCGAAGTTTTCTTCCAGGCCGAAAACGGCGTGATAGGCCTTGGCGCGCGTCCCCCCGAAGGCATGGAGGAGGCTAACCTCACCGATGCCGGCGGCGGCTTTGTCACCGCCGTTCCGGGGGCCGCCTCAATCGACAGCGCCATGAGCTTTGGGCTTATCCGCGGCGGACATTTGGACATGACGGTCTTGGGTGGCCTGCAAGTTGATGAACGCGGCTATCTGGCGAACTGGATGGTGCCAGGCAAGATGGTGCCCGGCATGGGCGGCGCAATGGACTTGGTCGCGGGCGCGAAGCGTGTGATCGTCGCGATGGTTCACGCCGCCAAGGGCGACCCAAAAATCGTGCCGCAATGTAGCCTGCCACTGACCGCACAACGCCGCGTCAGTTTGATCGTCACAGAGTTGGCGGTTATCGAACCGTCGGATGAGGGATTGATTCTGCGTGAACGCGGACCCGGCGTCACTCTGGACGCCATTCGCGCTGTCACATCGGCGAAGTTGATTATTGGGGGCGACATTCCCGAAATGGACCTGCAACCATTCTAGCCGTTCGCCCTCGCCTCAGCGTGGGCAAGCCACTTGGTAAATTGTCGCATGGTCCAGAAACGAGGCATAATGAAGCCTTGCACCATCGCGAGAACGGGTCGGCGGGGCTCAGCCAGTTCCGCAGGCGACCTATAATAAGCCTCGGTTCACGATGGCTTGATCTGAAACAAATTTGTCGGATTGAGACCTGCGGTCTCAACAAAGAGCGGTGACTTCGGCGAAAGTGCTCGTATAATCAAAATCTTCCGATGAGCATCCGACGCAACGATGTGGTCTCGGGTGAGCCAAGAACGATGATCTTAGTTTCAGTTCGCGGAGCGGATGATGATTCCTTCTGTTAAGGCGCGGCTCCTTGAGGGCAAAAAGGGACTTGTGGTAGGCGTCGCCAACGACAAATCCATCGCGTGGGGGTGTGCAAAGGCGTTCAGGGCGTTTGGCGCCGAGGTCGCGATCACCTATCTCAATGAGAAGGCCCGTCCATACGTCGAGCCGCTTGCGAAGGCCCTCGAGTTGCCGATCTTCATGCCGCTCGATATGAACGTCGAAGGTCAGGCGGAGGCCGTGTTCGACCGCATTTCAGAAACCTGGGGCGAAATCGACTTCCTCGTCCACTCCATCGCCTTCTCGCCCAAGGATGCGCTACAGGGCCGCGTTGTCGATGTGAGCCGTGCGGGCTTTTCCGCCACGATGGAAGTCTCCTGCTGGTCCTTCATTCGAATGGCGCATCTTGCCGAGCCGTTGATGAAGAACGGTGGAACGCTATTCACGATGACGTACTACGGTAGCCAGATGGTCGTGGAAAACTACAACATCATGGGTGTGGCGAAAGCGGCGCTCGAAAGCGCAGTCAGATACCTCGCTTCGGAACTCGGGCCTAAGGGTATCCGCGTGCATGCAATATCACCGGGGCCCCTTGCGACGCGAGCAGCTTCCGGGATCCCGGAATTCGACGAGCTGCTCGACAAGGCGGAACGTAAGGCTCCTGTGCGGCAGCTCATCAGCATTGAGGACGTTGGCGTCGCCACGGCGTTCCTCGCGCACGATGCAGCGCGCCTTATCACGGGTGACACGCTCTACGTGGACGGTGGGTATCACATCATCGATTGAGCACGAATTTCATTCGGATTGGACAACAATCCTTCTATTCGCAGCATGGAGTTACAAGATGGCAGGCCTGGAAGATCTCCTCCCGAGCGCAAAGGAACTCGCAATGAAAGTTGCGCAGGCGGAAGCTGATGCCGCCGTACGGGCGATGAAGGCCAAGGAGAAGGCCGAGGCTGAAAAGAAGGATCTGCTCGCGCAGTTTCGCAAGCCTTCGGGCGTTTCCGACGAAATGCGGATGAAGCGGGCGGCCAAGATCATCGCGCGCGCCGCGGCCGACGGGAAGACCGAAGTCGAGGTTTACCGCTTCCCCAACGAATTTTGCACGGACAAGGGGCGCGCCATAAACCAGGGCGAGGCGGAATGGCCGGAGACCTTGACGGGGCTTCCCCGGGAGATCTTTGAGTTCTGGCATAAATATCTACGGAACAAGGGCTACAAGCTCAATGCGCAGATCGTGAGCTTCCCAAATGGTATGCCGGGCGATGTCGGAATGACGCTCAAGTGGGGGTAAGTACGCTCTCGAAGTTCAGTGGAGTTACGCAAATGTCCGACGAGTCGATGAAGGCCGCAGAGGCCATGAAGAAGATGTTCGAGACGCCTGTTCAGGCTTGGTCGGAATACATGACCGATGCACTTCAAAGATCGGTGCTTTATCTCGACGTGATGCGTGAACGCGGCAATCAGTATCGCGAGCATCTCGCAAAGGCAGTGCCACATGTTCTGAGCTATGAGTTTGAACTTGTCATGGACGGACGGACTCTTCCGCGCCCCGTCAATTACCTGCTGGCGAGCATCATGCCGCCTGAGGGATGTGAAATCGATCCGCGGCGTCGACCATTCGTCATCGTCGACCCACGGGCGGGGCACGGGCCCGGGATTGGCGGCTTCAAAGCCGACAGTGAGGTTGGAGTAGCGCTCAAAGCGGGACACGCATGCTACTTTGTTGGCTTTTTGCCAGAGCCTGAACCCGGCCAGACGATCGCTGACATTGGGCTGGCGGAAGCAGCATTCCTCGAGAAAGTCGCGGCCCTTCATCCTGACGCAGAAGGCAAGCCCTGCGTTATCGGCAACTGCCAGGCAGGCTGGGCAGTCATGATGGTCGCCGCCGTGCGTCCCGAACTATTCGGGCCGATCATCGTCGCCGGTTCGCCGCTGTCCTACTGGAACGGCGTACATGGGCAATACCCGATGCGCTACAGCGGCGGGCTTCTGGGAGGTAGCTGGCTTGCAACGTTGGCGGGGGATCTTGGCTGCGGAAAGTTTGACGGGGCCTCGCTTGTACAGAATTTCGAAAGTCAAAACCCAGCAAACACTCTTTGGAGCAAGCAATACAACCTGTACTCCAAGATCGATACCGAAGGCCCACGTTACCTCGGCTTCGAGCAATGGTGGGGCGGTCACATCAACCTCAACGCGGAGGAGATACAGTTTATCGTCGATGAACTCTTCGTCGGCAATAATCTCGCTGCAGGGAGAATCCATACGCCGGACGGCACCGCAGTCGATCTGCGCAACATTCGTTCACCTATCGTAGTTTTCTGCTCGAAGGGCGACAACATCACGCCGCCCCAGCAAGCGCTCGGCTGGATCCTCGATCTTTACGAAACGACCGAGGACATCCGCAGCTTCGGGCAGACAATCGTCTACACCGTTCATGAATCTGTCGGCCACCTTGGAATCTTTGTTTCGTCCGGGGTCGCGCGCAAGGAACATGGCGAGTTATCAAGCAACATCGATCTCATCGACACATTGCCTCCGGGGCTCTACGAAGCTGTCTTTGAGCCACGCGCAACCAACGCACCGCACGACGATATGGGGGAAGGCGAGTGGGTGATGCGCTGCGAGGCGCGGACGCTCGACGACATCCGTGCGCTTGGTGGAAACGATGCAGCCGACGACCGCTGCTTTGCGACTGCGGCGCGCCTTTCGGAAATGAACAGCGCGTTGTACCGCACGTATGCGCAGCCGTTTATCAAGGCGTTTGCAAATCCCTTTACCGCTGAGCTGATGCAGCAGATCCATCCCTTGCGACTTCAATATCAATTGTTCTCGGACGCCAATCCCCTGATGGCGTCGGTGGGTAGTCTGGCGGAGGAGATCCGCAATGATCGCAGGCAAGTTGACGCAGAAAATCCACTCCTAGCGGCGCAGGAAAGGATGTCCACGCAGATCGTCGAAGGCTTGGAAAAGTTCCGAGCTGCAAGCGAGTCGATGTCGGAAAAGATATTCTTCTCGGTCTACGGAAATCCGGTGCTTCAGTCGGCGATGGGTGTTGATCCAAAATCGGACAGGCCCTTGCGTCGCGTTGCAAAGGATCCTCTCCATCGGCAGTTGCAGGACGCGCGCATCGCGGAACTCAGGTCCCGCATCGGAGAGGGAGGGATCAGCGAGGCGACGGTACGCGGGCTGCTTTACGCGGGGCTAGATCGTGCCTCCATTGACGAGCGCGGATTCGAGGCGGTGAGGCAAATCCGCGAAGCAAATTCGAACACATCACTTGTTGCGTTCAAGAAAATGGTTCGCGAGCAGTTCTACATGTTGCTCATCGATCGAAGAGGCCGCAATGGCTGCAATACCGACAATGCTTCCCGACGATCCGGACGCGTGCGCGAAGGCTGTCGACTTCATTGAAAAGGTCCTGCAGACAAGCGGCGGCCTTGTCGGCGCAAGAAAGACAGAAAGTGGCCAGGGTGCGCAGTTTGTTTGGAGCGCGAGCCACCTTGCGCGCAGAACCCCCCGTGGCCCGGCAGGCTTCCTGAGAATACTTCGCCGCTATCGGAGCTGACAAGATGAGCAAGTACGACAGACTGATCGCGAAAGCTCGCGAGGCTCAGCCTGCATCGACGGTCGTCGTTCATCCGTGTGATGAAACGTCGTTACGCGGGGCTATCGAAGCGGCAGAATTGGGTTTGATCAAACCAATTCTGGTCGGACCAGCTGCGAAGATAGCATCTGTCGCGGCAGCATCGAACATCAACTTGAAGCCCTATGAGATCGTTGATGTACCCCACAGCGACGCGGCTGCAGCGCGTGCCGTTGAACTGATCCACCAGGGGCGCGGAGAGGTGCTGATGAAAGGCAGCCTTCACACGGACGAACTTATGCGCGCGGTGACGTCCGGTTCAACTGGCCTTCGTACGGCGCGCCGTATCAGCCACGTGTTCATTATGGACGTTCCGACATACGACGAGACAATCTTCATCACGGATGCCGCCATCAATATTGCGCCGGACCTCGATGTTAAGCGCGACATCGTACAAAATGCGATTGATCTTTATCGTGACATTGGCCTTGGCGAACCCCGCGTCGCCATACTTTCGGCAGTAGAGACTGTGACGACAAAGATCCCTTCAACAATCGAGGCTGCGGCGCTGTGCAAGATGGCGGACCGCGGCCAGATTACCGGAGGGTTGCTCGACGGACCGCTTGCTTTCGACAACGCAATAGATCCAGAAGCCGCGAGGATTAAGGGGATTAAATCAGAAGTCGCTGGTCGAGCCCAAATTCTTGTCGTGCCTGATCTAGAGTCCGGCAACATGCTCGCCAAAAACCTCACATTCCTCGCGAAGGCCGACGCCGCTGGAATTGTATTGGGAGCGCGCGTTCCGATCATTCTCACGTCTCGCGCAAATCTCGGTCCGGTCTCGCATGGCGTCGGCTGCTGTGGCCGTCCTGTACGCAGCTGCGCGTCGCGCTCAGGCTGCTGCAGCAATTGCGGCGAGTTGAGCATGGATACAATTCTGGTCGTCAATGCTGGATCTTCCAGTCTCAAGTTCCAGCTGTTTGGCGTCAAAGGCCAGAACATCACGCCATTGATCAAGGGTCAGGTGGACGGAATTGGGGTGCGTCCCCGGTTGCAGGCGAAAGCCGAAGGTCTGACCCTTGTTGACGAAAGTTACGAGGCTGTCGCGCGTACCCGACCAGGGCGCCGCGGTGCGACTTGCTGGCGAATGGCTGCGGGAATCACGTGACCTGCGGCCCGGCGCCGTCGGCCACCGGGTTGTGCATGGAGGGCCTGACTACGACCGCTCCGTTCGCGTAAACAAAGGCATCCTGGACAAGCTTTCGCAGCTTTCGCCGCTTGCGCCATTGCATCAGCCGCACAACCTCGCGCCCATTTACAGCCTGCTTGAAGCGATTTCCCGATCTGCCGCAGGTCGCTTGCTTCGACACGGCCTTCCATCGAAGCCACGACGCGCTCGCCGATCACTACGCGCTACCGCAAGGTCTATTACGAGCGTGGCGTGCGACGCTACGGCTTTCACGGCCTGTCGTATGAGTACATCGCGCGAGCGGCTTCGTGAGATCGACCCTGAACTCGCGCGCGGACGAGTTATTGTCGCGCACCTGGGAAGCGGCGCTTCGATGTGCGCGCTTCTTGACGGACGCAGCGTTGAAATCGACGATGGGGTTCACTGCGCTTGACGGGCTTCCCATGGGAACGCGCCCCGGTCAGCTCGACCCGGGCGTCGTCCTCTATCTCCTCAACCAAGAGCACATGACCGGCGAAGAAGTTCAACAGCTTCTTATACAGCGAGTGCGGCCTGAAGGGACTTGTCCGGGCATCAGCAACGATGTGCGTGATCTTGAGGCCAGCCCCGATCCGGCGGCCGCCTTCGCGTTGGACTACTTCGCATATCGTGTGGCGATTGAGCGTCGGGCGCGCTCACCTCGGCGCTCGGCGGAATTGATGGCTTTGTCTTTACCGCGGGCATCGGCGAAAATTCCGCAACGATGCGATCCGCGGATTGTCGCGCGACTCGGGTGGTTGGGGCTCCGGCTCGATCAGGAGCTCAACGCAAAAGGGGCGACGCGTGCATCTCCACCGATGGCAGCTCCGTGACGGTCAATGGTCATCCCGCACCAACGAGGAACTCATGATTGCGCGGCATACCGCTTCGCTGCTGAACGACTGAGGATTTCATAATGTTGTCTTGCGCGAATGGAGCGCATTGCCGCTCCATCGCCTTTTCCGATAATGGGCGCGGTTAAATCCGCCTGTTCTCCGACTGATCAGCGTCCTGCCGAGGTCTGGCGCCACCTCGTATGCACAGGCAGCGCGGCTGGCTCAGTAGAATTGCTCTACCTGTTTCACAGGATAGTTTGGATCCTTGTAGTCGCCTCTCTTCTGTCTATCCGGGAGTGCGATCTTCTTCTTCTTGATCTGCTTGTAGGGTGTGGAAGCAAGAATATGCCGGATGATATTGAGGCGCGCGCGCCTCTTGTCGTCAGAAGGAACGACGAACCATGGCGCCCAAGGTGTATCTGTTTTCTGGAACATCTCATCGCGTGCCCGCGAGTAATCATACCATCTGCTGTACGATTTCAGATCCATGGGGCTAAGCTTCCAGAGCTTGCGTGGATCGTGCATCCGATCCTTGATCCTCCGCGTCTGCTCCTCTTCGCTGACTTCAAGCCAGAACTTGATGAGGATGATCCCAGACTTCACAAAGGCCTTCTCCACGCCAGGAGCTACTTCGAGGAATCGCTTCGACTGCTCGTCCGTGCAATAATTCATAACTCGCTCGACGCCAGCCCGATTATACCAACTGCGATCAAAGATGACGATCTCGCCGCCTGCCGGGAGATGCGGCAGATACCGCTGAAGGAACATCTGCGATTTCTCTCGGTCGCTTGGCGCTGGCAGCGCAATAACGCGGAAGGTTCGGGGGCTGACCCGTTCCATGATGGCTTTGATGGCCCCCCCTTTGCCAGCGCCATCGCGCCCTTCAAATACAATGCAGATTTTGAGACCCTGCTGCTTCACCCATTCTTGAAGCGCGACAAGCTCGCCCTGTAGTTCCTCGAGTTGCTCCTCGTAGGTCTGCCGCTTCAGTTTGCCCCGCTTTCCGAGCTTGTCTCCTTTGCGGACTTTGTCCGCTTTCTTCTCTTGCTTGACGCTCTTTGTTGCTTCCATGACGCGACGCTCCTCGAATTAACGCTCGGCGGACAAGGCGTTTGCGTATTTTAACATCGCTAGTCGCTTATTCCCAAATGCTGCTCGGCTTGAGAGACTATAACAACATAGGCCATCGCGCGCCTCCCGGATTGTACACCCCGCGCCCTAACCAGTCTCCGTCGGCTGATGTCGCGGAATTAGGCGAAGCGCGTCCTCCATGTCATCGAAGACCATCGCGGGGGTTATGGCGTCAATAAGCCCGGCGCGTTCCAGAAGCTTCCTCGGCTCATAATTCAATTCTGCAATGGCCAAAAGGATGTTTCTGCGCTCCAGTTCTGATCTAAATTCCTCGAGCAACTCCGCGCCACTGCTGTCAACCATTGATACTGCTCCTGCGTCCAAAACGAACCAGCGCGTACCTGTCTCCAATTCATCAAGAATCTCCCAAAGGCGCATCTTGATCTGATCGACGTTAAAGAACAGAACGCTTCCCTGTATGAGGCAGAAAGCGAACCCACGCACCTGGGCGGCCTGGTCACTTCTATGAAGCTTATAGAAGCCCTCGCGTCCAGGAATGCGTCCCAAAAGAACGACCCGA